>KL568535.1:86973-87740 GCA_000715605.1 Streptomyces speibonae | reverse complement strand
GGCGGCGACGCCATCGCGCGGGCCCGAGCCGGCCCCGGGGACGGCAGAAGACTCGTACCCGGCGGAGGCACCGGCCCCGACGGGAGCGGTGGCGACGGCGTCCGGTCCCTCCGCGCCGGGCGCCGAAGCCACGGAGGCTTCAGACACCCCGGGAACACCGGCCCCGGAGGCGGCGGAAGCGGAGCCGACGGGCCCCTCCGCACCGGGCCCAGCCGTGGCGGAGGCGGCACCGGCCGGGCGCTGCGCGCCGGAGTCGTCCGCGCCGGAGTCGTCCGCGCCGGGCGGCGGGGCGGCGGGCGTACCGGTGGCGGTGCCGCGTTCGCCGGACGACGGGCCCGTGGCGGCGGTGCCGGGGGCCGGCGTCCCGGGAGGTGTGGAGCGGGAGGGGGCCAGTTCGTAGTCGCCCTCCTGGGGAGTGGCGGCCGGTGGCCGGGCTGGGCGGGCCAGTTCGAAGTCCCCCTCGGGTGCCTCCGAGCGCGTGCTCGGCTCTTCCCCCGGTGGGCCCGGCTTCCCGTTGTTCATGCTCTCCCCACAGCTGGACACTGGCTCGGCGCCCGTCCGTATGGGCGAGGGCGCGCCGCCTGGAATTCAATCAGGTTCGCGCGCCCTTGCGCAGAGGACAGGTCAGCGGGACGTGCTGGTGGGCGTGGGGGTGACAAGGCCCGAGGCCCGGAAACCGGCCGAGGTGGCCCACGCCGTCAGGGTGAGCGGCGGGGCGGATTCCGGCGGGCGTATCAGCGGCGACACCGCCGCCGCACCGCCCTCGG
>KL568535.1:86391-86762 GCA_000715605.1 Streptomyces speibonae | reverse complement strand
AGATGTGTATAAGAGACAGCCGCCCTCGGAGGGCGGCGGAACGGCGGGCAGCAGCGGTGCGGACACCCCCACCGGCGCGACGGGGGCGTCGTCCCGCGTGCTCTGCCCCGCCTGGCCCAGCAGCGGCCCAGCCCCGCGTCGCCGCGATTCCGGCGCCGTCGTCGCACCCGCGCCCTGCGAGCGCGCCGGCGTCACGTTGCTGCCCTTTCCGCCACGCGCCTCGGTGTCGGCGGGCCCCGTCGCGGTGACCCCGCCCAGGGCGATCGCGGCCAGCGACACCGCTCCGGCGGCGACGAACGCGAACCGCAGCCCGCGCGAGGCCGAGCGGTCGGTCTCGTGGCGGCTGACGTCGTGCACGGGGAACCCCCCGC
>KL568535.1:82764-86161 GCA_000715605.1 Streptomyces speibonae | reverse complement strand
CGCCGTCGCCGAGGTCGCCCCCGGCAGGAAGCCCTTGCAGGCGGGCCAGGAAGCTCTCGGAGGGCGGCGGCGGGGCCGCCTGGGCGAAGACGTTCTTCAACGTGCGCTGCGCGTCCACCTCCGCCTTGCACTTCGCGCAGGTGGCCACGTGCGCCAGTACGCGCTCACGCGCGTCATGACCGAGCTCTCCGTCCACCAGGGCGGAAAGTCGGTCTCCCAGGTGCTGCTCTGCGAGGTGTCCCTCGGAAGACTTCGGCCGTGAACCGCTCACGCGCTCGCGCCCCCTCCTCCCAGTGCGGGGACACGCGGCATGAAGGAGCGGCGGTCCGCACGCGCCTGGGGCGAGCGGTGCGCGAGGGCCTTGCGCAGCTGGGAACGGCCGCGGTGGATCCGGGACCGGACGGTGCCGAGCTTGACGCCCAGGGTCGCCGCGATCTCCTCGTAGGAGAGCCCCTCGATGTCGCACAGGACGACGGCGGCGCGGAACTCCGGCGCGAGGGTGTCCAGGGCCTGCTGGACGTCCGCGTCGAAGTGCGCGTCGTTGAAGACCTGCTGCGGTGTGGGCTCCTTGCTGGCCAGCCGCTCGGCCGCGTCGTCACCCAGCGCGTCGAAACGGATCCGCTGCTTGCGGCGGACCATGTCCAGGAAGAGGTTGGTGGTGATCCGGTGCAGCCACCCCTCGAAGGTGCCCGGGGTGTACGTCGACAGGGAGCGGAAGACGCGGACGAAGACCTCCTGGGTGAGGTCCTCCGCGTCGTGCTGGTTGCCCGTGAGACGGTAGGCGAGCCGGTAGACCCGGCCGCTGTGCATGCTGACGATCTCCTCCCAGGTGGGCGGAGTCCACGCCTGCCCGTCCGCGTCGCCGGAGAAGGTCGCGGTCTGGGCCGGGTCGCCAGCGCGGTGGTGGTCAGCAGCGGTGTCGTTCACGGATTTCGGCTTGCCCGCCGATCCGAGGAAGCGCCGCAGCACTCCTCCGCGATCCACAGGTGCAGCCGCACCTCCCCTGTCGGCTCTGGTGGTGTCCAGTGGAGCCCTTACCATAGCCACCTCGCCCGTTAGCTCCGGATAAGCGGTTTTACGAGAATTTGATCTGGGCTGCCACGCCTCGTACGCCTGCGTCTGCGCTTTCCCGGCGTCCTCGTTCACGACCCACCCCCCGTCACGGCACGCGCCACTTGCTCTTCTCCTTTAAACGACCGGTCCCATCAGCAGGTTCCCGACGGCAACGGATACAGTCACGCCGAGGCAACCACGGGGACAGGAGAGGGTCATTACCGCCAACCGGCAGACGAGC
Source organism: Streptomyces speibonae (assembly GCA_000715605.1). Classification (GTDB taxonomy): domain Bacteria; phylum Actinomycetota; class Actinomycetes; order Streptomycetales; family Streptomycetaceae; genus Streptomyces; species Streptomyces speibonae. The sequence goes on along the minus strand of KL568535.1, from coordinate 84,867 downwards.
TGGGCGTTCGCCGACGCCTATGTCGCCGAGGACGAGGCGCTGCACTGGGCCCGGGGCCGGGCCCGCGCGGCCGGCCTGCGCTCGGTGTCTCCCGGCACGGGCGCGGCCCTGCGGTTGCTCGCCGCCGGCGTGGACGCCAAGGCGGTCGCGGAGATCGGCACCGGCTGCGGTGTCTCCGGGATCCATCTGCTGCACGGGATGCGTCCCGACGGGGTGCTGACCACGGTCGACCAGGAGCCGGAGCACCAGCAGTCCGCCCGGCAGGCGTTCCGCGACGCCGGTTTCGCCGCCAACCGGGCCCGTTTCATCCCCGGCCGCGCGCTGGACGTCCTGCCGCGTCTCGCGGACTCCGGCTATGACCTCGTCTTCTGCGACGGCGACCGCCAGGAGTACCAGGACTATCTCGCTGAATCGTTGCGCCTGCTGCGCCCGGGAGGCCTGGTCGCCTTCGAAGGCGTGTTCGCGAACGGCCGCACGGTGGACTCCGGGCCGCAGCCCACGGAAGTACTGCGGCTGCGGGAGCTGGTGCGGACCGTGCGCGAGAGCCAGGAGCTGGTGTCGTCGCTGCTGCCGGTCGGCGACGGGCTCCTGTGCGCCGTCAAGAAGTGACCGGCGCGTCCCCGCACCACGACCGTGACCGGCCGGTACGCCGGTACCCCGAACCCCGCGCAAACAGCCGCCCCGGCACCGCGTGCGGCACCGGGGCGGCTGAAAGGGTATGGTCGCTTGCGCGTCAGCCGACGACCTTCTTGAGGGCGTCGCCGAGCGCGTCGGCCTCGTCCGGGGTCAGCTCGACGACGAGCCGACCGCCGCCTTCGAGCGGAACGCGCATGACGATGCCCCGCCCCTCCTTGGTCACCTCGAGCGGGCCATCACCCGTCCGCGGCTTCATGGCCGCCATGCTCGTTCCCCTTCCTGAAACCCAGCTAAACCGTCTGAGCCGACGGCCCACTGAAGGGCACCTGCGGTCCCTGAAGCAGGACACACGCCACCGGCATCGAACACATTGCTTCCAGGCCATTATCCCGCATCGCAGGACCCGATGACCAACATCAGTAGGCATCGCTTGGGCAACGCGCGCGAGCAAAACCACTCAATTCGGCGATGTGACTGCGATACTGCGCCACCGCACACACCTCCGAGGGCCTGAATCCGCTGAGAATTGTTTGACGCAGGTCACACGCGGCCCCCGCTCCAGGACCGGTGATCTCCGTCATGCTGTCCTGCAACAGGGACGTACCGGCCGGTAGGTCCCGAGCCGCGACACGGAGGGATACGCCATGGCCGACACCGTGCTCTACGAGGTGAGCGACGGACTCGCGACGATCACGCTGAACCGCCCGGAGGCGATGAACGCGCTGAACGTGGCGGCGAAGGTCGCCCTCCGGGACGCGGTCGGGGCCGCCGCGGACGACGACGCCGTGCGGGCCGTGCTGCTGACGGCCGCGGGCGACCGGGCGTTCTGCGTCGGGCAGGACCTCAAGGAGCACATCGGGCTGCTGGCCGCCGACCGGGAGAGCGGTTCGGGCGGGACGATGAGCACGGTGCGCGAGCACTACAACCCGATCGTGAAGGCGATCGCCGGGGCAGCGAAGCCGGTGGTCGCGGCGGTGAACGGGGTCGCGGCGGGCGCCGGCTTCGGCTTCGCGCTGGCCGCGGACTACCGGATCGTCGCGGAGACGGCGGCGTTCAACACCTCGTTCGCGGGTGTCGCGCTGACCGCGGACTCCGGGATCTCGTGGACGCTGCCCCGGGTGATCGGCCCCGGCCGCGCCACCGACCTGCTGCTCTTCCCGCGCGGCATCTCCGCCCAGGAGGCGTACGAGCTGGGCATCGCCAACCGGCTGGTCCCGGCATCGGAGCTGCGCGCGGAGGCGGAGAAGGTGGCCCGGGGCCTGGCCGAGGGGCCGACGGTGGCGTACGCGGCGCTGAAGGAGTCCGTGGCGTTCGGGCTGAGCCACTCGCTGGAGGAGACGCTGGAGAAGGAGGACGAGCTGCAGACCCGGGCCGGCGCGTCGGAGGACCACGCGATCGCCGTGCGGGCGTTCGTGAACAAGGAGAAGCCCCGGTACCTGGGCCGGTGAGCTTCCGGTGAGCCCGGGG
>KL568535.1:82109-82532 GCA_000715605.1 Streptomyces speibonae | reverse complement strand
CCGGTGAGCCCGGGGCAGCAGTCCCGCCGTCGGGGTGCGGGTTCACTGTGGTTGATCGCGCTCCGCGGCGGAGCCGCTGATCGACAGGGCCCCGCGCCCCTTCGGGGCGCTTCGCATCACGCACGCCTCCAGGTGGTCGTTCACCAGCCCGCAGGCCTGCATCAAGGCGTAGGCCGTGGTGGGGCCGACGAAGCGCAGGCCGGCCCGCTTCAGGGCCTTGGACAGCGCCGTCGACTCGGGCGTGACCGCGGGGACGTCGGCGATGGTCTGCGGCGCCGGGCGGCCCTCGGGGTCGGGGGCGTACGACCAGATCAGGGCGTCCAGGTCGCCGGGCGCCCACGCGGCGACCACGCGCGCGTTGGCGAGGGTCGCGTCGATCTTGGCGCGGTTGCGGATGATGCCGGTGTCGGCGAGCAGCCGCTC
>KL568535.1:81606-81871 GCA_000715605.1 Streptomyces speibonae | reverse complement strand
CCTCCGCGACCGTGGCGATCCTGAAGCCGGCGAAGGCGGCGCGGAAGCCCGGGCGGCGGCGCAGGATGGTGATCCAGGACAGGCCGGACTGGAACGCCTCGAGGCTGAGGCGTTCGAAGAGGGCGTCGTCGCCGTGGACCGGGCGGCCCCACTCCTCGTCGTGGTAGGCCACGTAGTCCGGGGTGGACAGTCCCCAGGGGCAGCGCGGCAGACCGTCCGGGCCGGCGGGGGCGGCATCGCTCACGGCCGATGCGCCGTCTGTGGT
>KL568535.1:81146-81320 GCA_000715605.1 Streptomyces speibonae | reverse complement strand
GTCGCTCACGGCTGCTCGTCCTCCCGGTGCGGGGCGGTCTTGTCCATGGAGAGGTGGGCCGCGGCGGCCCGGGCACCGGCCAGCGCGGACTCCAGGTCGGCGATCCGCGCGTCGCGCTCGGCGAGTTCGGCGCCGAGCCGGCCGAGGGCGTCGTCCACGTCGGCCATGCGGTAC
>KL568535.1:78950-80949 GCA_000715605.1 Streptomyces speibonae | reverse complement strand
AGACAGCGGTAGCCGCGGGCGGCGAGCGGGAAGCGCAGGCCCTCCACGTCGGTGCGGCTGAGCGGGCGGTCCGGCGGGAGGAAGTCCACCACGCGCTCGGGCGCCGCGTCGGGCAGCGGCCCGTTGTCGCCGCCGCCCACCACCGCGAGGGTCACCGCGGCGACCACGACGGCGAGCGCGACGACCAGGAACAGGAACATGAGCATCGCCGGGGCCCCCACGGTCGGATTGAGTCGGAGTCGGATGTGTGGCTCCGATCGTGCCATGCGAGTCTGACAGTCGGGGCCGCCGGGCGGACGGGCGCGGCCGGGACGGACGGACGAGGAGAGGTCACAGGGGATGCTCAGGCTGGGCAGGCGGGAATTCGCACCGCACGAGCGGTTGATCATGGCGATCGTGAACCGGACCCCGGACTCCTTCTACGACCGGGGCGCCACGTTCCTCGACGAGCCCGCGCTGACCCGCGTGGAACAGGCGGTGGCCGAGGGCGCCGCGATCATCGACATCGGCGGGGTGAAGGCCGGGCCCGGCGAGGAGGTCACGGCCGAGGAGGAGGTGCGGCGCACCGTCGGCTTCGTCGCCGAGGTGCGGCGCCGCTTCCCGGACGTCGTGATCAGCGTGGACACCTGGCGGCACGAGGTCGGCGAGGCCGCCTGCGAGGCGGGCGCGGACGTCCTGAACGACGCCTGGGGCGGGGTCGACCCCCGGCTGGCGGAGGTCGCCGCGCGGTACGGCGCCGGTCTGGTGTGCACCCACGCGGGGGGCGCCGAGCCGCGGACCCGGCCGCACCGGGTGACGTACGACGACGTCATGGCCGACATCCTCGACGTGACCGTGGGTCTCGCGGAGCGGGCCGTGGCGCTGGGGGTGCCGCGGGAGTCGGTGATGATCGACCCGGGGCACGACTTCGGGAAGAACACGCGCCACAGCCTGGAGGCAACGCGGCGGCTGGGCGAGATGGTGGACACCGGGTGGCCGGTGCTCGTCTCGCTGTCCAACAAGGATTTCGTCGGGGAGACGCTGGACCGGCCGGTGAAGGAACGCCTGGTGGGGACGCTCGCGACGACCGCGGTGTCCGCGTGGCTGGGGGCCCGGGTGTACCGGGTGCACGAGGTGGCCGAGACCCGGCAGGTGCTGGACATGGTGTCGTCCATCGCGGGTGAGCGGGTCCCGGCTGTCGCGCGCAGGGGGCTCGCCTAGAGGGCCGGCCGTGCGGGGCGGGGGCTCCGCCCCCGGGCCCCCGGGCGCCTTCGAGGGCGCCCCTCGGCGGCCTCCTACCGGCCCGCTTCCTTCGACACCAGGGCGACCGCCTCGTCCACGTCGTCCGTGACGTGGAACAGGAGCATGTCCTTCTCCGACGCCTTGCCCGTGCCGATCACGGTCCGGCGCAGCCAGTCGACCAGACCGCCCCAGTACTCCGTGCCGAACAGGACGATGGGGAACTGGGTGACCTTCTGCGTCTGGACGAGGGTCAGGGCCTCGAAGAGCTCGTCCAGGGTGCCCAGGCCGCCGGGCAGCACCACGAAGCCCTGGGCGTACTTCACGAACATCATCTTGCGGACGAAGAAGTACCGGAAGTTCAGGCCGATGTCGACATAGCGGTTCAGCCCCTGCTCGAAGGGCAGCTCGATGCCCAGCCCGACCGAGAGGCCCTTCGCCTCCAGCGCGCCCTTGTTGGCCGCCTCCATGGCCCCCGGGCCGCCCCCGGTGATCACCGCGAAGCCGGCCTCGACCAGGCCCCGGCCGAGCCGCACGCCCGCCTCGTACTCCGGCGAGTCCACCGGTGTGCGCGCCGAGCCGAAGACGCTGATCGCGGGCGGGAGCTCGGCCAGGGTCCCGAAGCCCTCGATGAACTCCGACTGGATGCGCAGCACCCGCCAGGGGTCGGTGTGCACCCAGTCCGTGGGGGCGCGCTCGTCCAGCAGCCGCTGGTCGGTGGTGCTCGTCTGCACCTGGTCTCGCCGGCGGAGGACCGGCCCCAGACGCTTCTCCTGTGGCG
>KL568535.1:72615-78734 GCA_000715605.1 Streptomyces speibonae | reverse complement strand
ATCAGAGATGTGTATAAGAGACAGCCCTCCGATAGCCAGGTCGTACCGCCTCAGCGTAGATCTACGCGGGTTACGTACGGGGGACGTCAGCATGTCCACCGGGGAGCGTTCCAAACGCCCCGCCGGTGCGGCGGGCTCAGGCGGTCAGCCAGGCCCGCAGCCGTTCCTCCCCCGCGAGGATCTTCGCGGTGTCCACACGTTCGTCCCGCCGGTGCGCCAAGTGGGGGTTTCCCGGCCCGTAGTTGACCGCCGGGACGCCCAGCGCCGAGAAGCGGGAGACGTCCGTCCAGCCGTACTTGGGCTGCGGAGTGCCGCCCACCGCCTCGATGAAGGCCGCCGCGGCCGGATGGGACAGGCCGGGGAGCGCCGCGCCGCTGTGGTCGTCGACGACGAACTCCGTCACCCCGCAGTCCGCGAAGACCTCGCGGACATGGTCCAGCGCCTGCTGTTCGGTGCGGTCCGGGGCGTAGCGGAAGTTCACGGTGACGACGCACTCGTCGGGGATGACGTTGCCGGCCACTCCCCCGGAGATGCCGACCGCGTTCAGCCCCTCGCGGTACTCCAGGCCGTCGATGACAGGATAACGGGGCTCGTACGAGGCCAGGCGGGCGAGGATCGGGGCGGCCGCGTGGATCGCGTTGGAGCCCATCCAGGAGCGGGCGGAGTGGGCGCGTTCGCCGGGGGTCCTCAGCAGCACCCGCAGCGTGCCCTGGCAGCCGCCCTCGACCTGTCCGTCGGAGGGTTCGAGGAGCACCGCGAAGTCGCCCTCCAGCCACTCGGGGTGGGCGTCGGCCACATGTCCCAGGCCGTTGAGGTCGGCGCTGACCTCCTCGTTGTCGTAGAAGACGAAGGTCAGATCGCGGTTGGGGGCGGGGACGGTGGCCGCGATCCGCAGCTGGACGGCCACGCCCGCCTTCATGTCGCAGGTGCCGCAGCCCCACAGCGTGCCGTCGGCGTCGAGCCGGGAGGGGACGTTGTCCGCGATGGGGACCGTGTCGATGTGCCCGGCGAGGATCACCCGCTCCGCGCGCCCGAGCCGGGTGCGGGCCACGACGTTGTTGCCGTGCCGGTCGACCGTGAGGTGCGGCAGGGTGCGCAGCGCGGTCTCGATCGCGTCCGCGAGGGGCTTCTCGGTGCCGCTCTCGGAGGGGAAGTCGACGAGCTGCGCGGTCAGTCGCGCGGCGTCCAGCGTGAGGTCAAGCGGGGTGTCGGCCATGCCGTCGACCCTAGCGCGCCGTGGATGAAACCCACTGTTCACACCTGCCTCACATGGAACCGTACTCTCCAGTATCTTGTACGCGTGCCAGAGCCGTCCCTTCCTTCCAAGCGCACGCTCCGCGGTCGTCTTCTCCGCTGGAGCGCAGGTCTTTCGGTGCTGTCCGCGGTCGCCGGCTACATCGTGGTCCAGTACGACACCGGGGGCACCGGAGGTCCCGGCTGCAAGGTCGTCTCCGGCAAGGACGACGGCGCGGCCTACGAGTTCACGCCCGAGCAGGCGGTGAACGCGGCGACGATCAGCGCCGTGGGCACGGCGCGCGAGATGCCCGAGCGGGCCGTGACGATCGCGCTGGCGACCGCGCTGCAGGAGTCCGCGCTGCGCAACATCGACTACGGCGACAAGGACTCGCTGGGGCTGTTCCAGCAGCGTCCCTCGCAGGGCTGGGGCACGCCGGAGCAGATCATGGACCCGGCGTACGCGGCGGGGAAGTTCTACGAGCACCTGGAGGAGGTGCGGGGCTACACCCGGCTGCCGCTCACCGTCGCCGCGCAGCGGGTGCAGCGCAGCGGCTTCCCGCAGGCGTACGCCAAGCACGAACCGGACGCGGCGCTGCTGGCCGCCGCGCTCACCGGACGCTCGGGGGCCACGCTGACCTGCGAGGGGCGCCCCTCGGCGACCCGGGCCGCGAGCGCGGACACGGTACGGGCCGCGCTGGCCCGGGACTTCGGGCGGGACGTGCTGGAGCCGGCCGGCGCGGAGGTGGACCGCGCGGAGGTGCGGGGCGCGGGAGCCCGCCCGGCGTCCTCGCGGAACGGGGACGGTCCCGGTGCCGCCGGTTCCGGGCGGACCGTGACGCTTCCGGTCACCGCCGGGAACGGCGCCGGGGCCGGGCGGGACGCCGGGGCGCGGGGCTGGCAGCTGGCGCACTGGGCCGTGGCCAACGCCTCCGCCCTGCACATAAGGCGGGTCTCCTACGCCGGACGGGAGTGGGTCGCCGGGCACGCCAACAGCGAGTGGCGGATGCTCGACGGCAAGGGGTCCGCGGGCTCGGGCGACAGGGGCGCGGGGGCGGTCCGGATCACGACCGCGCAGTAGTACGGGCGCTCACCCGAGGGGGTTCATTGCGTGGCCGCGCCGCAACCTTCGCGGCGGTCGAGCGGTAGTCACTGCGTCCGGGCCCGGTGGCCGGGCACACATCGTCGTCTGCCGTCGAAGGAGCATCATGTCTCTCCCCCTGACCCGTCGGATCGCCCGTGCCGCGCTGCTCGTCGCTGCGGGAGCGGCCGCCGGGGTCGGCGCGGCCGGTACCGCGAGCGCGGCTCCCGGGCTGCCGTCGGCCTCGAACCTCGGGCTGAGTGTCCTGGACGGGGTTCCGGGCAGCACCGTGGACGATGTGGCCAAGGAGGTCGGGGAGGCCGCTCCGGACACGGACGTGGCGCCTGCGGCGGGCAAGACGGTGACGAAGGCGGTGCCGGCGGTGCGGGACCTCCCGCTCGGCTGACGCCCACCCCGCAAACGGGGCCCGGGGTACTCCCCCGGGCCCCGTTTCCTGTGTGCACCCAGGCGGGTGCAGTGGCCCCAGGTGCAACGGTGCCCCGTGCTGGTGGCTGTGCCCACCCGTTCCGCCCTGCGGAACGACTGCCCACAGCCGGAGCTGCGGGCAATCGTGCCTCCCCCAGTGCCTTGAAGGCCTGGGAGGTACCCCCAGGGCGGCACGGGTGGGCGCAGCGGCACCTCGTCTGCGCCGGGCTGCGCAACGCCCCCCGGTTCAGCTGGACGTCAGGCGGTGAGCGGCGGCCTTCACGTGGGGGTCCGTCGCGGTGAGGGCGATGCGGACGAAGTTCGCGCCGGCGGGGCCGTAGAAGTCGCCCGGGGCGACCAGGATGCCCAGCTCCGCGAGGTGCGCCACCGTGTCCCAGCAGGACTCACCCCGCGTGGCCCACAGATAGAGACCGGCCTCGCTGTGCTCGATGCGGAACCCGTGCGCGAGCAGAGCCTCGCGCAGCACCGCACGCCGCGCCGCGTACCTCTCCCGCTGCACCCGGACGTGGTCGTCGTCGCTGAGCGCCGCCACCACGGCCGCCTGCGTCGGCGTGGACGTCATCATCCCGCCGTGCTTGCGGATCTCCAGCAGCGGCCCGAGGACCGCAGGATCGCCGGCCAGGAAGGCCGCGCGGTAACCGGCGAGGTTGGACCGCTTGGACAGCGAGTGCACCGCGACGACGCCGTCGTAGGAGCCGCCGTTGACGTCGGGGTGCAGCACCGAGACCGGGTCCGCCTCCCAGCCCAGCTCGACGTAGCACTCGTCGGAGAAGACGAGGACGCCGTGCTCGCGGGCCCAGGCGACGGTCCGGGTCAGCTCCTCCTTGGACAGCACCCGGCCCGTCGGGTTGGACGGGGAGTTCAGCCACAGCAGCTTCAGTCCGGCCGGGTCCAGCTCGGTCGGGTCGTCGTACGTGACGTGCTCCGCGCGGGCGAGGCGGGCGCCGACCTCGTACGTCGGGTAGGCCAGGCGCGGGTGGGCGACCGTGTCGCCGGGGCCCAGGCCGAGCTGGGTGGGCAGCCAGGCGACCAGCTCCTTGGAGCCGACGATCGGCAGGACGTGCCGGTGGGTGACCTCACGGGCACCCAGCCGGTGCTCCACCCAGCGGGTGATCGCGTCGCGCAGTTCCGGCGTGCCCCAGACCGTGGGATAGCCCGGTGAGTCCGCCGCGGCGATCAGGGCCTTCTGGATCGGCTCGGGGACCGGGTCGACGGGCGTGCCGACCGAGAGGTCGACGATGCCGTCGGGGTGCGCTGCGGCCGTCTTCTTGTACGGCGCCAGCTTGTCCCAGGGGAAGGTGGGCAACCGGTCGGAGACTGCGGACACGGGGCGGGGCTCACTTTCTGGTACGGCGAACGCCTCGGCCCCGTACGGCGGTCCCGGAAGGGGCCGGGCCGTACGGGACCAGGGCGGCACGTCGGTGCGGAGGCCGCTTGCGGGACGGCTACGCCTGCGGCGGCAGCGCGGCGATGATCGGGTGGTCCCGCTCGATCAGACCCAGCTTGCTGGCGCCGCCCGGCGAGCCGAGCTCGTCGAAGAACTCGACGTTCGCCTTGTAGTAGTCCTTCCACTCCTCGGGAGTGTCGTCCTCGTAGAAGATCGCCTCGACCGGGCAGACCGGCTCACAGGCACCGCAGTCGACGCATTCGTCCGGGTGGATGTACAAGGACCGCTGGCCCTCGTAGATGCAGTCGACCGGGCACTCCTCGATGCACGCCTTGTCCTTCACGTCGACACAAGGCTGCGCGATGACGTAGGTCACGCTGTCGTTCCTCCTCGATAGGGCGCTGGCGGGCCTCCTCAGGCTCCGCCGCCTGGCGCGCGGGAGCGCGGCGTCGTCGATGCCCGCCTCTAGTATCTCCGTTCCTGGGCATGATCCGAACAGGAGGGGTGAACCGACCCGTGGAAATCTCTGCCGCCGGGCGCCTCGAGGTCCGTATCACCGCTGCTGACGTGGGAAAACGGGTCTCCGTACGGTGTTTGACCGAACATGGTCCAACGGGTGAGAAGTTCACCGACGCGGTCGGCGTTCTCACATCATGGGACAACGGTGTGCTGCGAATCACAAAGAAGGGCGGGGAGAGCGTCCGCGTGGCGGAGTCCGCGCTGGTCGCGGGCAAGGTGGTTCCCCCCGCCCCCGCGCGCCGTCGCGGCCCCGCCGCGTCGTACGAGGAGCTGGCGCGGGTCGCCGCGCGGGGATGGCGTCCCGTGGAGAGCGAGCGGCTCGGCGCGTGGGAGCTGCGCGCGGCTGCCGGCGAGGAGGCCGGGCGGCGGGTGGGCTTCACCCGGCGGGCCAACTCCGTACTGCCGCTCGGTGACCCCGGCATGCCGCTGGACGAGGCGCTGACGGCCGTACGCGGCTGGTACGCGGCGCGCGGGCTGCCCGCCTACGTCCAGACCGCAACCGGCGCCGAGGGGGCGCAGGAGCTGCTCTGCGCGGAGCTGGAGCGGCGGGGCTGGGTGCGGGAGGTGACCGCCGAGCTGTGGGTGGGCCCGCTGGCGCCGGTCGCCGACCTCGGCGGGGAGCCGTCCGGGGTGCGGCTGTCGCGGGAGGCCGACGAGGCGTGGCTGGCCCGCTACCAGCGCAAGGGGGTGAGCGAGGTGGCGCTGCGGGTTTTGGGCAGCGGAGCCTCGGTGTGGTTTGCCACGGTGCCGGGGGCGGAGACGCCCGCGGCCATCGGGCGGTGTGTGGTGGACGGGCGGTGGGCCGGGTTCGCGGCGGTCGAGGTGGACCCGGAGCGGCGCCGGCGGGGTCTGGCGACGGCCGTGATGGCCGCGCTGGCCCGGCGGGCGCTGGACGAGGGCGCCTCGGCGGGCTGGCTCCAGGTGGAGGACGACAACGCGGGCGCGCGGGCGCTGTACGAGCGCCTGGGGTTCGCCCCGCACCACGCGTATCACCACTACCGCGCTCCCGCCTCACCGGAATCGTCGGCTCCGGCAGGTGACGGAGCGCCGTGAGCGGGCAAGGACCCGGTATGCGTTCCCCGTACCCGCCGCCGCACCCCCCGCCGCCCGAGCGTTCGGCGGAGCTGCGCCGGCGGTTCGCCGAGGAGGCCCGCTGCGAGCGGCCCGACCTGGCCGCGCTCTGCCTGCTGGTGGGCGCGGAGGCGGACGGCACGCTGGACGAGGCCGGGATGGACGCGGCGGAGGTGGAGCTGGACCGGCTGGCCGGTGAGCTGCCCTACCGGCCGGGCTCGCCGCGCGCGTGGGCGGTGGCGCTGCGAGAGCTGCTGGGTGAGCGGTACGGCTTCCACGGGGTGCCGGACGACTACCAGCGGCTGGAGTCCTCGCTGCTGCACGAGGTGCTGCGGCGGCGGCGCGGGCTGCCGATCCTGCTGTCGGTGGTGTGGATCGAGG
>KL568535.1:70835-72433 GCA_000715605.1 Streptomyces speibonae | reverse complement strand
GGGGGGCCTGCCGATCCTGCTGTCGGTGGTGTGGATCGAGGTGGCCCGGCGGGCGGGGGCGCCGGTGTACGGGGTGGCGCTGCCGGGGCATTTCGTCGTCGGGTTCGGGGAGCCGGGCGCGGGGGCGGGGCAGGTGCTGGCCGACCCGTTCGACGGGGGGCGGGTACTGAGCGAGGCCGACGCGCAGACGCTGGTCGCGGGGGCGACGGGGGCGCCGCTGGACGCCTCGATGCTGGCGCCCGCGGGGGTGCTGGACGTCGTCCTGCGCATTTTGAACAACGTACGGGCGTGGGCGGCGGCCCGGCCGGAGCGGTCGGACGTGTCGCTGTGGGCCGTGGAGCTGTCCCTGCTCCTCCCCGCGCACGCGGCGCGGCTGCGCTACGAGCGGGCGCAGCTCCTGGTGCAGCGCGGCGACTTCCGAGACGGCGCGCGGGAGCTGGAGGCGTACGCGGAGGTGGTGGCGGCGGTGGACGAACCGGCGGCGGAGCAGGTGCGCGGGCAGGCCCGGGCGGCCAGGGCCCTGCTGAACTGAGCGAGGGCACCCGGTGACGTCACCGGGTGCCCTCGGACGCAAGGCCGCGTCAGCTGGGGTCGGTGTCGATGACGGCGACGCGGTCGGTCTTGCTGACCAGTGCCTTGCGCAGGGCACCGTAGACGTCCTGCGGCGTGACGGCCGTCTTCTCGCCGTTGCCCCGGGTGATGAGCACGCCCTCGAACGTCTGGCCGTAGAGGTCCTTGAGGGCCTTCAGGTTCGGCTTCTCGACGAGCTTGTCGTTGACGGGCACCACCCGGAGGAACTTCCAGAGCGACTTCTCGGGGCTCATCGGGATCGAGTGCGCCGGATCGGTCTGCACGGTGACGATGCCGGACATCGCCGGCTCGGCGAACTCCTTCATCATCCGGTCGACCTCGGCCTTGGAGACCTTGGGCTGCTGGACGGTGGTCGGGACCTTCACCGGGGAGGAGTTCCCGGTCTCCACGGCGGTGCGGTACGCCCGCGTCACCACGTCGGAGGCCTTGGCCACGTCGATGCCCTGGCCCGCCTCGGGATACACCGGGACGGCCTTGCCGGACTCGAACGTGATCCCGCCCTCGGTCACCGAGCCGGCGCCGCCGGCCGCGTTCTCCAGGGCGGCCTGCAGCTTCTCCTCGTCGACGGGCATGTCCGGTTCGACGACGCGCTGCTGGCCGAAGAGCGAGCCGATCACGTTGACCGGGTTGTAGTCGCTGGTGGCGGCCGCGCCGACGGTGGCGTCGGCGTCGAACTGCAGGCCCGCGTTGTCCGGCTGCAGTTCGACGGTCTTGCCGTCGACCGACAATTGCAGCGGCTTGTTCAGCCGGTCGCCCAGGGCGGCGTTCAGCTTCTTCACCGCGTCGTCGCGGGTGCCGCCGCCGATGTCGACGCCGAGCACGGTGGTGCCCTTGGGCACGTCGGAGCGGTTCATCAGCAGACCGGCGCCGTAGGCGACACCGACGAGGAAGAGCACACCGCCGCCGAGCAGGACGAGCTTGTTGCGCCCCTTCTTCTTCGGCGCCTTGGCGGAGCCCGCCGGGGCAGCGGCGGCCGGCTCGGGCCGTTTCGGGGGCGTCTGCGGGCT
>KL568535.1:70266-70648 GCA_000715605.1 Streptomyces speibonae | reverse complement strand
GGCCGTTTCGGGGGCGTCTGCGGGCCGGGGCCGCCGGCCGGGCCGGGTCCGCCGGGCGCGTCGAAGGCCGCGCTCGGCGGCGGGACGACGGGGATGCCGCTGGTGACGGTGTGCCCGGAGACGTTGTCGTGGCGGGGTCCGTAGCCCGGGGTGCCGGGCTCGGCGGGCTGCTGGGGCGTGAGGATCGCCGTGTCGTCGCTGAGGCCGCCGCCCGGGGCGTCCGGACGGCCCTGCTGAGCACCGCCGGGGCGGCCGGGTCCGCCGGGAGCGCCGGGAACGCCGGGAACGCCGCGTCCGCCCGGAGCGCCGGGTCCGCCCGGAGCGCCGCCGGGCGGCATCGTCGGGGCGTCGCCGGTCACCGGGCCGCCGGTGGGTCCTGCGG
>KL568535.1:64034-70112 GCA_000715605.1 Streptomyces speibonae | reverse complement strand
CCGGTGGGTCCTGCGGGGCGCTGCGGGCCGCCGTATCCGGGCGGGGTGTCCTGCCGCCGGCCGCCCGCCGGGGCACCACCCGGTCCCGCGCCGGGACCGCGCTGTGCGGGCGCGCCGCCGGGTCCGTCCCCCGTGAAGAACGGCAGGTCGTCGCGGCGGGTCTCGCCGGTGGGGTGTCCGCCCGGGCGGGTGCCGTTGCCCGCCGGTCCGCCGGCCAGGGCCTCGGTCACGTCGAAGGAGCCGGTGCCGCCGCCGTGCCCGGGGGCCACGGGCCCGCCGGTCGCGCCGGTCGTGCCGGTGGGTCCGGGACGCGTCGCCCCGCCGGGGCGTCCGGCGCCGGGCGTGCCCGGGCCCGCCGGCGCGCCGCCGCCCGTCGCGGGTGCGCCCGGCGCGCCGCCGCTCGTCGCGGGACCCGAACCGCCGGGCCCACCTGCGCCGTTGGCGGAGCCGCCGCCCGTACTGCCCTTGCCCGTCGCCGGTTTGCGGGGCGCGAACCAGTCGCTGGCCGCCGGCTTCTCCTCGGCCGCCGGGGCGGCGGGGGACGGAGCCGGCGGAGCGGGCCGACCGGGAGGCTCGACCGCGGCGGGGGACGGAGCCGGCGCCGGGGACGGAGCCGGCGCCTCGGCGTCGGTGCGCTCCTTGCTCTCCGCGTCCTTGACGGGCTGGCGCACGACGACCGGCGGAATGGGCCGCGATCCGGGGATGTTGATCCGGATACGGGTCGTCAGCGTGGTCTCGGTCTTGCGTTCCTCCGGCCGCGCGGCCGAACGGCCCGCGTCCGTACCCGCGTCCGGAATCGCCGGAATCCCGTAGGGCGGGGTGCCCGACGGATAGGCGGCTCCGCCGTGCCCGTTGGGCCCGGAGGACGGAGTGTCAGTTTCACGACTCAAGGCAGGTTCTCCCGGTTGGCTCCGCCGCCCGTCACGACCTCACGGTGGGGGTCCCCCCTGCTCGGGCGAAGCCGAGGGTTCGAGGGAGGCTCGGCGGCGCGCACCACCTTACTGGCCGCATCCGGCCCGTATCCCAGTACCGGCGGGGAAACCCACACGGGACCCGCACGCCCGGGACACGGCGAAGTGGTACGTCACTTGCCAAGTCGGGCGGAGGTGCCTCGCGGTTGCCTCCCGCCACCGAGGGTGGCGCAGATCACAGCGACACCGATGCCGCCGAGCAGGAAGAGATAGGTGCCGGCCACCGCGGCGAACAGGAAGTCGCCCTCGGGGCGGCTGGTGGTGAGCAGGATGACGACGAGCATCCAGCCCGCCGCGACCGCCCCGCCGCCGGCCCGGCTGCGCATCACCCGGGAGGCCCCCAACACGAGTCCGGCCTCGCCCGCGAGGGCCAGCAGCAGGCCGCCCGGGAACCAGGCGGGCTGGATGAGCGCCCCGGCCACGCCGACGACGCCACCGAGCACGAAGAACAGCAGGTAGGCGCCGGCCCGCGCGGCGGAGGGCGGGCGCAGCGGCTGCGCCATCATGGGCGTGCGGTCCCCGCTCACGAAACCTCCCCCGCACCGTTGCCGATTCCGGCGAACAGGTCGCTCTCCCGGCTTTCGGGACGTTCACCGCGCACCAACTCGTAGTACTCGGTGGTGAACAACGGCTGGACCAGCTCGTTGGACAGCACGAAGTAGGGCTCGGCGACGGTGATCTGCGTGGCGTGCGCCCGCATGGCGTCGGCCTTGGCGACGGCGTACGCGGTGCCGTCGATCGCGGTGGTGATGTGTTCGTCATCGACCACGCCCGGTACGTCGTCCACGGCGGCGCTCTTGTCGAAGGGCAGCTTCGCGAGGTCCCCGTCCAGCCGGGCGAAGGCCTCCTCGGCGACGGACCGGGGCACGCGGTCCCAGTAGACCTTGGGCACGTCCCAGCCCGCTTCGGCGGCGAACTCGACGGCGCGCATGGCGACGCGGTGGGTCTGGATGTGGTCGGGGTGCCCGTACCCGCCGTTGTCGTCGTACGTGACGAGAACCTGCGGCCGTACCTCCAGGATCACCTCGGCGAGCAGCCCGGCGGCCTGATCGACGTCCGCCTGCCAGAAGCAGCCGGGGTCGTCGTTGTCGGGCAGCCCCATCATCCCGGAGTCGCAGTACCGCCCGGCCCCGCCGAGCAGCCGGAAGTCGGTCACGCCGAGCGCGCGCATCGCCTCCCTGAGCTCCCCGAGCCGGTGCCCCCCGAGTGCGGCCCCGCTCAGATGCTGCGACTCGGGCGGGATCACCTCCCCCCGCTCACCGAGCGTGCAGGTGACCAGCGTCACACCGGCGCCCTCGGCGACGTACCGCGCCATGGTCGCGCCGTTGTTGATCGACTCGTCGTCCGGATGCGCATGCACCAGCATCAGACGCCGTGAGGGCAGTTCCGTCATGGGCCCAGCCTACGAGGCACCGTCGCCCTGATAACGCGGGAGACCGTCCGTGGAGATCGTCCACTCGGCGATGGTGACATCCTCGCCGTAAACAAAATCCTTGCGAACGGCGTACCGGGGCCCGTCCGGGGTGGGGTGAATGTCGGTGAATACAGCACCGGCACCGGTACGGGGATCGAAGATCGCGTAGACGGGCACCCCCATCAGCGGATAGTCAGCGACCTTCTCCACCCAGTCATTGTCCGGATTGGACCGGGAGACGACTTCGACGGCGGCAAAAAGCGTCCGGGGGTCGAAACTGCCCGGCACCTCCATGTCCGCCAGAGCGATCACCATGACATCGGGACGCCTCATGATGCCCGCGGACTCGTCCTCGACGTCCGGCTCACCCGTGTGAGCAACGACCTCTTCCGGCATCGCCCTCTCAAGGCGTTTACGCACATACAGGGTGGTCAGCTCGTGCGGACCCACCGGCGCCATCATGTCGTGGACGATCCCCTTCTTGGTGATCTCGAACCTGCCTGGGACTGCGTCGGAGTCGTCCAGGAGCTCAACGACATTCCGCATGGCCCGATAGACGTGGGAGCCGCTCCCTCGCGGATCCTTCGGTGCGACGGTCATGGCGCTCGCTCCTCGTCTGTGCCCAGGGGCAAGGATCATCACGCTCATGCTAGGTGGCCTCTCCAACGGGAGCAGGTCGGTGAGGCGGCGCGCCGATATGGCAGGTGCGAGGCTGTTCGCCGGCGACTGACGCCACGAGATGGTGGGGCCACGATGTGCCCGGTGGAGGTGTGGACGCGTCGCGCGTGTCGTCGCGCTGCGGCCCGCCGGTGCGGTGGGACCGGTCCGGGTGGCTGTTGCCCGTAAGGCGGGCTTTGGCGTGCAAGCGCACGCTAGGGTTCTGGATACCCATCGGGAAGGTCCTGCTTCCTCGGTGGTCAGGCCCTCGCACTGGGATTGCAGTCCCGGCGGGGGCCGTCTCATGTCAGCAGTTGTGGGGGTGCGTTCCTTGCGCTGAGCGTCGGGCCTCGGCGACCCGAAAATCCGGCCGGACCGGCGATGTTCACCCGCCCGAGTGAGTACGGCTACGGGCGGGAGGGTCGGGTTTGGTGGGGGTGCTTTCCCGGAGTTCTTTGTCTTTCAGCGGCCGGCGGCACCGGAGCACGAAGACGCGGGTTCCGGTGACGAGAAGGCCAGTTCGGCCCAGACCGTCTTGCGCGGGAACCATCCCTCGGTCACGCCCCAGCGGTCGGCCAGCGCCTCCACGAGTTGCAGTCCTCGCCCCGATTCCGCGTCCGGGTCCGGCACGTGCGGCTCGGGCATCCGCTCCCCGCGGGTGTCGGTGACTTCGATGCGGAGCGTGCCCCCGATCACGTAGAGCGTGAGCCGGAAGCTGCGTCCGGGGAGACGGCCGTGGGTGGCCGCGTTGGCCGCCAGTTCCGCGACGACATGGCTCGCCCGCTCGTGCGGAAGCCCCCAACTCCGGAGCGTGTCCACGGCGAGCAGGCGGGCCAGGCGAGCGCCTCGCGGGGTGGACGACAGCAGCGTGCTGAAGTTCTGGACGATTTCGGCGGCCTGAGTTTGCTGATTCACATCACTGAGCGTGGCCGACTGGACATACTGATTTGAGTAGTTGAGCTGTTACGTAGAGCTACGGTCCAGGGTTCAACGAGCCCTGTCCAAGCTGTCGAAGTAGCTCCTGCGAACAGGTCGGAGCAGTACGTCACGGCATCACGGAGGAGCACACATGTCGGTGAACGGTGAGGCGGTGCGGGTCGGTACCGAGACGGACGAGCCGGGGTGGGAAGTCGACCCGGACGACGACTGGGCACTCGCCGTAGTCGCCACGGTGGGACGGCAGTTGAGGCTCCGCAGGGAAGCGGCGGGGATGCGGGTCAACGACTTCGCGACGGCGGCCGGGTACGGAGCGGATCTCGTGTACAAGATCGAGACGGGGAAGCGGATCCCGAGGCCCGAGTACTTGGACACGGCGGACGAGGTGTTGGACGCCGGCGGACTCATCGCGGCGATGAAGGAGGACGTCAAGAAGGTCCGGTATCCGAAGAAGGTTCGGGATCTCGCACAGTTGGAAGGGCGAGCTGTCGAGATCGGCCTCTACGTCTGCCACAGCATCAGCGGGCTCCTCCAGACGGCCGATCACGCACGGGCTGCGTTCGAGTCACGGCAACCCGCCTACAGCCAGGACGAGATCGAGCGGATGGTGGCTGCTCGCATGGATCGCCAAAGCATCTTCCAGAAGGACCCGGCACCTACGCTCAGTTTCGTCCTGGAAGAGGCCCCACTACGGCGTCCGCTCGGAGGCACAATGGTGTGGCGCGCACAACTGGAGCGTCTGCTTGAAGTGGGCAGGCTGCGCTGTGTGACGCTTCAAGTGATGCCGACGCACTGCGAATCTCACCCGGGGCTTGATGGGAAGATCGAGTTGCTGAAGTTCGAGGACGGTTCCGCGGTGGCACGCTGCGAGGGGGCGTTCAACGGCCGCCCGGTCTCGGACGTTCGGCAGCTCCGCATCTCCGAACTACGCTATGGCAGCATCCGCGCGCAGGCTCTCCCACCTCGGGAGTCGCTGGCCTTCATCGAGGAACTGCTGGGGGAAACATGATCCGCAAGGTCTCCAACCACCACACCTCAGGCCTCGCGTGGTTCAAGAGCAGCTACAGCGACGGCAACGAAGGTGACTCCTGCGTCGAGGTAGCGGGCGCCTGGTTCAAGAGCAGCTACAGCAGCGGAGCCGAGACCGACTCCTGTGTCGAGGTCGCCACCCGGCCCGGCACCGTCCACGTCCGCGACTCCAAGAACGTCGACGGCCCCCGCCTCGCCTTCGCCCCCGCCACGTGGGCCGGTTTCCTGCCGTACGCGGCCGAGTGCTGATGCGGCGACTCTCACTCGACGTGTGAGACCGCCTCAGCTACTGCGGCAGCGAGGGCGACTCCTGCGTCGAGATCGACACCGCCCTCGCCGCCGTCCGCGTCCGCGACTCCAAGAACCTCAACGGCCCCCGACTAGCCTCCACTCCCGCCGCGTGGGCCGATTTCATGATCAGCATACGGCTGAACATCCACGAGCTGCCGGACGTGAGAATAGGCATGGAGTCCCCCCACTGCGCTGAGCCTGCGACGCGGCAATCGCCATCCGACCCGACAGGAGAACCTCAGAAGAGGTCACTGACTCGCTCATCGCGGATGGGCTGGCTGGACGCCTTGCGGGGTATCGCCGCGCTCGTTGTGGTGTTCGACCATTCGTCGTACGCCTTCATGGCGGAGTTCCGGCGGGCGCTGATGCCGGAGTTCAACACCAGCAGGTACGGCATCATGGTCTTCTTCCTCGTGAGTGGTTACATAATCCCCGCCTCACTTGAGCGTCGGGGATGCGTCCGAACGTTCTGGATCGGACGATTTTTTCGCATATACCCCTTATGGGCGGCCGTGGTCACGGCGGTCTTGGTCGCAAACCTGCTCGGATTCGCCGAAGTGCGCGACTTCGGCGAACAAAACGTCGCTTCGACTGTCGTCGCCCACATCACCCTGCTGCAGGAGCTGCTGGGAACCCCCAATCTTCTGCTTGTCCTGTGGACACTCTCGTACGAGATGGCCTTCTACTTGCTGATCGTCGCTCTCTTCTCGGTCCGTCTGCACAAGCGGTCGGCACCGATTGCCGTCACTTTGGCAGTGCTCGCCGCGGTCACTGTGGCGG
>KL568535.1:51461-63842 GCA_000715605.1 Streptomyces speibonae | reverse complement strand
CCGCGGTCACTGTGGCGGCCAGCGGTGGGATGCCCGCCGCCGCTCTGTCCGATTGGGTCGGCACTGGGCTGCTGGCGACAATCGCCGTGATCACCATGGCGGTTGCCATCTGCTGCGCGAGCGGTGGGTCATCGGCACTGCGCGTCTTCGGGGCGGTTTCAGGTGGTGTGCTGGCGCTCGTACTGGTCGCTTTCAATGGTGTGGTCCCTACGTGGGAAGGACTGGTGATCCTGGCTGTGATGTTTCTCGGCACCACCGTCTACCGGGCCGTAAGCGGTGAGCACACTTGGCGGTACGCGGCCTGCACCACCGCCGTTGTTGTGGCCTCCGCGGTGGGTAGCGCGTATCGCTTCGGTGACGGATCCCACTTCACACGGCGTGCCTGGATCTCGTCATTCCTGCTGGCAGTACTCACTTTCGGTGTGGGACTGGCCTTACGCCACCGAACCGCGCCGCGGTGGCTGGTCTGGCTGGGGACAATCAGTTACTCGGTCTACCTGGTGCATCCCGTGCTGCTGGCCATCACTGACGGCACCATCGGACGGTGGCGACAGGACAACCCGCTGCTTGAGGTGGCGTTCTATGCAGTCCTGCTGCCCATGTGTGTACTGACGTACCGGTTCATCGAGGCTCCGGGCCAAGCCTGGGGCCGGGAGCTTGCACGTCGCATGCGCGTCCACGGCGAGGAGCTGCACAGCAGACCTGCCGACATCCCGTCAGAGGGACAGAACAATGCCCCGGGCCGATAGGTCCGGGGCATTGTGATGGCGAGTTCGGCAATCATTGAGATCAGCCGCGTGACGGAAAACGCCGCCACGGTACTCGTCGGTCAGTGCGTCAGGAGCCAGCCCTGGTTGGCCGATCCGTCACACGTGAACTGTGCGGCCTGAGCACCGTTGGCGGTACTGGCACCTGAGATGCCCAGGCAGAGGCCGCTCTTGCGATTCTTTAATGCGAAGTAGTCCCCGCTGTAGGCGCTGCCCACCCGCATCCAATCCTGGTTGAGATCGCCGGACCGGTTGGCCGTGATCGCTGCCGCGCCAGCCGTAGTACTGGCTCTGTCAATGCCGAGGTTCAGCCCCGATGCGAAGTTCTCGAAGCTGTTGTAGCTACCGTCGAGGATGAGGAACCAGTGCTGGAGGCCCTCACCTGTTTCTTTGGGTTGTTGGACAACCTTGGCACCATTGGCAGAACTCACGGCTTGCAGAACCTTGCCGGACTTCAGGTTCTTGAGCACATAGAATTCGTCCAGCGAGTTGGACGGCGTAGGGTCACTACTGTGCGTCGGCTGAGCACGAGCGATGGCTGGACTGGCTACCGTCAGCAGAACTCCGGCCAGCGTGGTCGCCAGAACAACCTTTACGCGTGGCAGGTGCATGACACACTCCCTTGTTTGTGTTCCTTGATGCTGCACCGAGTCGAGCTGACCGTCGGTACGACACCAGACGGTCGCTCGGTCAGTGATTGAACAGAGCCCAACCCTGATTGTCCGAGTTGTCGCAGCTGAACTGGGCCGCCTGCGCACCGTTCGCGGTACTGGCACCCGAAACACCCAGGCACAGACCACTCTTGCGATTCTTCATCGCAAAGTACCCCTCGGGATAACGAGCGACCGGAACGAGTAACCAGTCCTGATTGAGATCGCCGGACGCATTGGCGATGATGGCCGCCGCGCCGGCCGCATTGCTGGCTCTATCGATGCCGAGATTCCTACCCGCAGACGCATTCTCGAAGCTGGTGTAAGGGCTGTCATTGACAGGCGCCCAGTTCTGCAGCTGGTTGAGCTGGTTCCCCGACTGCTGGACAACCTTGGCACCGTTGGTGTTACTCACGGCCTGCAGGAACTTCCCCGATTTCAAGTTGCCAATCCCGACGGTGACTGCCTGGCCCCGGAGGTTGCTGCCATCCAGAGCCTTCGACAAAGGCACAGGCTTTCCCCAGTCCTCGCTCTGCGGCGACTGGGCATGAGCGACGGCCGGGCCGACCATCGCCGTCAGCGCCCCTACTACGGTCACAGCCACGAGACTCCGAGCAATTGTCGCATACATGACATCCTCCTGGTCGCGTTGATGTTGCCACGAGCACTCAACCAGCGAGCCGGAAGATCCGCCAGAGCATTCTGATACTTGGACCGAGAACGCTCCCTTGACGCTGGCATAGTCACCGTGCTTGCGGAACCAACGGGTCTGGACCGTCGCGGCACACTATGGTCCGAACCTTTCGGACGACGCAGGAGGACCATGGGCACACGGTCTCCACTCGTAACAGGGCGCGCCAATGGCTGGAGGAAAGCCGCATGTGCAACCGGAGCTTGCGTCCTCATACGGCGCCCTCCCCTCGCCGGCTGCACGGACGCCCGCCGCAGCCCGACGCGGCCCCCGGAGGTGAGCGAGAAGACGGCCTTTAAGGCCGTGTTCATGGTCTGACCGGAGCATCTGCCCTCGCCGCGGGTCGCGGTGGAGGAGGTCCTCGGGGGGCCGGTGGGAGGGTGAGGGCGGTCCGGGCCGGGAGCTGTCAGGGGGTGCGGAGGGTTGGGAACGGGTGGTCCGCTTCCAGTTCGTAGGCCAGCTCAAGCAGCGTGCGTTCGGCGCCGGGGCGGGCCGAGAACATCACGCCTATGGGGAGGCCGTCCGCGGTGGTGCGTAGGGCCGGTACCGAGAGGGACGGGGTGCCGACGATGTTGTTGACCGGGGTGAAGGCCACGTAGTCGACGAGGCGTTCGATCAGGGTGGCGTAGGGGACGTTCGGGCTGAGGTGGCCGAGCCGCGGGGTGGTGTGGGCGAGGACCGGGGAGAGGATCAGGTCGAGCCCGCGGAACCCGGCCGCGTACGCCTCGCGGGTGCGCTTCAGGCGGCGCAGGACGCCCGGCGTGGTGCGCCAGTCCCGTAGGTACTGCTCGCGCAGGCCGCGGCTCAGCCCGTCCATGCGGCGGCGGTCGAAGTCCGTGCCCAGTCTGCGGCCGGTGACGCCGATCAGGAACGACAGCAGGCCCCAGTAGGTGAGGAAGTCCTTGGTGAAGCGCGGGTCGATGGGCAGGTCCACCGGCTCCACGGTGTGGCCGAGCCCCTCGAGCCGCCGGGCCGTCTCCTCGACCGCCGCCCGGGTGTCGGCGTCGGAGCGGACGCCGTTCGGGGAGTCCGTCAGCAGGCCGATGCGCAGGCGCCGGTCGGAGGGGCCCTCGACCAGGCCCACGGGCGGCAGCTTGGGGTTGCGGTAGTGCTGCTCGGCCGCCGCGAGGAAGGCCGCGCTGTCGCGCACCGAGCGGCTCACGACGCCGTCGGTGATGATGTCGATGGGCAGTTGGCGGCTCTGCGCGTTCAGCGCCACCCGGCCCAGGGTCGGCTTCAGACCGACGAGGCCGCAGCAGGCGGCGGGGATGCGGATGGAGCCGCCGCCGTCGTTGGCGTGCGCGATGGGCACGGCCCCGCAGGCCACGAGTGCCGCGCTGCCGCCCGACGAACCGCCCGCCGAGTGGTCCGGGTGCCACGGGTTGCGGACGGGCTCGCCCGCCTCGTACTCCGTGGTGGGGCTGAAGCCGAATTCGGGCAGCTTGGTCTTGCCGAGCACCGTGACGCCCGTGCTCAGGAACTGGCGGGCGAACGGCGCGTGCCGGCGGGCCGCGCGGGGCGCGAAGGCGGCGCTGCCGTGGCCGGTGGGCAGTCCCTGGTAGTCGGTGTTGTCCTTGACGAACGTCGGCACCCCGGCGAGCGCGCCGCCGGGCCGCGCGGCGTGGGCCGGGGCGTCGAGGTGGACCTGGACGGCGTGCAGCCGGTCCTCGACGTCCCGGACGCGTGCCGCCGCGTCCCGGGCGGCCTCGGCCGCGCTCACCTCGCCCCGGCGGATCGCCTGCGCGAGCCCGACCGCGTCGTGGTCACCGAGGGCGTCGTCGCGGAAGACGTGCACCCTGTCCCGCGTCTCGCTCCGGCCCTCGCTCTGTTCCTCGGAAGTCGTCACCGTCGGCTCCGCCCTGAACGCGTGGATGCTGGTCCACGCCATCATGACTTACCGACGAGTAACACGCGAGGGGTCCGCCGGCCGGGATCAGAACTTGATGCTGCCGATCATCCCCGCGATGTTGTTCGTCAGCTCGCTGATCGTGGGGGCCATCGTGGAGGAGGCGAGGTAGAAGCCGAGCAGCATGCACACGATGGCGTGCCCGGCCTTCAGGCCGGACTTCTTGATCAGCAGGAAGACGATGATCGCCAGCAGCACCACCGCCGAAATCGAGAGTGCCACGGCGGCTCACCTCCAAGGATCCCAAGGGCGCGGGGGTAGGAATATGGGGGCAGATAAATCCACACAGCAGCCAGCAGGTTCATACCCACTATGCGCTAACGATCATAACTATCCGTACGTGCGCATCGATCGGCGCACTGCCGCACAAGGGGGCGCATGGCCAATATGGTCAAGGCATGACGACCGAGGCTGACTCCTTCCCCCGACGGCACGCCCGCACCCTGCGCTTCACGCTCGGCGCGCCGCGTTCGTTCACCGTGGCGCCCGACGGCTCGCGTGTCGCGTTCCTGCGCTCGGGTTCCGGTACGGACCGGGCCCAATCGCTCTGGGTCCTCGACACGGAAGGCGGCGAGGAGCGCATGGCCGCCGACCCGCGCGCCCTGCTGGGCGGCGCCCTGGAGCACCTCTCCGCCGAGGAGCGCGCGCGGCGCGAACGGAGTCGTGAAGGCGGTGCCGGCATCGTCGGTTATGCCACCGACGCCGCGGTCGAGTTGGCGTCTTTCGCCTTGTCAGGGCGGCTTTTCACGGCCGAGCTGCGGGCCGGAACGGCACGTGAACTGCCCGCGCCGCAGCCGGTGATCGACCCCCGCCCGTCGCCCGACGGACGCTACGTCGCCTACGTCGCCCGGGGTGCGCTGCGGGTGACGGGGGCCGAGGGCGGGGCGGACCGCGCGCTCGCGGCACCCGAGTCGGAGCAGGTCACTTACGGTCTGGCGGAGTTCATCGCGGCCGAGGAGATGGGGCGTTCGCGGGGCTTCTGGTGGGCGCCGGAGTCCGACCGGCTGCTGGTGGCGCGCGTGGACGACACGCCGGTGCGGCAGTGGTGGATCTCCGATCCCGCCCGTCCGGAACAGCAGCCGAGCGCTGTCCGCTACCCGGCGGCGGGCACCCCGAACGCGGAGGTCCGGCTGTTCGTGATCGGCCTCGACGGCACGCGCACCGAGGTCGCCTGGGACCGCGCACGCTACCCGTATCTGGCACGAGTGCACTGGTCAGCGGCGGGTGCCCCGCTGCTCCTCGTGCAGTCGCGAGACCAGCGCGCCTCACTGATCCTGGCCGTGGACCCGGACACCGGGGCGAGCCGGATGGTGCACGCCGACGAAGATCCAACTTGGCTGGAACTTTTCCCCGGGGTGCCCTGCTGGAGCCCCTCGGGTCAGCTGGTGCGGGTCGCGGACGAGGGGGGTGCGCGACGACTCGCCGTGGGTGAACGGCCGCTCACCGGACCGCAGTTGCACATCCGTGCGGTACTCGACGTCTCGGACGACGACGTGCTGGTCTCGGCGTCGGCGGGCGAGGAGGCGGCCGATCCGGAGATCGGCGAGGTGCATGTGTACCGGGTGAACGAGCTGGGTGTGGAGCGCCTTTCGCAGGAGCCCGGCGTACACTCGGCGGTCCGCGCCGGGGGCGTGACCGTGCTCGTCTCCGCGACGCCGGATCGGCCAGGTTCGCGGGCGCGGGTGCTGCGTGACGGGAAACCGACGGCGACTGTCCGGTCGTATGCCGAAAACCCGGGAATGTCCCCCCGCGTGACGCTGACACAGGGGGGCGCACGCCGTATTCCGTGCGCCGTGCTTATGCCTCGGGACTACGCCGGTGACACCCCCCTGCCGGTGCTCATGGATCCCTACGGCGGTCCGCACGGGCAGCGGGTGCTCGCCGCCCACAACCCGCATCTGACCTCGCAGTGGTTCGCCGACCAGGGGTTCGCCGTGGTGGTCGCGGACGGCCGCGGCACCCCGGGCCGCTCGCCCGCCTGGGAGAAGTCCGTCCGGGACGACATCGCCGCCGTCGTGGTCCAGGACCAGGTCGACGCCCTCCAGGCGCTCGCCGCCGACTTCCCGCTCGACCTGGACCGGGTCGCCGTCCGGGGCTGGTCCTTCGGCGGCTATCTGGCGGCCCTCGCCGCCCTGCGCCGCCCCGACGTCTTCCACGCGGCCGTGGTCGGCGCCCCGGTCACCGACCTCCGCCTCTACGACACCCACTACCAGGAACGCTACGTCGGTCTCCCGGACGAACAGCCGGACGTCTACCGCCGCAACTCGGTGATCGACGACACGGGCCTGGTCGACGCCGTCGCACCGCACCGGCCGATGATGATCATCCACGGCCTCGCGGACGACAACGTGGTCGTCGCGCACTCGCTGCGGCTGTCCTCGGCGCTGCTGGCGGCCGGCCGGCCGCACGAGGTGCTGCCGCTGTCCGGCGTCACGCACATGACCCCGCAGGAGGAGGTCGCCGAGAACCTGCTCCGGCTCCAGCTCGACTTCCTCAGGCGCTCCCTGGGCCTGGCAAACGAGGACGAACCGCGTTAACACACCGGCAACTCCGCGGAAGCGGTTCCGATATACGGACGGGGAACGCTGATCAGCGTACGGCCGTGCGGGTGCCGTAAGCGGGCCGGGATGCGCCATGTCATCCCGGCCCGCCACCGTTTCCGCCCCGCCTCACGGGCACCCCGCCTCACGGCACCACCTGCTTCTCCGCGGCGAAGTGACAGGCCGACGGGTGGGCCGCCGGGCCCCCGTCCGCGGCGAACGGCTCGGGCACCGCGAGCACCGGCACCTCCCGCGCGCAGCGCTCCCGCGCCTTCCAGCAGCGGGTCCGGAAGCGGCAGCCGGAGGGGACGTTCGTCGGGGACGGGACGTCGCCGCTGAGGATGATCCGCTCCCGGCGCTCCCTGGCCTCCGGGTCCGGCACGGGGACGGCGGAGAGCAGCGCCTGGGTGTAGGGGTGCGTGGGATGGTCGTAGATCTCGGTGTCGGTGCCGGTCTCCACGATCCGGCCGAGGTACATCACCCCGACGCGGTCCGAGATGTGCCGCACGATCGACAGGTCGTGCGCGATGAAGACATAGGCGAGGTCGAACTCCTTCTGCAGGCGGTCCATCAGATTGATCACCTGGGCCTGCACCGAGACGTCCAGCGCGGAGACCGGTTCGTCGGCGACGATCACCTCGGGCCGCAGCGCCAGCCCTCGCGCGATGCCGATGCGCTGCCGCTGGCCGCCGGAGAACTGGTGCGGATAGCGGTTGATGTGCTCCGGGTTGAGGCCGACGACGTCCAGCAGCTCCTGCACCCTGCGGCGCCGGTCGCCCTTGGGCGCCACCTCGGGGTGGATGTCGTAGGGCTCCCCGACGATGTCGCCCACCGTCATCCGGGGGTTGAGGGAGGTGTACGGGTCCTGGAACACCATCTGGATGTTGCGGCGTACGGCCTTCAGCGCGCGCCCGGACAGCCGGGTGATGTCCTCGCCCTTGTAGCGGATCGAACCGGCCGTCGGCCGCTCCAGGTTGACCAGCATCTTCGCCACCGTCGACTTGCCGCAGCCGGACTCGCCGACGATGCCCAGCGTCTCGCCCCGGCCGAGGCGGAAGTCCACTCCGTCGACCGCCTTCACCGCGCCGACCTGCTTGCGCAGGACGACGCCCCGGGTCAGCGGGTAGTGCTTGACCAGGTTGCCGGCTTCCAGGACCGTCTCGGCCGGCTCAGCCATCGAGGCACTCCGTCCAGAAGTGACAGGCACTCCCCCGCGTCGGCGACACCTCGTACAGCGGGGGCTCCTGGGTGCGGCAGACGTCACGGGCCAGCGGGCAGCGGGGGTGGAAGGCGCAGCCGGGCGGGACGTGGGTGAGGTGGGGCGGCAGGCCCTTGATGGCGTAGAGCTCCCGGCCCTTGTGGTCCAGGCGCGGGATGGAGTCCAGCAGGCCCCGGGTGTAGGGGTGCGCGGGCGCCTTGTAGATGTCGTGCACGGGCGCCGACTCGACGATGCGGCCCGCGTACATCACGGCGATGCGGTCGGCGACGTCGGCGACCACGCCCAGGTCGTGGGTGATGAGGACGAGGCCCATGCGGTACTCGCGTCGCAGCTCCGCGAGCAGCTCCATGACCTGGGCCTGGACGGTGACGTCCAGGGCGGTGGTCGGTTCGTCGGCGATGATCAGGGCCGGTTCCAGGGCCAGCGCCATCGCGATCATGATGCGCTGGCGCATGCCGCCGGAGAACTGGTGCGGGTACTGCCGGACCCGCTCCCAGGCGGCGGGGATGCGCACCCGGTCCATCAGCTCGACCGCCTTGGCCCGCGCGTCCCTGCGGGACATGCCCCGGTGCACGGTGAACATCTCGCCGAGCTGGTCGCCCACGGTGAGCACCGGGTTGAGGGACGACAGCGCGTCCTGGAAGATCATCGCCATCTCGGCGCCCCGGACGCGCCGGCGCTCGTCCTCCCTGAGCCCCAGCAGGTCCCGCCCCCGGAAGACGACCTTGCCGCGGGTGATCCGGCCGGGCGGCATGTCGAGGATGCCCATGACGGCCTGGGCGGTCACCGACTTGCCGGAGCCGGACTCGCCCAGCACGGCCAGCGTCTCGCCGGCCTCGACGCCGTAGCTCACGCCGTTGACGGCCTTCACGACCCCGTCCCGGGTGTGGAACTCCACGTGCAGATCCCGCACTTCGAGCAGCACGGCGGATCACCTCAGTTTCGGGTCCAGGGCGTCGCGCACCGCGTCGCCGAGCATGATGAACGCCAGCACCGTGACCGCGAGGGCCCCGGAGGGCCACAGCAGCGCGTGCGGGGCGTTGCGGATGTACGGGGAGGCGGCGGAGATGTCGATGCCCCAGGAGACGCTGGGCGGCTTCAGTCCGACGCCGAGGTAGGACAGGGTGGCCTCCAGCGAGATGTACGTCCCCAGCGCGATGGTCGCCACGACGATGACCGGCGCGACGGCGTTGGGCGCGATGTGCCGCAGCACCAGGCGGGCGTTCGAGGCGCCCAGCGCCCGCGCGGCCTGGACGTAGTCGTTCTGCTTGGCGGTGATGACGGCGCCGCGGGAGATGCGGAAGATCTGCGGCCAGCCGAGCAGCACGATGAAGCCGATGACGGGCCAGATGGTGCTGCTGGTGATGACGGACAGCAGCACCAGTCCGCCGAGGACGACCGGGATGGCGAAGAAGACGTCGGTGACCCGGGACAGGACCGCGTCCCAGACGCCGCCGAAGAACCCCGCGAGGGCGCCGAGGACGCTGCCGAGGACGGCGACACCGAGCGTGGCGAGGACGCCGACCGCCACGGAGGTGCGGGCGCCGTACACGGTGCGGGTGTAGACGTCGCAGCCCTGGCCGTCGAAGCCGAACGGGTGCCCGGCCTGTGAGCCCTGCCGGGCCTTGGACAGGTCGCAGGCGAGGGGGCTGCCGGAGGCGATGGCCGAGGGCCACAGGGAGATGAGGACGAGGAAGGCGATGACCAGGGCCGAGACGATGAAGACGGGGTTGCGGCGCAGGTCCCGCCAGGCGTCGGACCACAGGGAGCGGGGCCGTTCCCGCTCCTCGGCGGGGCCGTCCGGGCCGTTCGGCCCCTGCTGGAGGGTCTCCGCCGCGTCGAGGCTCACGTCCACGGTGCCGCCCGCCGGGGTGGCCGCGACGGCGCGCTCGGGGTCGTAGGGCTGGTCAGACATAGCGGATCCTCGGGTCGAGCACGGCGTACAGGAGGTCGACGAGGAGGTTGGCGAGCAGGAACACCAGCACCAGCACGGTGACGAAGCCGACGACGGTCTGGGTGTTCTGCCGGAGGATGCCCTGGTAGAGCTGGTAGCCGACGCCGTGGATGTTGAAGATCCGCTCGGTGACGATGGCGCCGCCCATGAGGAAGCCGATGTCGGCGCCGATGAAGGTGACCACGGGGATCAGCGAGTTGCGCAGCAGGTGCCGGACCACCACCCGGTGCCGGGGCAGGCCCTTGGCGACGGCGGTGCGCACATAGTCGGAGCGGCGGTTCTCGGCGATGGAGGTGCGGGTCAGCCGGGTGACGTAGGCGAGGGAGACCGAGGCCAGCACCAGGCCGGGCAGCACCAGTTCGCCGAAGGGCGCCTCGGAGGAGACCGAGGGGCGGATCCAGTCCCACTTCACGCCGAGCAGCAGTTGGAGCAGCAGGCCGGTGACGAAGGTGGGCACGGAGATGACGACGAGGGTGACCAGCAGGACACCGGTGTCGACGGGGCGGCCCCGGCGCAGTCCGGTGAGCACGCCGAGGGTGACGCCGACGACGATCTCGAAGACGATCGCGATCAGGGTGAGCCGGACGGTCACCGGGAAGGCCGTCGACATCAGCTCGGTGACCTCCTGACCGTTGAAGGCCGTGCCGAAGTCGCCGGTGAAGACGTTGCCCATGTAGGTCAGGTACTGCCGCCAGACGGGCTGGTCGAGGCCGAACTCCCGCTTCAGCCGGGCGGCGGTCGCCTGATCGCACTGGCGTTCGCCGCACAGTCCGGCGATGGGGTCGCCCATCACATGGACCATGAGGAAGATCAGCAGCGTGGCCCCGACGAACACCGGGATCATCTGGAGCAGACGCCGGACGACGTAGCGCCCCATGGCGGATCAGCTCACCTTGATCTGGTCGTACACGGGGACGCTGAACGGGTTGAGCTTGACGTCGGACAGCCGTTCGGACCAGCCGGCGCTGCCGTTCTGGTACCAGAGCGGGATCGCGGCCATGTTGTCCCGGACGACCTCCTCGGCCTGCTGGAACAGGCCGACGGCCGTGGCGGTGTCGGTCTCCCGGTTGGCGCGGTCGACGAGATCGTCGAACTGCTGGTTGGACCACTTGCCGTCGTTGGAGGAGGCGTCGGTGTAGTACAGCGGCTGGAGGAAGTTCTGGATGAGCGGGTAGTCCATCTGCCAGCCCGCCCGGAACGGGCCGGTCATCTTCCGCCCGGTGATCTCGTTGCGGAAGTCGGCGAAGGTGCCGACCGGGTTGGCGGTGCAGGCGCGCTCGTCGTCCAGCGCGTTGTTGATGGAGTGGCACACGGCGTTGACCCATTCGCGGTGGGATCCGGTGTCCGCGTTGAAGGTGATCGTCACCTTGCCGCCGGGCAGGCCGCCGCCCTCCTCGATGAGCTTCTTCGCCCCCTCGGGGTCGTACTCGCAGGCCTTGCCGCACAGCCCGTCCTGGAAGCCGCCGTCCTCGCCCAGGACGGGTGAGGTCCAGTCGGTGGCGGGGGTGCGGGTCTTCTGGAAGATCGTGTCGGTGATCTGCTTGCGGTCGATCGCCATGGACAGGCCGGTGCGGACCTTCTCCGAGCCGGGCTTGTTCCAGTCCTCGTCGTAGAAGGGGAAGGCGAGGGTCTGGATGATGCCGGCGGGGGTGTTGAGGTAGCGGCCGCCCAGGTCGTCGCGCACGTTCTTCAGCTGCGGGGCGGGCACGTCGTCGACCAGGTCGAGGTTGCCGGCCAGGAGGTCGGTGTAGGCGGTGTTGTTGTCGGTGTAGACCTTGAGGTCGACGCCGCCGTTGCGCGCCTTGTCGGGACCCGGGTAGTCCGCCCAGGTGCGCAGCGACATCTGCGAGCCGCGGGTGTAGGAGTCGACCAGGTAGGGACCGTTGCCGACGGGCTTCTTCACCCAGGCGTCGTGGTCGTCGAAGAAGGCGCGGGGCAGCGGGGCGAAGGCGTTGTAGCCCAGGGTGTCGGGGAAGGTGGAGAACTTCTGGGTGAGCGCGACGGTGAAGGTGCGCTCGCCGGTGACCTTCAGCCCGGACAGGGTGTCGGCGCTCTGCTCCCCCTCCTCGGGGTGGACCTCGTCGTAGCCCTGGATGTAGCCGAAGAAGTACGCGTTGCGCTGGTTGTTGCGCAGGCTCGCGCCGTAGTTCCAGGCGTCGACGAAGGACCGGGCGGTGACCTTCTCGCCGTTGCTGAAGGTCCAGCCGTCCTTGACGGTGATGGTGAAGTTCTGCGAGTCGGAGGTCTCGATCTTCTCGGCGAGCATGTCCTGGGCCTCGCCGGTCACGGGGTCGTAGCGCTTGAGCCCCCGGAAGATCATGTCGAGGACCTTGCCGCCCTGCACCTCGTTGGTGTTCGCCGGCTCCAGCGGGTTCTGCGGGTCGCCCCAGGAGGCGCTCAGCACGGCGCCGGCGTCGCCGCTGCCGCCGTCCTCGTTTCCGCAGGCGGTCGCGGCGAGGGCGACCGCCATCGCGCAGACGGCCCATCGGGCGTGCGTGGCTCGGCGCATGGGGTGCCTCCTCGTACGTGCGCTGCCTGTGTGCGGTGGTCCTTGACGCCAATATCGGCGCACAAGGTGCATGGCGCACATGTACGGCACCTGTACGGGGGCCGACTCCAGCCGTTTGCACGTACGACGGACACGACAGCAGCGG
>KL568535.1:50980-51206 GCA_000715605.1 Streptomyces speibonae | reverse complement strand
CAGCCGCTGCTGCGTCGGGTGCGGTCAGTCCTTCTCGACCGTGGTCTCCTCCAGCGCCTGCAGCGCCGGGTCGAGGACGACGTCCTCCTCGCGGGCCTCGGTGCTGGGGTCCTCCGGGAAGTGGCAGGCCGTCAGGTGGCCCTCGCGGCTGCCGGAGAGCCGCACCAGCGGCGGCTCCTGGGTGGCGCACTTGTCCTGCGCCTTCCAGCAGCGGGTGCGGAAGCGG
>KL568535.1:46970-50753 GCA_000715605.1 Streptomyces speibonae | reverse complement strand
GGGTGCGGAAGCGGCAGCCGGACGGCGGCATGATCGGCGACGGCACGTCACCGGCGAGGCGGATGCGCTCCCGGTTCTCCTGCTCGTCGTCCGTCGCCACCTCGGGCACGGCCGACAGCAGCGCGTGGGTGTAGGGGTGCCGGGGCCGGTTGTAGATGGAGTCCCGGTCGCCGACCTCGACCACCTTGCCGAGGTACATCACGGCCACGCGCTGCGAGAAGTGCCGGACCACCGCGAGGTCGTGGGCGATGAACAGGAACGCGATGCCCAGTTCTTCCTGGACCTTCTGCAGCAGGTTGACGACCTGCGCCTGGATCGACACGTCCAGCGCGGAGACCGGCTCGTCCGCGACGATCAGCTTCGGGTTGAGCGCCAGGGCACGGGCCACACCGATGCGCTGGCGCTGGCCGCCGGAGAACTCGTGCGGGAAGCGGTTGTAGTGCTCGGGGTTGAGGCCGACGAGCTCGAGCAGCTCGCGCACCTTCTTCTCCCGGCCGCCCGCGGGGTCGATCCCGTTGACCTCCATCGGCGACTTGATGATGGTGCCGACGGTCTGCCGCGGGTTCAGCGAGGAGTACGGGTCCTGGAAGATCATCTGGATCTCGGACCGCACGGGCGCCAGTTCCTTGCGCTTGGCGTGCGTGATGTCGCGGCCCGCGTACTCGATCTTGCCGCCCGTCGGCTCGAGGAGCCGGGTGATGAGCCGGCCGGTGGTCGACTTGCCACAGCCCGACTCACCCACCAGGCCGACGGCCTCGCCGACGCCGACGGTCAGGTCGACCTTGTCGACCGCCTGGACGGCGCCGACCTTCCGCTTGATCGGAAAGCCGCCGTAGATCGGGAAGTGCTTGGTCAGGCCCTCCACCTTCAGCAGCGTCTCGGTGGACGCGCCGGTGGAGCCCTGCTGTGCGGGGAGGGTGAGGTTGTCGCTCATGTCTCGGATCTCTCCCTAGCGCAGCCGGGGCTGGATCGTGTCGATGAATATGGTCTGCTTCTGCTCCGCCGTCAGATGGCACGCCGCGGCGCGGCCCTCGCCGAGCTGCGGTCGCTCGGTGCTGCAGCGGTTGCCCGACACCTGGTCCGTGAAGGCGCAGCGCGGGTGGAAGGGGCAGCCGGACGGCGGGTTGAGCAGGCTGGGCGGGGACCCGGGGATCGGGTTGAGCGCCTGCGAGGTGTCGCCGCCCAGGCGCGGCATCGAGCTGAGCAGGCCCCAGGTGTAGGGGTGCTTGGGCTCACGCAGCACCTCGCGGACGCTGCCGCGCTCCACGGCCCGGCCCGAGTACATCACCAGCAGGTCGTCGGCCATGTCGGAGATGACGCCGAGGTCGTGGGTGATGAAGATGATCGCGGTGCCGAACTCCTGCTGGAGGTCCTTGAGCAGGTCCAGGATCTGCGCCTGCACCGTCACGTCCAGGGCCGTGGTCGGCTCGTCCGCGATCAGCAGGTCGGGGTCGCAGACCAGCGCCATGGCGATCATGGCGCGCTGGCGCATACCGCCGGAGAACTGGTGCGGGTAGTCGTCCACCCGGGACTCGGGCTGCGGGATGCCGACCTTGGTCAGCATCTCGATCGCCCGGGCCCGCGCCTCCTTCTTGGAGGCGCCGGTGTGCTTCATGAACGGCTCGGCGATCTGCCGGCCCACCGTGTAGTACGGCGAGAGCGCCGTCAGCGGGTCCTGGAAGATCATCGCGACCTTGTTGCCGCGGAGCCTCTCCAGCTCCTTCTCGGACGCGGTGATCAGGTCCTGCCCGTCGAGGACGATCTCGCCCTCGACCGTGGTGCTCTTGGGGTTGTGCAGGCCGAGCACCGTCAGGTTGGTGACGGACTTGCCGGAGCCCGACTCGCCCACGATGCCGAGGGTCTTGCCGCGCTCGACGTCGAAGGACAGTCCGTCGACCGCCTTGACGATGCCGTCCTCAGTGGAGAACCGCACCCGCAGGTCGCGGACCGAGAGGAAGGCACCGGACCCGGACGGGGCCTTGTCACCTTCGGTCTTGGTCAGTGTGGTCACGGTGTTTCTCCTAGCTGAGCCGCACGCGCGGGTCGATGTACGCGTAGACGAGGTCCACGAGGATGTTCAGGAGCAGGATGAAGAACGCCCCGAACAGCATGACACCCATGGTCACCGGCAGGTCCTTCGTGAGCGAGGAGTCCACCGCGAGACGGCCGATACCGGCCAGGTCGAAGGTGAACTCGGTGACCACCGCGCCGGACAGCAGCGCGCTGAGGTCGATGCCCAGGATGGTGACGATCGGGATGAGCGAGCCGCGCCAGGCGTAGCGGAAGAAGACGTAGCTCTGCTTCATGCCCTTGGCGCGCGCGGTGCGGACGTGCTCCTCCTGGAGCTGCTCGATCATCGTGGAGCGCGCCATACGGGTGTACTGCGCGGTGAAGATCGTGGCCATGACCGCCCACGGGATCAGCAGACCGGCGGCCCAGGTGAGCGGGTTGTCCGTGAACGGGTGGTACTTGGGGTTGTCCATCCAGCCCGTCTGGTAGACGACGATGCCGAGGACGATCGGGCCGAGGAAGTAGATCTGGAACGAGCTCAGCACGATGGAGGCACCGCTGACGGCCCGGTCGGCCACGGTGCCGCGCTTCCAGGCGGCCAGCAGGCCGGCGCCGAGACCCACGATGAGGAAGATGACCAGACCGCCGACGGTGAGCGAGAGCGTCAGCGGGAAGCGGTCCAGGATCGAGTCCCAGACGAACTCACCGGTGTCGAAGGACTGCCCCAGGCAGGGCGCGGAGCAGTGGCCGGTCGCGAAGTCCCGCCCGGTGACGATGCCCGTCATGAACTCCCAGAACTGGGTGGTGATGGGCTTGTCCAGTCCGAGGTTCTCGCGGATCACGGCGAGGTTCTCGGGCGAGCAGTTCTTTCCGCAGGACAGCGCGGCGAAGTCCTGAGGAACCGTATAGAACAGGAAGAACGTGAAGGCGCCGATCAGGAACATGATGACGACGGCGCCGATCAGCCTGCGGATGAGGAACTGAAGCATGGCGGGTGGATGCTCTCTTCGAAACGCGGCGGCGGGGAGGGGGGAACCGTCCGCGGGGGTGCGCTCCGCCTGGCGCACACCCCCGCGGTCAGCCGAACTGACGGCTTACGGCTGCTTCAGGTACAGGTCGTTGAGGTCGACGTAGCTCGACCGGGTGCTGTACTTGGCGCCACCGATGTTGGAACCGTAGAGCTGCATCGCCTTCGCGTAGTAGACCGGGGCGGCCGGGTTGATCTCCTCCACGATGCGGTGGTGAGCCTGCTCCCAGGTCTTGGCGGCCTCCTCCGGCTCCTGCGTCAGGGCCTTCTGGATCAGCTTGTTGACCTGCTCGTCGTCGATGTGCGAGTAGTTCGACGCACCATCCTGGATGAGCTCACCGTCGTAGACCGGCGTGACGACCGTGGACGGCGACGGCCAGTCCTGGCCCCAGCCGGTCATGTAGATGTCGTACGGGTTGTCCAGCTTGCCGACCTGCTCGTAGAAGCTGGCCCGGTCGATCTCCTTGGCCTGGACGTCGAAGCCGATCTTCTCGAGGGCGTCCTTGATGATGACCTGCTGCGCCTGGCCACGCGGGGTGTTGGAGTAGGCGTAGCTGATCTTGGTGCCCTCCTTGAAGCCCGCCTCCTTCAGCAGCTCCTTGGCCTTCTCCGGGTCACCGTTGGGCTTCTTCAGCTTGCCGAACGGGTCGTACTCGGGGTCGAAGTTCGGCAGGGTCGGGGCGAACAGACCGCCGGCGACCTCACCGCCGTAACGGCCGCCGTCCGCCTGGACCATGGACTGGCTC
>KL568535.1:42068-46757 GCA_000715605.1 Streptomyces speibonae | reverse complement strand
CCGCCGTAACGGCCGCCGTCCGCCTGGACCATGGACTGGCTCGGGATCGCGTGGGTGATCGCGTCCCGGATCTTCTTGTCCTTCATCCGGTCCAGGTTGAAGGTCAGCTGCCACACGTAGGGCTGGTAGCCCTGGACGGTGCGCTTCTTGGCGCTCGCGTCACCGATGACGGTGGACATCTGCGCCGGGTCCACCTGGTCGGTGAACTGGATGGCGTTCTTGGCCTCGCCCTGGTCGGCGATCAGGCGCTTGGTCTGGCTGGCCTGGTCGATGGTGGAGCTGAAGTTGTAGCCGTCGACGTACTGGTGACGCACGGCGTCCGTCTTCGGGTCCCACTGGTCGTTCTTGACCAGCTTCATCGACTTGCCCGGCTTGTACTCGGCGATCTTGTAGGGGCCGAGCGCGGCGGGGGCGTCGTCGTACTTCTCCTTCGTGTCCTGCTTCTCGGGCACGATGGCGTAGCCGGCCATGGCCAGGGCCTGCGGGAGGTCCGGCTGCGGCTTGTCGAAGTGGAAGACGACCGTCTTGTCGTCCGGGGTCTCCAGGACGGAGTCCGGCAGGTGCTTGCCCTTGTAGGGGCCGTCCGGCAGCGCCTTGCGGTAGTCGCTGCCCGAGAGCCAGGACTGCACGAAGGTCGGACCGTCGAAGATGACCTTCGAGTACAGGCGCTCGATGGTGTGGCGGACGTCGGCCGAGGTGATGGCGTTGCCGTCCTCGTCCTTGACGCCGTCCTTGAGCGTGTACGTCCAGGTCTTGCCACCGTCGGAGGACTTGCCGGAGTCGGTGGCGATGTCACCGACGACCGTGAGGTTGCCCTCCTCGTCCTCCTGGTAGTTCGTCAGACCACGGTGGATCAGGTTGGAGAACTGACCGGCGTCGGAGACGTAGATCTGGCCCGGGTCCATGTGGGTCAGGTCCGACTGCATGTAGACGTTGATGAAGCCGCCGGACTTGGCTCCGGAGACCTCCTCGGCCGGGCCGGTGGAGGCGGCGGCGTCACCGTAGGCGACAGGATCCTGCTGTTCGGCAGCGTCCTTCTGGTTCTTCGCGTCGTCCTTGCCCTTGCTGCCACCGCCGTTGTCGCCGGAGCAGCCGGTCAGCGCCAGCGAGCCGGCCACGAAGGCGACTGCGATGGCACGCGCGGTACGCGTTCTGATGGGCTTCATGATGCCGATGCACCTACCTGTCAATAGTTGTCCACGAGTGCTGCCTGACGGTCCGGTCGCCCGGCACGGGGGCGGCAGCTCCCCCACCACCAATGGACGATTACCGTCCGGTCTTGGGGTCGAATGCGTCCCGGACGGAGTCTCCGAGAAGGTTGAAGGCGAGAACGAACATCACCAGCGCCACGCCCGGGAAGAACATGAACATCGGGTCCTGCTCGTACACGTCGGCACCGATGGCGAACATCCGGCCCCAGTCGGGGGTCGGCTCCACGAACCCGACACCGATGTACGAGAGGAAGGCGATGGAGAGGATCGTCCCCGGGAGGATGTAGGTGGCCTGCACCAGGATCGGGGTGACGATGTTCGGCAGGATCTCCTTGCGCACGATGCGCCACGGAGAGGCGCCGGACACCTTGGCCGCCTCGACGAACTCCCTCTCGGCCAGCGAGAGTACGGAGCTTCGGACCAGACGGGCCAGGCCCATCCAGCCGAGGAACCACATGACCAGGGTGATCGCTATGGCCCGCAGGTAGGTGGGGGTCTCGTCCTGCGGGTCGACGAACATCGCGACCACCACGGGCATGAAGGCGATGAAGAACAGCTGCTGCGGGAAGGCCAGGAAGAAGTCGGTGACCCGCCCCAGCCAGTAGTCCACGCGGCCGCCGAAGTAGCCCATGACCATGCCGATGACGACACCCGTGATCACACACAGTGTCGTGACGACCACGGCCATGTACAGCGAGGTCCGGATGCCGTACAGCAGCATGGTGAACACGTCGCGGCCCAGCCTGGGCTCCACGCCGAACCAGAACTCGCCCGACATGCCACCGAAGGAACCGGTGGGCATGGCGAAGTCGTCCAGGAGGAAGGGGTACTCCGGCTCCTGGGCGTACAGCGTGTAGGGATCCTTCCCGTACACCTTCGCGATGAGCGGAGCGCACGCGGAGACGACGAAGAAGAAAATCACTACGCAAGCGGAGACGACCCCGGTACGGTCGCGCTTGAACCGCTGCCACATCAACTGGCCGGGGGAACGACCCTCGGGCTGCTTCGCGCCCGAGGCGACCGATTTTTCGGCGGTCGCCGCGAGCTCAGGGTCCAAGACAGCCGCGGACCCGGAGTCCTCGGCCTTGATTGGACTGGTCATCGTGTTCGTCCCCCGGGGGGTTGGAGAGTTGAGCGCAGCACAGATACCGGCAGGTTCTGTGGTTTGGGGGAACTTTCGCCAAGACCGTCAACGCGCGTCAAGGGCGCAAGACATAGGGATCTCCCTACCGTCCATATTTTGAGCAAAAATTGCAAAGATTGACATCTGCGCGCGCTTGACACCCCCGCCGATAAACCGGCAATTCGGGCATTTAGGTGCACCATTTTGTTTACATGTCCGAAACGTGTTCGGGGGCACACCGATATCCGAACGAGACTTCTCACATCCCGGGAGACGCGGGGGGCTGGTGAGCTCGCGACGGCGGACCGTCCGGCGGGCCGTACCATGGGGTGAGGCCGTGGCGTGTGTCAGCCCGGCAGGGCCCGCACACCACAGATGCTCGTGCAGGGCATTCCTCAGCACTCCGGGAGTACGCCTTTTATGGCTCCGTCCGCAACACGTCACGACATCCGCAACGTCGCCATCGTCGCCCACGTCGACCACGGCAAGACCACCATCGTCGACGGCATGCTCAAGCAGGCCGGCGCCTTCGCCGCCCACCAGCTCGACTCGGTCGACGACCGCATGATGGACTCCAACGACCTGGAGCGTGAGAAGGGCATCACGATCCTCGCCAAGAACACGGCGGTGAAGTACCACCCCAAGGACGGCGGGGAGCCCATCACGATCAACATCATCGACACCCCGGGCCACGCCGACTTCGGCGGCGAGGTCGAGCGCGGCCTGTCGATGGTCGACGGTGTGGTGCTGCTGGTGGACGCCTCCGAGGGCCCGCTGCCGCAGACCCGCTTCGTGCTGCGCAAGGCGCTCCAGCAGCGGCTGCCGATCATCCTGTGCATCAACAAGACGGACCGCCCGGACGCCCGGATCGACGAGGTCGTCAACGAGACCTACGACCTCTTCCTCGACCTGGACGCCGACGAGGAGCAGATCGAGTTCCCGATCGTCTACGCCTGCGGCCGCGACGGCGTCGCCTCCCTGACCAAGCCGGCCGACGGCACGGTCCCCTCGGACTCCACCAGCCTGGAGCCGTTCTTCTCGACAATCCTGGACTACATCCCGGCCCCGGTCTACGACGCCGAAGCCCCGCTCCAGGCCCACGTCACCAACCTCGACGCCGACAACTTCCTCGGCCGCATCGCCCTGCTCCGCGTCCACCAGGGCGAGCTGAAGAAGGGGCAGACCGTCGCCTGGATGAAGCGCGACGGCTCCGTGGCCAATGTGCGCATCTCCGAGCTGATGATGACCGAGGCGCTCACCCGCAAGCCCGCCGAGAAGGCCGGCCCCGGTGACATCTGCGCCGTCGCCGGCATCCCGGACATCATGATCGGCGAGACCCTGGCCGACCCGGAGAACCCGGTTCCGCTGCCGCTGATCACCGTGGACGAGCCGGCGATCTCCATGACCATCGGCACCAACACCTCCCCGCTGGTCGGCCGCGGCGGCACCGGCAAGGGCGCCGACAACAAGGCGGCCGTCAAGGACCGCAAGGTCACCGCCCGCCAGGTCAAGGACCGCCTCGACCGCGAGCTGATCGGCAACGTCTCGCTCCGCGTGCTGGACACCGACCGCCCCGACGCCTGGGAGGTGCAGGGCCGCGGCGAGCTGGCGCTGGCCATCCTGGTGGAGCAGATGCGCCGTGAGGGCTTCGAGCTCACCATCGGCAAGCCCCAGGTGGTCACCAAGGACGTCGACGGCAAGGTCTACGAGCCCGTCGAGCGCATGACCATCGACGTCCCCGAGGAGCACATGGGCGCGGTCACGCAGCTCATGGGCGTCCGCAAGGGCCGTATGGACAACATGTCCAACCACGGCTCCGGCTGGGTGCGCATGGAGTTCGTGGTGCCCTCGCGCGGTCTGATCGGCTTCCGTACGGAGTTCCTGACCCAGACCCGCGGCACGGGCATCGCCCACTCCATCCACGAGGGCCACGAGCCCTGGTTCGGCACGCTGACCACCCGCAACAACGGCTCCCTGGTCGCCGACCGCTCCGGCGCGGTCACCGCCTTCGCGATGACCAACCTCCAGGAGCGCGGCGTGCTCTTCGTCGAGCCGGGCACCGAGGTGTACGAGGGCATGATCGTCGGTGAGAACTCCCGCTCCGACGACATGGACGTCAACATCACCAAGGAGAAGAAGCTCACCAACATGCGGTCGTCCACGGCCGACGTGGCCGAGTCGATCGTTCCGCCGCGCAAGCTGTCGCTGGAGCAGTCCCTGGAGTTCTGCCGCGACGACGAGTGCGTGGAGGTCACCCCGGAGGCCGTCCGCATCCGCAAGGTGAACCTGGACGCCCGCGAGCGCGCCCGCGCCGCGAGCCGCGCCAAGCACGGCTGACCCGGCAGCGGACACACG
>KL568535.1:33659-41838 GCA_000715605.1 Streptomyces speibonae | reverse complement strand
GCCGACGTGTGTGGCGGGGCGGTCAGTGCCCGGCCGACGGCTCGGTGCTCCGGGCGCCCGGCGAGCCCGCCGCGCCCTGTGCGGACTTCTTCAGGTAGCCCATGTCCTCGTACACCGGTGTGCGCAGACCGAAGGCGCCGGCGTTGGCCAGGTTCTTGCGGGCGGCGACGAGCTGGGGGCGCTGGTAGAGGGGGATCGAGCCGGCCGCCGCCCAGATGCGGGAGTCGGCCTTGCGGATCAGGGCGTGCCGCTCGGCGTCGTCGAGGGTGCCGATGGCCTGGTCGAAGAGCTGGTCGACCTGGTCGGTGCCGACGCGGGTCCAGTTCTGCTGCACGTTCAGGGAGCCGTCGGCGGCCGGGACCGGCTTGGCGTGGACGGGGCCGGCGTCGGTGGCGGGGAAGGCGGTCGCGGGCCACGAGTACAGGGCAAGGTCGAACTCGCCGGAGGCGATGTGGTCCTTGAAGTAGCTCTCGTCGTCGACCTTGCTGATGTCGGTGCGGATGCCGATCCGCTTCAGCATCTTGGCGATCCGGTCGGCCACGGTGGCCAGCGTGTCCGAGCCCGGTCCGGTGGGCAGGACGAAGCGGAGGGTGAGCGCCTTGCCGTCCTTGGCGACGGGGGCGTTCTCCGCGCGGGCCGGGGCGGCGGTGCCCTCGGGGGCGTAGGCGCCGGGGGCGTTCTTCTGCCGTAGCCGCTTGGTGCCGGTGTCGGAGTCGTGCGGGGCCTTGTCGTCCCCGTTCCCCTCGCCGTCCCCGTTCCCCTCGCCGTTCGCGTCGTCCTCGCCGACGATGTACACGCCGTCGTCGCCGCCCTCCGACCCGCTCCCGGAGTCCTCCCCGGAGGCGTCGTCGGAGGCGTCCTTCCCCTTCGGGCCGGCCGCCTCCCCGCCCTCGTCGTCCTTCTTCTTCTCCTTCACCGGGCCGCCCGGCACCCAGCCGGCGTCCGCGAGCAGCGCCCTGGCCTCCTTGGCGTCCTGCTTGCCGAGGGCGCCGCTGCTGTCGGCGTAGGCGGCCTGGCCGGCCAGCGCGAGGTGGCTGCCGACGGGCTGGGCGGGCAGGCCCAGCGGTTCCAGCACCGTCTCGGCGAGGGCCCGGCGGTCCAGGGCACGGGCCACGGCGCGGCGGACCCGCTCGTCGGCTAGGGGGCCGTCGGCGCCGTTGAGGGCGAGCTGGGTGTAGGCGGGCTCCAGCGACTTGCGCACCTCGAAGCCGGTGAGGGCCTTCTGCTGGCGGGCGTACTTGGCGGCCTTCTTGCGCAGCTTCTTGCGGGCGGAGATCTCCTCGTCGGCGGCCTCCTCGTCGGAGCCGTGGGCGACCGCCCAGGAGCGCAGATCGTCCGCGGCGGACCGGTCGGCGCCGGGGCCCATGAGGGGGCTGGACTCGCTCCGCGGCAGGGCGGCGACGGTGATGCGGCGGGCGGCGGAGGGATCGATCTCGGCCAGATCGAGGGTGCCATCACTGAGCGCGGAGATCCGCTTGTCGCGGGGCACGGCGCGCAGCACGATCTTCGACAGCCTGGCCGGGTCCCCCCACCAGCGCTTGTTGCGGACGAGGGTGACCTCGTCCTCCTCGGTGTCGACCTTCTGCACCGTGAAGGGCCCGGCGGTGACCTTCAGCTTCTTGCGCGCCCCGTCGTTGAAGGCGTCCGGGGTGCCCGTGACCTCCTTGGGGTACAGCGGCGTGAACAGGGACTTCCAGTCGGCATAGGGGCGGCGGAAGGTGACCTTGACCTCGAGGTCGTTGTCGCCCCGCTCGATCTTCTCGATGCGGTCGTAACCGGCGTTGCGGGCGGTCCAGTAGGCGGTGTCCTTGCCGGACAGGGCGCGCCACTGGGCGGCGAAGTCGGCGGCGCCGATCTCGCGGCCGTCGCTCCAGACGGCCTGCTGGTTGAGCCGGTAGACGACCACCTGCCGGGGCTCGGTGTCGACGACCTCGGCGGACTCCAGATAGTCGGGGTTGCGCACTGTCCGGCCCCGGCGGTCCATCCGGTACATCGACGGCAGGACGGCCTGGGCGATCTTGGAGGTGGTGGCGTCGGCGTCCGCCTGGAAGGTGTTCAGGGTGTCCGGGACGGAGTCCACGGCCCAGCGCAGCGTGCCCCCGTCCGCGATCTTCGCCCGGTCGGCGCGTGCGATGTCCGCCCCGGCCGCCGGCTCGCCCGCGGGATCGTCGGACCCGCATCCGGCCAGTGCCGGCACCGTGAGGATGCCGGCGGTCAGGAAGGCGACCGAGCGCAGAGCCGCGCGCGGGCCGATGCCGTCGTGGGACATCTCTGGGTACCTCCGGAAAGCCGCGGGCGTTACGATCACTTTTGGTGGTATTTGGAGCTCATCCGATCTATGCGGCCCACTGAAGAGG
Source organism: Streptomyces speibonae (assembly GCA_000715605.1). Lineage (GTDB taxonomy): Bacteria > Actinomycetota > Actinomycetes > Streptomycetales > Streptomycetaceae > Streptomyces > Streptomyces speibonae. Next base: position 39,481 of record KL568535.1, on the reverse strand, counting down.
AAAGGGTTCGGCAACTCAGGGCGACACGGCGGCCACGGGTGTCAAGCCCACCCGTGCGGCGCAACGCACCATCCGGTGCACCCATACGCCTCGGCCAATCGATGCACATCCCTTCACAGCGCAAGGTGTGACACGCAACACTCTCAGGCGCATGAACGTTGCCGCCTTGGGCCAGAAGGACCCGTGGAAGTGAGGGCAAGTCATGTCCGTGCACGATGAACTGACAACCGTCCAGCGCTGTCTCGACGACCTGCTCCGGTCGGTGGGGCGCCTGGAGAAGCAGCTGGGCAGCGGCGGCCTGGAGATGCGCCGCGTCCGGGCCGACACCAACCACCTGCGCGAGAGCATCGCGCTGCTGCGGGAGACGGCGGCCGCCAAGGAGGCCCCGCCGAAGCGGCCCGACCTGGTGACCATCCCCGACACGCCGTACGACCCCTCGCTGTGGGTGGACACGGACGACGAGGGCCTCGGCGCCCGCGACCGTCGCGCCCCCTGACCCCCGCCGATCGCGGCGTCCCCCTGACCCCTACCGGAGTGGACAAGTGGCCACTGGCACGGAACCTCCTGCCACCGCATCCGATCGCCCGCGCGGCGGCGTGAGAACCGGTACGCGCGCCGCGATCGCCGCCCCGCACCTGCGGACCGACCGCTGGTGGCTGGCCCCGGCCGCCACCGCGGCCGGTCTGCTCGCCTTCGTCGTCTATTCGACGTGGCGGGCCTTCGCCAACGCCGACTACTACGCGGCGCCCTACGTCTCGCCGTTCTACTCGCCGTGTCTGGCGGAGAACTGCGTACCGATGAAGGCGGGGCCGAACTGGGAACTCTTCGGGAGCTGGTGGGGCATCTCGCCGGCGATCATCATCCTGATCTTCCCGCTCGGCTTCCGGCTGACCTGCTACTACTACCGCAAGGCCTACTACCGGGGCTTCTGGGCGTCCCCTCCGGCCTGCGCGGTGGCCGAGCCGCACGCCTCGTACACCGGGGAGACCCGCTTCCCGCTGATCCTGCAGAACATCCACCGCTACTTCTTCTACGCGGCGCTGCTCGTCGCCTGCATCCTGACCTACGACACCGTGCTCGCCTTCCGCGACGAGGAGTACAACTGGGGCCACATGGGTCTTGGCACCCTGGTGTTCCTGGTCAACATCGCGCTGATCTGGCTGTACACGATCTCCTGCCACTCCTGCCGGCACATCGTCGGCGGGAAGCTGAAGCACTTCTCCCGGCATCCGGTGCGCTACCGGATGTGGCAGTGGGTGGGCCGGCTGAACGCACGGCACATGCAGCTCGCCTGGGCGTCGCTGCTGAGTGTGGCGCTCGCCGATCTCTACGTGTATCTCGTCGCGTCCGGTGTCTTCGACGATCCGCGCTTCTTCTAGCTGGGGGCCTTCACTGATGTCCGTGGTCGACCGACAGGAGTGGGACGTCGTCGTGGTGGGGGCCGGCGGCGCCGGTCTGCGCGCCGCGATCGAGGCGCGCGAGAGGGGCGCCCGTACGGCCGTGATCTGCAAGTCGCTGTTCGGCAAGGCGCACACCGTGATGGCCGAGGGCGGTATCGCGGCCGCGATGGGCAATGTCAACGCCGGAGACAACTGGCAGGTGCACTTCCGCGACACCATGCGCGGCGGGAAGTTCCTCAACCAGTGGCGCATGGCCGAACTGCACGCCCAGGAGGCCCCGCAGCGGGTGTGGGAGCTGGAGACCTGGGGGGCGCTGTTCGACCGGACGAAGGACGGCCGGATCTCACAGCGCAACTTCGGCGGCCACGAGTACCCGCGCCTCGCCCACGTCGGCGACCGCACCGGACTGGAGCTGATCCGCACCCTCCAGCAGAAGATCGTCTCGTTGCAGCAGGAGGACCACCGCGAGACCGGGGACTACGAGTCCCGGCTGAAGGTCTTCCAGGAGTGCACGGTCACGCGCGTGCTGAAGGACGGCGAGAAGGTCAGCGGCGTCTTCGGGTACGAGCGCGAGACCGGCCGGTTCTTCGTCCTGGAGGCGCCCGCCGTGGTGATCGCCACCGGCGGGATCGGCAAGTCGTTCAAGGTGACGTCGAACTCGTGGGAGTACACCGGCGACGGGCACGCCCTGGCGCTGCTGGCCGGGGCCCCGCTGCTGAACATGGAGTTCGTGCAGTTCCATCCGACCGGCATGGTCTGGCCGCCGTCGGTGAAGGGCATCCTGGTCACCGAGTCGGTGCGCGGCGACGGCGGGGTGCTGCGCAACTCCGAGGGCAAGCGGTTCATGTTCGACTACGTCCCGGACGTCTTCAAGGAGAAGTACGCCGAGTCCGAGGAGGAGGGCGACCGCTGGTACGACGACCCGGACCACAACCGGCGCCCGCCCGAGCTGCTCCCCCGCGACGAGGTGGCCCGCGCGATCAACGCCGAGGTGCAGGCGGGCCGCGGCTCCCCGCACGGCGGGGTGTTCCTGGACGTCTCCACGCGGATGCCGGCCGAGGTGATCAAACGGCGGCTGCCGTCGATGTACCACCAGTTCAAGGAGCTGGCGGACGTGGACATCACGGCGGAGGCGATGGAGGTCGGGCCGACCTGTCACTACGTGATGGGCGGCATCGCCGTCGACTCCGACTCGGCGGCGGCGCGCGGGGTGCCGGGGCTGTTCGCGGCCGGTGAGGTGGCCGGCGGGATGCACGGCTCCAACCGGCTCGGCGGCAACTCCCTGTCGGACCTGCTGGTGTTCGGGCGCCGGGCGGGCTGGCACGCGGCCGAGTACGCCGGGGCCGCGCGAGGCGAGCGGCCCCGCGTGGACGACGTACAGGTCGACACGGCCGCCGCGGAGGCACTGCGCCCGTTCTCCACGGAGAGCGGGGAGAACGGGGAGGACGCCGAGGGGCCCCCGGAGAACCCGTACACCTTGCACCAGGAGCTCCAGCAGACGATGAACGACCTGGTCGGCATCATCCGCCGCGAGCACGAGATGCGGCGGGCCCTGGACAAGCTCGCCGAGCTGCGGGCGCGGGCCGCCCGGGCCGGGGTCGAGGGGCACCGGCAGTTCAACCCGGGCTGGCATCTCGCCCTGGACCTCAGGAACATGCTGCTGGTCAGCGAGTGCGTGGCCCGCGCGGCGCTGGAGCGCACCGAGTCGCGCGGCGGCCACACCCGCGAGGACCACGCGGGCATGGACCGGGCCTGGCGCAACGTCAATCTGCTGTGCGCGCTCGCCGACGGCGCGGACGCTCCCGCGGACGGCGACGCGGCGCGCGGCCGGATCGCCCTCACCCGCGAGACCACCGAACCCATCCGCCCCGACCTGCTCGCCCTCTTCGACAAGGAGGAGCTGGTCAAGTACCTCGCCGAAGGGGAGCTGTACGAGTGAGCAGCTATGAGGCCCGCTTCAAGGTGTGGCGGGGGGACGTGCAGGGCGGCGGCCTGGAGGACTTCGAGGTCGAGGTGAACGACGGCGAGGTGGTCCTCGACATCATCCACCGCCTCCAGGCCACCCAGGCCCCCGACCTCGCCGTGCGCTGGAACTGCAAGGCAGGCAAGTGCGGATCGTGCTCGGCGGAGATCAACGGGCGTCCCCGGCTGCTGTGCATGACCCGGATGTCGGTGTTCGACCGGGACGAGACCATCACCGTGACGCCGCTGCGGACCTTCCCGGTGATCCGGGACCTGGTGACGGACGTCGGCTTCAACTACACCAAGGCCCGGCAGGTCCCGGCCTTCGTCCCGCCGGAGGGGGTCGGTCCGGGCGAGTACCGGATGATGCAGGAGGACGTGGACCGGTCGCAGGAGTTCCGCAAGTGCATCGAGTGCTTCCTGTGCCAGGACGTCTGCCATGTGGTCCGGGACCACGAGGAGAACAAGCAGGCGTTCGCCGGGCCGCGTTTCCTGATGCGGGTGGCGGAGCTCGACATGCACCCGCTGGACGCGGCCGAGGAGACCGGCCTGGACCGCAAGCGCACGGCCCAGGACGAACACGGCCTGGGCTACTGCAACATCACCAAGTGCTGTACGGAGGTCTGCCCCGAGGGCATCAAGATCACGGACAACGCGCTGATCCCGATGAAAGAACGGGCGGTGGACCGGAAGTACGACCCGCTGGTGTGGCTGGGCTCGAAGATCAGGAGGCGCTGAGGCTTCAGGAGGTGCCGGGGCGCAGCCAGCCCTCCCGGTACTCCGTCCAGTTCGTCTCCGTCGCCGCGAAGTCGATGTACGGGGCGACGCCGAAGAGCTCCCGGTCGGGGTCCGTCCGGGACAGGCCGAGGCGGGCGCCGCGGACGGCGGCGGCGACGGTCTCGGCGTGGCCCCAGTGGTCGAAGTTGCTCTCGTAGTAGAAGGGCAGACCGATCAGCAGGTGGGTGGTGGGCGGGGTGACCTCCAGGGCGAGGGAGGTCTGCTGGGCGACATAACCGCCGTAGGTGCCCTCCAGCGGCTGCGCGGTGTCGTACGACATCACGGCGATCTGGTCGACGCGCCGGGCGACCTGGCCGAAGAACTCCTGCGACCACCACTTGGGGTGCTCGGCGAAGACACCGAAGACCGTGTGCAGGGCGGGGAGCGGGTCGATCTGGTGGGCGGCGACGGACAGTTGCGCACCCTCGGCGCGGGTCACCGCGCGCAGGTCGTCGAGGAGGGAGAGGTAGTCCCGGTCGCCCGAGTGCAAGGGCTCCAGGTCGAGGTGGACGCCGTCGTAGCCCGCGTCCAGGACCTGGCCGGCGCTGCGGACGACCGCCGCGCGGGTGGCGGCGCGGTCCAGGTCCAGGCCGTCGGGTCCGCCATGGGCGAGGACGTCGCCGAGGAACGCCTGCACACGGACGCCCGGCAGCTCGCGGTGCACGGCGTCGATCAGCCAGCGGGCCCGCGGGTACGCCGACTTGGGCAGCGTTCCGTCGTGCTCCAGGGGACCGGAGTGGACGTAGAGGTCCCGGATGCCGGTGCCCTCGAGGCGGCGGGCGAGCGCGGTGACGTCGGCGTCCTTCTTGCGCCCGTCGACCCAGGCGTGCCCGAGCCACATGGCGTCCCGGTCCCTGCTGTACGTCCCCTCCGCCGGATCCCCCATGTAGTTGACGCGCAGAGCCGTCCCGGCGGCGAGCAGCGGCACGAGCATCACCAGGGCGAGCGCAAGGGCGGCACGTCTGACCCGACGGACCCATGGTCTGCGGCGTCGGCCGGCCGGCCCACCGGGGTCGGGCGCGGCCGCGTCGCCGTCGGCCGGGTCGCCGTCGGCCGTCTCGGCCGGCTTCGCCGGGGAAGCCTCACCCGTCGCTTTCGTCCGGTCCGCACGCGGGAGTTCACCGGGCGGCGGCCCTTCGCCGGCGGACTCCCGTCGGGGAGACCCGGCACCTGCGTCGTCCGGGGCACTCGCTCCGGCGGACGCCGGCGAGGACGCTCCGCCCCTGGCGGCCACCGCCTCCGCCTGGCCGGGTGCCTCGGCCGGGTCAGAGGCCGGGGTCACCGGTTCCTGCGGCTCCGTGTGCTCCATGCCGGCCCACCCTTCCCCCGTCGGCTCCCCCCGGGGGGGGCCGCGTTGTTGATGTTGAGGGTAGGACGAGGGGGACGGGTGTTCCGGTTGCGATCAAGGGGCGGTGGGAGCGACGCGCAGGTGCCGGTGACCGGCGAGGGGGAAGGCCGGCGGCGCGGCGGGGAGCAGACCCGACAGCACGAATCCGCTCTTCTCGGCGACGCGGCAGGAAGCCGTGTTGTCGACCTGGTGCAGCAGGTCCAGGCGGGTCAGGCCGTCCCGGGCGAAGGCGGCGAAGGCCCAGTCGGCCAGGGCCGTCAGGGCGCGCGGCGCCACGCCCCTGCCGCGCGCGTGAGCCGCCGTCCAGTAGCCGACCTCGGCGGGACCGGCGGGGG
>KL568535.1:29320-33474 GCA_000715605.1 Streptomyces speibonae | reverse complement strand
GATGTGTATAAGAGACAGGAGCACGACATGGCCCGCCGGCCGGGCGTCCGACAGCTCCGTGTCCACCACGGCGAAGGCGAACCGTTCGCCGGTCTCCTGGCCGCGTCGCTGCTCGGCCACCCAGCGCGCCGCGCTCGCCACGTCGTGCACGGGCGCGCTCGCCCAGCGGCGCATCGCGTCGTCCTCGTACAGCCCGGCCAGGACCGGAGCGTCCTCGACCGTCCAGGGGCGCAGCAGGAGGGTGCCGGCCGTCAGCCGTACCGGGGTGATCGCAGTGAGGTCCACGGAACGAGCCTACGGCCCCGCCGGCGGCCCCTCAGAACAGGCTCAGCAGGGCCTCCGCCGGGTCGGTGAGGGTGGTGTCGGTGCCGGGGAGGGGGAGTTCGAACCAGACGGTCTTGCCCCGGGGCGTGCGGCGCGAGCCCCAGGCGGCGCTGAGCAGGCCCACGAGCTGGAGGCCGCGGCCCCCCTCGTCGGTGTCCCGGGCACGCCGGCGGCGGGGCTGGACCAGACCGGCGTCCCAGACCTCGCAGACCAGGGTGCGGTCGAGGAGGAGCCGGAGTCTGATCTCCCCCTCGCCGTACCGCAGGGCGTTGGTGACGAGTTCGCTGACCAGGAGCTCCGTGGTGTCGACCAGGGGCTCCATGTCCCAGCTCAGCAGCTGCGACCGGGCGTACTCGCGGGCCCGGCCCACGCTGCGCGGCTCCCGGGGCAGGGTCCAGTCGCCGACGGAGTCGGCGGGCAGGCCCTGGACGCGGGCCATCAGCAGGGCGATGTCGTCCTCGCCGTGGTGGGTGTCGAGGGTGTTCAGGACGTGGTCGCAGACGTCCTCCAGGGGGGCGGAGGGGTCCGTCAGGGTGCCCACGAAGGCCTGGAGGCCCTCGTCGAGGGGGTGATCGCGGCTTTCGACCAGTCCATCCGTGTAGAGCGCGAGCAGGGCGCCTTCGGGCAGTTCGACCTCGACCTCCTCGAAGGGCTCCCCGCCGACGCCGAGCGGCATGCCGGGCGGCACGTCCAGCATCAGCGCCGGCTCGCCGGGTTCGACCAGGACGGGCGGCAGATGGCCCGCGTTGGCGAACGTGCAGCGCCGGGTCACCGAGTCGTAGACGGCGTAGACGCAGGTCGCCAGGTAGACCTCGGACAGGTCCGCCTCGCGGGGGCGGCGGGCGGCCCTGGTGGCCTGCTGGACGCCTCCCGCGAAGGCCTGGGAGGGGCCGCCGGGGGCGCCGAGCCCCCGGGCGATCTCGTCCAACTGGGAGAGCACCTCGGCGGGTTCCAGGTCGAGCTGGGCCAGGGTGCGCACGGCGGTGCGCAGTTCGCCCATCGCCACGGCCGCGCGCAGTCCGCGCCCCATGACGTCGCCGACGACCAGCGCGGTGCGGTGGCCGGGCAGCTCGATGACGTCGAACCAGTCGCCGCCGACCTCGCCGGCCCGGCCGGTGGCCGCGGCCCCGGGCAGGTAGCGGCAGGCGATGTCGAGGCCGGAGGCCTCCGGGTCGCCGGGCGGGAGCAGGGACCGCTGCAGTATCAGCGCGCGTTCGTGCTCGCGCCGGTACAGGCGGGCGTTGTCGATGCAGACCGCGGCGCGCGCGGCGAGTTCGACCGCGAGGTCGCGGTCGCGGTCGCCGAACGGCTCGCTGCCCTTGGTGCGGGCGAACCGGGCGAGGCCCACCACGGTGTCGTGGGCGACCATCGGCACGGCGAGGGTGGACTGCACCAGTCCGCCGTCCTCGTTGGGGACGGTCTGCGGGCGGGCGGTGCGCAGGGCGTCGGCGCAGGGTGAGTTGAACGCGTAGTGGTGGACGGCGCCGAGCTTGACCTGCTCCCCGGTGGAGCCGAGCGGCGCGTCGGAGACCGCGCTGGCGAAGGCGACCCGGCGCACCTCCGCGCTGCCGTCGGCGAGCCCGGGCGGGGTCTCGTCGCCGACCAGCAGCCCCTGGTAGAGGTCGACGGTGGCCAGGTCGCAGAAGCCGGGGACGGCGACGTCGAGGAGTTCGCGGGCGGTGGTCTCCAGGTCGAGGGAGTTGCCGATCCGGGCACCCGCCTCGTTGAGGAGGGCCAGATTGCGCCGGGCGGCGGCGGCCTCCCGGGCGGCGGCGCGGCGGGCGGTGATGTCGGTGCCCAGCCAGGCGATGCCGATGGGCCGGCCGCTGCCGCTGTGCACGCGGTAGAGGTTGACGGACCAGTGGCGGCGCTCGTCGGAGCCGGGCACGAAGCCGGAGACGTGCATGTCGGTGATCGAGTCGCCGGACTGCAGTACCCGCCGCAGGGTCGCGGCGACCCGCTCGGCCTCGCCGCGTGGCAGATAGTCGTGCACTCCCTTGCCGCGGTGGTCGTCGGGGGTGCCGCCGAAGATGGACGCGAACCGCTGGTTGGCGCGGCGTACCCGCAGGTCGGGGTCGATCAGCAGGAAGCCGAAGGGGGATTGGCCGAATATGGCCTGCGAGGCCGCGAGGTCGGTCTCGATACGGCGCAGGGTGCGGACGTCGACGACGATGCAGACGGCGGCCTTCTCGCCCTCCTCGGTCCGCGTCGGCATGACGTAGACCTCGGCGAGGCCCTCCCGGTCGCGCTCGTCCGCCACCATGGTGTCGGGCAGGCGGAAGGGCACCACTCCGGTCCACTCGCGGCCGTCGAGGATCTCGGCCATCTTGCGCTGGCCGCGCTCCCGGCGGACAGGTTCGATGAACGCCTCGATGGGGTCGGTGCCGACGACGCGCTCCGCGGGGATGCCGAAGATCTGCTCGGCGCGCAGGCTCCACTGGTCGACCAGGCCGTCCGGGCCGATGGAGAAGGAGGCGACCTTGATGTAGTCGTACATGGAGCCGGGCGGACTGCTCTGCCACATGCCGTCGGCGAGCGGAGCGTCGCCGGGGACGGGCCCGTCGGCGGCCCTTCCCCTCGCGCCGCCCGTCGAGTCCTCGGACTCCGTGGCCTTCGCTGGTATCTCGCTCACGCGAACCGTCCCCTCCAGCTCACCGCGTCCGGCACCGGTCACCGGGGGCGGCTGCCCGCAGTATCCAGCACTACGGCGCCGCACAACACGGTGTTCACGATCACAGCACGGTCCCGATGCTTTTCGGTCCGCGCCGTGAGAACACTTCCAGTCTTCTAACCAGCGGACACGTCGTCGAATCCCCCTCTTCGACAACCTCCACAGGCCGGAACAGGTCACTCGACGGAAGGTTCCGCCGCGTACACCGGTGAACGCCCGTGCGAGGCCTCATCCGGGCACCGCCAGTTCGAACCACACGGTCTTGCCGGAGGCGCCGGGCCGGGTGCCCCAGCGGCGGGAGGCGGAGGCGAGGAGCTGCAGTCCCCGGCCGCCCTCGTCCTCGGGCCGGGCGTCGCGCTCGCGCGGCGGGTCGGGGAGCGGGTCGGATACCTCCACCAACAGGACTTTCCCGAGGTCGGAAGGGCGTACCAGGCGCACCCCGACGGGGCCGGTGGCGTGCCGCAGGGCGTTGGTGACGAGTTCGCTGACCAGGAGGGCGGCGAGGTCACCGACGCTGTCGAGGCCCCACAGCCGGAGCTGGTCGCGGACGGCGGTGCGGGCGGCGCGCACGGCACCCGGATCCGCGTTGAAGGTCCAAGCGGCCCAGTCGCCGTCGCCGTCGGTCACGCGGATCACTTCCCCGCCGAGGGAGTGCGGGAGTCCGGTGCGGAACCCCACCCATGTCCGGTTTCATGTGGTTAATGGGCACATACCCGATATCCCGGACCGAGTACCCCGTTCGACGGCGCATCGTGGCACGCACGGCGCGGGACGGCGCCCACGCCCCGTCACACCCGCGTCCGCACGCCGGAGTCGCGCTTCACACGCCCTCGCGCAGCCCGAGGTGGGCGAGGGTGTCGCGGACGGCGGGCACGTCGTGGTCGAGCCAGTCGACGTCCCAGATCCGGTCGGGGGTGAGCCAGCGCAGCGCGTCGTGGTCCTGGAGGGGCCGCGCGGCGGCGGACCCGGGGCGCAGCCGCGCCGTCCACACCTGCATCACGTACGGCGCCCGCAGCGCCCACTCCCCCGGCACCCGCTCCCCCGCCTCGGCGTCGACGCCGAGCTCCTCGCGCAACTCCCGTACGACGGCGGCGTCCGGGGCCTCTCCCGGCTCGACCTTGCCCCCGGGCAGCTCCCAGCGCCCGGCGAGCTCGGCGGG
>KL568535.1:26397-29122 GCA_000715605.1 Streptomyces speibonae | reverse complement strand
AGAGATGTGTATAAGAGACAGGCCACGACCCGCTCACTCATGCGCCGGAGCCTACGGCAGACCGGGGCCGGTGCCGCCGGTGGCCGGGGTCAGTCCGCGGAGACTCCGTTCTGGCCGATCCGCTCGACCCAGTAGAGCTGTTGGTGTTCACGTCCGTCGAGGCTGTCCGCGATCTTCTCGGCCTCGGCCCGGGTCGCGTACCTGCCGACCCGGTAGCGATTGCCGTTGTCGTCCTGGCGCACGACGAGCCAGGGAAGTGTCACCGTGCCGTCGTTCATCGCTCCCCTCCACTTCCCGCCCGTGGCCTGTGCCGCGCCCCGCCCGGTAAGGAAACCGCAGTCCGCATATGCCCGAGCCTACGCCTCACCTTCACTGAGCGAACACGCCTTTTCACAAAGAGGCACGCAACCGGCCAGTACGCAGGGGGCGCACGGTGACGGGTGCGCCGTGCGCGCGGGCCGACGCATCCGGTCAGCGGCATACCGCCCGCCACGGCACGCTCCGGGGGCGACCTGCGAGAACGGCCAGATTGCTACGGCGGCGGGGCAGCGCCGGGCCCGCCCGCGCGCCGGGGCGGACGCGCGGGCTGGGGGCGCGCGGTGGAGCGCGAGGGGGTGGTGGGGCGGGAGCGGAAGGGCGCTACTTCACCGGAAGGTGGTACGCGGCCCGGTAACGGTCGGCGGGAATGACCACGTCCGCCGTCTCCACCGGCCGGCCGGAGGCGAAGTACGTGCGCTGGATGACCAGGACGACATGGCCGGGGACGCCGCCCAGCAGGACCAGTTCCTCGGCGAGGCCGGGGCGGGCGCCGACCTCCTCGGTGACGTTGTCCACGATCACGTCGATGGCGCGCATGCGCTCGACGACGCCCATGCCGCCCAGCGGCCCCTCCTCGGGGAGCATCACCGGGGTCCGGCCGGTGAGGGCGAGCGGCTCCCAGGAGGTGGAGAGCATCATCGGCTCGCCGGCCTCCCGGAAGAGGTACTTGGTGCGCATCACGCGGTCGCCGCACTCGATGGCGAGCCGCCCGGCGACGGCGGCGCAGGCGTCGGTCTGCTCGCTGCGGGACTCCCAGGTGCCGCGGACTCCCGCGTCGGCCTGCTCCTGGCGGAACGGCGTGGCCCCCCGCTCCGGACGGAACCCGGAGCGGGCCACGCGCCGGGGCACCGGGCGCTCGCGCACATACGTCCCCGAGCCTGAGCGGCCCTCGACGAGCCCCTCGGCCATGAGCACCTTGCGCGCCTCCAGCGCGACCGTGTCCGAGACGCCGTACTCCTCGCGGATCCTCGCCTGGGAGGGGAGCCGGGTGTGCGGGGGCAGCCGGCCGTCGACGATCTTCTTGCGGAGATCACCCGCGACGCGCAGGTACGCCGGCTGCTCACCGAAGGTCACGGGCCACTCCCATCAGGTTGTACAGACAGCAACAGCGTGGCAACCGTAGGTTGTGCCAGGCAAGCAAAGGCCAGAGAATCACTCGATGTGATGACATCTGCCGTGTGAGGGCTTTACCCAGGCACTTTCTCCCCGCTATGAGGGCCGTCACACCTCCGTCGCGCCGCTTCCGGCCCCCTCCCAGCGCTCTCGCGGTGCACACACGGGAGACGGTCCGGCCCAAAGCCTTGCGGGCGGTGACAGGGCTCGCCCCCGGGGAGATTCCCCCGGGGGCGAGGTTTCAGGTCCGTGCGCCGGGCGGCCGCGTCAGAACTGAAGGGCCCAGCCGTTGAGCCGGCCGGTGTCCCACCACGCGTTGTCGCTGACGCGCAGCTTCCAGGTGCCGTTCGCCGGCTCCGCGGAGGCGTCGACGGTGTAGGTGGTGCGGATGTCGTTCGCGCTGCCGCCGCTGCCGTACGACTTCAGCGTGTACGCCGTGCCGTCGGGGGCGACCAACTGGATCTGGAGATCACCGATGTAGGTGTGGGTGATGTCGACCTCGACGGCCAGGTCCGAGGGGGCGTTGCCGGAGACACCGGAGACGGTCACCGGGGACTCGACGGTGGAGCGGTCGGCGATGGTGTAGCCGCTCGTGTTCTCGAAGCGGTCGCCGGGCGGGGGCGGGGTGGTGTCCCCGTCACCCACGTACAGCAGGCGGTTGGGCGATCCGCTGCCCGGGTTGCCGACGACGCCGGTGGTGGCGGAGGAGGTCAGCGCGGCGGAGACCTCGGCAGGGGTGGCCGAGGGGTGGCCGGCCAGGTGGAGGGCGGCGGCGCCGGCGACGTGCGGGCTCGCCATGGACGTACCGGAGATGGTGTTGGTGGCCGTGTCGCTGGTGCGCCAGGCGGAGGTGATGGCGGAACCCGGTGCGAACAGGTCCAGGACCGAACCGTAGTTGGAGTAACTGGCCCGCGCGTCGCCGGAGGTGGTGGCGCCGACGGTGATCGCCTCCGCCACCCGGGCCGGGGACTTGGTGGAGGCGTTGGTGGACTCGTTGCCGGCCGCGACGACGAAGGTGACGCCGGAGGCGATGGCGCCCCGGACGGCCGCGTCGAGGGTGCTGTCCGCCCCGCCGCCGAGCGACATGTTGGCGACGGCCGGCTTGACCGCGTTGCGCGCCACCCAGTCGATACCGGCGACCACCTGGGCGGTGGTGCCGGAGCCGGAGTTGTTCAGCACCCGGACGCCGACGACCCGCGCCTTCTTCGCCACGCCGAAGGAGCCGCCCGCGACGGTGCCGGCGACGTGCGTGCCGTGGCCGTGGCCGTCCTGGGCCTGTCTCTTATACACATCT
>KL568535.1:25311-26196 GCA_000715605.1 Streptomyces speibonae | reverse complement strand
GTTGTGGGTGATGCGGACGCCGGTGTCGATGACGTACGCCGTCACGCCCTCCCCGCCCGAGTCCGGGTAGGTGTAGGAGTTGTCGAGCGGAAGGCCGCGCTGGTCGGTCCGGTCCAGGCCCCAGGAGGGCGGGTTGGGCTGGGTGCCGGTGACGTGGAAGGTGCGGTTCTGGACCACGGTCGCGACGGCCGGGTCGGCGGCGAGACGTTTCGCCTCGGCCTCGGAGGCCTCCACCGCGTAGCCGTTGAGCGCCTTGGTGTAGGTGCGCTCGATGTCGGCGCCGTACTTCTCGGCCAGGGCGCGGCCCTCGGCGGAGCCGGAGCGGGCCTCGTCGGCCTTCAGGGTGACGAGGTAGCTGCCGGGGACGGCGTTCGGGGCGCCCGCGTACTGGATGCGGCCTTCGGGTGCGGCCGGGGCCGCGCCCGCGGGGAGAGCGGAGACCAGGCTCGCCACGAGGGCCGCGGTGGTCGCGGCGCCGAGGGTGGCCAGTCTTCGCCGGGGGTGACGCATCACTGCCATGTGAGGGTTCCTCCTCAGTCGGTGGTGCGTGTGCTGTGGGGGGTGGTGCGCTCGACGCACACGTCGCGCGTGTGGCGCGACGAACCGGCCATTGGCAGGATCATGACAAAGTACGGCGGCCAAGTGCGTGCGTCAGCGGAAAGATTGAGGGGTCCACAGGATTTGCACAAGGGGCCCTGCACCGACGTGACGGCCGGGACGGCGACAACGCGACACCGGGCGGCCCGCCGCACGGGGCGGGCCGCCCGGTCGGGTCCGGGTGGGTCCTCAGCCGTCGAAGGCCGTGGCGCGGGTGTGCTTCTCCCAGGCCAGGACGTCCTGGCGGACCTGGTCGAGATGGCCGAGGACCGCGTCCACCCCGTCGTC
>KL568535.1:23894-25100 GCA_000715605.1 Streptomyces speibonae | reverse complement strand
CCGCAACGGCGCGTCCTGCGCCTCCAGGGCGGCCAGGATCACCGCCGCCGCCTTCGCGGGGTCGCCGGGCTGGCTGCCGTCGCCGCCGGCGACCATCGCACGGGTCTCGGCGGCCTTGGCGTAGACGCCGCTGTCGGGGCTCACCCCGGCCCTGCGGGTGTCGAACAGCGACGTCCGGAAGGCGCCCGGCTCGACGATCAGCACCCTGATGCCGAACTCCCGCACCTCGTCCGCCAGCGCCTCCGACATGCCCTCCAGCGCGAACTTGGTGCCGCTGTAGGCCCCGAATCCCGCGAAGGACATCTGCCCGCCCACGCTGCTCATCTGCACGATCGCCCCCGAGCGCCGCTCGCGCATGCCCGGCAGCGCGGCCCGCACCAGGGCGGCGGGCCCGAAGACGTGCACGTCGAACAGGTCGCGCAGCTCGTCGTCGGTGGTCTCCTCGAACGCCCCGACATGCGTACGGCCCGCGTTGTTGACCAGAACGTCGATCCGCCCGTGCCGCGCCACGACGTCCCGCACCAGCTCCTCGGCGTCCTCGACGTCGGCGACGTCCAGACGCAGCGCCTCCACCTGGTCCGGGTGGGCGGCGACCAGGTCGTCCAGGGTCTCCGGCCGGCGCAGGGCGCCGACCACCACATCGCCGTCGGCGAGGGCCGCCTCGGCGATGGCCCGGCCGAACCCGCTGCCGGCTCCCGTGATCAGCCACACCTTGTTCATCTCGGCTCCTCGTGCCTCGGCTGTCCGTCGTTCCACCGACCACCCTGCCGCCGTGCCGTCCGGCCCGTCCAAGACCTACGCTGATAACCGATGGCTATGACGACCGACGTCCACCTGCGGGATCTGCGCTACTTCCTGACCGTGGCGGAGGAGCTGCACTTCACCCGTGCGGCCGAGCGCCTGTACGTCTCCCAGCCCGCCCTCAGCAAGCAGATCCGGGCGCTGGAGCGGCAGCTGGGCGTCACCCTGTTCCGGCGCGACCGGCACGGCGTGGCGCTCACCCCCGCCGGCGCGGAACTCCTTCCGCACGCCCGGCGCGTGCTGGCGGGGTGGGAGGAGGGGGCGGCCGCGGTGGAACGGGCGCGGGCCGCGCAGCGCAGCACGCTGGTCGTCGGCATGAGCACGAGCCCGGGCCGCGGGGGCCTGCTCCCGGCGATCCGGTCCCGCTTCACCGCCGCGCACCCCGACGCCGTGGTCCGGCTGCGC
>KL568535.1:17732-23696 GCA_000715605.1 Streptomyces speibonae | reverse complement strand
TTCACCGCCGCGCACCCCGACGCCGTGGTCCGGCTGCGCCAGGTCACCTGGGAGGACCCCACGGCGGGGCTCGCGGACGGCGAGGCGGACGTGGCGTTCGTCTGGCTCCCGCTGCCCGACGCCGGCCGGTACTCCTGGACGGTGGTCGCCGAGGAGCCGCGTCTGGTCGCCCTCCCCGACAGCCACCCGCTGGCCGCCCGCACCGACCTCACCCTCGCGGACCTCGCCGACGAGCCGTTCCTGGCCCTGCCCGAGGCCTCGGGCGTGCTGCGCGACCACTGGCTGGCCCTCGACGAACGCCCCGGCGGCCCGCCGCGCATCGGCGCGGAGATCGCGGGCACGGAGGAGACCTACGAGGCGCTGGTCGCCGGCCTCGGCATCTGTCTGGTGGCCCGGGGAAACGCCCCTCTGATCACCCTCGGCGGCGTCACGACCCGGCCCGTGCACGGCCTCTCCCCCGCCCGCTACGCCCTGGCCTGGCGCACCGAGGACGCCGGCCGCCCGCTGGTACGGGGGTACGCGGAGGCCTGCCGGACGGTGGCCCGGCGGGCCGCTCCACCCCCGTCCGCGCCCTCCCGGTAGCCGGGCGGGTCCGGCGCCGGCGCGGCCGCCCGCGCTGTGCCGCACGCCTCACTCTCCGCGAGGTTACGCGCAATCAACAGCCCCTGCCCGTAAGGTTTTTGGGGCGACCCGGACAGGGGTCGGTACGGGTTGACGCGCGGGCGGAAAGGTCAGGAACAGATGATTCCGGGTCGTGACCTGCTCGCGCGCCGAAGGTGGCCGCTCCACCGCAACCGTGCCCGCCGGCCGGCGCACAAGCTCCGAAGAGAAAGACGTGGACGTATGACCGCACCCCCCACCCCCCAGGGCACGGCCACGGGCTCGTTACCGGGCCCGTTACCGGGGCCGTTGTCCGGGCCCCCGGCGCATCCGGAGATGCCGCCCTTCACCGTCCTGCTGGGCACCGACTACGCCGGCAAGTCCAGCGCGCTGGCGGAACTCTCCCGGATCTCCCCCGAGGTACGGATCGTCTCCGCCGACGAGGAACTACTCGGCCCGGGACACTCGCTGATCGCCCAACTGCGCCGCGGACTCGTGGGCGATGTGATGCCCGCCCTGCACCGCGACTACTCGCCCGACTTCATGCTCACGATGCTCCAGACGGCCGTGCTGCACCTGCGGGACAGCATCGCGCGCAGCGGCGGGGACACGCCCGTGCTGGTGGACTCGTACTACTACAAGATCCTCGCCAAGTGCCGCCTCAAGGGGCTGGACCGGCACCCCCTGTTCGACTGGTGGCGCTCCTTCCCCCAGCCCCAGCAGGTCATCTTCCTGGGAGTGTCCCCGGAGACCGCCTGGCTGCGCTGCGGCGAGGGCCGCGACCTCAACCCGCTCGAGTACTACGGCACCCGCCCCGACCGGGTGTCCTTCACACGGTTCCAGGCGGACCTGCACCTGGCGATACGCCAGGAGATCGGCTCGCTGCCCGTGTCGTTCATCGGCGAACAGGACCGGGTGTCCTCCGTCGCCCAGGGAATACGAGAGGTGCTGGTCGCGCATGAACCTGTCCGATGAATGGGCGAACCCCGACCGTGTCCGCCGCTACCGGGAGCGGGTCCTCGGTGAACGGGAGGGCATGGCCGCCGCCCTCGGCGACGCCGCGGAGCAGCAACGGCGCGTGCTGCGCGAACTCGTGGAGTTCAACGCGGACACCGAGTACGGGCGCGCCCACGGATTCGCGTCCGTCCGTGAGGCGGCCGACTTCCGCAAGGCCGTCCCCGTCAACGACTACGCCGCGCTGTCGCCGTACATCGAGCGCATGGCCGCCGGGGAGAGCGCGGTGCTCAGCGCCGACGACCCCGCCGTCTACTTCACCAGCAGCGGGACGACGGGCAAGCACAAGAAGATCCCGGTCACCCCGGCCTTCATGCGGCACACCTTCTTCCCCTTCTACTTCGCCGCCTGGGCGCCGCTCATCGAGGCCCACCCCGATGTGCTGGAGCGGCCCGACGCGGTCCTGAACCTCAAGCACGACCCCCTGTCCGCACCTCCCGTCACGGCCTCCGGACTGCCCCATGTGGGCGCCAGCCAGGTCGACTTCGGCGCCAAGTTCGGCGAGCCGCTGTCCGCCGAGCCCGGCACGGGAGCGCCCTGGGGCGTCCTGCCGGTGCCGGTCGAGGCGAACGAGCACCTGGACAAGGCCTACCTGCGGCTGCGGCTCGCGGCCGTGAGCGACGTGCGCCTGGTCATCGGGATCAACCCGGCGATGGTGGCGGCACTGCCGTACCAGCTGCGGCTGTGGTGGCCCCGGCTGGTGAAGGAGATCCACGACGGAACGCTCGGCGGTCTGCCGCACACCCACCCCGACCCGGCACGGGCGCGCGAACTGGAGCGGCTCGCCGGCCACTTCGGCACCATCCGCCCGGCCCACCTGTGGCCCCGGATGCGGGCGCTGTTCTGCTGGACCACCGGCATGGCGTCCCTGTACCTGCCGCGGCTGCGGGAGGAGTTCGGGGCCGGAGTGGCAACGTTGTCGGCGCCCGTCGCCGCGTCGGAGGGACCGGTCGGCGTCGCCCTCGACCGGCACACCTCGGCCTGCTCGCTGACGGTGGGCGCCTCGCTGTACGAGTTCCTCGACGCCGACGAGGACCTGACCCCGGACGCCACGACGCTCACCTGGGACGAGCTGGAGGAAGGGCGCGACTACCACGTCGTCTTCAGCCACATCGGCGGGCTGTACCGCTACGCGGTGGGTGATGTGGTGCGCGTCGTCGACCGCGTGGCCGGGGTGCCCCGGGTGTCGTACGCCGGGCGTGCCACCCGGTCCAGCGTCGCCGGGGAGCGCCTGCGCGACGCCCAGGTCATCCGGGCGCTGGACGAGGCGAGCCGGAGCACGGGGCTCGACGTGCGCAACGCGGCCTGCCGGGCCGACGACGGGGACGGCGGTGTGCCGTTCTACACGTTCGCGCTCGCCGGGTACGGGGCGTGGTCGGCCGCGGAGACCGAGCGTTTCGCCGCCCTGCTCGACACCGCGATCGGCCGTGAGTCGCGGGACTACCGCGCGGCGCGCGCCGAGGGGCGGCTGGGCGCGCCGACGGTGCGCCTGCTGGACGAGGAGGCGTTCCTGAGGGACTGGCACACCGCCGTCGCGGCGGGTGTGCGGCCCACCCAGGTGAAGGACCGGCTCTTCCGGCAGGACCCCGCCCTGTGGGAACGACTGACCGGCACCGCGGTGCCCGGTCGGGAAGGACAGTGATGACCGGCACCCTGAACGCGGTCGAGCGGACCGCCCTGCTGACCGCCGCCCTGCGCGCGGCGGAGACGGCCCGCGAGGACCGGCTCTTCGACGACCCCTACGCCGCCCCGCTGGCCGGGGACACGGGATTCGCCCTGCTGCGGGAACTGCGCGAGGCGACGCTGCCGCCCGGCGAGAAGCGCAGCGCCCCGAGCACCCCGGACTACAACGCCATCCGCACCCGCTTCCTGGACGAGTACCTCCACGACGCGGTCCACCGCGACGGCGTCGCGCAGATCGTCCTGGCGCCCGCCGGCATGGACTCGCGCGCCTACCGCACCGACTGGCCGGACGGCACCCGCTACTTCGAGCTGGACCGGCCCGCCGTACTCGCCCACAAGGAGGAACGCCTCGCCTCGGAGCGGCCCCGGGTGGACCGGCGTGCCGTGCCGCTCGACCTCGCCGCGCCGGGGTGGGAGGAGGAGCTCCTGCGGGCCGGCTACGACCCGGACCGCCCGTCGGTCTGGCTGGTGGAGGGGCTGCTCTACTACCTCCCCGAGGAGGACGCGCACCGCCTGCTGGAGCGGGTGGCCGCCCTCATGGCACCGGGCAGCCGGATCGCCGCCGACCTCGTCAACGCGGCGGCGCTGACGCTGCCGGACGTCCAGGTGCTGCTGAAGGTGTTCGCCGACTGGGGCTGTCCCTGGGTGTTCGGCACGGACGAGCCCGAGGCGCTGTTCGCGGCGCACGGCCTGAAGGCCGAGGCGGTACAGCCCGGCGAGCCGGCCGCCGACTACGGCCGCTGGCCGGATCCGGTGCCTCCCCGCTCCGTGCCGGGGGTGCGGCGGGTGTTCTTCGTCCACGGGCGGAAGCAGCCGGCGTGAGCGGCACCGTGACCGCACCGGAGCGGACCGCCGGCGGCCGGGAACGGCCGCCGGGCAGGCCCCGTGTGCTGCTGGCGCCGATCACCGTCACCCCCTCCAAGCCGCTGACCCCCAGTCACCTCAAGGGGCTGCTGTGGACCGACGTGATGTACCGGGCGAGCAGCCGGGTCGCGGACGTGACGTACCGCTACAGCCCCACCGCCTATCACCTCACCGAACAGACCCTGGGGTTCTGGGAGTACCTCGACCGCGCGGTCGGGGACGCCGACTACTCCGGTCTGTCGGAGGAGGAGATAGGGGAGCTGTACGTCGGGTACCGGGCGGAGGAGGAACGGCCCGGCGCCGCCGCGCTGCGGCCGTACGCCGAGGCGGTCGAGGAGGACGGCTGGGTGCATCCGGCCGGGGCCCGGGTGCTCCAGCTGTGGGCCGGGCACTACGCGCGCCTGGGCATGCACGACCCCGGGCTGCGGGAGCACCAGCCGCCCGCGCTGGGGGCCGAGCAGTCACTCGAGCGCCTCGCCGAACTCGGGTTCTGCCTCGATCTGCGCCACTGCGGCGGCCCGGTGTACCTGGACGCCACCCGGTACGGGCTGCCGCTGCGCCAGATCGTCGACCCCGACGGCCGCCCGAACTACCTGGCGTGCATGATGCGGGAGCTGCTGCCGCTGGCCGCGTCCTTCGACGAGATCGTGCTGCTCTACGACCGTGAACTGGAGGCCGACTACCACCTGGTGGAGCGGGTGCTGGCGGCGAGCGGCGCCGCGGTCCGCCGGGTGGTGCTGGGCCGGGTGCCGATCGACGGCCGGATCCGGTCGGCGCGGCACGGCGGCTGGGAGGGGCACACCGTCGGCGCGCTGCTGCGGGAGCTGGGCGAGGAGTACGACGACCCGGTGCTGCGGCTGGGGGTGCGCCTGTACTTCATCGCGGTGCTCGGCGCGGGACAGCAGCAGTCGTTCCGGTGGGAGGTGCTGCGCCAGAGCATGGCCCGGGCCTCCCGGCTGCTCACCGGCGACCGCCCGCGGGACCCGGCACCGGTCGCGGAGGTGCTGGCCCGTCACCGCAAGGACCACCTCCACGTCAATCCCTACCGCCTGACCGCCGGCCTGCTGGCCAGGCATCGCCCCGCTCCCGCCCGGGACCTCCTGGAGGCGGTCTACCTGTGATCATCTCCCAGCAGTTGCTGCGCGCCGAGAACGCCCGGCGCATACGCGAGGCGCGGCCGGAGCTGGCCGCGCGGTTCGACCTGCTGACCGAGGAGGGGCTGCTGGCGGCCCAGCGGGACATGGCTGCGGCGGGCGCGGAGCCGAAGGTGCTCGCGGTGTGCGTGCTGCGCGACCTCGACCTGCCGTCCTGGATCAGGGAGACGTACGCGTTCGCGCGCGGCGTCCGAGGGGAGGCGGCGGCCGCCTGGCGGCGCGACTTCACCCGGACGGTGTTCCTGGCCGGCAATCCGGCCCAGGTGCGGGAGCGGTTCCGCTTCGCTCACATCGCCCAGGACGCCTCGACCGCCTGGCTCGGGCCGGGGCCCGCCGAGGAGAGCACCGCCCTGCGCCGGCTGCTCAAGCTGTTCCCGGCGACCGCCGGGCCGCCCGCCGTGCCCCGGACGGCCGTGGAACTGCCCGCGGACGGACCGTCCGGTGACCGGGCCCCGGTGCAGCGGGAGCTGTACCTGGCCACGGCCGGTCCGACGGCCGCGGACCGCCTGGTCCATCTGCACCATCTGCTGAGCGAGGCTGTGCTCGACGGTGTCCTCGGTCCCGGCGACCGCTGCTGCTGCGGCCGGTCCCGCGCCTGGTCGGGATCGCGGGCCCGTTCGGGGCCCTGCGGATCGTTCCCTCGCCGGAA
>KL568535.1:16584-17550 GCA_000715605.1 Streptomyces speibonae | reverse complement strand
CGGGGCCCTGCGGATCGTTCCCTCGCCGGAACGGCCCCAGGAGCTGCACGCCCTCGCCGCCCTCGGCCCGGCCCGTCTGCTTCGGCAGGAGGAGTGAGGAAGGAGGCGGCGCGGGGCGCGTCGGACGCGGCGCGGGGTTGCCCGAGGGGGCTGCGCGGGCCGACGCGGTCCTGAGCGCGGGTGTCGTCCGGACGTACGTACGTCCGGACGACACCGGCCGGCCCTCCTCCTGGGGGGGCCGGCCGGGTGGACGATGTGGCGCGGGACGAAGTCGGCGGCGGGCTCCCCGTGGGTGAGCTGCCCGGCCGCCCGGTGGCGTGGGCCATCGGGTGCGCCTCACAGGCCACGGCTGAATGTGGGGCGACGGGCGGCGAGCGGCCGGCCCTGCGAACGCCGGTGGACCGGTGCTCCGCCGGTGTCGCGAGGGGCGGTGGTCAGTTGGCCAGGGTCTGCTGCGAGGACAGGGCGCAGGGCAGCTCGACGGTGACCCGGGTGGGGCCGCCGGCCGGGCTGTCGAGGGCGAGGGTGCCGTCGATGGCGCCGAGCCTGCGCCGGATGCCGGCCAGGCCGCTGCCCCGCGCCGGATCCGCGCCGCCCCTGCCGTCGTCGGTCACGGTGATCCGCGGCCCCCCGTCGTCGTGGCGCAGGTCGACCCGGACGTGCTCGGCCTCTATGTGCTCGGCCACGGCCGAGGGCGGTGCTGCCTACACCCCGACGGCGCGCTGATCCAGCAGCCCCTCGCCGCACAGCTCTGTCCACAGCTCCGGCGGGACCGGTGCGGCGAACGCCTCGGCATTGCGCCGTACCTCCTCGGCGGTGCGCATGCCGACGGCGATGCCCGCGACCGCGGGGTGGAGCAGCGGGAAGGCCATGGCGGCCTGGGGGACGGTGACTCCGTGCGCCTGGCAGACGTCGGCGATCCGGTGGACCCGCTCCACCAGCTCTGTCTCTTATACACATCTCTGA
>KL568535.1:12606-16355 GCA_000715605.1 Streptomyces speibonae | reverse complement strand
GCCGTAGTCGTAGCGGGCTCCCGCGGACGGCCGGTCGGTGGCCAGGAGACCGGAGTTGAAGACGGACGCGGCCACCACCGACACCCCGTGCTCGAGGCAGGCCGGCAGCAGATCGTCCAGGGCGCTGTGGTCGAGCAGGGTGTAGCGCCCGGAGAGCATCACCACGTCCGGGTCGGCCTCCCGCACCAGGCGCGTGAGCTTGCCGGCGTCGTGCATGCCCGCGCCGATCGCCCCGACGAGGCCCTCGGCGCGCAGCTGGGCCAACGCGGGGTAGCCGTCGCGCAGCGCGTCCTCGAAGTGCTGTTCGGCGTCGTGCAGGTAGAGGACGTCGATCCGGTCGAGGCCGAGGCGGGTGAGGGACTCCTCGACGCTGCGGCGGATACCGTCGCGGGTGAAGTCCCACACCCGTCGGTGAGTGGCCGGGACGGCGAAGGAGTCGTCCGTCCGCCCCCGCGCGTCCTGCGGCACGAGCAGCCGCCCGACCTTGGTGGACAGCGTGAACCCGGCCCGGGGCTTGCCGCGCAGCAGGTCCCCGATCCGGCGCTCGGAGTGGCCGATGCCGTAGTGCGGCGCGGTGTCGAAGTAGCGGATGCCCGACTCCCAGGCGGCGTCCAGCGCCCGGGCCGCGGTGGCGTCGTCCAGCGGCTCGAACAGTCCGCCCAGCGGACCGCCGCCGAACCCCAGCCGGGTGATCTCGGCATCCGTACGCCCCAGCCGATGGGTCTCCATGAGCCGTCTCCCCTCGCTCCCCGCACAGCCCGGTCAACGGGACCCACCTTGCCACGAAGCGGGCCGCGCGGCCGCCGAGTTATTGCCTGGAGCGATCACGCGGGGATCCACCCGACGGGACCGACACCAGCCGCAAGGCAACGGATCGAACGGCGAGTGGTGCAACCCGCCCGGCCGCCGACTCGGCGCCCCGGCCCAGGTGGGCGCCGACCCCACCGGTGGCGGGGGTGTTGTCTCAGGTGGCTGCGAGGGCCTCGGTGGGTGGCAGGCGGGCGGCTCGGACGGCTGGGTAGAAGCCGGCCAGGCCGCCGATGACGAGTGTCGCGCCGAGGCCGCCGGACATCGCCCACGCGGGTACCACGGAGGGCCAGCCCTGGTAGGTGGCGTAGCCGCCGGTCACGCCGATGCCGAGCAGGATGCCTCCCACTCCGCCGAGGGCGGACAACAGCAGGGACTCGCACAGGAACTGGGTGCGGATCTGGCCGCGGGTCGCGCCCAGCGAGCGGCGCAGGCCGATCTCGGCGCGGCGTTCCAGTACGGAGATGACCATGGTGTTGGCGACGCCGACGCCGCCGACGAGCAGCGCGACCGCGCCGAGGCCGAGCAGCAGCCCGCCCAGCGTCTCGTCGGTGGCTTCCTTGGCGGCGAGGGCGTCGGACGGCCGGGAGACCTCGACGGCGCTGGGGTCCTCGGGGTTGGCGGTGGCGCCGAGCACGGCCTGGACGTCGGAGACCGCCGCGGGCCGTGCGCGGGCGTACACGGTCGTCGGATGGCCGTCGTAGCCCAGCTCCCGCTCGGCGACCGGCCGGCCGACCAGCGCGGCGGAGTCCAGTTCGGGGACGAGCTCGTTGGCCGCGAGGAGTCCGACCACGGTGAACCAGCGCCCGCCGAGCCACACCTGGACGTCGGGCCCCGACTCGTGCACGGCCAGCTGTTCGGCGGCCCTCAGGCCGAGGACGACGGCCGGGTACCGCTCGTTGGCGCTGTTGAGCCACTGACCGTCGGTGATCTCGGTCCCCAGCGTCTTCATCAGGGCGGTGTCGGCCGCGTAGACACCGATGCCGCCCGTCTCCGTCGCCGGGACGTGGTCGTTGCGGTAGACCTTGGCGTCCGTCAGACCGACCGCGGCGGCCGACTCGACGGGGCCGATCCGCTGGACCATCTCCACCGTCTCGTCGGGCAGACGGGCCTCTCCCCCGCCGAAGGACTGGCCGGGTCCGACGGTGAGCAGGTTGGTGCCCAACGCATCCAGCCTGCGGTTCAGTTCCTCCTGGCTGGAGGTGGAGATGCCCACGACGCCGATCATCGCGGCGATGCCGATGGCGATGCCCAGTGCAGAGAGGAAGACCCGCAGGGGGCGCGAGCGCAGGCCGGAGCCGCCGACCCGGAGCACGTCCGCGGGGGACAGCCGGGCCGGGCGGGGGCGTTCCCGCCCGGGGCGGGGTGGTGCTGCCGTGCTCATGTCCCCATCCCCTGGTAGCTCCCTCGCCGGCCTGCGGCTTGTATGTCCGAGTCGTGTTCGATACGGCCGTCCTTGATCCGGACCTCGCGTGGCAGGGAGGCGGCGATGTCCCGGTCGTGGGTGATGACCACGACCGTCGTTCCGGACCGGTGCAGGTCGTGCAGCAGTCCCATCACGACGGCGCCGGAGCGGGAGTCGAGCGCGCCGGTGGGTTCGTCGGCGAGCAGGAGCGGCGGATCGCCGAGCACGGCGCGGGCGATGGCCACGCGCTGCTTCTCCCCGCCGGACAGCTGGTGCGGTTCGTTGTGGAGCCGGTGTCCGAGACCGACGCGGCGCAGCGTGCGCTCGGCGAGGCGGCGCCGCTCGGCGCGCGGCTTGCCGCTGTAGAGCAGTCCGTCCGCGACGGAGTCCACGGCCGGCACACCCGGGGCGAGGTGGAAGGACTGGAAGACGAACCCGATCGTCCCGGCGCGCAGCGCGGACAGCTCGCGGTCGCTGAGGTCCTCGACGGCGTGGCCGTCGACGCGGACCGTGCCGGCCGAGGGACGGCTCAGTGTCCCCATGATGTTGAGCATCGTGGACTTGCCGGAGCCCGACGGGCCGACGATGGCGAGCAGTTCGCCGCGGCGAACGGTCAGATCGGCGCCGGCCAGGGCGGTCACGTCCCCGTACGTCTTGGACACCCCGGCCAGTTCGATCACGGGCGCGGTCACTTCGGGACCCCCACGACCAGGCCGTCGGTGACGCCCTCACCGGACACCTCGACCATGCCGCCCGCGAACATGCCGAGGTCGACCGGAAGGTACTCGATGCCCGTGCTGCCCACGGTCTCCAGGGCGTAGCCGCCCTCCCGCAGTGCCACCAGCGCGTTGACCGGCACCGCGAGCACGTCCTCGCGGGACTCCGCGGCCAGGGTGACCTCGACCGGGGCCGCCTGGTAGCGGCCGAGCCCCTTCTGGTCCCCGACCTTCAGCTCGACGGGAAGGGTGGCCTCCCCGGCACCGCTCCCGCCGGAGCCGGCCCCGCCCTCTTCGCCGTCGGCCACGGCCGTGGCCGCGGTCCCGATGTCGGACACCTCGGCGTCGACCGAGGTGCCGTCCGGGAGTTCGACCGTGGCCCGGGTGGCGTTCTCGCCGTCCTCGACGAGGTCCTCGAACTTCGCTTCGAGGTCGACGGTGATGATCCGCTCCGTGCCGGTCCAGGTGAGCACGTCCCCGGCGGGAGCGGAGCCGCGTGGGGCCCTCACCTCGGCGACCCGTCTGGCGCCGGAGGCGACGACCGCGTCCCCGGCCCGCACGGTGCCGGTCTCCTCGCGGCCGAGGTCCTCCTGCCAGCCACGTACGGCGTCGTCCGTACCCTGCGTGAACTCCTCGTCGACGGTGAAGCCCGTGTAGCCGAGGGCGGAGAGGTTCTTCTCCAGCAGTTCGACGTCCTTGCCCTCGCTGCCCACGGCGAGCGTGCGGTAGAGCGGGGTGGAGCCGTACAGCAGCGGCACCTTCTCCTCGTCGACGCTGTAGACGGCCTCGCCGCGTTCGATCGTCTCGCCCGCGGCGGGCAG
>KL568535.1:6977-12345 GCA_000715605.1 Streptomyces speibonae | reverse complement strand
AGATGTGTATAAGAGACAGGTATCCGAGCGTGCCGGCGACGGTCTCGGTACGCGTCAGCGTGGTGCGCTGCACCTTGGCGGTCCTGGGCGGGCCCGACGGGGCCGCGGCGACGGGGCCGCCGTCACCGCCGAGGGCTCCGGTGGCGGCGACGGCACCCGTCGCGGTCACGGCGATCGCGGCGAGCAGGATCAGTGAGGTGCGCAGCCGGTGCCGCCTGCGGCGCGTGACCGGCGCGGACTCGGCCCGGTCGTCGTCGTGGTTCGCGCCGTCCATGAGAGGGTGCGGCTCCCGCGCGGTGTCCTGGGTGGTCACTCTCCGGCGCTCCCGCTTCCGGCCGGCATCGTGTCGCGGCACTGCTCCATGGCGTCCTGGAACCCGGGATCGTCCCGCTGCTCCCGCACACTGTCGTCGAAGCCCTCGGGGCCCGGGTCCTCCATGTCCACGCCCTGTTCCCGCATGCAGCCGGCGAACTTCCGGGCCTCCTCCTGATCGAACTGCCGCTCAGTGGCCAGGGACTGCGGCATCAGGTCCCGGCACGCGGTCATGACCTCTTGCAACTTCTCCGTGTCCACGCCACCGCCCGTGACGCTGCCGCGGTTGAGCTCTCCGGTCTCCGGGTCGGGGTCCTCCATGGCGACACCGTGCTCACGCACGCAGTCGACGAACTCCTGGGACTGCTCGGCATCGCTCCTGTCCGCACCGGGGGCGGCGGACGTGCCGTCGCCCACGGAAGCGACCTGCGACGTCTCGTCGCCGGAGCTGCCACACCCCGTCAGCAGACCCAGTGCCAGCACCGCGGTGGCGGGCACGGCGAGTGCGCGGATCATCAAGGTCCTTCGCATCGTTGCCACTCCTCTTCTCGGTACGCCGCCGGCTGCGGACCAGCCGGCCGGCCGTACGGGTGGCGATGCTGGCAGGGCAGGTTCACAGCAGCCTGCGGTGAACCTCGGAGCCACCTGGGAATCACTGTGTCTCCGCGCCCGCGCGCGCGAACGGCCGCGGCTACGTCGCTGCGGTGCGCGGCAGGACGACCCGGAACGTGGCACCCGCTCCCGGTACGGCGGCGGCCAGCTCGACACGCCCCCCGTGTGCCTCGACGAGCGCGGCGGCGATGGACAGGCCGAGTCCGCTGCCGCCGCCCGTGCGGGCCGGGTCGGCGCGGTAGAGGCGCTCGAAGACGTACGGGGCGTGCTCGGGCGGGACGCCGGCTCCGGTGTCCGCCACCTCGACCACGGCCACGGGCGTGCCGGGCGGGGGCGCGGTGCCGACCCCCACAGCGGCCGGGCCGACGAGCGGGGCCCGCGCCGGTCCGAGGCGGACGGTGATCCGCGCCTGTCGCGGTGTGTGCCGGTCGGCGTTGACGAGGAGGTTGGCGAGGACCTGCCGCAGCCGGAGCGGGTCGCCGGTGACGGTGACCGGCCCGGGGGAACCGGTCCCGCCGAGACCGGTCAGCCGCACCGTGCGCAGCGGCGAGCGGGCGTGCAGATCCCGTACGACCTCGGCGGCCAGCTCCAGCAGGTCGACGGGGCGCCGCTCGGGCAGCCGCCGCTCGTCGAGCCGCGCGAGCAGCATCAGATCCTCGACGAGCACGTCCATCCGGCAGGCCTCCTCCTCGATGCGCCGCATCCCGTCGTCGGCGTCGCCGCCGCGCCGGGAGAGTTCGGCGAAACCGCGGATGGAGGTGAGCGGGGTGCGCAGCTCGTGCGAGGCGTCGGCGAGGAAGCGCCGCAACCGCTGCTCGGAGGCCGTACGCGCGGCGAATTCGGACTCGACCCGGCCGAGCATCAGGTTCATCGCGCGTCCGAGCCGCCCCGGTTCGGTGTGCGGGTCGGTGTCGGTGACCCGCCGGGTGAAGTCACCGGCCGCGATGGCCTCCGCGGTCGTCTCCATCCGCGTCAGCGGCCGCAGGCCCAGGCGGACGACCAGCGCGGCGGCGCCGCCGAGCAGGGCGAGAACGACCGTCATCACGATCGTGTCGATCAGCAGCAGCCGGTCGGTGGTCTCCTCGACCTGCTGAAGACGGGTGGCACCGACGGTGAAGGCACCGGTCGCCGACGGCTCGCCGACGTGCACACGCCAGTCGCTGCCGCCGTCCGCGGCCGGCACCGTGAACAGCGATCCGGCCCTCTCCAGCAGCTCCGCGGCGTCCGGCAGCGCGGGCTCGCCGTACTCGGGCTGCTCGGGGACGCCGGTGACCGGCTCCCCGTCCTTGTAGAAGTAGATGATCGAGTCGAACCGCAGGGCGAGCAGGTCGTCCGCGTCCGACCGGCCCTTGGCGAACCGCTCCAGCTCCTGTGGGCCGGCTCCGTCGAACCGTTCTGCCTGGGCCCGTCCGCTCATGGACCTGAGCTGCGTGTCGACCCGGTCGACCAGGTAGGAGTTCAGCAGGAGCAGCCCGGCGGCGTTGGCCCCGAGCACCGCCAGCGCGGTCAGCCCCGTGGCGATCACCGTCAGACGCGAGCGCAGTGTCCAGTGCTGCCAGCGGCGCGGACGCGGCATCAGCCCTCCCCGCGAGGCAGCCGCAAGGTGTACCCCACGCCGCGCACGGTGTGCAGCAGCGGCGGTCCCGCTGAGTCGATCTTCTTGCGGAGGTAGTAGACGTAACTCTCCACGATGCGGCTGTCGCCGCCGAAGTCGTAGCTCCACACCCGGTCCAGGATCTGCGCCTTGCTGACGACGCGGCCGGTGTTCTCCAGCAGGAAACGCAGCAGGTTGAACTCGGTCGGCGACAACGCGACGGCGCGCCCGCCACGCTGGACGGTGTGGGCGTCCTCGTCGAGCTCCAGGTCGGCGTAGCGCAGCACGCCGTCGCGTCCGGGCTCCTCCCGCGCGCTGCCCGCCGCCTGCGTGCGACGCAGAATCGCACGGATACGCAGCACGATCTCCTCGAGGCTGAAGGGCTTGGTGACGTAGTCGTCGCCTCCCGCCGTCAGGCCGGCGATCCGGTCCTCCACGGTGTCCCGGGCGGTGAGGAAGAGGACCGGCACGTCATGGCCGGTGGCACGCAGCCGCCGCGCGACCTCGAAACCGTCGATGTCCGGCAGCATCACGTCGAGAACGACGATGCCCGGCCGTGCCGACTCCGCCGCCGTCAGCGCCTCGAAACCGCCGGCCGCGGTGACGGTCCCGAAACCGACGAGACGCAAGGTCTGCGAGAGCAGATCGCGGATGTTCGGCTCGTCGTCGACGACGAGCACCGTGGTCCGGGCAGCGGCATCAGTCACGGCACCATCCGTACAGGAGGAACCTCAAAGAATCCTGGGAGCCGCGGACGCCTCCGACGGTCACACCGGAGGCGCTCCAGCCGTCGGCGGGGCCGCGGGGTTCTCCTCGACGGCCGCGGAGACGAGACCAGGACCGAACGGGATCCGCACCCTCATCCGCGATGTACGGCGTCCAGGGCTTCGGTGAAGTAGACGGCGAGCGGCCGGTCCGCGCCGGCTCGGGTCCAGGCCTCTCCGGCGACGTCGAGACATGTGATCGCACTGGCCACGACGGCCGCGGCCCGCAGGTCGGCCGTTTCCTCGGGCGGACCAAGACGCCGGCGCACCTCGGGGAGGAGGTCGGACTGCCAGCGCAGGTGCTTCTCGATGCTGCGGGCTCGCAGGGACGGGCTGCCGTACATCATCCGTGCGACGGCGAGCGTGCGCTCGTCGTCCTCCTCCGCGTCTCCGACGGCCAGGATCGCGGAGCGCAGCGCCGTCCACAGATCCTCTTCATCGGGACGCTTGGCGAGTTCGGCACTCACCTTCGCGCCCTCATCGGCGAGGTCGCCGAGGACGATGTCCTCTTTGGTTCCGAAGTAGCGGAAGAACGAGCGCCGGGACACGCCCGCCACGGCAACGATCTCGTCGATCGTGGTCCGGTCGAACCCCTTCCGGAGGAAGAGGTCCATGGCGACCTGGGCGATCTCCGCCTGGACGGAACGACGTGTCCGGTCCCACAGCCGCTCCGCCGAACCTGCGCTCTCCGTCATGCGATCAGCATAGCCACGCGGCACCCCTGCCTCTCGGTGGTCATCGGCCCTGCGCCATGGCGCGGGTCATCGTCCGTCCGACGGTTCGTGTCATCCGACGGCGGCCGAGCAGACGCGAGACACCGGCGACGACCCGGTTCCCGCCTCCGACGATGACGCTCGGCTGCGAGTTGCCGCGGTCGAGGGCCCCCAGCGCCGTCCGGACGACCGCCGAGGCCGGCATCCGCCGGGCGTTGCCGCTCGCGCTCTCGCCCGCCACGTCGAAGAACTCCGTCTGCGTCGCCCCCGGCGAGACGGCGAAGACCGTCACGCCCGAGCCCCGCTCCTCGTACCAGAGCGCCTCGGTGAAACTGAGCACGAACGCCTTGGACGCGCCGTAGACGGCCATGGTGGGACTCGCGCTGTACGCGGCCATGCTCGCGATGTTGATCAGGAAGCCCTCTCCCCGCTCCCGAAGGCGCGGCAGGAAGGCATGGCTGATCTCCACGACCCCGAGGACGTCGAGCGCGACCTCGGCCTTGAGCCGGTCGAGCTGTTCGTCGCGGAAGAACCCGTGGTTGGCGACACCTGCGTTGTTCACCACTCCGGCGACGTCGATCCCGAGCCGGTCGGTCTCGGCACGCAGCGCCTGCCCCGCCCCGGGTTCCGTCAGATCCATCGGCAGGGCCACGGAGCGAGGGCCGTGGGAAGCGGACAGTTCCGAGGCCAGCGCCTCAAGACGCTCGGCGCGGCGGGCGACGAGCACGGTGTCATGGCCGCGGCCCGCGAGCTGTCGTGCGAACTCCGCGCCGATGCCCGAACTCGCCCCGGTGACGAGTACCGCTCCCGATGTGTTCATAGCTTTCCCGCCTTCTCGTGTGCATGGGTTGGTCCCCGACCAACACGGTTACCGTATGCCAGTCTGGCACCAAGTGCCAGGATGGCATACGGTCACCTCACCACGGGAGCGACGCTCCGTCGCCCCAGAGAGGAAACGGCCATGAGCGAAGCGACCCACACATCCGCGGCGCGGCGGAGAAGCAGAGGTCGTCACGTCCTGTTACTGATCACGTCGGCGGTGGTGGCCTGGGCCCTGGCGACGTCCCTGCCCACGCCCCCGTTCGTTCCCACCGCCGGCACCCGTTCCGCTGACGTTCCGTCGAGGAGCGGGACACCGGTTCGTTCGTGCGAGAGCATGATCGACGTGCGGCTGCCCGGCAGGAGGGTCGAGAGCGCCACTTCGGTCAGCGCCACGGAAGACCTCCCGGCGTACTGCGACGTTCAGCTCACGGTGATCGACCCGTCGTCCGACGCGTCCTTCCGGGTCGGGGTGTTCCTCCCCTCCTCGGCATGGAACGGGCGGTTCGTCGGTACCGGTGGCGGCGGCTTCGTGGGCGGGGGGCCGGACGAGT
>KL568535.1:0-6772 GCA_000715605.1 Streptomyces speibonae | reverse complement strand
GGCCGGTACGACCCGTGCTCCCTGGCTGCCGGATACGCCACGGCGAACACCGACGCCGGAGTACCGACGACGAACAACCAGGGGGAGTTCGCGCTCAACCCCGACAACACCCTCGACACACCCGTCATCGACGTCTGGAATCACCTGTCGATCCATCAGACAGCCGTCACCGCCAAGCAGCTGATCACCGCCTACTACGGCAGGGGACCCGTCCATTCCTACTTCCACGGCGGCTCGGCCGGTGGCCGTCAGGCGATGATGGAGGCGCAGCGCCACCCGAACGACTATGACGGTCTCGCCGTGTTCTGGCCCGCGCTGAACCTGTCGCGCCTGCTTCCCTCCGCGCTCTGGCCCCAGGTCGTGATGAATGAGGCTGATCACTTCATCCCGCAGTCGACCTTCGAGGCGGTGAACGGCAGGGTGATCGACCGGTGTGACGGACGGGACGGTATCGACGACCGCATCGTCTCCGACTGGCGCGCGTGCGCCTTCGACGCCCGGACCCTGATCGGCGATGTGATCACCGCGCGGGAAGCCGACATCATCAACAAGATATGGGAGGGCCCGCGCGGCACCGACGGCACGTTCCTCTGGTACGGCCCGCCTCCCGGCACTCCGCTCGACCGCATGGCGGGCACCGTGACCGATGAGGACGGGACCACCTCTCCGCAGCCGAGGCGGGATGCCCTGACCTGGGTCACGCACTGGGTTCTCCAGGACCCGGCGTTCGACTGGCGCACCCTCACCTACGACACGTTCGCCGACCTCTTCGAGGGGTCGGTCGCGAAGTGGGAGAGGACCGTCGACGCAGCGGACACCGACCTCTCCGCCTTTCGCGCGGCCGGCGGCAAAATGGTCATCACGCACGGCACTTTCGACAATTCCATCCCCGTGCAAGGGACCATCGATTACTACACCGGGCTTGCGGAGCGGATGGGCGGCATCCGTGCAGTCCAGGGCTTCGCACGGCTCTTCCTGGCACCCGGCGGCGGCCACGAAACGCTCGTACGGTCGCACCCGTATCCGGGTCTGATGCCTGCCGGGTACTACGGCGCGCTTCCGAGCCCCGGCAGTGCGCTGGAGGCGGTCGTGAACTGGGTCGAGAACGACAAGGAGCCCACGACCCTGCTCGGCGTCGGCGAGGGGCCGAACGGAGAGACCGGCATGAGAAGGCCGCTGTGCATGTACCCACTGGCCGCGCGGTACAAGGGCCACGGCGATCCGAACGACGCCGATCGTTTCAGGTGCTCCAAGAAGGAGTGACGACCAGGGGCCGGCCTCCTCGGAGGCCGGCCCCTCGAGACCCGCACGCCCAGCGAATCATCCGGTGGACGGTGATGAACCGGTCACACGTTGAAGCGGAACTCCACGACGTCGCCGTCCTGCATCACGTAGTCCTTGCCCTCCATGCGGGCCTTGCCCTTGGCGCGGGCCTCGGCCACCGAGCCGGTTTCGACCAGGTCGGAGAAGGAGATGACCTCGGCCTTGATGAAGCCCTTCTGGAAGTCGGTGTGGATGACACCGGCGGCCTCGGGGGCGGTGGCGCCCTTCTTGATGGTCCAGGCGCGGGACTCCTTGGGGCCGGCCGTGAGGTAGGTCTGCAGGCCGAGGGTGCGGAAGCCGACGTGGGCGAGGGTGGCGAGGCCGGGCTCTTCCTGGCCGACGGACTGGAGGAGCTCCAGGGCCTCGTCCTCGTCCAGTTCGGCGAGGTCCGCCTCCAGCTTGGCGTTGAGGAAGATCGCCTCGGCGGGGGCGACCAGTTCGCGCTGCTCGTTCTTGAAGTCCTCGTCGGTCAGCTCGTCCTCGTCGACGTTGAAGACGTAGAGGAAGGGCTTGGTGGTGAGCAGGTGCAGGTCGTGGAGGAGCTCCGCGCGCTCGGTGCCCTGGACGATGCCCTGCGAGAACAGCGTGTCGCCCTTCTCCAGGATCTCCTTGGCCTCCTCGACCGCCTTGACCTTGGGCACGATGTCCTTCTTGATCCGCGACTCCTTCTGGAGGCGGGGCAGGACCTTCTCGATGGTCTGCAGGTCGGCGAGGATCAGCTCGGTGTTGATCGTCTCGATGTCGTCCTTCGGCGAGACCTTGCCGTCGACGTGGACGACGTTCTCGTCCTTGAAGGCGCGGATGACCTGGCAGATCGCGTCGGACTCGCGGATGTTCGCGAGGAACTTGTTGCCCAGGCCCTCGCCCTCGGAGGCGCCGCGCACGATGCCGGCGATGTCGACGAAGTCGACGGTGGCCGGGAGGATGCGCTGGGAGCCGAAGATCTCCGCCAGCTTGGTCAGGCGGGGGTCGGGGACGCCGACCACGCCGACGTTCGGCTCGATCGTGGCGAACGGGTAGTTGGCCGCCAGCACGTCGTTCTTGGTCAGGGCGTTGAACAGGGTCGACTTGCCGACATTCGGCAGACCGACGATTCCGATCGTGAGCGACACGTTTGCGACTTCCCGTACGTGAGGATGAGGGCGAGGACCGGTCCTACGGGGCCGTACGGACCGATCCACCAGTCTACGGCGTGCCCGCACCCGCCCGGCCGAGGCGTCGGACGCCCGCCCGGGGCGCGGATCCCGGCGTGTCCGACGGATGGTTCGGCACATAAAACGACCTAAGTTGGTCCAGTGGAGCAACACAGGACGCGACCCGCGCAGCACGGACCGCGACGTGACCCGGCGCCCGGGCCGCCGGGGCCGTCCAAGCCGCCGAGGCCGTCCCGGCCGGTGAAGCCGCCGGTGAAGCCGCCGGTTCCGCCGCAGGCGAAGCGGGCGGCGGGCGGCGGGGTCGTACGGTCCGCGCGGCCGGACCGGCCCGTTCCCCCGCCCGCGGCCCGCCGGCCGCGGCTCACCGGGCTGGGCGGCGGGCTGTTCTGCGGGGCCGTGATGCTCGTCCTCGGGCTGCTGACCGAAACCCTGTTCGGGGCGTCGCAGACGGTGTACGGGGTGCTGTTCCTGCCGGTGTGCGTGCTGACCGCGCTGTGGGTGCGCGAGTCGGAGCTGTTCATCGCGCCCATCGTCGTGCCGATCTCCTTCGCCGTGGGGATGGTCCCCCTCGCCGACGAGGGCGAGGGCGGCACCATCGACTGGCTGATGGGCATGGTGACCGGCCTGGCCACCCAGGCCGGGTGGCTCTACGGCGG
Organism: Streptomyces speibonae; assembly: GCA_000715605.1. Taxonomy (GTDB): domain Bacteria; phylum Actinomycetota; class Actinomycetes; order Streptomycetales; family Streptomycetaceae; genus Streptomyces; species Streptomyces speibonae. Next base: position 3,639 of record KL568535.1, on the reverse strand, counting down.
GACGCTGATCGCGGGTGTGATCGTGCTGGTCCGGCGGGTGCGCCGGGTGCGCGCGATCAACCGCCGCCTCGCGCGTAGCCGCCCCCGCCCCTAGCGCGGGCGGCTACGCGCCGCCCGTCGCCGCCCGCATCGCCGCCCCCACGATGCCCGCGTTGTTCTGCAGCTGGGCGGGGACGATCTCCGCCTTGATGCCCTTGATGTGGTGCAGGAACTTGTGGGCCTTGCGGCTGACCCCGCCGCCGATGATGAACAGCTCCGGCGAGAACAGCATCTCCACGTGCGCCAGGTACTTCTGCACCCGGTGCGCCCACTCCTCCCACGACAGGTCGTGGTCGTCCCTGGCCTTGCTGGAGGCCCGCTTCTCCGCGTCGTGGCCGTGCAGCTCCAGATGGCCCAGCTCGGTGTTGGGGACGAGGACGCCGTCCACGAAGAGGGCGCTGCCGATGCCGGTGCCGAAGGTCAGCACGATCACCGTGCCCCGGCGGTGCCGGCCGGCGCCGAAGTGCATCTCGGCGACGCCCGCCGCGTCCGCGTCGTTCACCACCGTCACCGGCAGGCCGCCGAGGCGGTCGCCGAGCAGGACGCGCGCGTCGGTGTCGACCCAGCCCTTGTCGACGTTGGCCGCCGTGCGGATGGTGGCGCCGTCGGTGACCACACCGGGGAAGGTGATGCCGACCGGGCCGGTCCAGCCGAAGTGGTCGACGACCTGCTTGACCCCGTCCGCCACCGCGTCGGGCGTGGCGGGGTGCGGGGTGAGGACCTTGCAGCGCTCCTGCGCCAGGTCCCCCTTGTCCAGGTCCACCGGGGCACCCTTGATCCCGGATCCGCCGATGTCCACGCCGAAGATCTGCATGTCCCTACGTTACGTCGAACGACGGACCGTCACGAAAGCGGCCGCCCGGCCGCCTTGCGTGCCGTCACGGTCACTGCGCCGCGTCCGCGCCGGTCCCCGTGCCGCCGCGCTCGGCCACCAGGGTGGCGGCCTCCTCGCGCAGGTCGCGGCGGAGCTCCTTGGGCAGGGAGAAGACGATGGACTCGTCGGCCGCCTTGACGATCTCGACGTCGTCGAAGCCGCGCCGGGACAGCCACTCCAGCACCTGCTCGACCAGGACCTCCGGCACCGAGGCCCCCGAGGTCACGCCGACCGTGGTGACGCCCTCCAGCCAGGCCTCGTCGATCTCGTCGGCGAAGTCCACCAGATACGCGGCGCGGGCGCCGGCCAGCTTGGCGACCTCCACCAGGCGCTTGGAGTTGGAGGAGTTGCGCGAGCCGACCACGATCACCAGGTCGGCCTCGGCGCCCATCTGCTTGACCGCGAGCTGGCGGTTCTGCGTGGCGTAGCAGATGTCGTCGCTGGGCGGGGAGATCAGCTGGGGGAACTTCTCCTTGAGGGCGTCGACGGTCTCCATGGTCTCGTCGACGGAGAGGGTGGTCTGGGAGAGCCAGACGACCTTCGACGGGTCGCGGACCTCGACCTTGTCCACGTCACCGGGGCCGTCGACGAGCTGGATGTGGTCCGGGGCCTCACCGGAGGTGCCGATGACCTCCTCGTGGCCCTCGTGGCCGATCAGCAGGATGTCGTAGTCGTCGTTGGCGAACCGGACGGCTTCCTTGTGGACCTTGGTGACCAGCGGGCAGGTGGCGTCGATGGTGGCGAGCCGGCCGCGCTGGGCCTCCTCGTGGACGACGGGGGCGACGCCGTGCGCGGAGAACATCACGATGTTGCCCGGCGGGACCTCCTCCGTCCGTTCGACGAAGATCGCGCCCTTCTTCTCCAGCGTCCGCACGACGTACTTGTTGTGCACGATCTCGTGCCGGACGTAGACGGGGGCCCCGTACTGTTCCAGGGCCTTTTCGACGGCGATCACGGCGCGGTCCACACCCGCGCAGTAGCCACGGGGGGCGGCGAGCAGGACACGGCGGCCAGGCGAAGCGGTCATGCCCCCCATCGTAAGGGCCCGGTTCAAGGGGTCCGGTCACGGTGCGTTGTCGGTGGAGCGCACTACTCTCGCGGCATGGCTGTCAACACGTCTGCGGAGGCTCCCATCCCGGTCGGGGAGGTGTCGCGGCTCATCGGCGGGTGGATCGACCGGCTCGGCGCGGTGTGGGTGGAGGGTCAGATCACCCAGCTGTCGCGGCGGCCCGGCGCCGGGGTGGTGTTCCTGACGCTGCGCGACCCCTCGTACGACATCTCGGTGGGGGTGACCTGCTACCGGCAGGTGTTCGACGCCGTCGCGGACGTCGTGAGCGAGGGCGCGCGGGTGGTGGTGCACTGCAAACCGGAGTGGTACGCGCCGCGCGGGCAGCTGTCGCTGCGGGCGGCGGAGATCCGGCCGGTGGGGGTCGGGGAGCTGCTGGCGCGGCTGGAGCAGCTGAAGAAGTCGCTGGCGCGGGAGGGGCTGTTCGCGCCGGAGCGGAAGAAGCCGCTGCCGTTCCTGCCGCAGCTGATCGGACTGGTGTGCGGGCGGGCGTCGGCGGCCGAGCGGGACGTGCTGGAGAACGCGCGGCACCGCTGGCCGGCCGTGCGCTTCGAGGTGCGCAACGTGGCGGTGCAGGGGGTGCACGCGGTGCCGCAGGTGGTCCAGGCCGTGAAGGAGCTGGACGCGGTCGACGAGGTGGACGTGATCGTCGTGGCGCGCGGCGGCGGGAGCGTGGAGGATCTGCTGCCGTTCTCCGACGAGCAGCTGGTGCGGGCGGTGGCCGCGTGCCGGACGCCGGTGGTCTCGGCGATCGGGCACGAGCCGGACAACCCGCTCCTGGACCATGTGGCCGACCTGCGCGCCTCCACGCCCACCGACGCCGCGAAGAAGGTGGTGCCGGACGTGGGCGAGGAGTACGAGCGGGTACGGATGCTGCGCGACCGTGCGCGGCGCTGTGTGGAAGCGCTGGTGGACCGGGAGGAGCGCGGGCTGGCCCATGCGCTGGCCCGGCCCTCGATACAGGACCCGCACCGGATGATCGACGCCCGCGCCGAGGAGGTCACCGCGCTGCTGGAGCGGGGGCGGCGCTCGCTGCGCCATCAGCTGGACCGGGCGGACTCCGAGCTGACGCACACGCACGCGCGCGTGGTGGCGCTGTCCCCGGCCGCGACGCTGAAACGGGGCTACGCCGTGCTCCAGCGGGCGGACGGGCACGCGGTGCGCGCTCCGGGCGAGGTGCGGGGCGGTGAGGAGCTGCGGGCGCGGGTGGCCGAGGGCGAATTCACGGTACGGGTCGACACGTAGGGTGGGCGGAATGACCAGCAGGACGGAAACCGGGCAGCCGGCGGGGACGGCCGAGGCGCTCGGGTACGAGCAGGCGCGCGACGAGTTGATCGAGGTGGTACGGCGCCTGGAGGCGGGCGGGACGACGCTGGAGGAGTCCCTCGCGCTGTGGGAGCGCGGCGAGGAACTGGCCAAGGTGTGCCGCCGCTGGCTGGACGGAGCACGGGCCCGCCTGGACGCGGCGCTGGCGGAGGAGGCGGAAGCGGAGACCGACTCCGAGGAGTCCTGATCCGCGGGCCGGTGCGGCGGGCCACCGCGGCCGGGGCGGGATGACCCGCGCGACGTCTCCGGCCAACGTCTCGGTGACCGCGGCCCGGACCCGGCCACGGCCCGCCGACCAGCCCACCCCGTGGGTGGCCCCCTGGACCGCCCGGCC
>KL568534.1:275853-277044 GCA_000715605.1 Streptomyces speibonae | reverse complement strand
GTGAGGGCGGGCGCCGGGTCGGAGGCGGTGAGGGCGAGGTTCTCGCGCACGGTGAGCGAGCCGAACACGGCCCGCCGCTCCGGCACCAGGCACATTCCGCGCCGGGCCCGTTCGTACGCCGGTACGTCCGTCACGTCCCGCCCGTCCCACCACACCGAACCGCCGGACAGCGGCACGGCACCGGCGAGCGCCCGCAGCACGGTCGAGCGTCCGGAGCCGTTGCGGCCCAGCAGCACGGTGAGGCCGGGGCCCGGGGCGGTGAGGCCGACGCCGTGCAGGGCCTCCAGCGGGCCGTAGCGCACGCGCGCGTCGCGCAGGGAGACGGTGGTCATGGTCCGCTCACCTCCCCGAGGGTGTCCAGGACCCGCCCCGGGGGCCCCGAGGCGACGACCCGCCCGGCCGTCATCACATGGACGACGTCGGCGAGATCGGCGACCAGATCGAGGTCGTGCTCGACGACCAGGAGCGCCGTGCCGTCGGCGGCCAGTGCCTTCAGGATCCGCGCCAGGGCGGCGATCTCTGCGGTGTCGAGGCCGGCGGCGGGTTCGTCGAGCAGGAGCACACGCGGGGCGGTGGCGAGGGCTCGCGCGAGCTCCACCCGGCGCAGGGCACCGGTGGGCAGCCCGGCCGCGGGCCGCGCGCGGGCGGGCCCGTCCAGTCCGAGGAGCCGCAGCATCCGCTCCACCACTCCCGGCCGGGCCCGGCGGCCCTGCTCGGCGCCCACCCGCACGTTGTCGGCCACGGTGAGCGTCGGGAAGACCGCCAGCTGCTGGAACGTCCGTGCGACACCGAGCCGGGTGCGGGCCTGCGCGGGCAGTCGGGTGATGTCCCGGCCGTCCAGCAGGACGGCCCCCCGCGCGGGGCGCACGGTTCCGGCCAGACAGTGGAACAACGTGCTCTTCCCGGCCCCGTTGGGCCCGACAACGGCGGTCACCCGCCCCGCCGGAACCCTGATGTCCACCCCGTCCAACGCGGTGAACCCGCCGTAGCGCACATACAGCCCCCGCGCCTCGAGCACGCCCCCGCCGTCGTCGAAGGCGCCGGGCCCCCCGAACGCCCCGCCGGCGCCCGCACGCCCCGTGCCCTCAGAACCCCCGCCCCTTGCCGCACGCCCCCGGGCCGCCCCGCCGGGCGCCCACCCCGCGGCACCCTGCGGGGGCCCGACACGCCCCCGCCCCCCGCCCCCCGCGT
>KL568534.1:274370-275551 GCA_000715605.1 Streptomyces speibonae | reverse complement strand
CCCCCCGCGTCCCGGCCACGTGGCCCCCGCCTCGACAACCCCTCCTCCGCCACTTCCCCGGCATCGGCCCGCCGGTCGCCGGGGAGGGCAGGACGTCGCCCTCCGGTCGCTGTGTCCGGCCCACCGTCGTGTCGTGGGGGATGGGTGGGCTGAGTCTCTCCGGTGTCGGCGGGGCGGCCGCCCGGTGGGGTGCCGGGGGCGCTGCCTTGGCGCTCGGAGCGGCTGGCGGGTGTCGGCGGGGTCTTGTCGGTGTTGGTGGGGTGGTCGCCGGGGAGGGCGGGGCGTTGGTCTCCGGGCGGTGTGTCCGGCCCACCGTGGTGTCGTGGGGGGTGGGTGGGGTGTGTCTCTCCGGTGTCGGCGGGGTGGTCGGCCGGTGTGGTGCCGGGAGCGCTGCCCTGGCGTCGCGCGGCGGGCCGCGGCTGCGGTGTGTCGCCGGTGGACGCGGGGCGGGGTTCGGCCGTACGGGGCCGGGGGCCGGGGTGAGGTTCGGCCGGGCGAGGTCCCGGTGAGGGACGCGGGCGTCGGCGGAGGGGCGTACCTCCGGCGGTGTGCGTGCCCGTGCCCGTCGCCGTGGCCCCCGTGAGAGCCGGGACCGGGGCCGGTGCGGGGTCCGGACCGCGCAGGCGGTGGCGTACTCGGGCGCCCAGGGGCGTCAGCGCCGGGCGGCGGGAGAGGTGGCGCAGGCGGTTGTGGGGACCGTAGGGGAAGCGGCCCGTCAGGACCGCCAGGACGCCGATCACGGCCGCCGCCACACCGCCGCGCGTGCCCGCGTCCAGGCCCACCAGCAGCGCCGCCCCCAGCAGCGCCCCCAACGCGCTGTCCGCCCCCAGGACCACCACCGCGGTGAACCACAGCAGACCCCGCACGGGGTCGTACGCGGCGGGGTCGAAGGCGCGCAGCCCCATGCCGAGCATGCCGCCCCCGAGCGCGGCCAGCGCGGCGCCGGAGACGAAGGCCCAGAGCTTCAGCGCCGGCACCCGCACCCCCGCCGCCCGCGCCCCCGCCTCGTGGTCCCGCATCGCGGCCAGCGCACGCCCCGTGCGGCCCCGGCGCAGCGCCCAGACCGCCGACAGCGCGACCGCCAGCAGCACCAGCTCCAGGACGTAGTACGCGCGGTCCCCGTCGAAGCCCGCCGGCCGGCCCAGACCCAGCCCCGCCGTGGCGTACGGCTGGGCGGAGAC
>KL568534.1:273581-274139 GCA_000715605.1 Streptomyces speibonae | reverse complement strand
CCGCGAACGTCGCGAGGGCCAGCGCCAGCCCCCGGCGGCGGATCGCGGGCCAGCCCGTCAGCAGGCCGAGCGGAGCGACCAGGGCGACCGCCACCGCCAGCGCGGCCAGCTCCTCGAGCGCGGGCAGGCCGGGGAAACGCCCGGCCGCCAGCAGCGCCGTGAACAGGGCGCCAAGACCCGCGTACGCCGCCTGCCCGAGCGAGATCTGTCCGCCCCGGCCGGTGACCACCACCAGGGACAGCAGGATCACCGCCAGCGCGGGCACCTGCACCGCCGTCCGCAGATCGTCCCCGGCGAAGCCCAGCGGAAGCAGCAACAGCGACCCGGCCGCGATCCGGACGCCCGGCGGCGCCGGCACCCGTGCGCCGGTCGCGCGCGGAAGCGCGTCGTGCGCGCCGACGCCGGGCAGCACCAGCGCGGCGAACAGCAGCGCCACGACGAACAGGTTGGCGCCGACCGCCTGGAGCAGCGGCTCGCCCCACCCGGACGGATGCAGCCGCGTCAGCTGACTCTGCGCCACCCCGACGCCCAGCGCGACGACGACCGCCACCGTCAGAT
>KL568534.1:271666-273303 GCA_000715605.1 Streptomyces speibonae | reverse complement strand
CCAGTACCGGCGCGTCGTCCCGCGCACCCTGCCCCCACACCAGCGCCGCGCCGCCCACCAGCAGCACGAACACCCCGATGGACGCCACCAGCGTCCGCGCCGGATCACCGCCCCGCACGGACAGCGGCCGGAACACGAACCGCTCCAGCACCACGCCGATGCCGGGCGCCACGATGAGCAGGGTCAGCGCCGCGGCCGACCACAGCGGCCAGCCCTCGTCGACCACCAGAGCGCGCAGCACATACGCGCACACCATGGCGATCGCGCCGTGCGCGAAGTTCAGTACCCCGGTCGCCCGGTAGGTCACGATCAGACCGGTCCCGGTGAGCGCCGCGGCGGCGCCCACCGCCAGCCCGGCCAGGGTGAGGTCGTACGTCAGTGAGGACATCGGCGGCGCACGTCAGCCGGTCCCGTCGGCGGGTTCGCAGATCGGGCACGGCCCCAGCTCACCGCTCGCGATCAACTTGCCGTCCACCGGTACCGCCTCCGCCTTCCCCGCGACCAGCGGGCAGTCCGCGCGGTGCCACAGCGTCCCGCCCGGCACCATCAGCATCTCCCGGCCGACCGCGACCGGCCCGCCGGCCGGCCGTCCGGAGGCATCGGCGCCGGCGTCGGCCGGCCCGGCGTCGACCAGGAGGCCGTACAGCTCCTCCACGCGGAGCGCGGCCGCGGCGCCCCGGCCGTGCGCGAGCAGTACCGCCCCGGCGACGATCAGCGCGGCCCCGGGGATCGTGCAGGACGCCAGGTAGGGCAGCTGCCGTTCGGCGTAACGCTCACCCGAGACGCCGTACCAGCCGAGGACGCACAGCACCGCGCCCGCGGCGAGGGCGGCCCAGCCCGCCCACAGCGCGGGGTGGGCGGTCCGCAGCCGGGCTGTCCGCGTCATGGCTCCCACCCCTCGGGGTCCCGTCCGTGTGCCTGTCCAGGTCAGCCGATGGCTTGCACTATGCCCCCTGGGAGCCGACCCTGAAAGCACCGGGCGGACATGGCCCGGACCGACACCCGATTGGTGAGCCAGATGGTTCTCGGCAGCGACCTCACGCGGGGGAACGCGAAGAGAGGACGTGGCCCACGGGCGGCGGGGCGGGGCACGGCGCTGACCGCCGCCCTGGTGCTGGTCCTCGGGCCGGTCCTCACGGCATGCGGCGACGACGGCGGAGGCGGCGAGAGCGCGCCCCCGACCACGCCGGACCGTACGACGAGCGCACCGGGCACCGCGCCCGCGAACCGGCCGGCGGCCGAGCAGGAGATCCGGCAGAACTGGGAGAAGTTCTTCAGCCCCGACACCTCCCTGAACGAGAAGAAGGCCCTGCTGGAGAACGGCGAGACGATGGGGCCCGTCCTCGACGCGTTCAGCGGTGACGAACGGGTCGGACAGGTGCAAGCGCAGGTCAACGACGTCACGTTCACCTCGGCGACCCGGGCGGACGTGTCCTTCTCCCTGACCCTCCAGGGCGCCACCGCCCTGCCGGACGCCTCCGGGACCGCCGTCGAGCAGGACGGCACCTGGAAGGTGTCCGTCAAGTCCCTGTGCGCGCTGGTGCAACTGAGCGGCGATGGCTCGACGCCGGACGTCCCGGGCTGTTAGCGCGCTCGCCGCGGCCCTGCTGCTGGCCCTGACCGCGGCGTGCGGCAGT
>KL568534.1:270054-271477 GCA_000715605.1 Streptomyces speibonae | reverse complement strand
CGCCCGCCTCCACGCGGGCCACGGGCGAGCCGTTGCGGGTCGGCATCATCACCAGCGCCACCAGCCCGGTCGGCGGCAGTGCCTTCACCGGCCCGCGCGACGGCGCCCGCGCCTGGTTCGACCGGCTCAACGAGCGCGGCGGCATCGACGGCCGCCGCGTCGAGGTGCGCCTGTGCGACGACGGGGGCAGCGGCGTCGGCAACAACGAGTGCGTCCACCGGCTGATCGACGAGGACAAGGTCGTCGCCCTGGTGGCCACCACCGCCCTGGACTACGCGGGCGCCTCCCGGGTCTCCGACGCGGGCGTCCCCGACATCGGCGGCCAGCCCATCGGCACCGCCTACGACACCTACCCGCACCTCTACGGCATCTACGGAAGCGACGCCCCCAGGGACGGCACCCCCGGCTGGGACGGCAGGCTGTACGGCGGCACCGAGGTCTACCGCTACTTCAAGCGCGAGCACGGCGCCCGCACCGCCGCCGTCGTCTCCTACAACCAGTCCGCGTCCGCCGCCTACGCCCGCCTGGTGGAACGGGGCCTGAAGGCCGAGGGGTACGACGTCGTCACCGAGCAGCTCGACTTCGCACTGCCGAACTTCCGCGCGGTGGCCGCCGATCTGAAGGAACAGGGCGCCGACCTGGTCTTCGACGCCATCGACGGCCACGGCAACGCCCGCCTCTGCCAGGCCCTGGACGACGTCGGCGCACAGGTCACCGCCAAGGTCACCAACGTGCAGAACTGGACGTCCACCGTCGCGGAGGACTACAAGGACGCCCCGCGCTGCCGCAACGCCCTGTGGGCGACCGGCTCCAGCCGCAACTACGAGGACACCGGCCACGACGCCGTGAAGGAGTTCCGCGACGCCACCGAGGACCTGCCGACGCACTCCCAGTGGCAGCTGGAGGGCTGGGCCGCCGCCCGCTGGTTCACCGACGCGGCGACGTCCTGCGCCCGCACCGGCATCACGCGCGCCTGCGTCGACGCCTTCGTCGACGGTGCCGACGGCTACACCGCGGGCGGACTGCTGCTCCCCGTCTCGTTCACCCCGTCCCCCGAGCCGCCGAGGACCGCCAGGACCTGTCTGTCCGTGGCGCGTTGGCGCGACGGGCGGGGCTGGGTCACCCAGGGCGACATGAACCGCACCTGCTTCCGCGTGCCGCAGCTCGCCTACGAGCCCTGACCACGGCTCCCGCCCTTGCGGACACCATCTGTCCGCATGGGCTGGCAGACTCGCCGCCATGTTGGAGACCTCCGCACGTCTGCTGCGCCTGCTGTCCCTGCTCCAGGCCCACCGCCAGTGGTCGGGCGCCGACCTGGCCGAACGGCTCGGGGTCAGCGCCCGCACCGTGCGCCGGGACGTGGACCGGCTGCGCGAACTCGGCTATCCGGTCAACGCCGGCCCGGGCACCGGCGGCGGCTACC
>KL568534.1:268234-269822 GCA_000715605.1 Streptomyces speibonae | reverse complement strand
CCGCCGCTGCTGCTGGACGACGAGGAGGCCGTGGCCGTCGCCGTGGGGCTGCGCACCGCCGCCGGACAGGGCGTCGAGGGCATCGGCGAGACCTCCGTACGGGCCCTCGCCAAGCTGGAGCAGGTGCTCCCGGACCGGCTGCGCCGCCGCGTGGGTGCCCTGAACGCCTACACCGTGCCGATGCTGCGCGGCCCGCGTGCGGACGCCGTCGACCCCGCCGTGCTGACCGAACTGGCCCACCTGTGCCGGGACGCCGAGCGGCTGCGCTTCGCGTACCGGGGGCACGACGGCACGTCCACGCGGCGCACCGTGGAACCGCACCGCCTGGTGTGCTCCGAGCACCGCTGGTACCTGGTCGCCTGGGATCTCGACCGCGAGGACTGGCGCACCTTCCGCGCGGACCGCATCACCCCCGCACCGCCGCACGGGCCGCGCTTCGTCCCGCGCGAGCCGCCCGCCGACGACCTCGCCGCCTATGTCTCCCGGGGCGTCTCCACCCACGCGTACGCCGCGCACGCGGTGATCCGCCTGCTGGTGCCGCTGGAGGTGGCCGCCGAGCGGATCTCACCCACCACGGGGACGCTCGAGGCGGAGGGCCCGGACAGCTGCCTGCTGCGGACCGGGGCGGCGAGCCTGGAGGTGATGGTGATCCATGTGATGCTGCTGGGCTTCGACTTCGAGGTGCTGGAACCGGTCGGGCTGATCGACGCGGTCAGAGCGGCTCATGACCGGCTCGCTCGCTCGTTGGCTCGGGCTGGGACGACAGGGCCGCGTACTCGGGATGATGCAGGTCGAACGCCGGCGACTCCGAACGGACCCGGGGCAGGGTCGTGAAGTTGTGCCGCGGCGGCGGACACGAGGTCGCCCATTCCAGGGAGCGGCCGTAGCCCCAGGGGTCGTCGACCTCGACCCTGGTGCCGTACCTGGCCGTTTTCCAGACGTTGTAGAGGAACGGCAGTGTGGACAGGCCGAGCAGGAAGGAGCCGATGGTCGAGACGGTGTTGAGCGCGGTGAAGCCGTCGGCCGCCAGATAGTCCGCGTAGCGGCGCGGCATGCCCTCGGCGCCCAGCCAGTGCTGCACCAGGAACGTGAGGTGGAAACCGATGAACAGGGTCCAGAACTGGATCTTGCCGAGCCGTTCGTCGAGCATCTTCCCGGTGAACTTGGGCCACCAGAAGTAGAACCCGGCGAAGGTCGCGAAGACGACGGTGCCGAAGACGACGTAGTGGAAGTGCGCCACCACGAAGTACGAGTCCGTCACGTGGAAGTCCAGCGGCGGCGAGGCGAGCAGCACCCCGGTCAGCCCGCCGAACAGGAACGACACCAGGAACCCGGTGGCCCACAGCATGGGGGTCTCGAAGGACAGCGAGCCCTTGATCATGGTGCCGGTCCAGTTGAAGAACTTCACCCCCGTCGGCACCGCGATCAGGAAGCTCATGAGGGAGAAGAACGGCAGCAGCACCGCGCCCGTGGCGAACATGTGGTGCGCCCACACCACGACCGACAGGCCGGTGATGGCCATGGTGGCGCCCACCAGGGTCAGATAGCCGAACAACGGCTTGCGGCTGAAGACCGGGATGATCTCCGT
>KL568534.1:265144-267996 GCA_000715605.1 Streptomyces speibonae | reverse complement strand
ACAGCAGCGCCCCGCCGTGGGCGGCCTCGAAGACCTGGGAGCCGAACCGCCGGTCCGCCTCGAGGACCAGCAGCGCCGCCGCCAGCACCGGGAACGCCAGCAGGATCAGGATGGACGTGAACAGCGTGTTCCAGGTGAACAGCGGCATCCGGAACATCGTCATCCCGGGGGCTCGCATGCCGATGATGGTCGTGATGAAGTTGACCGCCCCGAGGATCGTGCCGAAGCCGGACAGGGCCAGCCCCATGATCCACAGGTCGGGGCCGAGGCCGGGGGAGTACTGCATGCTGTTCAGCGGGGCGTAGGCGAACCAGCCGTAGGCGGCCGGACCCCCGGTCACCGCCAGGGACCCGAGCACGATCAGCCCGCCGAAGAGGAACAGCCAGTACGAGAGCATGTTGAGCCGGGGGAAGGCCACGTCGGGCGCGCCGATCTGCAGCGGCATCAGTTCGTTGGCGAACCCGGCGAAGCTGGGCGTCGCGAACAGCAGCAGCATGATCGTGCCGTGCATCGTGAACGCCTGGTTGAACTGCTGGTTGTCGACGATCTGCAGTCCCGGCCGGGCCAGCTCGGCGCGCATGACCAGCGCCATGACGCCGGCGACGAGAAAGAACGCGAACGACGTGATCAGGTAGAGATGGCCGATCTTCTTGTGGTCGGTCGTGGTCAGCCAGTCGATCACCACCCGTCCGGGCCGCCGCCGGCGAGGGCGCTCCGGCAGCTCCGTCGCCCGAACGGTCTGCGTCCCCATCGCTCGCCCCTTCGCTCGTCGCGCGCCGGGCCCGGCCGGAGCCCGCGCCTCCGGTACCCCGGGCCCACGCCATGATGCTCGTCCCCCGGGCACTCCGACAGAGGGCGTGGCGGACCGGTGTGGAGAACGAGCACTTTGTGTGTGCACGGGTTTCGGCGGCCAAACACGGAGGAGAAAAGGAACGGCGTCCCCAGGCCGCTTCCCACGGCACTTTCCGCCGGGGTTTATGGCGGCGCCGGTGTGACACGCGAGAATTACGTTCGAATACTTCGGAAGGCGTACCGAAGAGGCCATCCGGGTGACAGACATCGGCATGAACGGCTGTCGTGATCCTGTGACACAAGTGTGACCACCGGGGGACGCTTCGCACGTTCCCGGCCCGGACTTCCGCGGTCACGGGCCAGGGCATAGCGTGGCCGTATGGCTTCCATTCCGACACCCCCCGCGGAACCCGACGACAGCCCCGAGGCCTATGTCGGCCTCGCCGCCGAGAGGGCCGAGCGCCTGGCGCGCGAGCGCGGCTGGCCGACGGTGCGGGCGCTGGCCCCGGGGACGATCATCACGATGGAGTACCGCGTGGGCCGGCTGAACTTCGAGGTGAAGGACGGCCGGGTGGCGCGGGCCTGGAAGGGCTGACCCCCGGCCGTCAGGGACGGGTCGCCGACGTCGTACCGCGCGGGTGGCGGTCCGGGTGCGGCGGGCGGCGGCTGCCCGCCGGGGTGACCGGGGAGCGCTCGGCGCGGGTGGTGTGCGGGCCGGGCGCCAGATACACCGGCGGCCGGGACGGACGGCCCGCGGCGACCGGCTCGGGAGTCTGCTCCGCGCGGCCGGTGAGCGGCTTGAGCACGACGGGCCGCCCGACCACCGGTCGGGCCGTCGCGGCACGGGCCCCGCGGGCCCGCCAGCGGTCGCGCAGACCGAGGATCCGGGCCTCGGCACGCGCGATCGTCGGCTCGAACCAGGGCAGCGCGAGCAGGATCAGCAGGCCCGCGGCCCAGCCGAGGATCACGTCGCTCAGCCAGTGCGTCCCGATGTAGACGGTGGAGAGCCCCACGCCGAGCGAGGTCACCGCCGACAGGGCGGACAGCCAGCGGCGCGCTCTCGGGGTGGAGGCCAGGTAGGCCAGGATTCCCCACGTCACCACGGCGTTGGCGGTGTGGCCGCTGGGAAATATATCGCCGCCGAGCCACATCTCGTTCGAGCCGATCTCGGTGGCGTAGTGCGGCCCGAGGCGGCCCATGCCGTACTTCGCGGCACCCACGGTGATGTTGAGCAGGAGCAGTGAGACGCCCAGTGCGAGCAGCGGACGCAGGGTGTGCTGCCGCCAGGACCGCCAGCCCAGCCAGGCCGCGACCATCACGGCGGTCGGGCCGCGCTGGCCCAGCACCACGTAGTAGTCGACGAAGGCGTGGATCTCCGGCCACTGCTGATAGGGGCGGAAGAACATCACCTGCCAGTCCAGCCGGACCAGCCAGGAGGTGACCACTACGGCCCACACGATCGCCACGTAGAAGGCCAGGGTGGCGCCGAAGAGCACCATCCGGTGCCGGCTCATTCGCGGCATGCCGATGTGAGCCGGTCGTTCCGGCTCTCGGTCCAGCCTCGCGAACACCCGGTCCAGACGGGTGTGGTTCCGTTCGGTACGCACCCAATCGACGTTACAGCGAGTGAGTGCGGAACCCCGACGAATCAGCGTCTTTGTGATGACGATGTGATGTGGGATTCCTCTCAGAACGATCTTTATTTCCGGTGAATCCGCGCCATGGCCTTCAATTACCACGACCGGGCGGAGCGTCGGTTTTTCCGCGCTTTTGAATTCGTTCACCGGGGCCTGGCGCGGATTTTTCCCGCCGCTCATCGTCCGCGTGGAGGGGCGGGGTCAGGGCGGCCCCGAGCCGTTCAGCCAGGAGGCGCCGTACACCGCCGAGGCCACCGCGACCGCCCCGACCACCAGTGCCGGCCGGGGTGCGCGCAGCCGGGCCAGGGCCAGGGCCGGCGGCAGCAGCAGGGGGAACGCGGGCAGCAGCAGCCGGGGCTTGGAGCCGAAGTAGCTCGACGCGCACAGCGCGAGCGCGGTGATGACGCCGGCGTACACCAGCAG
>KL568534.1:264125-264912 GCA_000715605.1 Streptomyces speibonae | reverse complement strand
CAGAGATGTGTATAAGAGACAGACGTACAGCCACACCACGAGGCAGACCCCGAAAAGCAGTCCGAGGCCCGCCAGGGCGGACGGGAACGAGGTGAACTCGGCGGCGACGAAGCGGGCGAAGGCGTAGCCGCCGTCGAACCCGTTGCCCCACCCGGCCTGTACCTCGAGATATCCCAGTGGACCGTTCCCGGTCCGGTGGCCCACCCACAGAACGTAACCGGCGGCCCCGAGGGGCGCGAGCAGCACGCCGAGGATCCGGCGCACGCCCAGGGCGCGCTGGGCGGGGAGGGCGCCGTCCGGGGCGCGCACACGCCGGGGGGCCGCGTCCGGACCGGCGCTCCCACCGCTCCGCGCGCCGTCCGGCGCTCCCGCGCTGCCGCTCCCCACGAAGGAGGTGCCGCCGCGCCCGGAGCCGGAGCGGTCCCCCGGAAAGGAGCCGGGGCGTTCCCTCAGAAAGGAGACAACGGCCGCCGCCCACACCGCCGCGACCACCGCGAGCCCCACCGGCCGGGTCAGCCCCGCCAGGCACGCCAGCACCCCCGCCGTCACCCAGCGGCCGGTCAGCACGGCGTACAGCGACCACGCGGCGAGCGCGGTGAACAGGGACTCGCTGTACGCCATCGACTGCACGATCCCGACCGGCACCACCGCCCACAGCAGCACCGCGTGCACCCCGGCCCGCGGCCCGTACACATGGTCCGCCACCGCGAAGACGCCCCAGGCCGCGGCGAGCGAGGCGAGCACCGAGACGAGGAACCCCCCGTCGGCGTACGACAGCGGCGACACC
>KL568534.1:262820-263857 GCA_000715605.1 Streptomyces speibonae | reverse complement strand
CGCACCTCGTAGCCGTATCCCAGCTCGGCGACCCGCGTGTACCAGAGCGCGTCCCAGCGGGCGGTCAGCAGGGTGTACGCGTCCTTGCCGTGCGCCCGGCTCCACAGGAACAGCGCGGCCAGGCCCAGGGCCCGCACGGCGGCGTACCCGAGGAGCGCCGGTGCCGCCCGGCGCAGGGCTCCGGGGAGGGCGGGGACGGCACGGGTCTCGAGATCGTTCACGGGCCCGATTATCGACCCGGCGCGCGGCCGGCCCGCCCCGCGGACCGTCCGCACCGGGCGAGCGGACGTGGCGCACGCCACACCGGTCCGCCGGAACTGTTGAGAGGCCCGCCCCTCGACCTCCGGCCGCACTGGCGTACTCTGACGTGTCACTCGCCGCTCGTAGCGCGGGCCGGAGACGCCGCTCCTCTCCGGCCGAGTCACGGGGGAGTCCCCACCGCCGTGAGCCCGCCGAGCGCGAGGGAACATCTGGGAGGTACGTGTACATGTCCGGGACGACCACGGCCGCCTCCGCGCTGCGCCGTCGGGCGGCCGGGGCCGGTGCCAACCGCTGGGTGGTACTCGTCGTCCTCTGCGTCAGCCTGCTGCTGGTCGCCGTCGACGCCACGGTGCTGCACGTGGCGGTCCCCGCCGTCACCGAGGACCTCAGGCCCGGCGCGGTGGAACTGCTCTGGATCGTCGACGCCTACCCCTTGGTCTGCGCCTCGCTGCTGATCCTCTTCGGCACCCTGGGCGACCGGGTCGGCCGCAGACGTGTGCTCCTCCTCGGCTACGCCCTGTTCGGCGTCGCCTCCGGCCTGGCGGCCCTCGCGGACAGCGCCCAGGTGCTGATCCTGGCGCGGGCCCTGCTCGGCGTCGGCGGCGCCATGATCATGCCGGCCACGCTGTCGATCCTGCGCCAGGTCTTCCCGGACCGGCGCGAGCGGGCGCTCGCCATCGGCCTGTGGAGCGCGGTCGCCGCGGTGGGCGCCGCGGTCGGGCCCCTGCTCGGCGGCTTCCTGCTGGAGCACTTCTGGTGGGGCTCGGTCTTCCTGG
>KL568534.1:262410-262602 GCA_000715605.1 Streptomyces speibonae | reverse complement strand
CTTCTGGTGGGGCTCGGTCTTCCTGGTCAACATCCCGCTGATGCTGGTCAGCCTGCCGGTGGGACGGATGCTGCTGCCGGAGTCGAAGGGCGAAGGCGACGGCCCCTGGGACGTGGCCGGCGCGCTGCTGGCCGCCGCCGGACTCTTCGCGCTGGTCCTCGGCGTCAAGCGGCTCGGCGGGCACTCCGTCAC
>KL568534.1:261427-262226 GCA_000715605.1 Streptomyces speibonae | reverse complement strand
GGCGGGCACTCCGTCACCGCCGTGTGGACGCTGCTGCCGCTGCTCCTGGGCGCCGGACTGCTCGCCGCCTTCGTGCGCCGGCAGCGGCGCCGCGCCCACCCGCTGGTCGACCTGCGGATGTTCGCCCGCCCGGCGTTCAGCACGTCCGTGGGCTGCATCGTGCTGGCGATGCTCGCCCTGGTGGGTCTGGAACTGATCGCGGCGCAGTACCTCCAGCTCGTCCTCGGCCTCTCCCCGCTGGAAACCGGACTGCGCCTGCTGCCGCTGACGGTCGCCGCGATGGCGGCGGGGCTGGCGGGCGCGCGCATGCTGCGCCGGTTCGGCCCGCGCCGCATGGTCGGCGCGGGCTTCTGCCTGACGGCCGGCGCCGTGGTGCTGCTGACCGCGATGGGCGGACACGACAACGCCCCGCTGCTGCTCACCGGCTTCGTCCTGCTCGGCTTCGGCCTGGAGACCACGCTGTTCGGCGCGTACGAGTCGATGCTCAGCGAGGCGCCGCCGGAACAGGCCGGCGGGGCGGCCGCGATCGGCGAGACCTCGTACCAGCTGGGCGCCGGGATCGGGATCGCGCTGCTCGGCAGCGTCATGAACGCGGCCTACGCGCCCGGTCTCACCGGTGTGCCCGGGGTGCCCACGACGGCCTCCGCCGCGGCGGAACACTCCCTGGGCGAGGCCTACGAGGTGGCGGCGCAGCTCGGCGGGCCGGCCGGGGACGCCCTGCGGCACGCGGCGCGCCACTCCTTCGTGCACGGGCTGCATGTGACGCTGCTGGTGAGCGCGGGGCTGCTGCTGCTCGGGG
>KL568534.1:256588-261204 GCA_000715605.1 Streptomyces speibonae | reverse complement strand
GGCTGCCGCGGGTGATGCAGTGCGAGGCGGAGGCCGTGGAGCTGCCGGCGCCCCGGGAGGCGGTGAAGTCCCGTGTCTCGGTGTGACCGTTTCGGTCCCTCGCCCGCGCGCCACCCGTTCACCGTTTCCCGAGAGGCGGGCGTCACGCGTGGGGGCGGGGCGCCGTCGGCGTCCGCGGGTGGTCCGTCCTCGACGCGGTCGCCCGTGCGCGGGTGGGGGAGCGGGGGTGGACGCGCGGGAGACCGCGGCGTAGCGTCGGCCCGGAGCCGAGACTAGCGGCGCTAGTTTTATCGTTCTGGAGGGTTCCCTGATGTCCGCGTCCGCGAAGCTGCCCCCCTTCGACCCCGCCGACCCCCTCGGCCTCGACGACCTGCTGGAACCGGAGGACCGGGCCGTCCGGGACACGGTGCGGGGCTGGGCGGCGGACCGCGTCCTGCCGTATGTCGCCGACTGGTACGAGAAGGGCGAGCTGCCCGGCATCCGGGAGCTGGCGCGGGAGCTCGGCGGCATCGGCGCGCTCGGCATGTCCCTGGAGGGCTACGGATGCGCGGGGGCGAGCGCCGTGCAGTACGGGCTGGCCTGCCTGGAGCTGGAGGCGGCCGACTCCGGGATCCGCTCCCTGGTCTCCGTCCAGGGCTCGCTCGCCATGTACGCCATCCACCGCTTCGGCAGCGAGGAGCAGAAGCAGCGGTGGCTGCCGGCGATGGCCTCCGGCGAGGTCATCGGCTGCTTCGGCCTCACCGAGCCCGACATCGGCTCCGACCCCGGCTCGATGCGTACCTACGCCAAGCGCGACGGCGGGGACTGGGTGCTCAACGGGCGCAAGATGTGGATCACCAACGGCTCCGTGGCCGGGGTCGCCGTGGTGTGGGCACGGACCGACGAGGGGATCCGCGGCTTCGCCGTGCCCACCGGCAGCCCCGGCTTCTCGGCGCCCGAGATCAAGCACAAGTGGTCCCTGCGCGCCTCCGTCACCAGCGAACTGGTCATGGACGACGTACGGCTGCCCGCCGACGCGGTGCTGCCGGAAGCGACCGGTCTGAAGGGCCCCCTCAGCTGTCTGTCGCACGCCCGGTACGGCATCGTCTGGGGCGCGATGGGCGCCGCGCGGAGCTCGTTCGAGGCGGCCGTCGACTACGCGAAGTCGCGGGAGCAGTTCGGGCGGCCCATCGGAGGGTTCCAGCTGACCCAGGCCAAACTCGCCGACATGGCGGTCGAACTGCACAAGGGGATTCTGCTCGCCCATCATCTGGGGCGGCGCATGGACGCCGGCCGCCTGCGTCCCGAGCAGGTCAGCTTCGGCAAACTCAACAACGTCCGCGAGGCCATCGGCATCTGCCGTACGGCCCGTACGATCCTCGGGGCCAACGGGATCTCACTCGAATACCCGGTGATGCGGCACGCGACGAACCTGGAATCGGTGCTCACCTATGAGGGCACCGTCGAAATGCACCAGCTCGTGCTGGGCAAGGCGCTCACCGGAATCGACGCGTTCCGGTAGGGCCGGCCGCGGAGGACCTCACGCGGAGGCAGGGCCGGCGAGCGGCCCTGCCTCAGCTCTGGTTGAAGAAGCCGTCCGAACGGTGCGCGGCCGGCTCACCGCTGACGACCTCGGTATCGGCCGGGCTGAGCAGGAACACCCGGTTGGAGACCCGCTCGATGGAACCGCGCAGACCGAAGATCAGGCCGGCGGCGAAGTCGACGACGCGCTTGGCGTCGGCGGCGTCCATCGCGGTGAGGTTCATGATGACGGGAACGCCCTCGCGGAACAGCTCACCGATGGCGCGGGCGTCCCGGAAGCTGTCCGGGGTGACCGTGCCGATACGGCGGCCCTTCTCCTCGGCGACGTCCGCGGCCACCTTGACCCGCGGATCGGTGACCCAGGCCTCCCCGGTCTCGGGCCCGTCGGAGTAGTCGTCGTCGTAGTAACGCTCGTCTTCGTTGTCGTCGACGAGGCCAAGCCAGGCACTCGCCTTGCGTACCGATCCCATGGACGCCTCCTCTCACAGCGGTCTTTCTGCTTTCCGCACCCCTATGGTCGTCCATGATGCGGATGGCGCGCCAAGTGGATAGACGCCGCGCGGGGGGTTTGTGACGGTACTGGTGCACAGCGAATCCGTCGAGAGTCCGGGTTTCCCAAGGGTCTTGATGTAAACGGCTGCTGACTGTGAGTGAAATATGATTCTTCCCGGCGTCCGGGTGATGAGGGGTGCGTACGGGTGAACTCCGTGGCCGATACGATGCGGCCGCTCAGCGTCGTACAACTGCACGGGGGAACGTCGTGTTCGGAATGGTCAGGCCGTGTCGGCACCGGCTCGGGGAACGGCTCACCGCCCAGTGGACTGCCCATTTGTGCGGTCTGTGTCTGGCATTGCGGGGGGATCACGGACAGCTCGCGCGTCTCGTCACCAACTACGACGGGCTCCTCATATCCGTTCTGACGGAGGCTCAGTCCGGCCCGGACGTGGCGGGACGGCGCACCGCGGGACCCTGTCCGCTGCGCGGGCTGCGCACCGCGTCCGTCGCACACGGTGAGGGCGCGCGGCTCGCTGCGGCCGTCTCCCTGGTCCTGGCCTCCGCCAAGGTGCGCGACCATGTCGCCGACGGGGACGGGCTGCTGGCGCGCCGGCCGGTCGCGCTCGCCGCGCGCCGGGTCGCCGCGAGCTGGGACCGGGCCGGGGCGCGGACCGGTACGGACATCGGGTTCGACACGGCCGTCCTCCTTGACGCCGTGGACCGGCAGACCGGCATCGAGGCACTCGCCGGACCCGGCACACCGCTCCTGACGGTCACCGAGCCGACCGAGACGGCGACCGCGGCGGCCTTCGCGCACACCGCCGTGCTCGCCGGGCGGCCGCACAACGCGGAACCGCTCGCCGAGGCCGGGGCGCTCTTCGGGCGCCTCGCCCATCTGCTGGACGCGGTGGAGGACCGGGAGGCCGACGCCGCCTCGGGCGCCTGGAACCCGCTCACCGCCACGGGCACCTCACTCCAGGAGGCCCGCCGGCTCGCCGACGACGCGGTGCACGGCATCCGGCTCGCCCTGAAGGAGGTGGAGTTCACCGACGGCCGTCTCGCGCACCGGCTGCTCGTCCATGAACTGCCCAACTCCGTCCACCGCGCCTTCGGTACGGTCTCCTGCGCTCACGGCAGCGGCCCCTACGCCCCGCCCGGCGGCCCTGGCGGCCCCGGCGCCCCGCTGCCTCCCGGGCCGCCGCGCCGCGACCGGCGCGGGCTGATGGCGGGCTGCGCGGTCTGGCTGGGTCTCGCCTGCACCTGCCAGCTGTGCTGCGGCACCTACGAGGATCCCTGGACCCGCGAGCCCAAGCAGGGGTCCTGCAGCAACTGCGATTGCAGCGGCTGCGGCGACTGCTGTGAGTGCTGCAACTGCTGTAGCTGCTGTGGTGAGGACGGCGGCTGTGACTGCGGGTGCGACTGCTGAGCCGCATCCGGAGAGGCGAGTTCCGGACACGGCACGGCTGTTCGACCCATCGTCAATCCGGTGTGACCTGAGGTAACGCAATGGCTCACTGGGGTCAAATCTCGCCCTTGGTTCAAAGGTTGACGGCCGAAAGGCACCCTTGCGCCGAACGGTCGGTCGGCCGAATACTCGCCACCAGCGCTTGTCAGGGGCACGGCGTGTTCCGGGATCCGGGCACCCTGCCCACTGACTGCGCCTCACGGGCCCTCAACCCCACGAGAGGGCCCCCGACTTCCTTTGTGGAGGAACGACAAGTGAGGATCAAGCGCACCAACCCCCGCAGCGGCGTCTCGAGACGGACTCGGCTGATCGCCGTATCCACCGGCCTCGTGGCCGCTGCCGCGATCGTGGTCCCCAGCGCGAACGCGGCCGAAACCCCCACCACCTTCAGCTCCGCCGAGCTCAACAGCGTCAGCGGATCGGTGCTGAAGGCCGACATTCCCGGCACCGCCTGGGCCGTCGACAGCAAGTCCAACCGGGTACTCGTCACCGTCGACAGCACCGTCTCCCAGGCCGAGATCGACAAGATCAAGCGGCAGGCCGGGGATGACGCCGGGGCGCTCACCATCAAGCGCACCCCGGGCACGTTCAACAAGCTCATCCAGGGCGGCGACGCCATCTACGCGAGCAGCTGGCGCTGCTCCCTCGGCTTCAACGTCCGCAGCAGCAGCGGAGCCGAGTACTTCCTGACCGCCGGCCACTGCACGGACGGCGCGGGCACCTGGTACGCCAACTCCGGCCGCAGCACGGTGCTCGGCTCGACCGCCGGATCCAGCTTCCCGGGCAACGACTACGGCATCGTCCGGTACACCAACTCCTCCATCAGCAAGCCCGGCACCGCGGGCGGCGTGGACATCACCCGCGCGGCCACCCCGAGCGTGGGCACCACGGTCATCCGTGACGGTTCCACCACGGGCACGCACAGCGGCCGGGTGACCGCCCTCAACGCCACCGTGAACTACGGCGGCGGCGACATCGTCGGCGGTCTCATCCAGACCACGGTCTGCGCCGAGCCCGGTGACTCCGGCGGTCCGCTCTACGGCAGCAACGGCACCGCCTACGGTCTGACCTCCGGCGGCAGCGGCAACTGCCGCACCGGTGGTACGACCTTCTTCCAGCCGGTGACCGAGGCCCT
>KL568534.1:255360-256396 GCA_000715605.1 Streptomyces speibonae | reverse complement strand
ACCTTCTTCCAGCCGGTGACCGAGGCCCTGAGCGCCTACGGGGTCAGCGTCTACTAGGACCGGCACGGCGCACCGCCGGTCGCACCGGTTCCGCACCACCGGTCGCACCGGTACCGCCTGGATCAGGCAGCAGCGAGCCCCCGCACGCGACCCGCGTGCGGGGGCTCCCCCTTGCGCGGGGACGGAGCTACCGTCGTAGGACACACCAGGACGCGCCGGGAGGCACCGGACGCGGGATACCTGATGCGCCACTTCGGACCCTGGGGGCCGTGATGGTCGAGGAGCTGGTGACGGCGGGAGCGGCGGCGGTGTCCGCCGGAGCGGTCTATGTGATGGCGGCGGCGCGGGTCGTCAAGCAGTACGAGCGGGGTGTGGTGTTCCGGCTCGGCAGGCTCCGCCCGCAGGTGCGCGGGCCCGGTTTCACCCTGATCGTTCCGGTCGTGGACCGCCTGCACAAGATCAATCTGCAGATCGTCACCCTGCCGGTCCCGGCCCAGGAGGGCATCACCCGCGACAACGTCACGGTCCGCGTCGACGCGGTCGTCTACTTCAAGGTCGTCGACGCCGCCGCGGCCCTGGTCAACGTCGAGGACTACCGCTTCGCCGTCTCCCAGATGGCCCAGACCTCCCTGCGGTCCATCATCGGCAAGAGCGACCTGGACGACCTGCTGTCCAACCGCGAGAAACTCAACCAGGGCCTGGAACTGATGATCGACAGCCCCGCCGTCGGCTGGGGCGTGCAGATCGACCGGGTCGAGATCAAGGACGTCTCCCTGCCCGACACGATGAAGCGCTCCATGGCCCGCCAGGCCGAGGCCGACCGCGAGCGCCGGGCCCGCGTCATCAACGCCGACGCCGAACTCCAGGCGTCCAAGAAGCTCGCCGAAGCCGCCCATGAGATGGCCGAGACCCCCTCCGCGCTCCAACTGCGCCTGCTCCAGACCATCGTCGCCGTCGCCGCCGAGAAGAACTCCACCCTCGTCCTGCCCTTCCCCGTGGAACTCCTCCGCTTCCTGGAACGCGCCCACCAGCAGAC
>KL568534.1:251624-255125 GCA_000715605.1 Streptomyces speibonae | reverse complement strand
CACCAGCAGACCCCCGCGAACCCCCCGGCGGACGCCGAGGAACCCCCGCCGGGACCTCCCGTGCCGTGACACGAGCTACGCGCGTGGTTCCCGTGCCCCCCGGCAGGTGATAGACACGGCGGGGTCACCAGTTCCTGTCCGCCAGCAGGAAGGGTTCCCCCCATGCCAGAAACCCGTTCCACCACCGGTTCCACCACCGGCTCCACGAGCGGATCCACCACCGGCTCCCCCGCGACACGACGTCAGATGCTCGCCCGTTCCGGCGCCGTCGGCATCGGCATCGCCTTCACCGGCGCCCTCTCCGAACTCTTCACCGGCACCGCCGCCGCCCACCACCTCGGCCACTGCGGCTACGGCCCCCTCGTCCCCGACCCCGACGGCCTGCTCGACCTGCCGAGAGGCTTCCGCTACAAGGTGCTCTCCCGCGAGGGCGACCGGCTGCGCTCCGGCGAGGGCCCGGTCCCCTCCAACCACGACGGCATGGCCGCGTTCGCCGGCCGTCACGGCCGTGTCCACCTGGTCCGCAACCACGAGAACCGGGCCGACGGCAGAGCCCCGGTGCCGGTGATCGACGGCCTGACCTACGACCCGGAGGGCAAGGGCGGCTGCACGGCGCTGACCCTGGACCACCGCGACCGGGTGCTGTCGGAGCGGGTCGCGATCGCCGGTACGGCCGTCAACTGCGCGGGCGGGCCCACCCCTTGGGACACCTGGCTGACCTGCGAGGAGACCGAGGACAAGGCCGGCACCAACGGCTACACCAAGGATCACGGCTTCATCTTCGAGGTCGACGGCGCCGACCCGCGCCGCACGGGCGCCGTACCGCTGACCGCGATGGGCCGCTTCCAGCACGAGGCCATCGCCGTGGACCCGAGACGCGGCGTGGTCTACGAGACCGAGGACGCCTTCGAGCGGCCCTTCGGTCTCTTCTACCGGTTCCTGCCGAAGAAGCCGCTGGGCGGCACCGGATCGCTGCGGGCGGGCGGCCGGCTCCAGGCGATGCGGGTGCCGGGCGTGCCCGACCTGTCCTCGATCCAGGAGACCGGGGCCCGCTTCGACGGCATCGAGTGGGTCGACGTACCGGACCCGCTGGCGGCCGAAACGCCCATCCGCCACCAGGACTTCGGCCCGAAGGGCATCACCCACGCGCAGAAGCTGGAGGGCTGCTACTGGGGCGGGCGTTCGGTCTACTTCGTGTCGTCCTTCGCCCGCAGCTCCGAAGGTTCGGCCGGGGACCACTACGGCCAGATCTGGCGGTACGACCCGGACCGGCGCCGGCTGACCCTGGTGATCGTCTTCGGGCCGGACACCGACATCCAGCTGCCCGGCGAGTCCCCGGACAACATCTGCCTGGCGCCCGGCGGCGGCCTGATGGTGTGCGAGGACGGGGGCGGCGCCCAGCACGTCTACGGCGTCACCCGGCGCGGCGAGGTGTACGCGCTGGCCCGCAACCGCCAGAACCGGGGCACGCCCGAGGAGCCGGACTGGGGCGAGTTCGCCGGCGTCACATTCGCTCCGGACGGCCGCACGATGTACGTCAACGTCTACGACCCCGGCACGACGTTCGCCGTGACGGGGCCCTGGCGGAGGTAGCCGGCCGGGCATGAGGACCGGGGTTGAGCGCACTCGAGCGCTCCGCCCCGGCTCACCTCCCGCTCGGGGCCCGGTCCGGGCTCACTCCGCGAGCAGCGCGTCCATCTGTCCGACGGCCAGGGTCAGCCCCTCCTCCATGCCCATCTTGGTGAGCTGCTCCATCTGCTCGCGGGTGTCGAACACGGAACGCAGTTCCATCCGCGTACCGCCCTCGTGCTCGGTGAGCGTCATCCGCACCTCCGTGGTGGGCATCTCGGGGTCCGGTTTGCCGTCCTGGTCGGAGAAGCCGTCGGTGAACTCGAGGGCCCTCGGCGGGGTGACCGAGGAGACCCGCCACCAGCCGCCGAACTTCTCGCCGTCCGGGCCGGTCATGTAGTACTTCACGCCTCCGCCGGGCGTCAGGTCGTGTTCCTCGAAGGTCGCCGGGTAGGTGGGCGGCCCCCACCAGCGCTCCAGTCGGCGCGGGTCGGCCCACAGCTGCCACACCCGCTCCACCGGGGCGCCGAAGTCCGCGACGAGCGTGAGGGTGAGGTTCTCGACGTCCTTGTCCACGCTGGTGACAGTCATCCGTCCGGTCCTTTCGTCGTGTTCTCTCGGAGGTCCGGGGCCCGCGGGCCCCCGCCGCCGTCGTCGTCCTCGGCCAGCAGTCCGGACATCCGGTCCACCCGGGCCCGCCAGGCCGACTCCAGCTCGTCCAGGGCCCGCCGCGCCCGGCCCACCGCGTCGGGGTCGGTGCGCACGAGCTGCTCCCGTCCGCGTCGTTCCTTGGTGACCAGACCGGCCCGCTCCAGCACCGCCACGTGTTTGTGCACCGCGGCGAAGCTCATCGGGTAGGCCGCGGCCAGACGTGACACGGACAGCTCGCCCCGGACGCAGCGGCGCAGTATGTCGCGCCGCGTGCCGTCGGCCAGGGCGTGGAAGAGCCGGTCCACGATGTCGCCGGTCTCGTCTGCGATCCCATCTACAACCATTTGGTTGTACGTTAGTCACGTCCCGCCCCTCCCGCAACCGGACGGGTCCGGCCCGCTGAAACCGGACACACCGGGGTACTCGGCCCCGCATGACGCAGAAGCAGCAGACCGGCGACTCGTACTGGCTCCAGACCGCGCCCGGCGGCCGGCACCCCGCCCCGGCCGACGACCTCCAGGTCGACGTGGCCGTGATCGGCGGGGGCGTCGCGGGACTGTGCACCGCGCGGGAGCTGGCCCGGGCCGGGCGGAGTGTCGCGGTGCTGGAGGCCGGGCGGATCGCGGCCGGCGTCACCGGACACACCACGGCCAAGGTCACCGCCCTGCACACACTGATCTACGACAAGCTGCGCCGCACCCGCGGCAGCGAGGGCGCCCGGCTGTACGCCCGCTCGCAGTCCGAGGCGATCGAGCACACGGCCGGTGTCGTGGCGGAGCTGGGCATCGACTGCGAGTGGGAGCGCCGCAGCGCCTACACCTACGTCCGGGACGAGAGCGGGGTCGAGGAGCTGCGCGCGGAGGCGCGGGCGGCGCGGGAGGCGGGGCTGCCGGCCTCGTTCGTGACGGAGACCGGGCTGCCGTTCCCGGTGGCGGGCGCCGTCGAGGTGACGGACCAGGTCCAGTTCCATCCGCGCAAGTACCTGCTCGCCCTCGCCGACGACATCGTCGCGCACGGCGGGCGCATCCACGAGGACACCACCGTGCTCGGTCTGGACGAGGGGACGCCGTGCCGGCTGTCGACGTCGGCCGGGCCCACGGTGACGGCCCGCGACGTCGTGGTCGCCACCCACTACCCCGTCTTCGACCGGGCGCTGCTGTTCACCCGCCTCTCCCCGCGCCGCGAGCTGGTCGTCGCCGGCCCGCTCCCGGCCGGCCAGGACCCGGGCGGCATGTACATCACCCCGGAGGAGAACACCCGCTCGGTGCGCACGGCCCCCTA
>KL568534.1:250948-251354 GCA_000715605.1 Streptomyces speibonae | reverse complement strand
TCCTGGTGGTCACCGGCGAGCACTTCACGCCGGGCACGGGCGATCCCCGGGCGGGCTTCGACCGGCTCTCGGCGTGGGCCCGCAGGCACTTCCCGGACGTGGAGCTCACGCACGCCTGGGCCACTCAGGACAACGATCCCACCGACACCGTGCCGCTCGTCGGCCCGCTGCACCCGGGCGCCCGGCACACCTACGTCGCCACCGGCTTCGGCGGCTGGGGGCTGAGCGGCGGCATGATGGCGGGCCTGCTGCTCACCGCGCAGATCACCGGCGAGGACCGCGAGTGGAGCGGCCTGTACGACCCGCGCCGGCTGGCCCCCGCGGTGCGCGAGGCGCCGTCCTTCCTCAAGCACCAGGCGCAGGTGGCCAAGCACTTCGTCGGCGACCGGCTGCGGCCGTCCCCGCC
>KL568534.1:239138-250747 GCA_000715605.1 Streptomyces speibonae | reverse complement strand
CCGGTGGAGGCGCTGCCGCCGGGCGAGGGCGCGGTGGTGCGGACCGGCGGCGGCCGGCTGGCGGTCTTCCGCGACGACGACGGCTCCCTGCACGCCCTGTCGGCCCGCTGCACCCACATGGGCTGCCTGGTCGACTTCAACGCCGCCGAGCGTGCCTGGGAGTGCCCGTGCCACGGCTCCCGCTTCGACACGGACGGCAAGGTCGTCCAGGGCCCGGCGACCCGGCCCCTGGAGCGGCGCGACATCGGGGACCCCGGGAGCACGCCGCCGACCGGGTGAGACTCCTCGACCCGCCCTTCCCCGCCGCACGTATTTCCATAAAGCACCTCATACCGTCATGCGGTGATCACACGTATTCGTGGCGCGGTCGCCGTCACCGTGCTGGCCGCCGCCCTCACCGCCTGTGCCACCGTCCACCCCCGGCAACCGCCCCGCCCCGCGCCTGCCGCGTCCCCCGCGGCCGAGGCGGCGCCCACTCTCGCCCCGGGCCCCGCCGGACTCACCCCGGTCTTCCACCACGGCCCGCGCACCGGCGGCAGGACGGTCGCCCTCACCTTCGACGCCGACATGACCGCCGACCAGGGGCCTCGGGCCGCGGCAGGCGAGCACTTCGACCACCCGCGGCTGATCGCCACCCTGCGCTCGCTGAAGGTGCCGGCCACGGTGTTCATGACCGGCCGGTGGGCCGAGGAGTACCCGGACCAGGCCCGCTCCCTCGGCCGGGACTCGCTCTTCGAGGTCGCCAACCACTCCTACAGCCACTACGCCTTCACCGGCGACTGCTACGGACTGCCGACCGTCCCCGCCGAGCGGATGCGGGCGGACGTGGAGCGGGCGTACGCGGTGTTCCGGAAGGTGGGCGTGCGCAGTCCGATGCCGTACTTCCGCTTCCCCGGCGGCTGCTACGACCGTCCGGCGCTCAAGGCCCTGGTCCCGGCCGGTGTCACGGCCGTGCAGTGGGACGTGGTCGGCGGCGACGCCTTCGCCACGGACGCGGACGCGGTGGCCCGGCAGGTGCTGGACGGCGTCCGGCCCGGCTCGGTGGTCGTCCTGCACTGCACCCGCAGCGCCGCCCCGACGACGGAACGCGCCGTGCGGACCGTCGTCCCCGAGCTGCGCCGCCAGGGCTACCGTTTCGTGAAGGTGTCCGAGCTGATCGGGGCCGCCGGCGGACGGGACTGAACGTCCTGCGCGGGACTGAACGTCCTACGCTGGAGGTATGAGCGAGACCGACATCGACACCGACTACTGCCTGATCGACGTGGCCAGGCCGCCCAAGGCGGACGGTCCGCCGTACGCGGCCTGCGTGCAGTGCCAGGAGCCGACGGAGTACCCGGAGTCGTACAAGGGCATCACCCTGTGCCCCGTCTGCGAGTGGCGGGAGGCCGAACGGACGTCCTGCTCGGGCTGACGGAGGCGCCGCGCGGCTTGGCACACTGGGCTCCGTGAGCACTGAACCGTCTTCCGCCGCAGACAGCCCCTTCCGCCCCGACCCCGGTGACCGCGACACGGCACCGCAGTTCGTGCTGCCCCTGGTCGTCCGCATCGAACGGGCGGCGCCCCCGGCCCGTACCGACGCCCTGGAGACCGCCGCCCGGGCGGTCCTGGTGATGCTGACCGACGAGCGGTCGGCCGGCGAGGGCGAGTGGGCCCGGGCGATGCGCGACTGGCAGGGCGGCCGCATCCGCAAGGTGGTGCGCCGGGCACGCGGCGCGGAGTGGCGCCGCGCGGAGGCGCTCCCCGGTATCACGGTCACCGGCAAGTCCGCCGAGGTCCGGGTCTTCCCGCCGGTCCCCCTGGACGGCTGGCCCAAGGACCTGGCCCGCCTCCAGGTCTCCGGCACCGACCTCGACGAACCCGATCCGGTGCCGCCGGCGGACCCCGGCGTCCCCGTCCTGTGGCTCAACCCCGACCTCGGCATGTCGGCCGGCAAGGCCATGGCCCAGGCGGGGCACGGCGCGCAGCTGGCCTGGTACGAGCTCTCGCCCGAGGCCCGCACCGCCTGGCACGCCACGGGCTTCCCGCTCGCCGTGCGCACCGCGTCCCCGGCGCAGTGGCCCGAGCTGACCGCGAGCACCCTGCCCAGGGTCCGCGACGCGGGGTTCACGGAGATCGCGCCGGGCTCCTGCACGGTGGTGGCGGACCATCCGGCGCTGCGGCGGGGCTGAGCCGGGGCGCCACGACGGTGGGACGCGGGGGCGGTTGACGGGCGCGGGCCGGGGCGTTCCCCCGGATGGACGTGCGACCGTGCGCCGGGGGTGGGGCGGCCGGAGGCTGGGCGCATGCCTAGAAGACCTGCGACAGCCGCCGCTGCCCTGGTCTCCGGAGCCGTCCTGCTCTCCGTGTCCCTGGCCGCCTGCGGCCACACCGGTGAGGGCAGTGCCGGCGGCGGAGGCGGGGGCGGCGGCGAGGGAAACGACCGCGGACGGATATGGACGCAGTCCCTGAACTGGAAGGACTGCCCCGCCCCGTCCCCCCTGCAAGGCGGCGGAGAGGCCCCCGAACCGCTGCCGGACGGCACCGCGTGGCAGTGCGCCACCATGAAGTCACCGCTGGACTGGGACAAGCCCGCGGGCGAGACGATCGACGTCGCGCTGATCCGGGCCCGCTCCGGCGCCGACGCCGGCGACCGGATCGGCTCACTGCTGTTCAACTTCGGCGGCCCCGGCGAGTCCGGAGTCACCACCCTGCCCGCACTCGCCGCCGACTACGAAAAGCTCCGCACCCGCTACGACCTGGTCGGCTTCGACCCGCGCGGCGTGGGCGCCAGCAACGGCGTCACCTGTCTGGACACCGAGGCGAGACAGGAGATGGCCGAGCAGGACGACACCCCGGACGACGGCGACGACGAGGTACGGGCCGTCCTGGAGACCAAGAAGCGGTACGCGGCGGCGTGCGCCCGGGAGTCGGGCCGCATGCTTCCGCACGTCGGCACCGAGGACGCGGCCCGCGACATGGAACTGATGCGGCACCTGCTCGGCGACGACAAACTGCACTACTTCGGCATCTCCTACGGCACCGAACTCGGCGGCGTCTACGCGCACTTGTTCCCCCGCCACGTCGGCCGGGCCGTCCTGGACGGGGTGGTGGACCCCACCCTGGACCAGATGGAGCAGGCGCTGGCGCAGGCCGGGGGCTTCCAGCTCGCCTTCGAGCACTTCGCCCAGTGGTGCGTGCGCACGGGCTGCGGGCTGGGCGACAGCGTCGACGAGGTGCAGTCGCTCGTCATGGAGCTGGAGGCGGCGCTCGACGACGACCCGCTGACCCTCGACGGGGACAGGGTGCTGACCGGCTCCCTCCTTCTCGACGCGGTCGTCCAGGCGCTCTACGCGGAGACGGCCTGGCCCGCCCTCGCGGTGGGGCTCGGACTGCTGGCCGACGACGAGGGCCAGACCCTGCTGAACCTCGCCGACGCCCTGGGCGACCGGCACGCCGGGGGCTACAGCGACCAGCAGGACGCCCAGACGGCCATCACCTGCGCCGACCGCAGCGACCGCTACACCGTGGACGACGTCCTGGAGATGGCCCCCGCGTTCGAGGAGGCATCACCGCTCTTCGGCGACACGCTGGTGTGGGGCGCGCTGGAGTGCACCGACTGGCCGGTGCCCGGCAAGGCCGCCCACCCCGACGTCCGGGCCCCCGGCGCGCCGCCCGTCCTGCTCGTCGGCAACACCGGCGACCCCGCCACCCCGTACGCGGGTGCCGCCCGGATGGCCGAGCGGCTCGGCAAGGGCGTCGGTGTCGAACTCACCTACCGGGGTGAGGGGCACGGCGCGTACGACTCCGGCAACACCTGTGTGCGCGACGCCGTCGACGCCTATCTCCTCGCCGGCGAGGTCCCGGCCGCCGGGAGCGTGTGCGCGCACGAACCGCCGACCGGGAAGCAGTAGCGCCGCCCGGCGGTGATCAGCGGGACGGGGCACCCGGGCCGGGCCACGCGGTGAGCGCCGCGAGGGCACTGGCCTGGGTGCGCCAGTCCTTCTGGTTGGGGGTGGTGCCGGCCCAGCGCTGGCCGAGCCGGTTGAGGGGGTCGCGGTCGGTGGCCCAGACGGACTGCGCCTGCCGGGCGAGGTAGTCGCGGTACGCGGCCGAGCCGGTGGCGTCGGCGAGGTCGGCGAAGTGGCGGATGAAGATGCCCTTGAACTGCTTCTGGTTGTCGTCGCAGGCCGCGCTGCCGAGGTCGCAGGACTCGGTCAGGACGCCGTTCCGGGTCAGCAGGGGCGAGGACATCGCCGCGTCCGCGAGCCGGCGCGCGGTGTCCAGGTAGCCCCTCTCGCCGGTGGCCCGCCACAGCTGCGTGAACGCGCCGATGGCCAGGCCCTGGTTGTAACTCCACACGGTCTGCCCGTTGTTGGCGCAGCTCCTGGTCAGGCCGTCGTTGACCAGACCGGCGGAGTTGATCAGTCCGCTCCCGAGGTACCAGTCGGCGGCCGTCTTGGCGCGCTCGCCCCACACCGTGTCACCGGGCAGGCGCTGGTGCAGCGCGGTCGTCACCCACAGGTACAGGCCGCTGGTGACGGCGTTCTTGTAGGTGTGCTCCCGGTCCCACCAGATGCCGCCGCCGCAGGTGCCCGGGTCCCAGTGCGAGTGCAGGTAGTCGGCGATGATCTTCGCCTCGTCCAGGTAGCGCCGCTGCCCCGTCCGGTCGTAGGCGGTCACCCAGGCCACGGCCCACCATCCGGCGTCGTCGACGGCGCGGCTGATGAAGTGGCCCTCCACCGGGTCCGAACTGCGCCCGCCCGCGGGGAAGACGCCCTTGTTCTGCTCGTAGGTGCGAGCCACGGCCCAGTCGTAGTCGTGCCGTCCGGTGCGCTCGGCGAAGTCCATGAGGGCGGTGATCGCGACCGCCGAGTTCCACCAACTGCTGCGCCACCAGCCCTCGTTCGTGTGGTACGACGCCATGAGGGCGTCCGCGGCGGCGCGTGCCCGGGTCGGCACCGGGCGGGCCCACGCCGTGCAGCTGCCCTGCTGGTGGGACGCCTCGCGGCCGCAGGCGCGGACCGCGCCGCCGTAGAGGAGCCCCTGCGGGTCCCGGGTGGCGTACATGGCGGTGCGGGTGGTGGTCCTGCCGGAGGGCACAGCGGTGCGGCCGAGGGAGGAGCCCTCGGGCCAGGTGGCGCCGCCGTCCCAGGAGCGGTCCAGCCAGATCTCGTCGCCCGCGCCGCCGTTCTCGATGACGCCCCAGGCCATGCCGGTGCTGTGGTCCATGTGCAGGCTGATGGCGCGGCCGAACAGGGTCGTCGCCGGCACCGGCCGGTCGTCGCCGCGTGCGGTGGCGGGGTCGGCGCCGTCACAGGCGGAGCCGTCGCAGACGGTCGGGTCGACCCAGTCCGTGCAGGTGACGGCGTTCGCGTCACCGCAGGCGCGGATCCAGCCGCGCCGGTGCCCCACCGGGTCGCTGATGTTGTACATGAGCGTCCGGGTGCCGGTCCACGTGCCGGGGACGGACGCCTTGCCCAGCAGGCCCTCCCAGGTGGCGCCGCGGTCCCAGGAGCGGTCCAGCCAGACGGCGTCCCCGCGGACGGCCTCGTCGATGCTGGCCCAGGCCATGTTGTCGGGCCCGGACACATGCAGCCGCAGGATCCGGCCGTTGATGTTCCGGTGCGGTACGGGGAAGGTGTCCTGCGCGGCCTTCGAGGGGTCGAGGGTGTCGCAGGCCAGGGCGCAGACGGGCGCGGCCGCCGCGTGCGCGGGCGTGGGAAGGGCGGCCAGTCCGGTCAGGGCGAGGGCCATGACCACCCACATACCGAGGACACGCTGGATCCGGACGGACATCGGTTCGTCCTCTCGTCGTGACGCGGGGCAGGGCGTGGCGCTGAACGGTCGGGGGCACGGCGCCGAACGGTCAGGGCGCGGCGTTGAACAGGTCGACGGCGCTCTGCTGGCGCGCGGCGTCCACCGTGTCGAGCGGGCCGTACCAGCGCAGCCCGTACTGGTCGAGAGCGTTGCGGTCGCTCGCATGGGCGCGGTCGGCCTGGCGCCGCAGGTAGCCGGTGTACGGGTGGTCGGGGAGCACGGCGTCGAGTGCGGCCAGGCCCCGTACGTAGGCTCCCTTGAAGGACGGCCCGTCGGCCTCGCAGCTGCCGCTCTCGCACGGTTCGCGCAGGATGCCGTCCGCCGTGTGGAGGCCGGGACTGGTGGTGGCCGCGTCGGCGATCCGCCGGGCCTCGGTGAGCAGCCCCCGGTCGCCCGTCGCGCGGTGCAGCTCGGTCAGCGCGCCGATGAGCACGCCCTGGTTGTACGACCACACCGTGTCGCCGTTGTTGCGGCAGGTGCCGAGATCGATGCCGTCGTTGACCAGGTGGGAGCCGTTGACCATGCCGGTGCCGCGGAACCAGTTCCAGCCGGCCCGGGCCCGGTCCAGGTGGGTCCGGTCGCCCGGTGTCCGGTTGTGCAGGGCGGCGTTGAGCTGGATGTACAGGGAGTTGGCGATGGCGTTCTTGTAGGTCCGCGCGGTGGACCACCACACCCCGCCGCCGCAGGTGGCGTCCCAGTACGCGGCCATGTGGTCGGCGTCGGCGCGCGCGGTGGAGAGGTAACGCCGGTCGCCCGTCAGGTCGTAGGCGGCCACCCAGGCCAGGCCCCACCAGCCGGTGTCGTCGATGTAGTCGTTGCGGAACTGCCCGTCGCGCGCGTCGCGGTTCAGGTCGTAGGTGCGGGCGACGGCGTAGGTGTAACTGCCCATGCCGGAGGCGCGGATGTTGCCGATCAGCGCGGTGAGCGCGTTGGCGGAGTTCCACCAGCCGGTGGTGTCGAACAGGCCCGTCCCGTAGTTGTAGAAGCTCATCAGGGCGGTGGCCGCGGCGGTGCGCCGGTCGTGGGCGTTCCACGTGGTGCGCGCCCAGGGGGTGCAGGCGATCTCCGGGCGGTCGCCCGCCTTGCCGCAGGCCCGCAGCGCGCCGACGCCGTGCGCGCCCCAGTCGTCCACGTTGTACATGAGGGTGCGCCAGCCGCGCCGTCCCGGGGGCACGGTGGTGTTGCCGAGCCGGCTGCCCGAACTCCAGGTGCGGCCGCCGTCGAAGGAGCGGTCGAGCCAAACCTCGTCGCCGGGGCCGCCGTTGCCCAGGGAGGCCCAGCCCATCGCGTCGGCGTCGTCGAAGTGCAGGGTGAGGGAGCGGCCGTGGACGGTCGCGGTGACGGGGGCGCGGTCGCCCGGGGCGAGCGCGGGGTCCCGGCCGTCGCAGTACTTGTTGCAGACGTCCGCGGTGGTCCGGGGCGGCGCCGGGTCGTCATCCGCCGACGCGGGCTGCGGGAACAGCGCGCAGAGGGTGAGGGCGAGGAGTGTGGCAGCGTGCCGGAGGGATCTCCGTGAAGCGGTCATGGGCTGCTCCCTGTGGGGGGTGAGAGCGCTCTCGCACGGTAGTACCGGGTGGGTGAAGCGTCAACAAGGCGTGCGTGAGTGCGAGTTGGGGCAGGGCAGGGACGGGGCGCCCGCTGTCCCGTGGAGGGTGCGGAGAGAGTGCGGCACGCCTCTTGCGGCGTCCGAGAGGCGCGGTGTACCAATGAGGACCGCAGAACTTGAATGTTGTTCAGGTTTGTCCGCGGGGGGCCGTCCGAGCCGGAGGAGCAGCAGATGTCCGCGGAACCTCGTCCCGTGCGCAGCCGTCGTACCGTCCTGCGGGCAGGAGCCCTCACCGGTCTGGGACTGGCCGGCGCCACCCAGCTCGCGGCCCCGGGCCGGGCCGCCGCTGCCCCCGCGCGGGGCCGCGGTTTCCTCGTCGGCCGGGGTCTCGCCGACGCCACCGGTGAGGTGGCCGAGGTCGGGATGATGGGCTACGGCCGGTTCGACCAGCAGGCCGCCGGGCTGCACACCCGGTTGCGGGCGCGGGCGTTCGTGGTGGCCGACGAGGAGAGCGGGCGGCGGGTCATGCTGATCGTCGCCGACTCGCCGATGATTTTCAGCAGTGTGCACCAGGCGGTGCTGCGCCGGCTGGCCGACGCCTACGGCGACCTGTACACCGAGCAGAACGTGCTCATCACCGCCACCCACACCCACGCGGGGCCGGGCGGCTACTCGCACCATCTGCTGTACAACACGACCACGTTCGGCTTCCACCGCAAGACCTTCGAGGCGGTGGCGGACGGCCTGTTCGAGGCCGCGCAGCGGGCCCACGACGACCTGTCCCCCTCCGAACTCGTCCTCAGCCACGGCACGCTGACCGGAGCGAGCGTCAACCGCTCCCGTACGGCCTTCGACCGCAACCCGAAGGCCGACCGCGACCACTTCCCGGACGCCGTCGACACCCGCACCACCCTGCTGCGGGTGGAACGGGACGGCCGGACCGTGGGGGCCGTCAACTGGTTCCCGGTGCACAGCACCAGCATGTCCGGGGACAACCGGCTGATCAGCGCGGACAACAAGGGCTACGCGGCCTACCACTGGGAGCGCGAGGTCCACGACGTCGACTACCTGGCCGACGGCTCCCCCGCGTTCGTCTCGGCCTTCGCCCAGACCAACAGCGGCGACATGTCGCCCAACCTGGACCTCCAACCGCCCACCACGCCCGAGGACTTCGCCCACACCCGCGCCAACGGGCTGCGGCAGTACGAGGCCGCCGCCGCGCAGGCGCGGCAGTCCGGCACCCGGCTCTCCGGGACCGTCGACTCCCGGCTGGTGTACGTCGACCTCTCCGACGTCACGGTCGGACCCGAGTTCACCGGTGACGGACGGACCCACCGCACGTCCAAGCCGTGCATCGGCGCGTCCATGGCGGCGGGCAGCATGGAGGACGGGCCGGCCTTCCCCGGCTTCGAGGAGGGGGAGAACCCGTTCTGGGACGCGATCTCCGACTCCCTCGTCTACACGGTCTCACCGGAACTGAAGCAGGCGCAGGCGCCCAAGGACGTCTTCGTGCCGATCGGGGAGATCAACCGCGTCTACCCGTGGGTGCAGGAGCGGGTGCCCGTGATGCTGGTGCGCATCGGCGCCCTCCATCTCATCGGCGTCCCGGGCGAGGTGACCGTCTGCGCGGGCCTGCGGCTGCGGCGCACGGTCGCCGGCATCATGGGCGCGGACCTCGACGACGTCCTGGTCGCCGGGTACTCGAACGCGTACTTCCACTATCTGACCACGCCCGAGGAGTACGACGCGCAGCAGTACGAGGGCGGCAGCACCCTCTTCGGCCGCTGGCAACTCCCGGCGCTCCAGCAGACGGCGGCGGCCCTCGCGACCTCGTTGCGCGACGGCACGCGCCTGCCCCTCGGCCCGAAGCCGCCGGACCTCTCCGACGAGCAGCTCTCCCTCCAGCCGGGGGTGGTGCTGGACGCGCCGCCGCTGCTGCGGACGTTCGGGGACGTGCTGGTGCCGCCGCGGGAGACCTACCGGGCCGGTGAACGGGCCGAGGCGGTTTTCGCGGGCGCCCACCCGGGCAACGACGTGCACCGCGGCGACACCTATCTGGAGATCCAGCGCCGCGACGACGACGGCACCTGGCGCACCGTCGCCGACGACGGCGACTGGCCGACCCGCTTCCACTGGGCCCGCGACGGCATCGCCGCCTCCAAGGTCACGATCACCTGGGACATCCCCCAGGGCACGGCCCCGGGCAGCTACCGCATCGTCTACCACGGCGACGCGAAGAGCCTCTTCGGCGCGATCACCCCGATCACCGGGACGTCACCGGCCTTCGTGGTGCGCTGACCCTCCCGCCGGGGCCCTCCGCCGGCGCGCCCGCAACCTCAAATGTTCCTCTGAAGTCCCCGATGCGTGGTTCGCGTGCCGGGCGGCGGGGTCATACCCCAGTCACGTCCGGTGCGGACGTTCGGGGGCCGGGCGGGTGAACCGCGTGGAGGAGGGGGCATGACCGTGCGACTGGGGAACGGGATCGGGTGGCGGCCGGAGATCGCCGACGCGGTGGAGGACATGCCGGGGATCGACTGGGTCGAGGTGGTCGCCGAGAACGTCTGTCCCGGGCATCTGCCCGAGTCGCTGGTGCGGCTGCGGGGACGCGGGGTGACCGTCGTGCCGCACGGGGTCTCCCTGGGACTCGGGGGCGCCGAGCGGCCGGACGAGGGGCGGCTCGCCGCGCTCGCCGAGCGGGCCGGCGCCCTGCGCTCGCCGCTCGTCACCGAGCACATCGCATTCGTCCGCGCCGGGGGGCCGCTGACCGCGTCCGAGCGGCTCGAGGCCGGGCATCTGCTGCCCGTGCCGCGCACCCGTGACGCCCTGGACGTGCTGTGCGAGAACATCCGCATCGCCCAGGACGCGCTGCCCGTGCCGCTCGCGGTGGAGAACATCGCCGCGCTGATCTCGTGGCCCGGCGAGGAGATGACCGAGGGGCAGTTCCTGTACGAGCTGGCCGACCGCACCGGGGTGCGGCTGCTCATCGACGTCGCCAATCTGCACACCAACCACGTCAACCGGGGCGAGGACCCGGCCAAGGCGCTCGCCGAACTGCCCCTGGAGGCCCTGGCGTACGTCCATGTCGCGGGCGGCTTCGAGCGGGACGGGGTGTGGCACGACAGCCACGCCCACCCGGTGCCGGAGCCCGTGCTGGAGATCCTCACCGATCTGGCGTCCCGGGTCCGTCCGCCGGGCGTCCTGCTGGAGCGGGACGAGAACTTCCCGGAGGCGGCGGAGACGGAGCGGGAGCTGGCCGCGATCCGGCACGCGGTCGAGCGGGGGGCCGCGCGCCGGGAGGCGGGGCGGCCCGCGGCCCGGGAGGACGCCGCCCGGCCCGGGGAGCCGCGCGAGGCCGTCGCAACCGGCGTCGCGCGGCAGCGGCTCGCGCTCGCGCAGACCGCGGTGCTCTCGGCGCTGGTCGCCGGCACGCCGGTGCCCGAGGGGTTCGACCGGGTGCGGATGGGGGTGCAGGCGCGGGCGCTCACCGCCAAGCGGGCCGATGTCGTCGCCAAGGTCGCCCCCGAACTGCCGGTGATCCTCGGCAAGGAGTACCGGCCCGCCTTCCTCGCGTACGCGCAGACGCGGCCGATGACCGGCGGCTACCGGCGGGACGCGATGGACTTCGTCGAGGAACTGCTGCTGGCCGGGCGGCCGGAGGACGCGCGGACGCGGCGCGAGCTGCGGGAGTGGTGGCTGGAGCGGTCGGGGCCGCGGCCCCGGTCGAGCCGGCCGGCTGTGCGGCTGGCGCGGGCGACGCGGCGGGTACTGCTGCGGCGCTGACCGGTCGCGCTCGCGTGAGCCCGCGTGCGCCCTCGTGAACTGGCGTGAGCCACCTCGCGTGAGCCCGCGTGCACCCAAAACGGAACGTCACAGACCGACAACACTGCGTCCGAATGGTGAACGGGGCATGGTGTTCCCGCAACGGTGTCGCTTACAAACAAGTCATGTTCTGGGTTCCGCTCCTGCTCCTGGCCTGGGCCGTCGCCGGTGTGGCGTGCCTGCGGCTGTGTCTGGCCGCCGTGCGCGGTGCCGCCGCTGCCGCGGGGGTCGACGCGGGAGCGGGGCGCGATCTGACGCTGTACGAGACCGCGTTCCTGTCGGGCGGCCCCGGGAGGGTCGCCGACGTCACACTCGTCGCGATGGCACGTCAGCGGCGGCTGCTGCTGGCCCACACCGGCTGGGCGACGGTGGTCGATCCGCGCGGGCGCGACGACATGGAGCGGTCCGTCATAGGCGCGATAGGACCGGACGGACAGTCCCCCATCGC
>KL568534.1:234852-238883 GCA_000715605.1 Streptomyces speibonae | reverse complement strand
ACTCGCGGTTCCGGACGGCGCGGGCGGGACGGTCGCGGACGCGGTGCGGCAGGTACGGCTCGCCGTGCCGGCCGTGGCCGGGCTGGGGGCGGCCGCGCTGCTCATGCCCGTGCCGACGGACGTGCCGCGCCATCTGGTCGCCCTGTGGTTCACGCTGCCGCTGGTGTTCGCGCTGAGCTGCCTGGCCATCGCGCGGTTCGAGGTCCATCCGTACTCGCGCTGGGCCTCCCCCGCCGGACAGCGGCTGCTCGGGACCGTCGCCTTCGGCGCCGGCGCGGCCGGGGACGACCGTACGTATCTCACCTCCGTCGCGGTGCGCGGCATCCGCGCGGTGGGCGAGCCCGAGCTGCGCGCGGCGCTCGCGCACCGGGAACCGCATCGGCAGCACTGAGGCCGACACACCCCGGCGGGGGGTGCTTGCCTCACCCGCCCATCGACCGAAACATCCCCTTTGCCGCCTCCGTGCCCCGAAGGGAACGTCGATGAGAACCACCGCCGCCGTCCATGTGGCCGCCGGGTCCGTGCTCCTGGCCGCCTGGGCCGCCGCTCCGGCCGGCGCGGGACCCGGCGCCGCGCCGTTCGCGGCCGAGCTGCGCGGCAGTGCGGTGGCCGCCGCGCGCGCCGCCGGGCGGGGCGTCGACTTCGGCCCGTGTCCGGCCGGGCTCCGGCTCCCGGCCACCGTGCGGTGCGGCACGGTCCGCGTCCCGCTCGACTACGCCCGCCCGGACGGCGAGCAGATCGAGCTCACCGTCAGCCGCTCCCGCGCCACCGGGACGGACCCGGCCAACAGCAAGCACAAGGTGCGCCGGCAGGGCTCCCTGGTCCACGGCCCGGGCGGGCCGGGGGAAAGCGGGCTGTCCTTCCCGATGATGA
Organism: Streptomyces speibonae; assembly: GCA_000715605.1. Lineage (GTDB taxonomy): Bacteria > Actinomycetota > Actinomycetes > Streptomycetales > Streptomycetaceae > Streptomyces > Streptomyces speibonae. The sequence goes on along the minus strand of KL568534.1, from coordinate 238,010 downwards.
GCGTGCTCCCCGAGTGGAAGCGCATCGCGGGGGCGTACGACCTCGTGGGGTACGCCCCGCGCGGAGTGGGCCCTTCCGCGCCGCTGTCCTGCACGGACCCGGGCACCTTCTTCCGGGGCCCGTCGCAGGCGCCGGCCCACCCCTCGGCGGCGTACAAACGGCAGCGCGTCGCACGGGCCGCGGCGTACGCGCGCGGCTGCGCCGAACGCAACGGGGAGGCGCTGCGCCACTACCACTCCCTCAACAACGCCCGTGACCTGGACGTCGTGCGCGCCGCGCTCGGCGAGAACCGGCTGACGTTCCTCGGGTCGTCCTACGGCACGTACGTCGGGGCGCTGTACGCCACGCTGTTCCCCTCGCACGTGCGGCGGATGGTGTTCGACTCGGCGGTGGACCCCGGCCCGGAGCAGATCTGGTACCGCAACCACCTCGACCGGGCGGCGGCGTTCGAGCACCGCTGGACGGACTTCCTGACGTGGGTCGCCCGGCACGACGCCGCCTACGGTCTGGGCGGTACGGCGCGGGAGGTGCGGGCCGGGTACGAGGAGGCCATGGCGCGGCTGGCGAAGGAACCGGCGGGCGGGAAGGCCGGGCCCGGACAGCTCCAGGCCGCGATGCTGGACGCCGGGTACGACGACGGCCTGTGGCCGTACCGGGCACGGGCGCTGTCGGCGTACTTGAAAGGTGATGCCGCGCCGCTGGTGGAGCTGGCGCAGGAGTACCCGGAGGCGGCGGCGGAGGCCGAGAACGCACGGGCGGCGCATCTCGCCGTGGAGTGCAACGACGCGCCCTGGCCCACGGACTGGGCCGTGTGGGACCGCGACCACACCCGGCTCGCCCGCCGGGCCCCCTTCCAGACCTGGGCCGGCGCGTGGACGTACCTGCCCTGCGCCCACTGGAGGGCACCCCGCCGGCACCCTCTGGACGTACGCGCCGGCCGGGGCGAACTCCCGGCGACGCTGATCCTGGCGGCGGAACGGGACGCGGCCACCCCGTACGACGGCGCCCTGGAACTGCACCGCCGCCTGGCGGGCTCGGCCCTGGTGACCGAACGCGACGCCGGCAGCCACGTCCTCGCAGGCGGCCCCAACCCGTGCGTCAACCGCCACCTGGAGGCCTATCTCCTCGAGGGCGTCACCCCGGACCGCCCCGCCTCCTGCACCCCGCACCCGCAGCCGCAGCCCCGGGCGACTACGGGCCAGGCGGGCCGGGGCCCGGGGGCCCCGGCCGAGCGGGGGTCAGGCCAGGCCTGACACCAGGTCTGCGATGTCCTTGCGGCGGCCCGTGAAGAACGGGACCTCCTCGCGGACGTGCAGGCGGGCCTCCGAGCCGCGCAGGTGGCGCATGAGGTCGACGATGCGGTCCAGCTCGTCGGCCTCGAAGGCGAGGATCCACTCGTAGTCTCCGAGGGAGAACGAGGCGACCGTGTTGGCGCGCACGTCGGGGTAGCCGCGGGCCATCTTGCCGTGGTCGGCGAGCATGCGGCGGCGGTCCTCGTCGGGCAGCAGGTACCAGTCGTAGGAGCGCACGAAGGGGTAGACGCTCACGTAGTTGCGGGGCGTCTCGTCGGCCAGGAACGCCGGGATGTGCGAGCGGTTGAACTCGGCGGGGCGGTGCAGCGCCATGTTCGACCAGACGGGCTCGAGGGCGCGGCCCAGCCGGGTGCGGCGGAAGAGGTTGTACGCCTCCTGCAACGCGTCGGCCGTCTCGGCGTGCCACCAGATCATGAGGTCGGCGTCGGCGCGCAGGCCCGACACGTCGTAGGTGCCGCGGATCGTGACGTCCTTGGCGGCCAGCTGGTCGAACAGCTCCTGGACCTCGTCCGCGTAGCCGGCCCGGTCCTCGGGCAGTACGTCCTTCAGTTTGAAGACGGACCACAGGGTGTAGCGGATGACCTCGTTGAGGTCCTTGGCGAGCTTGCCCTTGTTCGGGATCCGGTCGGGGGCGGGGGTGGTGGCGTGGTCACTCATGTCCTCATTCTCCTGCTCCGCCGTGGAGGCTTTGCACCGGGTGGGCGGTGAGCTCCTGCACACCTCGCAGGTCACCGTTGATCTGGTCGGCGGCGGCGTACGCGCTCGCGATGCAGGCGGGGACGCCGACGCCGTCGTAGGCCGCGCCGCACACGGCGAGCCCGGCCAGGCCCGCCAGGTGCTCGCGGACGCGGGCCACGCGGGCGTGGTGGCCGACGGGGTACTGGGGCAGACCGTCCTGCCAGCGCGTGACGCGGGTGGCGACCGGGGCGGCGGTCAGACCGGTGGCCTCCTTCAGGTCCTGCCGGGAGACCTCCACGAGCCCGGCGTCGTCGCGGCCGAGGATCTCCGTCTCGCCGTGCCGGCCGACGGAGGTGCGCAGGACGGCCAGGTCCGGGTTCTCCTGGGCGATCCAGCCCCATTTGCGCGAGGCGAAGGTGGACGCCTTGATGGTGTGTCCGTCGACGGGCGGCACGAGGAATCCGCTGCCCTCGGGCAGCTCGGTCTCCGCGCGGCGGTAGGCGAGGGTGATCAGTGCCATGGAGGCGTACTCGACGCCGGACAGCTCGGCGGCGGCTCCGGGCGCCTCGGCGCGCAGCAGCTCCGCCGCGGCCGGGGCGGGTACGGCGACGACGACGCCGTCGGCGCGCAGCACCCGGTCCCCGGCGACGACCCGCCAGCCGTCCTCCGGTTCGCGGCGCAGCTCCGTGGCGGGCGTACGGGTGAGGATCTCGCCGCCGCGTGCCCGTACCGACTCGGCGACGGCGAGCGGCAGGGTGCCCACACCGCCGGCGATGCCCATGAACACCGGTCCGGTCTGCCGCGCGGCGGCGGCCTTCGCCTGGATCGCGCGGACGGCCTCGGTCAGGGAGGTGTGGGTGCGGGCGGCCTCGAAGAGCTGCGGGACCGCCGCGCGCATCGAGATGCGGTAGGCGTCGCCCGCGTACACCCCGCCCAGCAGGGGCTCCACGAGCCGGTCGACGACCTCGCGGCCGAGCCGCTCGGCGACGTACGCACCGATGGCCACGTCGTCGCCGATCTCGGTGCGGGGCAGCTCGGCGTCGCGCCCGATCCGGGCGACCCCTTCGTCGGACAGCACGCCGGCGAGCGCGTCCGCGGTGCCCGGTACGCCCATGACGTGGCCCTTGGGCATGGGGCGCAGCCGGCCGCGGGTCCACAGCGCGGCGG
>KL568534.1:231636-234626 GCA_000715605.1 Streptomyces speibonae | reverse complement strand
GAGCCGGTCGGCGAGACCCACGGCGCGGGCGAGACCGACCGCCTCGGGGCGGCGCGCCAGCAGCGACTCGGCGCCCAGGTCGACGCGCGCGCCCGCGATCTCGCCGGGCAGCAGTTTGCCGCCGACCCGGTCCGAGGCCTCCAGCACGGTGACCCGCGCCCCGCTCTCCAGCAGCCGGTGCGCGGCCGCCAGCCCGGCGATTCCGGCGCCCACGACGACGACCCGCCGTCCGCCGTCCGCATGTGATCCGCTCATGGCTCCACCCTCTCAAACGCCACCGCCGCTCCCGCCAGGGCCATGTGGCCCTGCCGAGTCCCTACCGTGACCGCATCGGGACCGTGCCACGTCAAACGTCCCGGGCCCCCGGCGCGTCGAAGGAGCGTCAGTCATCACGGCGACACCCGTCGTCACGACGCTGGGGGAGTCCCATATGCGCACACCACGATCCGTACGACCCGCCCACGCCCTGGCCGGGGTCCTGCTGGCGGCGGCGCTCGCGGCCGGCGGGTGCGGCGCCGGCGGCGACTCCGGCGGTTCCGCGTCGGACGACCGGGCCGCCGCGGCGCCCGCCGAGGGCCCGGCCGCGGACGCGCACGGGAAGCAGGGCGCGCCGGGCGGCTCGGCGGCCGACTCGGCGGAGGGCCCGGCGGAGGGCGCGAAGGAGACCGCTCCGCCGAAGGCCGCGGTGAACCACGTCATCCGCACCGCCTCGCTGACCGTGCGGGTCGACGACGTGGCGGAGGCGCTGGACGAGGCCCGCGCGACGACCGAGAACGCGGGCGGCTACGTCGGCAACGAGACCACCCGCCGGGACGCGGAGGGCCGCGAGCACACCCGCGTGGTGCTGCGCGTGCCCGTCGCGAAGTACGCCGAGGTACTCGCCGACCTCGAGGGCGCGGGCACGCTCGTCGAACGCCGCGCGAAGGCGGAGGACGTCACCGACCAGGTGGTCGACGTGGAGAGCCGCATCGCGTCGCAGCGGGCCAGCGTGGCCCGGGTCCGTGAGCTGATGGACCGGGCGACCAAGCTCAGCGACGTGGTCACCCTGGAGGGCGAACTGAGCACCCGCCAGGCGAACCTGGAGTCCCTGCTCGCCCAGCAGGCGTCCCTGAAGGACCGTACGAGCCTGGCGACCATCACCCTCTCGCTCTCCGGCAAACCGGCCGGGAAGGCGCAGCAGGACGACGGCGATCCCGGATTCGTGGACGCGCTCGCGGGCGGCTGGGACGTGTTCGTGACGCTGCTGCGCTGGCTGACGGTCGCGCTCGGCGCGGTCCTGCCCTTCGCGGCGGTGGCCGCGCTGCTGGCGCTGCTGTGGCTGAAGGCCGTACGTCCCCTGCTGCCGCGGCGCCCGCGGACGGCGACCCCGCCGGCGGCGGACGGCGGGCGGGACGGCGAGGACTGAGCCGTACGGTTGAGCAGAAGCCGGGAAGTGGCGGCACCGTAGCGTGGTCCCATGGACACGAGCGATGCGCACGGAGCACGGGAACGTCTGGTGGTCGTCGGCGGTGACGCCGCGGGCATGTCCGCGGCGTCACAGGCCCGTCGGCACAAGGGGCCGCGGGAGCTGGAGATCGTGGCGTTCGAACGCGGCCACTTCACCTCCTACTCGGCGTGCGGCATCCCCTACTGGGTGGGCGGCGACGTCACCGACCGGGACCAGTTGATCGCGCGCACCCCCGAGGAGCACCGCGCGCGGGACATCGAGGTGCGGCTGCGCACCGAGGTCACGGAGCTCGACCTGGAGCGGGGGCGGGTCCGCACGCGGGACGTCGACTCCGGCGCCGAGTCCTGGACGTCGTACGACAAACTCGTGATCGCCACCGGGGCGCGGCCGATCCGGCCGGCGATGCCCGGCATCGACGCTCCCGGCGTGCACGGCGTGCAGACGCTCGACGACGGCCAGGCGCTGCTGGACACGCTGGCCGCCACACGCGGCCGCCGCGCGGTGGTGGTCGGCGCGGGGTACATCGGCGTCGAGATGGCCGAGGCGATGATCAAGCGGGGTTACGAGGTGACCGTGGTCAACCGCGGCCGGGAGCCCATGGCGACGCTCGACCCCGACATGGGCCGCCTGGTGCACCGGGCCATGGAGGACATGGGCATCACCATGGTGAACGACGCCGAGGTCACCAAGGTGCTGACGGGGGACGACGGCCGGGTGCGGGCGGTCGCCACGGAGCGGGCCGAGTACCCGGCCGACGTCGTCGTCCTCGGCATCGGGGTGCGGCCGGAGACGGCCCTCGCGCGGGACGCCGGGCTCCCCCTGGGCGAGCACGGCGGGCTGCTCACCGACCGGTCGATGCGGGTGCGCGGGTACGAGAACGTCTGGGCCGGCGGCGACTGCGTGGAGGTGCTCGACCTGGTCTCCGGGCAGCAGCGCCACGTCCCGCTCGGCACGCACGCCAACAAGCACGGCCAGGTCATCGGCGCGGGCGCCGGCGGCGGCTACGCGACCTTCCCCGGGGTGGTCGGCACGGCGGTCAGCAAGGTGTGCGACCTGGAGATCGCCCGCACCGGGCTCCGGGAGAAGGACGCCCGCCGCGTGGGGCTGCGGTTCGAGACGGTGACCATCGAGTCGACCAGCCGCGCGGGCTACTACCCGAACGCCTCCCCCATGACGGTGAAGATGCTCGCGGAACTGCGCACGGGCCGCCTCCTGGGCGTCCAGATCGTCGGCCGCGAGGGCGCGGGCAAACGCGTGGACATCGCGGCGGTCGCCCTCACGGCCGGTATGACGGTGGACCAGATGACCGCCCTCGACCTGGGCTACGCACCCCCGTTCTCCCCGGTCTGGGACCCGGTCCTGGTGGCGGCCCGCAAGGCGTCGGCCAGGATCAGGGCGTCCGCGTGAGGTACCGCCCGCTCACGCCGACCCGTTGATCCTCTCGATCGCCTGCCGGGCCTGCTCGGCCGGCGGGCGCGAGGGCAGCGACGCCACCGACGCGGCGGGCGCCGACGCGGGCGGCTGCTCCCCCGCCGGCCTCGCC
>KL568534.1:230109-231436 GCA_000715605.1 Streptomyces speibonae | reverse complement strand
CGTCCAGGGTGACCGGCCGCTGCATCTGGGACGCGAGGCGCCCCGCCTCCTGGCCGAGGCGCGCGATGTCCTCCCAGGGGAGACGCACCACGAGCGTGAGCTCGGCCTCGCCGTCGGGCAGCGCGTGCATCGCGGGGGTCACTCGGTCGTTCATCGCCTGTTTCCTCACGTCGGTCCCGTGACGCCTTCCCCGCGCCGCGGGCGGTTGCCGAGTGATACGCACGGCCGGACGGCCGTGTTCAGCCCGGCCGCGGATTCACCCGCCCCGGCCCGGGCACATGGGAGACGTGGTGATCCCCGTCCATGACGTGAACCCGGCGCGGCGCACCCCGTGGGTGACGTACGCGCTCATCGCCGCGAACGTCGTCGTCTTCGTGGTTTTCACCCCGGGCGTCGTCGGTTCGCTCACCGGCGCGACCGGTCTGGCCGACCTCTGCCGGCTCGAGGCCTTCCTGGACCGCTACGCGGTGGTGCCGCGGGAGCTGATCCAGCACCGGTTGCCGGACCTCGTGCCCACGGGTGACACCGGGGTGGGTCCGCAGGGCCCGGGATGCGTGGTGGACCGGCCGGGCTATGCGAAGTCGCCCGAGCTGAGCGTGCTGACGGCGATGTTCCTGCACGGCGGCTGGCTGCATCTGCTGGGCAACATGCTGTTCCTGTGGATCTTCGGCAACAACGTCGAGGACCGCATGGGGCATGTGCGGTACCTGCTGTTCTACCTGGTGTGCGGGTACGTCGCCGCGTACGCCTTCGCCCTGGTGAACGCCGACTCGGGCGAGCCGCTGATCGGCGCGTCCGGGGCGGTCGCCGGGGTGCTCGGCGCGTATCTCGTGCTGTATCCGAAGGTCCGGGTGTGGGTGCTGGTGCCCTTCCTGATCTTCCTGCCGCTGCGGCTGCCCGCCTGGCTGGTGCTGGGCTCCTGGTTCGTCCTTCAGGCGGTGTACTCCTCCGGGGCGGGCGTCTCGGGGGCCGGCACCGTGGCGTATCTCGCCCATGTCGCCGGCTTCGTCGCAGGCATGCTGATCGCCTGGCCCCTGAAACCGGGCACTCCCCCGCCGCAGGCGCCCGACCACGCGCTGTACGGACGGCGGGCGCGGCGCACCTGGCGGTGAGCGGGGGGAGTCAGCCGGCGCCGGGGACGCGCAGGCCGACCATGGCCACGTCGTCGTTGCCGTCGACGGCCAGCTGGCCCGCGAGCAGGGTGTCGCAGAAGTCGTCCAGGGGGCTGCGTACGGCCTCCGAGGCACACCGGCGCAGCCGGTCCAGGCCGGTGGTGAGGTCCTCGTCGCGGCGCTCCACCAGCCCGTCGGTGTAGAGCAGCAGGGTC
>KL568534.1:228928-229914 GCA_000715605.1 Streptomyces speibonae | reverse complement strand
GTCGTGGACGGGGTCCGCGACGAGCCCGAGCATCGGGGCGCGGCCCCCGGTCAGGAACCGCGCGGTGCCGTCCTCCTCGATGAGCAAGGGCGGCGGGTGTCCCGCGACGGAGTAGTGGAGCGGCAACCCGCCGGTCCCCCGGCGTTCGACCCGGGCCAAGATGCAGGTGGCGGTGCACTCCGGGTAGAGGGTCTGCGCGGAGACGTCCAGCCGGCGCAGTATCGTGCCGGTCGGTTCCTCGCGGTCCAGGGTGAGTCCGCGGAGCATGTTGCGCAGCTGGCTCATGGTGACGGCGGCCGACAGGTCGTGGCCGGCGACGTCGCCGATGCTGAGGACGAGGGCACCGTCACGGAGCACGAACGCGTCGTACCAGTCGCCGCCGACCTCTGCGGCCGCGATGCTGGGCCGGTAGCGCACCGCGATGTCGAGGTCGGGCAGGTCCGGCGGGTCGGTGAGCAGGCTGCGCTGGAGGGCCAGCGCCACCTGTCGGGTGCGCTGGTACTCGAGGGCGTTGCTGAGGGGGGTGTGGGCCCGTTCCAGAAGCTGGCGCAGCAGGTCGATCTCGGCCTGGCCGAGCGGTGGGCGGTCGCCGCTGACCGAGGTGGTGACGAGGGCGGCCGTGGTGCCGTCGACGACGACCGGGAGCAGGACCACGCTGTTGGCCCCGGGAGCCAGCCACGGTTCGGCCTCGGGCGGGCACAGATCGGGCGGTGGTGCACCGGGCGGGAAGACGGCATGGAGGGGGCGGCGCCCGTCGGCGGCGCGGGCGAGCGGACTGCCGGACCGCAGGTGCTCCTCATGGTGCGGGGGCAGGTCCGGCAGTCCCGGGCGGGTGACGGCGGCAACCCGCTCGGCGGTGAGCGCGGTGCCCGACGGGCGGTGCAGGACGTGCGGCAGGAGATAGATGGTGCAACTGTCGGCGATGGCGGGCACGATCACCCCGGCGAGGGCCGTGAGCATCTCGTCCAGCCGCACGATGTCGGCGG
>KL568534.1:225929-228678 GCA_000715605.1 Streptomyces speibonae | reverse complement strand
GTCCCGTCGGGTCTCCTGCCACTGCTGCTCGACGTCCGCGCAGGTGCCCATCCACTCGATCACCGTGTCCCCGTTGCGGACCGGTGCGGCGTCGACGGCGAAGTGCCGGTAGCCGCCCGTGGCCAGCCGCAGCCGGTAGGTGTGGGTCCAGCGCGGCGTCTGTTCGGTCACCGCCCGGTGCCACGACGCGATGGCGCCGGCACGGTCGTCGGGGTGAAGGGCGTCGATCCAGCCGTCGCCGCGGAACTCCTCCCAGCTCTGTCCGGTCACCCGCTGCCAGCCGGGGCTCGGCTCGGTCACCGCACCCGTGGGGCTGGTCACCCAGATGATCTGGGATCCGGCGTTCACGAGGCTGCGGTAGCGCTGCAGGGTGCGGCGGCGCTCCTCGGACAGGACGCGGATCTGTTCCGCGCCGGTCACCTGGTCGGTGACTTCGACGAGCACGCCGAGCACCCCGTGCCGGCCGTCGCTCATCGTGACGCGGGAGTTGCTGAAGGTGAAGTACCGCGTTCCCTCGTGCTGCGCGCCGGGGTAGACCAGGTCGATGGGCGCTCCGCTGAGCACTTCGGCCGTGCCCGTGGCGAGGACGCGGTCGAAGAGGTCGAAGTAGCCGGACTGCGCGAGGTCGGGGAAAGCGTCACGGATGGCCCGGCCCAGCGGACGGTCGCCGAAGGTCTCGCGGTAGACCTGGTTGGTGTACGCGAGTCGGTGTTCCGGCCCTTCGGTGACGACGACGCCGATCGGGGCGAGGTCGAACATCTCGAACCTCATGAGCCTCCACCTGCCCATGCCCGGGAGCGAACGTGCTGGGCGAACATGTGCCCAGTACCCCGCACCGGGGTTCCGACGCGCGTCCGGCCCGTACCCGGTGGGGTCAGCGCGCGGTGCGCGTGTGGACGTACTCCACGAGGCGGGTCAGGGCGTCCGGGTCGGTGGACGGCATCACGCCGTGGCCGAGGTTGAAGACGTGGCCCTCCAGACCGGCCGCGGCGTCCAGCACCTCCTGCGCCTTGGCCTCGACGGCGGCGGGGCCGGCGAACAGGACGGTCGGGTCGAGGTTGCCCTGGAGCGCCTTGCCGGGGCCGACGCGCCGGGCGGCCTCGTCCAGGGGGACGCGCCAGTCGACGCCGACGACGTCCGCGCCGGCCTCGCCCATGAGGCCCAGCAGCTCACCGGTGCCGACGCCGAAGTGGATGCGCGGGATGCCGTAGGGGGCGACCTGGCGGAACACCTTTGCCGAGGCGGGCAGCACCGAGCGCCGGTAGTCGGAGGGGGCGAGCGCACCGGCCCAGGAGTCGAAGAGCTGGACGGCGCTGACCCCGGCCCGGATCTGGACCTCGAGGAACGCGGCGGTGATGTCGGCGAGGCGGTCGAGCAGGTCGGCCCAGAGCTCCGGGTCGCCGTACATCATCGCCTTGGCGTTCTCGTACGTGCGGGAGGGGCCGCCCTCGACGAGGTAGCTGGCGAGGGTGAAGGGGGCGCCCGCGAACCCGATCAGCGGGGTGGACCCCAGTTCCCGGGTCAGCATGCCGATGGCCTCGGTGACGTAGGAGACGTCCTCGGGGGTGAGGTCGCGCAGCCGGGCCAGGTCGGCGCGGGTGCGGACCGGCTGCTCGACGACCGGGCCGATGCCGGGCTTGATGTCGAGGTCGATGCCGATGGCCTTGAGCGGGACGACGATGTCGCTGAAGTAGATCGCCGCGTCCACGTGGTGGCGGCGCACCGGCTGGAGGGTGATCTCGGTGACCAGGTCGGGACGCATGCAGGAGTCGAGCATCCCGATGCCCTCGCGCACCTTGCGGTACTCCGGCAGTGAGCGCCCGGCCTGCCGCATGAACCACACCGGCGTGTGCGGCACCGGCTCGCGGCGGCACGCCTTGAGGAAGGCCGAATCCCTGACGGCGTCGTTCTTGACGGGGTCGGTGGTCTCGGTCGGCGTCTGGCCCGTCGGGCTTGCGTTGGCACTCACACCGGCCAGTCTCGCACGACCCGTGCGCCGCCTCTCACGCCAGGTCGTCCGGTGTGCGGTGCGCACGGGGCGCGATCCGGACAGCCCCGGGCGCCGCGGGTGTCCCTCCCTGCGCGGGGGCGCGGTTCCGCTTAATCTTCCCCGCATGGCTGCGGCTCAGGGACGACTGTCGGACGGCGCTGGCGGAATGGACGAACCGAAGGGGACGGAGAAGGATCCCGGGCACGGGGGCGCGCCCCCGCTGCCCTTCCGGGCCGCCGTCGACGCGCTGCGCGGCGCCCGGCTGCGGCCGCAGGTCGAGGTGGATCCCGCGCCCGCGCCCAAGCGGCTGGCTCCGTACGCGTACGCGCTGGAGGCGGCGGTCGTCGACGGTGAGGAGGACCTGGCCGACGGCCGGCTGGTGCTGCTGCACGACCCGGCCGGGCACGACGCCTGGCGGGGCACGTTCCGTCTGGTGACGCTGGTGCGCGCGGAGCTGGAGCCGGAGATGGCGGCGGACCCGCTGCTGCCGGAGGTGTGCTGGTCCTGGCTGACCGGTGCGCTCTCGGCGCGCGGTCTGGCGTACGGCGAGCCGAGCGGCACGGTGACGCGGGCGAGCTCCCACTACTTCGGCGGGCTGTCGGCACGGCCGGCCGCGTCGCAGATCGAGATCCGGGCCTCCTGGACGCCCCGGGAGGGACTGGCCGGGGTGCCGGACACGGGCACCCACCTCGTCGCGTGGTGCGATCTGCTGGCACAGGTGGCGGGGCTGCCGCCGGCGGCTCCCGGGGACGCGTCGGT
>KL568534.1:224677-225742 GCA_000715605.1 Streptomyces speibonae | reverse complement strand
CCGGGGACGCGTCGGTGGTGACGCTGCCGCAGCGCAGGGGGCCGCAGTCGCGGTGAGCTTCCCGCTTCGCGGCGCACGCAATCCTCACTGACCGTCTCTTTGTCGATACGGCCACAATCGGAAGCGTTGCGACGCGGATCGAAACCGTTCGATCTTCGAATGATCGAAGGTGCGTCCGAATTGCCCGGATTGTTACTCATCACTTCGTGATCATTCGTTAAAGGACATCAGGTTTGCTGCCGAATACGACTGTGACCTTGAAAGCACGGTTCGTCCCGGCTTCACCCCCCACGAGCCGGCCCCGTCCCGCACCCAGGAGGCCTGGTGTCCGTTCTCCTCGAGCAGCCCGCAAGCCTGGTCGCCTACCGCCCGAACAAGCCGACCGCCATGGTGGTCGTGGCCGACCCGCGTGTCCGATCCACCGTCACCCGCCATCTGTGGGCACTCGGTGTGCGCGATGTCATCGAGGCCTCGTCCGTCGCGGAGGCTCGTCCCCGCATCGGCAACCCCCGCGACATCTGCGTCGCCGAAGTCCATCTGCCGGATGGTTCCGGCCTCACCCTCCTCTCCGAGACCCGCGCCGCGGGCTGGCCCAACGGGCTGGCCCTGTCCGCCGCCGACGACATCGGCGCCGTGCGCAACGCGCTGGCCGGCGGGGTGAAGGGATACGTCGTCACCGGCACCCGCACCAACCTCGGGCTCCCCACCCGGCCCGGTGCGGCCCCCATCGGCGCCGCCGCCGCCCGTCTGCACCGCCGCCCCCCGGGTGCCCCGAGCCACCCGGGCGGCTACCGCGAGCTGTCCGGCCGCGAGGTCGAGGTGCTGCGGCTGGTGGCGGAGGGCCAGTCGAACAAGGCGATCGGCGTCTCCATGGGCCTGTCCGCCCTGACCGTCAAGAGCCACCTCGCCCGTATCGCACGCAAGCTCGGCACGGGCGACCGCGCCGGCATGGTGGCCGTGGCCCTGCGCACCGGCATCATCCACTGAACCCCGTTCACCCATCCGACCCCGCCCCGGACCGTCCCCCTCCGGCCCGCGCCCGTCGGCACCTGTCTCTTATACACA
>KL568534.1:224115-224412 GCA_000715605.1 Streptomyces speibonae | reverse complement strand
TTTCGCTGGTCGGCCGTGCTTCCGTACGTAGGGGCAGGTCAGGCCCTTGCCGGTACGGATACTCTTGACAGGTGACCGACGCCCACGACACCGCAGCAGACAGTTCCCTGCGCACCACCGGAGGCGCCCCTCCGGACGACGGCGGATCTTCTGCTACGGAGGCGCCGATCCCCCTGCTGGAACCGCGCGAGGGCATTCCGCCCGTCGTCGCGGACGAGGCCGCGCTCGCCGAGGTGACCGCCGCCTTCGCCGCCGGGACCGGCCCCGTCGCCGTGGACGCCGAGCGCGCCTCCGGCT
>KL568534.1:223137-223887 GCA_000715605.1 Streptomyces speibonae | reverse complement strand
TAAGAGACAGCGCCTACCTCGTCCAGCTGCGCCGCGAGGGCGCGGGCACCGCGCTCATCGACCCGGTCGCCTGTCCCGACCTGTCCGGCCTCGGCGAGGTGCTGTCCGGCACCGAGTGGGTGCTGCACGCCGCCACCCAGGACCTGCCGTGCCTGCGCGAAATAGGCATGGTGCCCACGCTGCTCTTCGACACCGAACTGGCCGGGCGCCTGGCCGGGTTCCCCCGCGTCGGCCTCGGCGCGATGGTCGAGAACGTCCTCGGGTACGTCCTGGAGAAGGGCCACTCCGCCGTCGACTGGTCCAGCCGCCCGCTGCCCGAGCCCTGGCTGCGCTACGCCGCCCTCGACGTCGAGCTGCTGGTCGACCTCCGGGACGCGCTGGAGAAGGAGCTGGAACGGCAGGGCAAGCTCGACTGGGCCCGGCAGGAGTTCCACGCGATCGCCTCGGCGCCGCCGCCGGAGCCCCGCAAGGACCCCTGGCGGCGCACCTCCGGCATGCACAAGGTCCGCCGTCGCCGGCAGATGGCCGTCGCCCGGGAGCTGTGGCAGACCCGCGACCGCATCGCCCGCCGCCGCGACGTCTCCCCCGGCAAGGTGCTCCCGGACGCCGCCATCGTCGAGGCGGCGCTGGCCATGCCGGCCAACCCGCACGCCCTGGCCGCGCTGAACGGGTTCGGCCAGCGGGTCGGGCGGCGCCAGCTGGAGCAGTGGCAGGCCGCGGTCGACCGGGCACGGGCGCTCAGCGAGGACC
>KL568534.1:220800-222938 GCA_000715605.1 Streptomyces speibonae | reverse complement strand
GGCTCCCCCAGCCCGGCCAGCCGGTCACCGGTCCACCGCCGCCGCGCGCGTGGGCCGACAAGGACCCCGAGGCGGCGGCCCGGCTGTCCGCCGCGCGGGCGGGCGTGACCGCGCTGGCCGAGCGGCTGGGCATGCCGGCGGAGAACCTGATCACCCCGGACACGGTGCGAAGGGTGTGCTGGGAGCCCCCGAAGACCGTCACCGCGGAGTCGGTCGCCTCCGCGCTGTCCGCCCACGGTGCGCGGGCCTGGCAGGTGGAACAGGTCACCCCGGTCCTGGTGGCGGCGCTCACCGCATGACCTCCGCACCCGCCCCGGCCACCCGCCTCCGCGGACGCGGCACCACGCACGGACCGGGGCCGGCAGGCACCGCTCAGGCAGCACGGCCCCGGCGGGTGGAACAGGCCACGCCGGCCGCGTTCCCCGTATGAGCGCCCAGCCACGCGACGACGCCCCGCCGGCCGATCACCCGCGCCGGGCACCCGCAGCCGCCGCAGCACCCACGCGCCGCCCCCGGCCGGAGCCCCAGCGGTCACACGCCGCCCTCCGGCCGGACACCCCGACGCACCGACCCCGGCCGGCACCCGCCTCGGCCCCGGCCCCCCACGGGTCGCGGGCCCGGCACGTGGACCGGGCCGTGCCAGGGCCGGCGGACACCCCCGGCCACGGACCGGAACCGGCCGAGGTTCTCCCGGGCACGTGGCGGACCGCGGCCGGCGCGGTGCGGGGCGGGGCGCGGGTCCTCAGCCGGTGGCCGCCTCGGCCCGGGTGTAGAACTCGGTGAGGGCCTGGGGGTTCTTGGTGTAGACGTCGATCTTGCGTACCAGGCCGTCCTCGACCTTGATGACCTCGACCGAGGACAGGGGGTGTTCCTCGCCGGTGGTGTGGGCGACGAGGGTTCCGCCGAGTACGCCGATGGCGCCGGTCGGGCCCGCCTCGTGGATCCGGAAGTCGATCCTGCCGACGTCGGCGTGGCCCGTGATCACCTTCAGCACCGACTCCACCCACGCCTCTCTGCCGTGGTGCACCCCGCCGTAAGGGAGCTCGTTCGTGTGATCCACGATCAGGTCGGGAGCGAGGGTGGCCAGGGCGCGCGGCATGTCCCCCTCGAGCAGCGCGGTGTAGAGCTCGCGCACGACGTCCGCAGGGCCTCGTGTCTCCGTCTTCACCGTCTCGGCCCGGTCATCCATCTCGCACGCCCCTTCGGTCGGGTTCGGGGTACAGCCCCGTGGCAGGGGCAGGCACCATGCAACGACGGACGGCCCCGAGAAGGGAGACCTCACTGTGACGGGTACGGGCAGGGCCCCCCACCGGGACACCGTCAGTGCCTTCCTGCGCACGCGACGCGACAGGATCACCCCCGAGCAGGCGGGCCTGCCCGTCTACGGCCCGCGCCGGGTGCCCGGGTTACGCAGGGGTGAGGTCGCCGCCCTCGCCGGGGTGAGCGTCGAGTACTACACCCGCCTGGAACGCGGCAACCTCAAGGGCGCCTCCGACCGGGTGCTGGACGCCCTCGCCCGGGCCCTGCGGCTGGACCCCGCCGAACGCACGTACCTGTACGACCTCGCCCGCGCCGCGGCACCGGCCTCCAGGGCCCCGGCACCGCCCCCGGCGGACCGCCCCGCCGTGCGGCCGAGCGTGACCCGGATCATCGATGCCATGCCGCGCCTGCCGGCGTGCGTCATCAACAACCGGCTCGACGTACTGGCCGCCAACACCATGGGCCGGGCCCTGTACACACAGCTGTTCACCGGTGCGGCTCCCGGCGCCGCGAATGTCGCCCGCTTCGCCTTCCTCGACCCCGCGGCCAGGCAGTTCTACCTCGACTGGGAACGCATGGCCGGCTACGCGGTGGGCGCGCTGCGCATCGAAGCGGGCCGGTACCCCTGTGACCGGGAGCTGACCGGCCTGGTGGGTGAGCTGTCCGCCCGCAGCGAGGACTTCCGCGCCATGTGGGCGTCCCACGACGTGCACACCTTCCGCAAGGGCACCGACCGCTTCGGCCATCCGGTCGTCGGTGCCCTGCGGCTCGACCAGGAGACCATGACCCTGCCGGACGAGAGCGGGCTGAGCGTCGTCGTCTACAGCGCGCCCCCGGGGAGCGCCGCCGAGGAGGGCCTGGACCTGTCTCTTATACAC
>KL568534.1:219778-220558 GCA_000715605.1 Streptomyces speibonae | reverse complement strand
CCGCCGCACCGGCCCGGACCGGACGGCCGGACGTGTGATGTTCACCGCTCCACGCGGCGGGACTGGGCAGTCACGTTACTCATAAGTAGCATGGGCTGTAAGCAAGCGCTCAGCATCCCGTACCTGGAGGAGAGCCATCGTGCCTCGTACCGTCAGGGACGTCGTCTTCGTCGACGGCGTCCGCACCCCGTTCGGCAAGGCGGGCCCGAAGGGCATCTACCACGAGACCCGGGCCGACGACCTCGTGGTGAAGGCGATCCGGGAGCTGCTGCGCCGCAACCCCGGTCTCGACCCGAAGCAGATCGACGAGGTCGCCGTCGCCGCGACCACGCAGATCGGCGACCAGGGCCTGACCATCGGCCGCACGGCCGGCATCCTCGCGGGCCTGCCGCAGTCGGTGCCCGGCTACTCCATCGACCGCATGTGCGCCGGCGCCCTGACCGCCGTCACCACCGTCGCCGGCTCCGTCGCCTTCGGCGCGTACGACATCGCCATCGCGGGCGGTGTCGAGCACATGGGCCGCCACCCGATGGGCGAGGGCGTCGACCCCAACCCGCGGTTCGTCTCCGAGAAGCTGGTCGACGAGTCCGCCCTGTTCATGGGCATGACCGCCGAGAACCTGCACGACCGCTACCCGAGCATCACCAAGCGGCGCGCCGACGAGTACGCCGTGCGCTCCCAGGAGAAGGCCGCCAAGGCGTACGCCAACGGCAAGATCCAGGCCGACCTGGTGCCGATCTCGGTGCGCCGCACCAACGAAGAGGCCGGCGAGACCGGCTG
>KL568534.1:218527-219584 GCA_000715605.1 Streptomyces speibonae | reverse complement strand
CTGGGGCCTGGTCACCGCCGACGAGCCGATGCGTCCGGGCACGACGCTGGAGAACCTGGCGAACCTCAAGACGCCGTTCCGCGTCCACGGCCGGGTCACCGCGGGCAACGCGGCCGGTCTGAACGACGGCGCCACCGCCTCCCTCATCGCCTCCGAGGACTTCGCCCGCGAGAACAACCTCCCGGTGAAGATGCGCCTCGTCTCCTACTCCTTCGCGGGCGTGGAGCCGGAGGTCATGGGCTACGGCCCGATCCCGGCGACGGAGAAGGCCCTCGCGCAGGCGGGCCTGTCCATCGACGACATCGGCCTGTTCGAGATCAACGAGGCCTTCGCCGTCCAGGTCCTCGCGTTCCTGGAGCACTACGGCATCGCCGACGACGACGCGCGCGTCAACCAGTACGGCGGCGCCATCGCCTTCGGCCACCCGCTCGCCTCCTCCGGCGTCCGTCTGATGACGCAGCTGGCCCGCCAGTTCGAGGAGCAGCCGCAGGTCCGCTACGGCCTCACCACCATGTGCGTCGGCTTCGGCATGGGCGCCACGGTCATCTGGGAGAACCCGCACTTCGAGGGGGACAAGTGAGCACCACCGCAGAGCTTCTGAAAGGTGCGGCCGAGCTGTTCCCCGGCGAGGTCGTCACGCAGGCGCACGTACGCCACTTCGACCTGCCGCTGGGCGCGGGCCGGTTCGCGCTGATCACGCTGGACAACGGCCACGACCACACCAAGCCGACCACGCTCGGCCCGCAGTCGCTGGCGAACATCGACGCCGCGATCGACCGGGTCGAGAAGGAGGCCGCGGACGGCGAGATCGTCGGCGTCGGCGTCACCGGCAAGCCGTTCATCTTCGCGGTCGGCGCCGACCTCAAGGGCGTCGAGCTGCTGAAGCGGCACGAGGACGCGCTGGCCATCGGCAAGGGCGGCCACGACGTCTTCAAGCGGCTGGCCGGCCTGGCCGTGCCGACGTTCGCGTACTACAACGGCGCCGCCATGGGCGGTGGCGTCGAGGTCGGGCTGCACTGCACGTACCGCACGGTGTCCGCCGCCGTGCCCGCCTTCT
>KL568534.1:214375-218333 GCA_000715605.1 Streptomyces speibonae | reverse complement strand
CGGGCTGCACTGCACGTACCGCACGGTGTCCGCCGCCGTGCCCGCCTTCTCCCTGCCCGAGGTCTTCCTCGGTCTGGTCCCGGGCTGGGGCGGCTGCACCCTGCTGCCGAACCTGATCGGCGCGGAGAAGGCCGTCTCGGTGATCATCGAGAACAGCCTCAACCAGAACAAGCAGCTCAAGGGCGCGCAGGTCCACGAACTCGGCATCGCCGACGCGATCTTCGAGGGCGCTGACTTCCTGGAGCAGTCGCTGCTGTGGACCGCGTCCGTCCTCAAGGGCGAGATCGTCGTCGAGCGTCCCGTGATCGACCGCGGTGAGGCCTGGGACCAGGCCGTCGCCAAGGGCCGCTCCATCGCCGACTCCAAGGTGCACGGCGCCGCCCCCGCCGCCTACCGCGCGCTGGACATCATCGCCGCCGCGAAGAACGGCGACCTCCAGCAGGGCTACGACGCCGAGGACAAGGCGCTCGCCGACCTGATCATGGGCGGCGAACTGCGCGCCGGCATCTACGCGTTCAACCTGGTGCAGAAGCGCGCCAAGCGCCCCGCGGGCGCCCCGGACAAGAGCCTGGCCCGCCCGGTCACCAAGGTGGGTGTGGTCGGCGCCGGTCTGATGGCCTCCCAGCTGGCGCTGCTGTTCCTGCGCTGCCTGGAGGTGCCGGTCGTGCTGACCGACATCGACCAGGAGCGCGTCGACAAGGGCGTGGGCTACGTCCACTCCGAGATCGACAAGCTGCTCGGGAAGGGCCGGATCAACCAGGACAAGGCCAACCGTCTCAAGGCGCTGGTGACCGGTGTCCTGGACAAGGCCGAGGGTTTCGCGGACGCGGACTTCATCATCGAAGCCGTGTTCGAGGAGATGGGCGTCAAGCAGCAGGTGTTCGCCGAGGTCGAGGCGGTCGCCCCGGCGCACGCGATCCTCGCCACCAACACCTCCTCGCTGTCCGTCTCCGAGATGGCCTCGAAGCTGAAGCACCCCGAGCGGGTCGTCGGGTTCCACTTCTTCAACCCGGTCGCGGTGCTGCCGCTGCTCGAGATCGTGCGTGGCGAGCAGACCGACGACGCCTCGCTGGCCACGGCGTTCGGCGTCGCCAAGAAGCTGAAGAAGACCGCGGTGCTGGTGAAGGATGCCCCGGCGTTCGTCGTGAACCGCATCCTGACCCGCTTCATGGGCGAGATCCAGAACGTCATCGACGAGGGCACCCCGGTCGACGTGGCCGAGAAGGCCGTCGAGCCGCTCGGTCTGCCGATGTCCCCGCTGGTGCTGCTGGAGCTGGTCGGCCCGGCGATCGGTCTGCACGTGTCCGAGACCCTCAACCGGGCGTTCCCGGACCGCTTCACGGTCTCGCCGAACCTCAAGCGGGTCGTGGAGGCGGGCAAGCGCGGCTTCTACGTGTACGACAGCGGCAAGCCCGAGCTGGACCCGGAGGTCGCCGCGCTGCTGCAGCAGGGCGACACCGTCCTCACCGAGGAGCAGGTGCGGGCGCGGGTGCTGGACGCGGTGGCGCGGGAGATCGGGCTCATGCTCGACGAGGGCGTCGTCGCCGAGGCGCAGGACATCGACCTGTGCCTGATCACCGGTGCCGGCTGGCCGTTCCACCTGGGCGGCATCACGCCGTACCTGGACCGTGAGGGCGTCTCCGAGCGGGTCAACGGCAAGAGGTTCCTGGAGCAGGGTGTGGCGAGCGTCCCGGCGTAGCCGAGGGCGGTCCCCGCACCGGGGGCGGGCCGCACGGACGACGTTCCGTACGGCCCGCCCCCTTTGTCAGACCTCCCGCCAGGCCCGCAGGGCCAGCCCCGGCTCGTCCTTGCGGCGGGTGAGCAGGAGGGTGCCGGTGGACGGGACGAGGGAGGCCGCGACGATCTCGTCGTGCTCGTCGAGGGCGACGGACACCCGGGCGTCGGCGGGCAGTTGGGGACCGGACTCGGTCCACCAGGCGCCAGCGGACTCCTGCTCGGTGGGGTACGCGGCGAACGCGACCCGGCCACTGGCCGAGCGCTGGGCCAGTACGGTGCAGTCGTGCCCGTCGATGTCGCAGCGCACGGCGGAGACCGGGCCGGGACCGGCCGCGGTGATCACGGGAACCGGCGCCCCGCCGGGGCGCCAGGCGCACACCTCGTCGCGCTCGTCGGTGAAGAAGAGCGTGGTGTGCCCGGCCGACGTGGCCAGGGCGCGCAGGGTGCCCGGCCGTACGGGTACGTCGATGCCCTCCGCCCGCACCGGTTGCTTGCCGGACTCCTCCTGGCGCCAGTGCAGGATCCCGCCCGGACCTGCCGCGTACAGCTCGACCCGGCCCGACTCCCCCGTGGCGGCGGCGAGTTCCTCGTGGACGTCCTCTCCCCCGAGCCGGGCCCACGGCTCCCAGCCGCCCTTCTCCTTCTGTGCCAGCATGCTCACCCCGCCGGCCTTGTCCCGGACGAGGACATGGGCGCGGCCCCGGTCGTCCACGGCGACGGCCGGGGTGCCGGTGCGCTCGCCCTTCTTGTCGGGGTGGCCGACGGGGATCCAGTCCAGCGGGGCGAGCCGGGGGCGGAAGTGGGTGGAGTGGACCAGGCCGGCCTGGCCGTTCGCGGTGGGCCGCCAGGCGACGAGATGGGCGTAGCCGTCGGCGCCCTGTCCGACGGCCGGTCCGGGGCACAGCTTCTGGTCGCCGCCGATCCTGCGGGGTGGCTCCCAGGCGCCGCCGGGCGCCAGTTCCGCGCGGCACCTCAGGGCGTCGTCCGACGGCAGATAGACGGTGAGGCGGCCGTCGCGGCCGCGGAGGAGCCAGTCGCCGTTCACCACTTCACCTTATGCAAGGCGGTTCGCGGGGCACGGGCGGGGCGGCTCCTCGTGGGACCCTGACGGCATGAACGACACCGCCGCCACGCTCGTGATCGTCGACGCCGCGAATGTCGTCGGGTCGGTGCCCGACGGATGGTGGCGGGACCGCCGGGGCGCCGCGGAACGCCTCCGCGACCGGCTGGCCGCGGACGGGGTGCCCGGACATCCCGGGCCCGTGGAGATCGTGCTCGTCGTCGAGGGGGCGGCCCGGGGGGTGGAGTCGGTCCCGGGCGTCCGCGTGGAATCCGCCCCGGCGAGCGGCGACGACCACATGGTCACCCTGGTGGCCGAGGCGGGGGCCCGCCCGGTCCTGGTCGTCACGGCCGACCGAGAGCTCCGCCGCAGGGTAACCGCCCTGGGCGCCGACACGACAGGCCCCCGCACGGTACGCCCGTGACTGCACCGCCCCTCCCACCGCGTGCGGACCGAACACCCCGTTCGCCCACCCGCGACGGCAGTCCGCCGCACCTCGCGCACCCGCCGGCACCACACCGCCCGGCGACCGGGCACGGACGCACCCGCCGCCCCGGAGGGCCGGGCGACCGCGCCCCTTTCGGGAAGTCCGGCACCCGCGACTTCTGGCGCAGCCCAGGAAGGGCGCACCGGGGACCCTGCCCACCTGGGCACCCGAACCACGCCCCCATCAAGCACCCGAACACACCACAACCTCGACGCAACCCGGGAAGACACACACCGACCCCGCTCCCCCTCGACCCACGCCAACAACACAGCCCGCCCCACGGGTCAGCACCCCGCACCCCTGGGCGCAGCCCGGGAGAGAACGCGCCGGGGGCCCTGCCTCCGGACACCCGAACCACGCCCCATCAAGCGCCCGAGCACCCCCGCGAACTCGGTGCAGCCCGAGAAGGCACACACCACGAGCCTGCTCCCCCACCGGCCCAAGCCCACAACACGGCCCGCCGGACCGGTCAGCACCCCGCGCCCGGGTGCGGCGCGGCACGGGCAGCAGCGCGCCTAAGCCCGCCCTGAAAGCTCAGGCGGCCGCCCCGCAAGCGACCCGAGATCCCGCCGCTCCGCGAAGGACGCACGCATCCCGTCCCGCTGTGGCTCAGCCCCGGCCCGCTGATCGCCCAGGGCGTACCGGCTCCGCCGCCACCCCGTCGTCGCCCTCGG
>KL568534.1:213834-214141 GCA_000715605.1 Streptomyces speibonae | reverse complement strand
AGATGTGTATAAGAGACAGGTCGAGGGCCGACCGCGAGCGACACGGGAAAACGCGTCGTGCGGCCGTTCAGGGCGTTCGGCGCAGCCCGGGAAGGCGGCCGGGCTGCCCGGGTGTGGGCCGCACCGTGGTTCCGGGGCCCACCTCGGAGCAGGCCACGGTGTCAGAGGGCGGGTGAGGCAGGGGTGGTTGGTTCTTCCGGGGTTTGGGCCAGGCGGCTGTGGGTGCGGCTGTAGAGGAAGTAGACGACGATGCCGACGGCCATCCAGATGCCGAAGCTGTCTCTTATACACATCTCTGATGGCGCGA
>KL568534.1:207360-213591 GCA_000715605.1 Streptomyces speibonae | reverse complement strand
ACGGGGTGCGGAAGGCGCGCGGCAGGTCGGGCCGGCTCCGGCGCAGGATGATCACGCTGACGGCGACGATCACGAAGGCGAACAGCGTACCGATGTTCACCAGCGCGGCCAGTTCGTTCAGCGGGGTGAAGCCCGCGAGGATCGCGATGGCGACACCGAGCAGGATGGTCGGCCGGTGCGGGGTCCTGAACCGGGGGTGGACCCGGGAGAAGAACCGCGGCAGCAGCCCGTCGCGGCTCATCGCGAAGAAGACCCGGGTCTGCCCGAGCAGCAGGATCATGCAGACGGTCGTCAGTCCGACGGCGGCCCCGAAGCTGATGAAGCCCGCGAACCAGGGATGCCCGGTGGCCTTGAAGGCGTCCGCGAGCGGCGCGTCCACGGACAGCTCGGTGTAGTGCTGCATACCGGTGACGACGATCGACACCAGCACGTACAGCATCGTGCAGATGAACAGCGAGCCCAGGATGCCGCGGGGCATGTCGCGCTGCGGGTTCTTGGTCTCCTCCGCGGCCGTGGCGACGATGTCGAAGCCGATGAAGGCGAAGAACACCACCGACGCGGCCGTGAAGATGCCCATCACGCCGAAGTTGGCCGGGGCCCAGCCGAAGATCAGCTGGATGAGCGGCGAATCCAGGCTGTCCCCGGCGGGCACCGGCTTGGAGTCCGGGATGAACGGGTCGTAGTTGTCGGCGGTGATGAAGAACGCCCCCGCGATGATCACCACGAGGACCACGGTCACCTTGATGGCGACCACGAGCGAGGTGACGCGGGCGGACAGCTTCATGCCGAGGACGAGGATGCCGGTGAGCACCAGCACCAGGGCGGCGGCGAGGATGTCGAACCCGAAGACGTCCGAGCCCTCCCGGCTGCCGAGCGCCGCGGGCATCTCCCAGCCGGCGTTGTCCATGAGCGACTGGATGTACCCCGACCAGCCGACGGCCACCACCGCCGTGCCGAGCGCGAACTCCAGGACCAGGTCCCAGCCGATGATCCAGGCGGGCAGTTCCCCCAGGGAGGCGTACGAGAAGGTGTACGCGGAGCCCGCCACCGGGACGGTGGAGGCGAACTCGGCGTAGCAGAGCGCGGCGAGCGCGCACACCACACCGGCCACCACGAACGCGATGGCCGTGGCCGGCCCGGCGTTGTCCTTGGCGACCGTACCGGTGAGGACGAAGATGCCGGTGCCGATGATGACACCGACACCGAAGACGGTCAGATCCAGCGCGGAGAGGGACTTCTTGAGCGCATGCTCCGGTTCCTCGGTGTCGCGGATGGACTGCTCGACCTTCTTCGTCCTGAAGAGGGGGCTTGTCACGGGTACCTCCCACGCTTGTCGTCCTCGACATGATCGAGAGGGGGCGTAGGTCGTATGCCCCGGCGCGTGCGCCCTCACGCAAACGGGCCGCGCGCGCCACTCTTCACAGTGGCACGCGCGGCCCATCCGGGCGACGCCTGATGCGGTTCAGTCGCGGGCGGGTTCCACCGCGTCGGCGGCGGAAGGCACGTCGCGCAACCCGTCGAGCTTGGCGACCAGTCCGGTGACCTGACGGGCGATGTCGGGGGCGGTCAGCCCGATCTCCGCCATCACCTCGGCGCGCGAGGCGTGGTCGAGGAAGCGCGGCGGGATGCCGAAGTCGCGCAGCGGCACGTCCACGCCGGCGTCGCGCAGCGCCTGGGCGATCGTGGAGCCGACACCGCCGACGCGGGAGTTGTCCTCGACGGTGACGACGACGCGGTGCTTCGCGGCGAGCGGCGCCATCGCCTCGTCGACGGGCTTGACCCAGCGCGGGTCGACGACGGTGGCGGAGATGCCCTGCCGGTCCAGCAGGGCGGCGGCCTCCAGGCACATCGGGGCGAGGGCTCCCACCGACACCAGCAGCACGTCGGGGGTGTCGGTGCCGGGCTCGCGCAGGACGTCCATGCCGCCGACGCGGCCCACGGCGGGCACGGCGGGTCCGACGGCACCCTTGGAGAAGCGCACCACGGTGGGCGCGTCCTCGACGGACACGGCCTCGCGGAGCTGGGCGCGGACCTGGTCGGCGTCGCGCGGGGCGGCCAGCCGCAGCCCGGGGACGACCTGGAGGATCGACATGTCCCACATGCCGTTGTGGGAGGCGCCGTCGGTGCCGGTGATGCCGGCCCGGTCGAGCACGAACGTCACGCCGCACCTGTGCAGGGCCACGTCCATCAGCACCTGGTCGAAGGCGCGGTTCAGGAAGGTGGCGTAGACGGCGAAGACGGGGTGCACGCCCGCGTGGGCGAGGCCGGCCGCGGAGACGGCGCCGTGCTGCTCGGCGATGCCGACGTCGTAGACCCGGTCGGGGAAGCGCTTGGCGAACTTGTCCAGGCCGACCGGCTGGAGCATGGCGGCGGTGATGGCGACGACGTCCTCGCGCTCCTCGCCGAGCTTGACCATCTCCTCGCCGAAGACGGACGTCCAGTCGGCGCCGGAGGTGGCGATCGGCAGGCCCGTGTCGGGGTGGATCCTGCCGACGGCGTGGAAGCGGTCCGCCTCGTCCTGGAGGGCGGGCTGGTAGCCGCGGCCCTTCTCGGTGATGCAGTGGACGATGACCGGGCCGTTGAACCGCTTGGCGCGGGCCAGCGCCGACTCCAGGGCCTCGATGTCGTGGCCGTCGATGGGGCCGACGTACTTGAGGCCGAGGTCCTCGAACATGCCCTGCGGGGCGATGAAGTCCTTCAGGCCCTTCTTGGCGCCGTGCAGGGTGTCGAAGAGGGGCTTGCCGACGACCGGGGTGCGCTCCAGGAGGTCCTTGGTGCGGGTCAGGAAACGCTCGTAGCCGTCGGTGGTGCGCAGGGTCGCGAGATGGTTGGCGAGGCCGCCGATGGTGGGCGAGTAGGAGCGCTCGTTGTCGTTGACGACGATGACGAGCGGGCGGTCCTTGGCGTCGGCGATGTTGTTCAGCGCCTCCCAGGCCATGCCGCCGGTGAGCGCGCCGTCGCCGATGACCGCGACGACGTGGCTGTCGTCGCGCTTCATGAGCTGGTTGGCCTTGGCGATGCCGTCGGCCCAGCCGAGCACGGTGGAGGCGTGGCTGTTCTCGATGACGTCGTGCTCGGACTCGGCCTGAGAGGGGTAGCCGGACAGGCCGCCCTTCATCTTCAGCTTGGAGAAGTCCTGCCGGCCGGTCAGCAGCTTGTGCACGTAGGACTGGTGGCCGGTGTCCCAGAGCACCTTGTCCCTGGGCGACTCGAAGACCCGGTGCAGGGCGATGGTGAGCTCCACCACACCGAGGTTGGGGCCGAGGTGGCCGCCGGTCTTGGAGACCGCCTCGACGAGGAAGGTCCGGATCTCCCCGGCCAGCTGGTCGAGCTCCTCCGGGCTGAGCCGGTCCAGATCGCGCGGTCCCCTGATGCGGGTCAGCAGCGGCACCCGTGCCTCCTTGCAGTAGAGCTGATCGAGCTGTTGCCGGGCGGGTCGAGTCTAATGTTCCGCTCCGCCGGACCAACCCCGGGCAGTGGGTCATACATCACCCGATCAGCTCTACCCCGGATGCGCCCGCCCTACGACACGGCTGTCGCCCGGCACCTGGAAGGCACCGGGCGACAGCGACGTACTTCGGGGGCGCGGGGCCCGGACCCTAGGCGCGGCCCGCGGTCTTCTGCGTCTTGCGGGTGACCGCGTCGATGACGACGGTCGCCAGCAGCACACCACCGGTGATCATGTACTGCACCGGCGAGGCGATGCCCTCCAGCGCCAGACCGTAGGTGATCGAGATGATCACCATCACACCGAGCAGCGCGTCCCACGTGCGGCCACGGCCACCGAACAGCGACGTACCACCGATGACGGCCGCGGCGATGACGTTCATCAGGAACTCACCGGTACCCGCGCCCTGGTTGGCGGAGGCGATGTTCGAGGCGACGAACAGGCCGCCGATCGCGGCGAAGGTGCCGGCGATCGCGAAGACCGAGATCCGGACCGCCACCACGTTGATACCCGCACGGCGCGACGCCTCGACGCTGCCGCCGAGCGCGAAGACCTTGCGGCCGTAGGACGTGCGGCGGAGCACGAAGTCGGTGAGGACCAGGAAGCCCAGGAAGATCACCAGCGCCAGCGGCAGACCGCGGTGCTCGTTGAAGACGATGGCGGCGGCGAACGCCAGCACCGCGAGCAGCACGGTCCGTACGATGATCTCGTTCAGCGGCCGGGACGGCACCCCGGCGGCCTCACGGCGGCGGCTGTCGAAGAAGGCCGACAGGAAGTACACCACGGTCGCGACGATCGCCAGGCCGTACGCGGCGGCGATGTCGGTGAAGTAGTAGCTGGTCAGCTTGACGACGATGCCCTCGGAGTCGAGGTTGATCGTGCCGTCGTCGCCCAGGATCTGCAGCATGAAGCCCTGCCAGAACAGCAGGCCGGCCAGGGTCACGGCGAAGGCCGGGACGCCGATGCGGGCGAACACGAAGCCGTGGATGGCTCCGGCCGCCGTGCCGGTGAGGATCGCCAGCACCATGGCCAGCACCTCGTTCATGCCGTGGGTGACGCTCATGACCGCGAAGGCGGCGCCCGCGACACCGCTGACCGAGCCGACCGACAGGTCGATCTCGCCGAGCAGCAGGACGAAGACGATACCGACGGCGATCATGCCCGTGCCGACCATGGCGACGGACATGTTGGAGAAGTTGCCGGCGGTGAGGAAGTTGGAGTTCAGGCTGGTGAAGATGGCCCAGATGATCAGCAGGCCGGCCACCACGGGGATGGAGCCGAGGTCACCGGCCTTCATCTTCCGCTTGAACTCGTTCCAGTAGCCCTTCAGGCCCTGCTCGCGGACGAGCAGCCGGGGGTCGACCACGGTGACCGCCGCGGCCGCGGCCTCGGGGTTCTCCACGACGTGGTCCTCGGCGGGGGTGGAGGTCTTTTCGGTGCTCACTTCTTGATCTCCCCATTGGTGCGCGCCGCACGACGGGTCACGGCGTTGTCCGTGGCGCCCGTGATGGCGGAGATGATCTCTTCCTGCGAGGTCGACTTGACCTCGAAGACGCCGTTGTTGCGCCCGAGGCGCAGCACGGCGACCTTGTCCGCCACGGCCTTCACATCCGCCATGTTGTGGCTGATGAGGATGACCGCGTGACCGCGCTCGCGCAGCCGTTCGACGAGGTCGAGGACCTGGGCGGTCTGCTCGACACCGAGGGCGGCGGTCGGCTCGTCGAGGATCACCAGCTTGGGCTCGCCGAGCATGGACCGGGCGATGGCCACGACCTGGCGCTGGCCTCCGGAGAGGGAGGCGACGGGGATCCGCACGCTGGGGATGCGGATGGAAAGGGTGTCGAGGAGGTCGCGGGAGCGGCGCTCCATCTCGACCTCGTCCAGAACGCCGCGCCTGCGCAGCTCCCGGCCCAGGTAGAGGTTGCCGACGACATCGATGTTGTCGCACAGCGCGAGGTCCTGGTAGACCGTCGCGATGCCGAGGGCCTGGGCGTCGTGCGGCTTGTTGATCTGGACGCCCTTCCCTTCCCACTCGATGTTGCCCTCATCGATGGGATGCACGCCGGCGATCGTCTTGACCAGCGTGGACTTTCCGGCACCGTTGTCGCCCACCAGGGCGACCACCTCACCGGCGTGGACCTCAAGCTCTACGTCGGTGAGCGCCTGGACGGCACCGAATCGCTTGGAGACCCCGCGCAACGCCAGCACGGGCGTAGCGGACACGTGAACCATCTCCTTCGCCGCCTGACCCGGCGGGAGGTTGTGCAGAGGACTGGGGGGTTTGTTCCGTCCGGCGCCCCGCGTAGCTTGCGGGGCTGATGTGTGCGGGGCGCCGGCGGAAGCGCGTGGCAGTCATCCCGTCGGGGAGTCCGGATCACGGACTCCCCGGTGTGTCACGGGACGTGGGGACTGCTTACTTGAGGCCGATCTTGTCGCAGGCGGCCTTGTACTTGTCGGTGCAGATCTCGTCGAGGGTGTAGATCCCGTCCTTGATCACGGTGTCGTTGATGTTCTCCTGGGTCAGCGACACGACCGGGACGAGAACCGAGGGAACCCCCTTGGTGGTGGGGCTGTCGACCTTGTCCTTGGCGATGGAGTCCAGCGACTTGCCCTGGGCCAGCGCGACGGCCATCTCCGCGGCGACGTCCGCCTCCTGCGGGTAGGGCTTGTAGACGCTCATGTACTGCTCACCGGTGACGATGCGCTGCACACCCGCGAGCTCGGCGTCCTGGCCGGTGACCGGGATGTCGGCGATGCCGGCCCGCTTGAGGGCGGTGATGATG
>KL568534.1:202709-207125 GCA_000715605.1 Streptomyces speibonae | reverse complement strand
GATGATCTTGTCCTTGCCGAGCGCGGAGATGGCGCCCTGCATGTTGGCGTTGGCGTTCTCCGGCTTCCACTCCTTGGTGTCGTACTCGCGGCCGACGTTCACCTTGCCGTCGAGGACGGAGTGGGCGCCCTCCTTGAACATGGCGGCGTTCGGGTCGGTGGCGGACCCGTTCATCATGACGATCTGGCCGTCCTTGGCCTTGTCGCCCAGGGCCTTCAGCAGGGCCTCGCCCTGCGTCTTGCCGACCGTGACGTTGTCGAACGAGGTGTAGGCGTCGATCGGGCCCTCGGCGAGGCGGTCGTAGGCGACGATCGGGATGCCCTGGTCCTTGGCCTTCTTCACCGAGCCGGCGATGGCCTTGGAGTCCACCGCGTCCACGATGAGCACGTCCACCTTGTTGGTGATCATCGTGTCGACCTGCTGGTTCTGCAGGCTCGCGTCCTGCTTGGCGTTGGCGTAGACGACCTCGGCCTTGTTGTTCGTGAGCTCCGCGACCTTCTTCTCGATCAGCGGCTTGTCGAACTTCTCGTACCGCGCGGTCTGGTTCTCCGGCAGGAGCAGACCGACCTTGATCGCGTCGCCCTTGTCGCCGGAACCGCCGTTGTCCTTCGTGTCGCCCGCCTCGTCGGCGCTGCCACAGGCAGCGAGCGAGACGGCCATGGCGCCCGCGGCAACGGCAATAGCAGCACGACGCATACGCTTGTTCATTCAGAAACCTCCCTGACGAGGCCGCGTCGTTGCGGCCGAGGTGGCTGGAAGTCAACTCGGCCACACGTGCGACGTCAAGAAGTAAATCCTTAACGAGATGGCAACGGTGCCATCCGTTCTCTAAGTGAAGGCAGACCCGACGGCGGTGAGTGACCCCGTCGCGGTGCCGTCCAAAAGCGTCGAATCGCCCATCTCGCTCAGCGCGAGAGCGAGCGCTCCGAGCACCTCCGCACGGCCCCCAAGTGCCCCGGGGAGAACGGACAGTTGACGTGCCGCACTGGGGATCGCATAGCGGCCCACGGACTCCCGGATCGGCCCGAGCACGAGCTCGCCGGCCTCGGCGAGATCACCGCCGAGCACGACCCGGCTCGGGTTCAGCAGGTTGCAGAGGTTGGCGACTCCACTGCCGATGTGGCGGCCGACGTCGGCGATCACCCGACGACAGCCCGGATCACCGTCCCGCGCCAGCCTGACGATGCCCTCCATCGTCAGGTCGATGCCGTGACTGGGCTGGAGCAGCGGGAGCACATAGCGCGCCGCCGCGAACGTCTCCAGGCAGCCCCGGTTGCCGCAACGGCACACGGGTCCGGATTCATCGAGTGTAATATGTCCGATTTCGCCGGCGGTGCCGCCCGGCCCGCGATAGATCTTCCCACTGATCACCAGACCGGCGCCGACACCGCTGGCGACCTTGATGTACGCCAGGTCGCGCACCCCCCGGCCGCTGCCCCAGACCATCTCGCCCAGGGCGCCCAGGTTGGCGTCGTTGTCCACGTGCACCGGCACGCCGAGGCGCCCCCGCAGCTCCTCGGCGGGCCTGGTGCCCGTCCAGCCGGGCAGAATCGCGGTGGAGCCCAGCGTGCCGGACTCCACGTCGATCGGGCCGGGCACGCCCAGGCCCACGCCGGCCACCTTGGACCGGTCCACGCCGGTGGCCTCGATCAGCCGGCTGACCAGCTGCTCCGCCCGGTCGAACCCTTGCGAGGAGGAGGCGTCCACATCCAGCGGCTCGGCCTCCTCGGCCAGCACCTGATGGGCCAGGTTGCCCACCGCGACCCGCAGATGGGTGTGTCCGAAGTCGACCCCGATGACGATGCCGGCGTCCCCGCTCAGCGAGACGCTGCGGGCCCTGCGTCCGCCGGACGAGGTGGGCGTGACGTCGACCGTCCCGCCGTCCTTCAGTTCCCGGACGATGTTGGAGACCGTGGCCGCGGACAGGCCGGTCGTCCTCGCGATCTCCGCCTGGGTCAGGGAACCCGCAAGACGTACTGCTCGCACGACCCGCTCCAGGTTGGCTCGGTGCAGCGACGACTGCGACCCCGGAGTCTCCACGACGACCTCCTGCGCGCGGGGCCGCATCGATGAGGCCCCTCTCATTCCAACTAGTGAACTCTAAGATGAGCCGTTCGGGTCGCCTCCCGTCAAGAGGTTGAACGGTTTCCGGGTGCATGGACACATACACGCACGCCGCTCCCAGCGAGGGGAGCGGCGTGCGAGCGGCGGTGGCGTCAGCGGAACGTGCCCTGTGACACCGAACCGGCGATCCGCCGCTGGAAGACGCAGTACACGATCAGTACGGGCACCACCGTGATGACGATCGCCGCGAACAGCGCGCCGTAGTCGATGTCGTAGACCTGCGAGGACGCGTAGGCGGCCATGCCCTGAGTGAGCACCCACATGTCCTGGTCGGTGTTGAGCGCCACCGGCAGCAGGAACTGGTTCCACAACCCCAGGAAGTTGAAGATCGCCACAGCAGCCATGCCCGGACGGGCCATCGGCAGCATCACCTGGAAGAACGCCCGCCAGTCCCCGGCACCGTCGATCAGCGCGGCCTCGTACACGTCGTGCGGCAGCGACCGGAAGAACGCATAGAGGAAGAACATCGTGAACGGCAGCGCGAACGCGACGTAGGTGAGGATCAGTCCGAAACGCGTGTTCAGCAGCCCGAAGTTCTGCAACTGGAAGAAGAGCGGAACGATCGCCAGGAAGACCGGGAAAGTCAGGCCGGCGAGCATGACGTAGTAGATCAGCCGGCGTCCGGGGAATTCGAACCGGGCGAGAATGTAGGCGCACATCGCGCCGAGCAGCATCACCAGGACCAGTGCCGAGACCACGACGATCACGGAATTCAGGAAGTACTTGCCGATGCTCGCGTCGGTCCACGCGTTCGCGTAATTCTCGAACCGCCAGTGGTCCGGCAGCGCGAACGGCGACGAAAGGATCTCGCCGGTCGATTTGAACGACGACATCAGCACCCACAGCATGGGCACGATCACGATCACGGACCAGAGGATCAGCAGGGCGTGCGAGATCGCCGCGAATCTGCGGTCACCGCTCGCGGCGGCGCGCGTCATCTTCCGGTCTCTCGCCGGTTCACGGTCACTGGCCGTCTTCCGGTCGGCGGCGATGACGCTCACCCGGCACCTCCCTTGGCTGCGGCACGCCGAGCTCTGGACCCAGGTGCTTTCCTCTTGCTCTCGCCCTCGCCGCCGCCCGTGAGGCGGTTGACGAGGAACACCAGCGCCGCGAACACCAGGGTGACGACGGCGAGGACGACGCCCATCGCGGTGGCGTAGCCGAACTGCTGCTTGGCGAAGGCGACGTTGAACAGACGCTGGCTGATCGTCAGGGTCGAGTTGTCCGGGCCGCCGTTCGGCACCATCGCCTGGACGTAGACGAACGCGTCCAGGGCGGCGATGCCCAGGTAGATGTACGCCGTCTGCACGCTGTCCCGGATCGCCGGCAGGGTGACCGAGACCGTGGTGCGCAGCCGGCCGGCCCCGTCGATCCTCGCCGCCTCGTACAGCTCGGCGGGGACGCCCTTGATCGCGGCGATGAAGAGCACCGCGTAGAACCCGACGAGCCCCCAGACGATGACGAACATCAGGGCCGGCATCGCCGTCGTCTTCTCGCCCAGCCACGCGAACGTGTCGAACTGGTCGAGGCCGAGACCCGTGAGAACGCCGTTGAGCAGCCCGGCGTTCGGGTCGTACATCTGCGCCCAGATCAGACCGACGATGATCGCCGGCACGACGTAGGGGAAGAACGAGATGATCCGGTAGAACGACGCTCCCCGGATCCCCCGGACGGGGCCCTTGCTGGGTCCGCCCAGGGTGATGGCCACGGCGACCCCGAGGGCGAGCGTCAGCGTCACCAGCGGCACGAAGACCGCGAGGAGTGCGACGTTGCGCAACGCCTTCAGGAAGATGTCGTCCTGGAACATCTTCGTGAAGTTGTCGAAGCCGACGAAGTTGTAGTCCGGGCTGAAGCCGCGCCAGTCGGTCATCGCCCAGAAGATCGCCTGGCCGAACGGGATCAGGACGAAGATCACGAAGATGGCCAGCGGGACACCGAGGAACGCGAGGAAGAACGTCACCCGGTCGAACGTGAGCTTGCGGCGCCGCGGGCGCCCACCGCGAGCGGCCGGCTCGGGCCGGCGGCTCGCGGTCTCGGCAGTGGGGATCGTGTCCTTCATCGCGGTGCTAGCTGACCTTGACCTTGTCGACGGAGTCGTCCTCGCGGACCTTGTCGGAGATCTTCTGCAGGGCCGAGGTCAGCCCCTTGCCGTCGAGGTCGCCGGCGAGGAACGAGTTCCACGGCACCAGCTGGTCGGTGTTCATCCCGTAGGTCTCGACGAACATGTAGTTGAAGATGTTGGTGCCCGCGGCCTCCAGCATCGTCGTCTGCGAGACGAGGGCCGTCGAGCCG
>KL568534.1:196954-202503 GCA_000715605.1 Streptomyces speibonae | reverse complement strand
TCGGCGGGCACGGTGCCCTTGACGATCGTCGGGGCCAGCTTCGTCTCCGAGAAGTTGGCGGCCGCCTTCTCCGACAGCATCGCCCGCAGCACCTCCTTGGCGCCGGCCGGGTTCTTGCCCTGCCTGGGCACGATGAACGGCTCACCGGCGGCCGCGCGGAGCGACTCGTAGGGCATCGCCGGCTTGTCCGTGAGCGTCATCGACGGGAACCCGGTCATCTGGAAGTCGGCCTTCGTGGCCTTCTTCATCTCGTTCTCGATCCAGCCGCCCGACGGGTAGAGCAGCGCCTTCTGGTCGTTGCTCCAGATCGCCTGCGCCTTCTGGAACTGGGTGCCGGAGCCGCCGGGGACGAACATCTTCTGCCTGACCATGGTCTCCATGACCTTGATGACGCCCTGGATGGCCGGGTGCGACCAGCAGCCCTTCTCCAGGTTCTCCAGGGCGAGCCGGACCTCGTCGCCGCCCTCCTTGATCGCCGAGTCGATCAGGAGGGTGCGGTAGTAGGTCGCCGCCTCCTTGCCGTGGACGAAGAGGTACTTGCCCTTCTTCTTCGCCTGCTGGCCGAGGTCGAGCGCCTCGTCCCAGGTCTTCGGCGGGGTCCAGCCGTTCTCCTCGAAGAGCGTCTTCGAGTACCAGACGCCGTACACGGTCATCACGTAGTTGAGCGCGACGAACTTGTCCTTGAACGTGCCGGGGACCTTGACGCCGGGGTAGACGATGTCGGCGATCTTCTTGCCCTCGTAGGTGTTGGCCTCGAAGAGGTCGTCGAGCTCCTCCAGCTGGTCGAGGATGCCGAGGAAGCCGATCTGGTCCTCACCGGAGTTGTCGATCAGGTCCGGCGGGTTGCCGCCGACGAAGCGCGGCTGGAGCTGGGGGGCGATGTCGACGACCGGATCGACCTTGACCTTGAGGCCCTTGATCTGGCTGCCGAGCACCTGGTTGGTGTAGTCGACGTAGTCGGTGCCGTAGCCGCCGTCGAAGATGGCCGCCTCGACCGTGGAGTTCTCGGCGACGCCGAACGGGTTGCTGTCGCTCTTCTCGCCCTTCGGGCCGCTGTCGCCGCCGCTGCCGTTGCTGGAGGGAGAGCTGCACGCGACCGCGAACGAGCCCACCGCCGCGGTGGCGATGGCCCCGCGCAGGAGCGTCCGCCTGTCGAGAGAGCCGGGACGAATGGTCATCTCTGCATCCTCACTGATCGATTGGATCTGTACGAGTGTGCTGCGTGCGCGCCCGGCGTGGCCGGACCGGTCCTGCGCCGGCCGCGCGTGGGGCGTTGTCGCCGTCGTCTCGGAGCCGCGGTGCGGCGCCGATGATCAGCTGAGCGATGCCGGCGCAACAGTCGCCGGGGCCGGAGCGGCGGTCGCGCTCCGCCTGATCGGATCGCGATGGCCTACGCCGGTGGTGGATCCCATGCTCAAGTCCTCGCCTTCTCCAGGACTCAGGCGGTGAACCGGATCCTTCCCGGCACCGCGTTCGGGTCACGCTGGGTTGTGCAGGAAATGCGGCCGTACGAGGTCGGGTGCGGTAACGATGCCCCGGAGTGCCGACAGGTATAGTCCACTTCACGCCGACGGAGCAAGATCGAATGCAAGGTTCGTCGCACGTCTTTTCCGAGTTGAGACCTCGCGGAAATATGGCTTACCGATGCCTTCCGTAGCGGAAATGTCCTTACCGCCGGACGCGAATGCCACATTCAACCCCTTGACACCATGGGCCACTTGACCCACTACTGGTCTCTGCGCACTGTGATTGACAACGTTGTCCAGCGCAGGGAGGGTGCTCGCGCATGGAACAGAGGGTTCGGCACAGATGGAGCTCGGCGGTCGTCGCGGCGACCGCCTTCGCTTTGGCCGCGGGCTCGCAGGGTGTCGCCGTGGCGCTGCCCCAGGCACCGCCGAAAACGGACCGCGAGTTCGCGTCGTCGTTCGAGTCCGGGGACCCCGCCCCGGACTGGGTCAACACCGTCGACACCACGCGCGGCGGCAAGAAGCGCGCCTCGGGCGTGGACGGCGGCTTCTCCAACGGCATTCCGGGCAATGTCACCGAGCATGTCACGGGGGTGCGCGCCAGCGGGGAGAACACGGCCGGCAAGGAGGTGAAGGGCAACCTCTTCGACGGCGAGTCCGCCACCAAGTGGCTGACCTTCGCGCCGACCGGCTGGATCGAGTTCGACCTGAACGAGCCGAAGAAGATCGTCAAGTACGCCTTGACCTCGGCCAACGACTTCGACGTGCGCGACCCCGTGGACTGGACGCTCAAGGGCTCGACGGACGGCGAGACCTGGCAGACCCTGGACACCCGCTCCGGCGAGTCCTTCGAGGAGCGCTTCCAGACCAAGGTCTACGACCTCGACGAGCCGGCCGAGTTCCAGCACTGGCGGGTGGAGTTCACCAAGAACAACGGCGCGGGCGACGCCCTCCAGCTCTCCGAGATCCAGCTGTCCACCGGCGTGGCCGACCCGATACCGCAGGACATGCTCTCGCTCGTCGACAGCGGCCCGGCCGGCTCGCCGACGGCGAAGGCGGACGCCGGCTTCACCGGCAAGCGGGCCCTGCGCTACGCCGGCCGGCACACCACCGAGGGCCGGGCGTACTCGTACAACAAGGTCTTCGACGTCGATGTGCGGGTCGACCGCCGCACGGAGCTGTCGTACAAGATCTTCCCGTGGATGGCGGACCGCGAGCTCGACTACGACGCCACCAACGTCTCCGTCGACCTGGCCTTCACCGACGGCACCTACCTCAGCGGCCTCAAGGCCACCGACCAGCACGGCTTCCCGCTGACGCCGCGCGGCCAGGGCGACTCCAAGGTGCTGTACGTCAACCAGTGGAACAGCGTGCGCTCCGACATCGGTTCGGTCGCGGCGGGCAAGACCGTCGACCGGATCCTGGTGGCGTACGACTCCCCCAAGGGCCCGGCGAAGTTCCGCGGCTGGCTGGACGACGTGGAGCTGAAGCGGGCGGTGCCCGAGCGGCCGAAGGCCCATCTGTCCGACTACGCGGAGACCACCCGGGGCACCAACTCCAGCGGCTCCTTCTCGCGCGGCAACACCTTCCCCGCGACGGCCGTGCCGCACGGATTCAACTTCTGGACCCCGGTCACCGACGCCCGCTCGACGAACTGGCTCTACGAGTACGCGGGCCGCAACAACGACGACAACCTCCCGACGATCCAGGCGTTCAGCGCGAGCCACGAGCCCAGCCCCTGGATGGGCGACCGGCAGACCTTCCAGGTGATGCCCTCGACCGTCTCCGGCACCCCGGACCTCGGACGTGAGGCACGCGAGCTGGCCTTCCGGCACGAGAACGAGACCGCGCGGCCGTACTACTACGGCGTCCGGTTCGAGAACGGGCTGAAGGCCGAGATGACGCCGACGGACCACGCGGCGATGATGCGCTTCACCTTCCCGGGCAAGAACGCGAGCATCCTGTTCGACAACGCCGGCGACGAGAACGTCCCGGAGCGGGGCGGTCTGACCCTCGACAAGGACAACGCCTCCTTCTCCGGCTACTCGGACGTCAAGTCGGGCGGCTCCGCGGGCGCGACCCGGCTGTTCGTCTACGGCGAGTTCGACAGCAGGGTCACCGGCGGCGACTCCAGCGGCCTCCAGGGCCACCTGCGCTTCGACGCCGGGCGGGACCGCACGGTGACGCTGCGCCTGGCCACCTCGCTGATCAGCGTCGACCAGGCG
This sequence comes from Streptomyces speibonae, assembly GCA_000715605.1. Classification (GTDB taxonomy): domain Bacteria; phylum Actinomycetota; class Actinomycetes; order Streptomycetales; family Streptomycetaceae; genus Streptomyces; species Streptomyces speibonae. Next base: position 198,812 of record KL568534.1, on the reverse strand, counting down.
AAGGACAACCTGCGCCAGGAGCTGCCCGAGCGCGCCTCCTTCGACAAGGTCAAGCGCGACGCCCAGCGCCAGTGGGACAGGATCCTCGGCAAGGTGGAGGTCGAGGGTGCCACCCCCGACCAGCTGACCACCCTGTACTCCAGCCTCTACCGGCTGTACCTGTACCCGAACTCGGGCCACGAGAAGGTGAACGGCAAGTACCGCTACGCCTCCCCCTTCTCCAAGGCGGAGCGCCCCGACACCCCGACGCACAGCGGCGCGAAGATCGTCGACGGCAAGGTGTACGTCAACAACGGTTTCTGGGACACCTACCGGACCACCTGGCCGGCGTACTCCTTCCTGACCCCGTCCAAGGCCGCCGAGCTGGCCGACGGGTTCGTGCAGCACTACAAGGACGGCGGCTGGACCTCCCGCTGGTCCTCCCCCGGCTATGCCGACCTGATGACCGGCACCTCCTCGGACGTCGCGTTCGCCGACGCGTACGTCAAGGGCGTCGACCTCGACGCCAGGACGGCGTACGACGCGGCGGTGAAGAACGCCACCGTGGTGCCCCCGTCCTCCGGTGTGGGCCGCAAGGGCATGGCCACCTCGCCGTTCCTCGGCTACACCAGCACCGAGACCCACGAGGGCATGTCGTGGGCGCTGGAGGGATTCCTCAACGACTACGGCATCGCGAAGATGGGCGAGGCCCTCTACAAGAAGACCGGTGAGAAGCGCTACAAGGAGGAGTCCGCGTACTTCCTCGACCGCGCCCAGGACTACGTCAACCTCTTCGACTCCGAGGCCGGGTTCTTCCAGGGCCGCGACCTCAAGGGCGACTGGCGCGTGGAGTCCTCGAAGTACGACCCGCGGATCTGGGGCCACGACTACACCGAGACCAACGGCTGGGGCTACGCCTTCACCGCCCCGCAGGACAGCCGCGGTCTGGCCAACCTCTACGGCGGCCGCAAGGGCCTCGCGGACAAGCTGGACGAGTACCTGTCCACCCCCGAGACGGCCTTCTCGGAGTTCAAGGGCTCCTACGGCGGGGTCATCCACGAGATGATCGAGGCGCGGGACGTCCGGATGGGCATGTACGGCCACTCCAACCAGGTGGCCCACCACGCCCTGTACATGTACGACGCGGCCGGGCAGCCGTGGAAGACCCAGAAGAGCGTGCGTGAGGTGCTGGCCCGCCTGTACACCGGCAGCGACATCGGCCAGGGCTACCACGGCGACGAGGACAACGGCGAGCAGTCGGCCTGGTACCTGTTCTCCTCGCTCGGCTTCTACCCGCTGGTCATGGGCAGCGGCGAGTACGCCATCGGCTCCCCGCTGTTCAAGAAGATGACCGTGCACCTGGAGAACGGCCGCAAGCTGGTCGTCAAGGCGCCCAGGAACAGCGCGAAGAACGTCTACGTGCAGGGCCTGAAGGTCAACGGCAAGCGCTGGAACTCCACGTCGCTGCCGCACTCGGTGCTCGCCCGTGGCGGCGTCCTGGAGTTCGACATGGGCTCGCGTCCCTCGTCGTGGGGCTCCGGCAAGAACGCGGCCCCGGTGTCGATCACCAAGGACGACAAGGTGCCCACGCCCCGCAAGGACGCCCTGAAGGGCGAGGGCGAGCTGTTCGACAACACCTCGGCGACCGGCGCCACGGTGTCCACCGTGGAGCTGCCCGTCACCGGGGAGACCAAGGCGGTGCAGTACACGCTGACCTCCTCGGACCACGCCAAGGCGCCCACGGGCTGGGTGCTCCAGGGCTCGGCCGACGGGGAGACGTGGACGGACCTGGACAAGCGGACGGACGAGTCCTTCCGCTGGGACCGGCAGCTGCGCGCCTTCTCCATCGCCGCGCCGAAGGCCTACGCCCACTACCGGC
>KL568534.1:194800-196747 GCA_000715605.1 Streptomyces speibonae | reverse complement strand
GAGATGTGTATAAGAGACAGCCCGCCTTCGCGTCAGTGGATGGTCCGCCCCCGCTCGTCCGGTACGCCGGACTTGCGCAGGAAGTAGCTGTTGACCTGGTCGCGCCACTCACGGGCGCTGCGCAGCTGCTCCTCGAACCGCTCGGCCACCCGGGCGTGGCGCGCCGGTTCCACCAGGTCCGCGAGGCCCGCCCACACCCGGCGGGCCTCCTCGACCTCCTCGACCCCCTCGAAGTGGGTGTCGTAGATGTGCTGGACCACCGTCCTGCCGCTCCGCAGCACATGGCCGTACGGCACATGGTGGAAGAACAGCAGCAGTTCGTCGGGACAGGTCTCCGGGGACTCGTACACCTCGGCCCAGGGCGCGGCGTACTGCCCGGCGTACCCGGTGCCGGTCGCCGTGCTGCGGTCGACGCCGACGCCGTCCCGGTCGGCGAAGTGGTAGGTGCCCCAGGGGCTGTACTCGTAGCCGTCCACGCTCGGCCCGTAGTGGTGGCCCGGCTGCACCATGAAGCCCACGCCGAGCGGCGCGGTGTACTTCTCGTACGTCGCCCAGGAGCCGTCCAGCACCGCGTGCAGCCCCTCGGCCAGCCGTTCCCCTGCACCCGGATGGGTGAGCGCGATCCACTCGTCGAGGACCGCCCGCGGATCCGCCGCCGGGTCCCAGGCCAGCCGCCCGAAGGTGTAGAGGTTGGCCTGGGCGAGCGGGTGTCCGGTCCAGAAGGGGTCGTCACCGGCGTTGGACACGCCCACCAGAGCGTCCGCCAGCCGCCCGGTGCTCACCTCGCCGTCCGGCCGGAACCGCAGCACCTCGCTCCACATCGGGCCCAGCCAGCACACGTGCCGCTGCTGCCCGGTGTACTCCTGGGTGACCTGCATCTCCACGGCGAGCCGGGTGTCCGGCATGGCGCCGATCAGCGGCGAGACCGGTTCGCGCACCTGGAAGTCCATCGGCCCGTGCTTGACCTGGAGCACCGCCTTGGGCGCGAACGTGCCGTCCAGCGGGGTGAAATGGTCGTGGGCGGCGCGGGCACGGTCGGTACTCCGGTCGCGCCAGTCCTGGCGGTGGTCGTAGACGAAGGCCCGCCAGTGCACCGTGCCGCCGTACGGCTCCAGCGCGGCGGCCAGCATGTTGGCGCCGTCGGCGTGCGAGCGGCCGTGGGCGAACGGGCCGGGCTGCCCCTCGGAGTCGGCCTTCACCACGTACCCGCCGAAGTCGCCGATCTCCTCGTACACCCGGCGGGTCGCCTCCGCCCACCAGGCGCGCACCGCCTCGTCCAGCGGGTCGGCGGTGGGCAGGCCGCCCAGCACCGCCGGCGCGGCGAAGGTCACCGACAGATGGGTGCGGATGCCGTAGGGGCGCAGCGCGCCGGCGATCGCGGCCACGTCACCGATGCGGTCGGTGAGCAGGCGCGCCTCGGTCGCGTGCACATTGACGTTGTTGACGGCGACGGCGTTGATCCCGCACGCGGCGAGCAGTCTGCCGTAGGCCCGTACGCGGTCCAGGTCGCCGCGGGCCCGGCCGTCGGCCCAGAACAGCGAGCCGCCCGCGTAGCCGCGTTCGACCTGGCCCATGACGGGGTGCACGGCGACGTTGTCCCAGTGGTCGAGCATGCGCGTGGCGCAGGCCGGGCGGTGTTCCTCGCGGGGCCGCTCACCGGCGAAGGCGTCCTCCCCGAGCCGTACGACGTGGAAGAAGCCGTACAGCAGTCCGCGCCCGCCGGGCGCGGTGACGGTCGTGACGCCGTCCCGGCGTTCGAGCGTGAAGCTCTCGTCGTCGTCCGGTCCGCCGGCCGCTTCGAGGACCAGCCCGGCGTCCCCGCGGGCGCCGTGCCGCGCGACCCGGCCGCCGAACCGCTCGCAGGCGGCGGCCAGTTCGCCGTGCACCGTGTCCGCGCAGGGGGTGTCGCCGGCACGGATCAGCGTCTGTCTCTTATACACATCTCTG
>KL568534.1:192629-194571 GCA_000715605.1 Streptomyces speibonae | reverse complement strand
CGCCTGCCGCTCAGCAGGGAGAGCAGCAGCGGGGCGGCGAGGAGGGCGGGCAGCGCCTCGGTGAGCAGGGCGGTGCCGGCGGCCGTCAGGATCAGCAGGGAGAGCGCGCCGAGGGTGGCGCGGGGGTGCCGGAGGAGGAAGTACGCGGCGAGACGGGCGGTGTCGCGGGCCCGGAAGGTGAACAGGGCGGTGAGCACCAGGGCGTGCGCGCCCCACAGCAGGGACGCGGTGCCGATCAACGCGAGCAGGGCGGCCCACCAGCCGGGCAGTACGGTGGCGGCGAAGTGGGTGAGGGTGAACGCGATCACCGTGAGCCAGGCCAGCAGCGGGGCCCACAGTTTCAGCGCGGGGAGGGCGCCGAGCCGCCAGCCGCGCAGGAAGGCGCGGGAGGGATGGAGTGCGGTGAGGTCGGCGCCGCGGTGGTGCAGGGCGTAGACGGCGGCACAGGTGGCGGGGCCCAGGGGCAGCAGGCAGCAGGCGGCGAGGGGCAGGTTGGCGGGGTCGGGCGCGAGCAGGAGCAGGCCGGCGAGGCCCGGCGCCGCGGTGAGCAGCAGCAGGGCCTCGACGACGACGAGGGTGTGGATCAGGGCGGCGGCGCGGGAGAGCGGGCCGGTGCCGAAGGCGTCGGCCCGTGCGGTGCTCACGGCACCTCCCGGCCGAGCAGCCGCCGCTCGTCCCACCAGGGCGGGGTCTCGTCGTCGACCGGGGTCAGCTCGACGAGGGTGATCTCATGGCGGGCCAGGGTGAGGGAGAGGTCGACGCGGCCGTCCTCGACGGTCAGCCGCTGGTGGGCGCGGGCCGGTTCGGACGCCTCGTGCAGCACGTCCAGCTGTCCGGGCCGCGGGGAGCGCGGGCTGCCCATGTGCCGCCAGGCGGTGTAGGCGTTGCCGCGCTCCTCGTCGACGCTGGAGCGGCGGACGAACGCCGTGCCGCGCGGTGCGGTGCCGACCGGGAGGGACAGGCGCAGGGTGTGCCGGTCCGGGCCGTCGGTCTCCCCCGTCGGGTCGACGGGGGCCCAGGCGAGGACGGCGATCCGGCCGTCGGCGTGGCGGGTCACCAGGTGGTTCTCGCCGCGCGCGAGGCGCTGCTCGCCCAGGCGGGACATGAAGGCGTACAGGTGGTAGGTGGGTTTGCGCACCTGGCGGTGGGTGAGCAGGCCGAAGCCGCCGTGGAACAGCGCGGTCGGGATGCCGGTCTCCTCGAAGACGTCGCTGAACGTCCAGTAGGAGAAGGAGTCGGCGTGGTCGCCGCCGGCCGCCACCACGGGGGCCAGGTAGGCGGCGTGGAAGGCGGTGTCGTGGACGGGGTTGTCGGGGCGGTAGGAGGAGTTGAACTCGGTGATGTGGACGGGCAGGCCCTCCAGCCGGGTGCCCTTCAGGGTCCTGCGCGGTTCGGCGAACTGGTCGAGGAGGCCGCTCGCCGGGGTCAGGGTCTGGTGGACGCCGAAGGGCACCTGCTGGGTGGGTCCGGAGCTGTAGGCGTGCCGGGAGACGAAGTCGACGGGCACGTCCCGCCGTTCGGCGAAGTCCGCGAACCGCTCCAGCCAGCCGTCGGCGCCGGGTGAGACGGCCGGGCCGCCCACGAGCAGGTCGGCGTCCACCTCCTTGACGGCGTGCGCGGTGGTCTCGTACAGCCGGTGGTAGGCCGGCTGGTCGGCGTTCAGCCAGAAGGCGGGCAGGTTGGGCTCGTTCCACACCTCGACGGGCCAGGTGCGCACCTCCTCGGCGCCGTAGCGGTCGATGAGATGGGTGAGGACGGCGCGGACCAGGGCGGCCCACTCCTTCTCGTCGGCCGGCGGGGTGACGTTGCCCTGCCACCAGAAGACCGTCTGCTGTCCCGAGGCCAGTGCGGCGGGCATGAAGCCCAGTTCGAGGAAGGGGCGGATGCCGAGGCCGAGGCAGGCGTCGAGCACCTGGTCGAGGTAGGTGAAGGAGTGGTGGGT
>KL568534.1:191603-192386 GCA_000715605.1 Streptomyces speibonae | reverse complement strand
GTGGTGGATGCCCATGCCGTCGCTGAGCAGGCCGTGACCGCGCAGGTACCGGAAGCCGATGTCGCGCTGGAGGAGCGCGAGGGAGTCCTGGTAGTCGCGGCGCAGTGCGAGGTCGAGGCGGCCGGTGCCGACGCAGCGCCGCCAGGCGTCGGACAGCGGGCCGTCGGGCTGTGCGGGGACGTGGATCATGCGTTGTCCTTCTTGAACCGCTCGTGGGCCTGGTTGTGCAGGTCGATGAACCGGTCCATGTTCTTGGCCTTCAACTCCTTGATGTAGTCGCCCCATTCGGACAGCGGGCGCTTGCCGAGGACGAACTGGAGGGCGTTCTGGGTGACGTGGTCCTTCAGCGGGGTGTCCCAGAGGGTCGCCTGCTCCTGTTCCTCGGCGCGCAGCGGGTGCGGCGGGTCGGTGGGCAGCGGTGTGCGCTCGGCCATGGCGTCGGTGAACTTCTTCTCGTCGGGGCTGAACGAGGAGGAGACCAGGGCCCAGCTGCCCCCGTAGGCGAACACGCCGTTGTGGAAGCCGAAGTCCTTCTGGAGGTCCTTGGGGGCGTCCGGGTCGGAGCCCATGAGGCTGATGCCGGGCTCGAGTTCGTATCCGCCGGGGCCGGAGCGGGTGAACGTGGTGTTCTCCACGCCCCACTTGCACAGCTCCTGGCCGGCGTCGGAGTACCAGAGCCAGTCCACGAACTGCATCAGGGCGACGAAGTCGTCGCCCTCCAGCGCCTTGCTGGAGATCATCATGCCGTTCTCCAGGCGGCCGCCGCCGAGGACGACGGGACCG
>KL568534.1:188502-191393 GCA_000715605.1 Streptomyces speibonae | reverse complement strand
ATGTGTATAAGAGACAGGCACCGGGATCATCTCGATGGTGGCGCCCTTGACCTGCTTCTCGAGGTTGTAGCGGTAGTTCTGCACCAGCTCCTGGGGGTTGGCGCTGATCGCGAAGGACTTCTCCGCCAGCAGCTTGCGGACCGCCTCCTCGTCGGTCTGGGTGAAGCTCTCGGGGTCCATGAGCTTCTCGGCGACCAGCTTGCGCAGATACTCGACGACCTGGCGGAAGGCGTCCGTGGCACCGGTGAAGACGAATTTCTGCGCCTTGGCGTCCCAGCTGGTGTTCAGGTACGACCAGCCGGCCCGGACGCCGTGCGCCTGGCCGAGGTACTGGAACAGCGCCCCGGCGGGGAAGGGGGTGTTGTTGCTCCAGCGGTCGGTGAGCGGGTAGCGGTCGGGGTACTCCTCCTTGAGGGCCTTGAGGGTCGTGTACACCTCGTCCCAGGTGGTGGGCAGGCCCAGGCCGTGCCGCTCGAGGACGTCGGTACGCAAGGACAGCGAGTACTGCTGCCTGACCTTCTCGTGCAGTCCGGGCAGCAGGTAGTAGTTGCCGTCGGTCTGGCGCAGTGAGTCGACCTCCGGCTGGAGGTTCCATCTCCTGATCTTGTCCCGGAAGTTCGGCATCAGCTCCACGTACTCGCTGACCGGGACGATCGCGCCCGAGGAGACGAAGGCGTTCTCCGCGCCCGGGTAGGTCTTCGGGATGAGGTACGGGGCGTCGCCGGCGCCGATGAGGAGGCTGCGCTTCTTCTCGTAGTCGCTCAGCGGGACGGGGGTGGCCTTGAACGTGACACCGGTGCGGCGGGTGACCTCCTTCCAGAACAGCCAGTCGTCCTTCATCGGGTAGGTGGGGTTGTTGTTGTGCAGGATGGAGAAGGTCAGCGGCTCGGTGGCCTTGAACTGCTGCCCGGCCCGGTAGTTCTTCATGGCGCCGTGGCGCTTCTTGGACAGGTCCTTGGCGCCGTCGCCGTCACCGCCGCTGCCGCAGCCGGTGAGTGCGGCGAGACCGATGAATCCTGCGGCACCGAGGAGCTGGCGCCGGGAGAGCTGGCCGGTGTTCTTCACGGAGGACTCCCTTTGTCACATGGACGAGTCGAGGAGGGGGAGCAGGAGCGGGACGGGGCGGGAGGGGCGGTACGGCGGTCAGCCCTTGACCGCGCCGAGCATCACGCCCGAGACGAAGTAGCGCTGCACGAACGGGTACAGGCAGAGGATCGGCAGCGAGGTGAGCACGATGGTGACGGACTGGATGTTCGCGTCGACCTGGGTGAGGTTCTCGGTGGTGGCGCCGGCCCCGGTGCCCGCGGTGGCCCCCGCGAGGAGGTTGCGCAGATAGACGGTGACCGGCATCAGTTCGGTGCGGTCCATGTAGAGGAACGCCGAGAACCAGGAGTTCCAGAAGGACACCGAGTAGAAGAGCACCATGGTCGCCACGACCGCCTTGGACAGCGGCAGCACGATCCGCAGCAGGATGCCGTAGGTGCTCAGGCCGTCGATCTGGGCGGCCTCCTCCAGCTCGTTCGGCAGGCTCTCGAAGAAGGCCTTCATCACCAGGAGGTTGAAGACGCTGATCGCGTTGGGCAGGGCGATCGCCCACACGCTGTTCTTCAGGCCGAGGCTGGTGATCAGCACGTAGTTGGGGATGAGGCCGCCGGTGAAGAACATCGTGAAGACGGCGATGCCCACCAGCGTGCCGCGCCCCTTGAGGTTCTTCTTCGACAGGACGTAGGCGTAGCAGGTGGTCAGCACCATGGCGACGGCGGTGGAGACCACCGTGTAGAAGACGGTGTTGCCGTAGTTGCGCCAGAACATCGAGTCGGAGAAGACGATCTCGTACGTGGTGAGGTTGAAGCCCTTGGGCCACAGCGTCACGTCGCCGGAGCGGATCTCGCGCTCCCCGCTGAACGAGCGGGCGACGATGTTGACGAAGGGGTACAGCGTCACCAGGACGACGAGGGCGAGGATCACGCCGTTGACGCCCTGGAAGACGCGGTAGCCGCGGGTCGGACGGTTGACGCTCACCACAGGCTCGTCCCCACCGTGCGGCGCGAGAGCTGGTTGGCCGAGGTGATCAGGACCAGGCCGATGATCGCCTCGAACAGGCCGATCGCGGCGGCGTAGCTGAAGCTGTTGGACTCCACGCCGGTCCGGTAGAGGTAGGTGGAGATCACATCGGCGGTCGGGTAGGTCAGCGGGTTGTAGAGCAACAGGACCTTCTCGAAACCGACGGCCATGAACGTGCCGATGTTGAGGATCAGCAGCGTGATCATGGTGGGGCGGATGCCGGGCAGGGTGACGTGCCAGATCTGCTGCCAGCGGTTGGCGCCGTCGATGCGGGCGGCCTCGTACAGGTCCTCGTCGATGGTGGTGAGCGCGGCGAGGTAGAGGATCGTGCCCCATCCGGCCGTCTGCCAGATCTCCGAGCCGACGTAGATGGTGCGGAACCAGTCGGGTTCCTGGATGAACCGGACCGGGTCGTGCCCGAACCAGCCCAGGACGTGGTTGACGGGGCCGTCCGTGGCGAGCATCTGCAGCGTGATGCCGGCGACGATCACGATGGACAGGAAGTGCGGAAGGTACGACACCGACTGCACGAACCGCTTCAGTGACTTCCTGCGCACCTCGTTCAGCAGCAGGGCGAGCACGATCGGGATGGGGAAGCAGAAGACGAGGGTGAGTCCGCCGATCCACAGGGTGTTCCGGAACACCTGCCAGAAGGTCGGGTCGGACAGGAACATCTCGACGTAGCGCAGTCCCACCCAGTACTCGCCGAGGATCGAGCCGCCCGGCTCGAACCGGCGGAACGCGATCACGTTGCCGATCATCGGCAGATAGCGGAACACCAGGAAGAACAGCAGCGGCAGCACGGCCAGTGAGTACAGCTGCCAGTT
>KL568534.1:181832-188262 GCA_000715605.1 Streptomyces speibonae | reverse complement strand
GATGTGTATAAGAGACAGGGCGGGTCCTGCGTGCCCGGAGGCGGAGCCGACGTGGTGGAGGTGCTCATTGCTCGGGCCTCCCGTGCCTGTGACGCAGAACCGAAACTTTCGAGCTCTTACCGATAACTTCGCGGAAACTTATGAGCAGCGTCAGGAGGTGTCAATGGGTGGTGCACACGGGAATTCTGACGGTGCGAGGGGTGAGTGGATCCACCGCACGAGGGTGTGGAAGTCGGCCAAGATCTGTTAACGTCCCCGGAACTTTCAGGTGCGCGTCCGCAACGATCGGGCGCGCTGTCCGTGCGACGCTGCGAGGTGCCCGTGCCCGCGTTCGACCTGCCCCCGGCGGAACTGGCGCGCCACCGCCCGGACATCGAGGAACCGCCCGACTTCGACACGTTCTGGGCACGCACCCTGACGGACGCCGCCGGTGCGGGCGATCCCCTGGTCTCCTCCCGTCCGGTGGAGACCGGACTGCGGCTGACCGAGACCTGGGACGTGTCCTTCCGCGGCTTCGCGGACGACCCGGTGCACGCGTGGTTCAGCCGGCCGGCGGGAGCGGCCGAACCCCTGCCCGCGGTCGTCGAGTTCGCGGGCTACGGACGCGGACGCGGGCTGCCGCACGAGCGGCTGACATGGGTGAACGCGGGATACGCCCATCTGCTGATGGACAACCGGGGGCAGGGGGATCAGTACGGGTGCGGCGGCGACACCCCCGATCCGCACGCCACCGCGCCGGGCGGTCCCGGACCGGCCGTCCGCGGCCTGCTGGACCCGATGGACTACCACTACCGCCGGCTGATCACCGACGCGGTGCGCGCGGTGGCCGCCGTGCGCACCCTGCCGGGCGTGGACCCCTCCCGGGTCGCGGCGGTGGGCAACAGCCAGGGCGGCGGGCTCGCGCTGGCGGTGGCCGGCCTCGTACCGGATCTGACGGCGGTCCTGGTCACCGCCCCGCTGCTGTGCGGCATCCGCCGCGCCCTGGACCTCACCGATCTGCCCCCGTACGGCGAGATCACCGCGTATCTCTCGGTCCACCGGGGCGCCGAGACGGCCGCCCGGCGCACCCTGTCCTACGTCGAGGGCATCTCCTTCGCCCGCCGCGCCCACGCCCCGGCCCACTTCGGGGTCGGCCTGCGCGACACGGTCTGCCCGCCCAGCGGCACGTACGCGGCGTTCAACCGGTACGCCGAACTGTCCCCGGCGGCGCCGGAGACGGTGCTCCACGCCTACCCGTTCAACGGCCACGAGGGCGGGGACGCGGTCCATGTCCGGCGCCAACTGGACTGGCTGGGGCGGGTGCTGGGCGGGTGACGGAGCCGGGTCGGGGACCGTGGGCCGGACGAGGCGGCAGCGGCAGCTGCGGCGGGTTCCGGTCCGCCGCAGGTGGGAGCGCTCCCACCTCGTCCGTGAGGGGACGGTAGCGCCCCGTACCGCCGTTTGCAAACGGCGGCGGGCCCTCGCCGGGCCGCCGGGGCGACGGCGAGGGCCGCACCCCCGGTGACGGGGATGCGGCCCTCAACTGCCCTGCGCGGGCGTTTACTTGCGGATGAGGCTGCGCAGCACGTACTGCAGGATGCCGCCGTTGCGGTAGTAGTCGGCCTCACCGGGGGTGTCGATGCGGACGACCGCGTCGAACTCGACGCCCGTGTCGGTGGTGACCTTCACCGTGCGCGGGGTGGTGCCCTCGTTGAGCGCGGTGACGCCGGAGACGGAGAAGGTCTCCTCACCGGTCAGGCCGAGGGACTCGGCGGTGTGGCCCTCCGGGAACTGCAGCGGCAGGACGCCCATGCCGATGAGGTTCGAGCGGTGGATGCGCTCGTAGGACTCGGCGATGACGGCCTTGACGCCGAGCAGCGCGGTGCCCTTGGCCGCCCAGTCGCGGGACGAGCCGGAGCCGTACTCCTTGCCGGCCAGGACGACCAGCGGGATGCCGGCGGCCTGGTAGTTCTGCGAGGCGTCGTAGATGAACGACACCGGGCCGCCGTCCTGGGTGAAGTCGCGGGTGTAGCCGCCCTCCGTGCCCGGCGCGATCTGGTTGCGCAGGCGGATGTTGGCGAACGTGCCGCGGATCATGACCTCGTGGTTGCCGCGGCGCGAGCCGTAGCTGTTGAAGTCGCGGCGCTCGATGCCGTGCTCCGTGAGGTACTTGCCGGCCGGGGTGTCGGCCTTGATGGCACCGGCCGGGGAGATGTGGTCGGTGGTGACCGAGTCGCCCAGCTTGGCCAGCACGCGGGCGCCGGAGATGTCCTCGACCGGGGCCGGCTCCATGCCCATGCCCTCGAAGTACGGGGGCTTGCGCACGTAGGTGGACTCGGCGTCCCACTCGAAGGTGTCACCGGTCGGGATGGGCAGCGCCTGCCACTGGGCGTCACCGGCGAAGACGTCGGAGTAGGACTTGGAGAACATGTCCTCGCCGATGGCGTTGGCCACGACGTCGTTGACCTCGGCCTCGGTGGGCCAGATGTCCTTGAGGAAGACCGGGTTGTTGTCCTGGTCGTAGCCGAGGGCCTCGCGGGTGATGTCCACCTTCATGGAGCCGGCGAGGGCGTAGGCGACGACCAGCGGCGGGGACGCCAGGTAGTTCATCTTGACGTCGGGGTTGATCCGGCCCTCGAAGTTGCGGTTGCCGGAGAGGACCGAGGTGACCGCGAGGTCGTGCTCGTTGACGGCCCGGGAGACCTCCTCCGGCAGCGGGCCGGAGTTGCCGATGCAGGTGGTGCAGCCGTAGCCGACGAGGTTGAAGCCGACCTTGTCGAGGTACGGGGTCAGGCCCGCCTTCTCGAAGTAGTCGGTGACGACCTTGGAGCCCGGGGCGAGGGTGGTCTTGACCCAGGGCTTGCGGGTCAGGCCCTTCTCCACCGCCTTCTTGGCCACCAGCGCGGCGGCGACCATGACGTAGGGGTTGGAGGTGTTGGTGCAGGAGGTGATGGCCGCGACCGTCACCGCGCCGTGGTCCAGCGTGTAGGTCGTGCCGTCGGCGGCGGTGACCTCGACCGGGTTGGAGGGGGTGCCGTTGGAGATGGCCGGGGCGTCGGAGGCCGGGAAGGACTCCTTGCTGGCCTCGTCGACGTCGCCGCCGTCGGTGACGTAGTTGCGCACGTCCTGGGCGAACTGCGCCTTGGCGTCGGCGAGGACGATGCGGTCCTGCGGGCGCTTCGGGCCGGCGATCGACGGAACGACCGTGGCCAGGTCCAGCTCGAGCTTCTCGGAGAAGTCCGGCTCGGCCTTCGGGTCCAGCCAGAGGCCCTGCTCCTTGGCGTACGCCTCGACCAGCGCGACCTGCTGCTCGCTGCGGCCGGTCAGGCGCAGGTAGTTCAGGGTCTCGTCGTCGATCGGGAAGATCGCGGCGGTGGAGCCGAACTCCGGCGACATGTTGCCGATGGTGGCGCGGTTGGCCAGGGAGGTGGCGGCGACGCCCTCACCGTAGAACTCGACGAACTTGCCGACGACGCCGTGCTTGCGCAGCATCTCGGTGATGGTGAGCACCAGGTCGGTGGCGGTGGTGCCGGGCTTGAGCTCGCCGGTGAGCTTGAAGCCGACGACGCGCGGGATCAGCATGGAGACCGGCTGGCCGAGCATGGCGGCCTCGGCCTCGATGCCGCCGACGCCCCAGCCGAGGACGCCGAGGCCGTTGACCATCGTGGTGTGCGAGTCGGTGCCGACCAGGGTGTCGGGGTAGGCCTTGCCGTCCCGGGTCATGACGACGCGGGCCAGGTGCTCGATGTTCACCTGGTGGACGATGCCGGTGCCGGGCGGGACGACCTTGAACTCGTCGAAGGCGGTCTGGCCCCAGCGCAGGAACTGGTAGCGCTCGCGGTTGCGGCCGTACTCCAGGTCGACGTTCTGCTTGAAGGCGTCGTTGGTGCCGAACTTGTCGGCGATGACGGAGTGGTCGATGACCAGCTCGGCCGGCGCCAGCGGGTTGATCTTCGCCGCGTCACCGCCGAGCTCCTTGACGGCCTCGCGCATGGTGGCGAGGTCGACGACGCACGGCACACCCGTGAAGTCCTGCATGATCACGCGGGCCGGCGTGAACTGGATCTCCTGCGACGGCTGGGCCTGGGAGTCCCAGCCGCCCAGGGCGCGGATGTGGTCGGCGGTGATGTTCGCGCCGTCCTCGGTGCGGAGCAGGTTCTCCAGCAGCACCTTCAGGCTGTAGGGAAGGCGCGCGGAGCCCTCGACCTTGTCCAGCCGGAAGATCTCGTACGACTCGTCGCCCACCTGCAGCGTGCTGCGGGCGTCGAAGCTGTTCGCCGACACGACAGTCTCCTTCATTGATGTGCGCGTACCACCGCATCCTGCCGCCACGCCGCCCTGGCCGTTCCGCTAAGGTAAGGCTAAGTTAGGTAACCCTCACCAGGGTGGCGGCTGCGGTGCGCCTCGGCAGATATCTCGATGTCGAGATAATCCTAGTACACCGGGCCGGAATGGTCATGCCCGGACCGCGGCGCGCCCTCCTCTCCCTCCCCACCCTCCCGCCATCCCGTCGCGGATGCCATCAGGGCGCCCGAGCGGGGTAACCGACTGAGGCGAAGTCAGCTCAGGACACGGACGACAGGGAGGCCCAGGGATGCCCCTCACGTTTCGCAAGAGCTTTCGGATCCTTCCGGGGGTGCGCCTGAACATCAACAAACGGTCGTAGTCCCTCACCACCGGAGGCGGGAACGGCCCCCGGCACACCCGCAGCAGTACGGGACGTCGTACGACATCGATGGATTTGCCCGGTCCTTTCGGATGGCGCTGGACCACTCGGACCCGCCGGAGCAGGGGACACTGACGACATGTCACCCGAATGGACCCCCGGAGATGTGCCATCTCATATCTGAGATAGCCTCAACCTCATGGCAGACGACTACCTCGTACGCATCGGCAAGCTCATCCGCGACGCCCGGCAACACCGCGGCTGGACGCAGACGCAGCTCGCCGAGGCGCTCGGTACCAGCCAGAGCGCCGTCAACCGCATCGAGCGCGGCAACCAGAACATCAGCCTTGAGATGATCGCCCGCATCGGCGAGGCGCTGGACAGCGAGATCGTCTCTCTCGGCTACGCGGGCCCGATGCATCTGCGCGTGGTGGGCGGGCGCAGGCTCTCCGGCGCCATCGACGTGAAGACGAGCAAGAACGCGTGCGTGGCACTGCTGTGCGCCTCGCTGCTCAACAGCGGCCGCACGGTGCTGCGCCGCGTCGCCCGCATCGAAGAGGTCTACCGCCTCCTCGAGGTGCTGAACTCCATCGGCGTACGCACCCGCTGGATCAACGACGGCGTCGACCTGGAGATCGTGCCGCCGGCCGAGCTGGACCTCGGGGCCATCGACGCGGACGCCGCCCGCCGTACCCGCTCCATCATCATGTTCCTCGGCCCGCTGCTGCACCGCATGGACCGCTTCATGCTGCCCTACGCCGGCGGCTGCGACCTCGGCACGCGCACCGTCGAACCGCACATGATCGCACTGCGCCGGTTCGGCCTGGACATCGCCGCGACCGAGGGCCAATACCACGCCGTGGTCGACCGCTCCGTCGCCCCCGACCGGCCGATCGTGCTGACCGAGCGCGGCGACACCGTCACCGAGAACGCGCTGCTGGCCGCCGCCCGCCACGACGGCACCACCGTCATCCGCAACGCCTCCTCGAACTACATGGTCCAGGACCTGTGCTTCTTCCTGGAGGCGCTCGGCGTCAAGGTCGACGGCATCGGCACGACGACGCTGACCGTGCACGGCGTGCCGAAGATCGACGTGGACGTCGACTACTCCCCCTCCGAGGACCCGGTCGAGGCGATGAGCCTGGTGGCCGCGGCCGTGGTGACCGAGTCGGAGCTGACGGTCCGCCGGGTCCCGATCGAGTTCCTGGAGATCGAGCTGGCGGTCCTGGAGGAGATGGGCCTCGATCACGACCGCACCCCGGAGTACTTCGCCGACAACGGCCGTACGCGGCTGGTGGACCTCACCGTGCGCCCCTCCAAGCTGGAGGCGCCGATCGACAAGATCCACCCGATGCCGTTCCCGGGCCTGAACATCGACAACGTCCCGTTCTTCGCGGCGATCGCGGCGTCGGCCCAGGGCCAGACCCTCATCCACGACTGGGTCTACGACAACCGCGCCATCTACCTGACCGACCTCAACCGCCTCGGCGGCCGCCTCCAGCTCCTCGACCCCCACCGCGTCCTGGTCGAGGGCCCCACCCGCTGGCGCGCCGCCGAGATGATGTGCCCGCCGGCCCTGCGCCCCGCGGTGGTCGTCCTGCTGGCGATGATGGCGGCGGAGGGCACGTCGGTCCTGCGCAACGTGTACGTCATCAACCGCGGCTACGAGGACCTGGCTGAGCGGCTGAACTCGATCGGGGCGCAGATCGAGATCTTCCGGGACATCTGACGGGCGACTGCCGCCGCGTACCTGCGTCACGCCTGTGCCTGTCTCTTATACACATC
>KL568534.1:179600-181599 GCA_000715605.1 Streptomyces speibonae | reverse complement strand
GCCGGCGTAGGCGGGCAGGCGGGCGGGCGGGCGGGTCAGTCGGTCATGGTGCCCATCCTCCAGACAGTCATGGACCGGACGATGCTGCCGTCGCCGAAGAGGCGCAAGCCGAGGGAGTCCTGGCGGAAGGGGTAGGCGCGGGTGGTGATGGACTTGTGGCCGTTCGCGTAGGCCTCGACCATCGAGCGGTCGACGAACACGTCGAGGGTCAGGGTGCCGTTGGAGAGCGCCAGCGGGCCCTTGTGGATGCCGAAGCCGGGTTCGGCGCTGGAGTTGTTCCCGGAGCGGGTCCGGTCGACGCCCAGTTGTCCCGCCGGGGCGTCGTAGAAGAGGCGGGTCCGTTCCTCGTCTCCCGGGCTGCGGAGCACGTCGAGTCCGAAGGTGCCGGCGGTGCCTCGTTCCATCGTCAGCTTGATGTGGAGCATGTCCCCCTTGACGCCGGCCAAGCGGCTGTTCGCCTCGGTGAGGGACGCCGGGGTGCTAATGTCCAGGAGCGGCTCGCCCTCGTGGAGACGGGAGACCTCCTCGACGGGGCGGAAGCCGAGGTCACCGTCGGGCCGCATCGACAGTTCGACGGGCAGGCCCGCGTTGTGGGCCCAGCCGGCGTCGTAGTGGGCGCGTTCGGTGCGCCGGTCCTGGGCGATGCTGAAGACGAGGGAGCGGCCCTTGTCGTCCACCGTTCCGCTGGGCCCGGTGAAGTGGTCGCCGTAGTCCATGAGCCGGGGTTCGGTGGTGTCGGGGGTCCAGCGCCGGTGCTGGGCGTCCCAGGTTCCGACCCAGTAGTGGACGTACTTGCTGCTGTACTCGCCGGGGCCGGCGGGGAAGGCGGGGTTGACGAGCAGGGCCCGGCGCTCCCGGCCCTGCGCGTCCTTTCCGATGGGCAGGAAGACGGGCAGCTCCCAGACCTGGCCGGTCCTGGGGTGGGCCGCCACGTCACCGGTCATCAGGGGGCCCGAGTAGGTCCAGTCGGTGAGGTTCTCGGAGGTGTAGAGGAGCGCGGTGCCGCCGATGTCCCTGCCGTCGGTGGTCTGCACGCCGGAGCCCACCAGCTGGAACCACGTGTCGCCCTCCTTCCAGACGAAGGGGTCGCGGAAGTCGCCGAAGCGGACCTTGCGTCCGGCGCCGACGTCCAGGTCGGCGGTCTGGCTGGTGACGAGGGTGGGGTGCATCGTCCACTCGGTCAGGTCGCTGTCACCGGGATCGACGGGCCGGGCGAGTCCGGTCGCCTGGTTGGGGCGCTGGGCGTCGTTGCCCGCGGTGAACAGCAGGACGGGCACGCCGTTCTCGTCGTAGGCGGCGTCGCCCGACCAGACGCCGTCGGGGGCCACGCTGTCCTCGGTGGGCACGAGCGCGACGGGCAGGTCGCGCCAGTGGACCAGGTCCTCGCTCACCGCGTGTCCCCAGGAGATGTTGTGCCAGTAGGGGCCGTGGGAGTTGTGCTGGTAGAAGAGGTGGTACTTGCCCTTGTACCGGATGGGGGCGTGGGGTTCGTTCATCCAGTGGTTCGGGGCGGTGAAGTGGTAGCCGGGACGGTAGCGGTCGCCGTCGTAGCGCGCACGGTCCATCTCCATCCGGGCCTCGGGGATGGTGCCCTCCGCGAAGGTCCGCACGTCCTTCAGGTGACCTGCCGTGACCGACGCCGGGGTGAGGGCGCTGTCGTGGATCTTCACCTCGTCGATGAGGCCGTTGAACATGTTGACGGCGAACGTGCCGTTGATGACGGCGGGCTGGTTGTGACGGCCGATGATCAGGGGGACGTCGGCCTGTGCCAGCCGAGCGCCGGCGGGGACGGGCGTCCGGGCGACCTGCTCGCCGTTGAGGAAGAGCCTGATCTCTCCCTCGTCCGGCGCGAACACGGCCGACAGGTGCGCCCACTTGCCCGCTGCCAGGGCGGCCGCCTTCGGAACGGTCACCTCGTGCCACGCGTCGCCGGTGCCGATCCCGAACTGCCACCTGCCGTGCCGGCCGACCCCGAGGGAGAAGCCCCGCTTGGCCGTCT
>KL568534.1:176878-179437 GCA_000715605.1 Streptomyces speibonae | reverse complement strand
CCACCTGCCGTGCCGGCCGACCCCGAGGGAGAAGCCCCGCTTGGCCGTCTTGTCCTGCTGGTTGACGACGGCGGACGCCTTGCCCTCGTCCCCCCACTCGAACGCGCGCGGCGCGACCCACGCCTCGACGGTCAGGCCGTCCGTGGGCAGCTGCGTCTGCGCGGCCGCTCGGGTCACCCAGGTGGAGTAGCCGTCGAACAGCAGGGCGCCGGAGAGCACGCCGTCAGCCTCGTTCCCCGGGCGCCAGAGCGGGTCGCTGTCCGGCTTGTACTGGGCGTCGGTGAAGACGTAGCTGATGGGGTCGGCTGCCTGGCTGACCTTCTCCCTGGTCGTGGTGCCCTGCCCCTCGCCGAAGTCCCAGTGGGCGGCGAGTCCCTTCTGGGAGGGATCGGGTACGGGGTCGGTGCCGACGCGGACGTCGTCGAGGTTGATGTGGCCCCAGCCGCCGGTGGCCCTGTCCACGGCCGTCACGCGCAGCTGCTCGCCGAGGTGTTCGCGGACGTCCCAGGTGACGCGGCGGTAGGCCTCGTCGTCGGTTCCGGTGGCCTTGTGCAGAACAGTTCCGTCGAGGGTGGTCAGGGCGACGTGGAGGTCGTTCTCGTCGCGCCCGCCGGAGACCAGGACGCTGACCACGCCGGTGCCGGTGAGGGTGAACGGCTCGGACGTCACCGTCCCGGTGGCGGCGTCACCGCCCGCGGCGAATCCCCACAGGTGGTAGGAGCCCTGCTGGTTGAAGCAGCAGCCCCAGCCCCACCCCGGGTCGTCGGTGACGGCCCCGTCGAACGCGGTGCCGGTCGTCGTCCAGCCGCTGAGATCGCCCGATTCGAAGCCGGGGTTCGACAGGGCTGTTTCGTTCGCTTCGGCGGTCTGTGTCATCAGGGGTGATGTCAGGCCCAGGCATACGGCGAGCGCGAGCAGCAGGCGCAGCAGGCTGCTTCTGGTCGCGTTCGCGGGTGTCGCCGGTGCACGGGTGCGCATGCGAACCTCCGTGGGTGTGGGGTCGAAGTGAACGGCCGGTGCGGGACGTCGGCTCCAGGCGTCACGCTCCAGGGCCCACGCGTGCTGTCTCCTGGGCCGCGTGCCGCGTGACAGAAGGCGACGACCTGACGGCCTGCCAATTCGATTTAGTCGATGGGTGGGCATGGTTCGCGCGCCGCCGCCGCTAAAGCAAGTGCTAACGCACACGGATCTCGACTTCACCCCGAGCAATCATGTGCAAATCACCATGGAACGCCGCCGTTATCCAGGCGAGATGTCCGGGGTGTTGACAGCGCATGACGCGTGAAGCACGCTCATCGCATCCTGCTAATCCGATTTAGCTGAGCGGAGCTGATCCACCGATGTCCGAACGCCGCGTGACCATGGCCGACGTCGCCCGCGAAGCGGGCGTATCGCCGACGACCGCGTCGTTCGCCCTGTCCGGCCGCACCGACATGCGCATCTCCGACGCCTCCCGGGAACGGGTCCTGGAAGCGGCCAGGCGGCTGGGCTACCGTCCCAACGTCACCGCGCGCAGCCTGAGGACGAAATCCACACAGACCATCGGGCTGGTGTCCGACCGGATCACCACCACTCCGTTCGCCGGCGATGTGATCCGCGGTGCCATGGAGGCCGCCCGCGAGCGGGACCACCTGCTGTTCATCACGGAGGCCGACGGGGACCGCGCCGCCGAGTCGTCCCTGGTCCACGCGCTCCTGGACCGCCAAGTCGACGCCGTGATCTACGCCACCATGTTCACCCGGTACGTCACTCCGCCCAAGGAGTTGTTCGGCCGCCGCGTGGTACTGCTCAACTGCCTGGCCCCGGGTTTCGACGCTCCCTCCGTCGTCCCGGACGAGCTGGAGGCCGGCCGGGACGCGGCCCGCGCGCTGCTCGCTGCCGGTCACACCCGGGGCATCTGGGCGATCGGCGGTCACCAGGCCGTCCCGGCCACACCCGAGGGCATCATCGCCGGCAACGAGCGCATGCGCGGCCTGGAGGAAGTGCTGCGTGAGGGCGGCGCCCGTCTCGACGGCGTCATCGAGTGCGACTGGGACACGCTGGACGGCTACCGGGAAGTGTCCGCCCTGCTGGCGGCGGGGACGCGCCCCCGGGCGCTGGTGTGCCTGGCCGACCGGGTGTCCTTCGGCGCCTACCAGGCGCTCGGTGAAGCGGGGCTCTCGGTGCCCGGCGACGTGTCGGTGATCTCGTTCGACGACCAGGACATCGCGTCCGTACTGCGTCCGGCGCTCACCACGCTGAAACTGCCGCACCACCAGCTCGGACGCCTCGCCGTGGAGCTGATTCTCCGCGGCGGTCCGCTCGAACCGGCCGTTCACCGTGTGCCGATGCCGCTGCGGGAGCGCGCCTCCCTCGGCGGCCCTGCCGGGACGTGACACCGGCAACGAGAACAGCCGTCCCGCCGCCCGCACCGGGTGACACCGGAGCGGGCGGCCGGACGGCCACCAAGAACGGCGACCGTCGCAACCGGTCGCCAAGGGCGGGCCCTGCAAGACCCGCCTCCGTGAGATGGAGGAACCTCGTGGTGTTCAGAACAAGGCGCCTCGCGCTGGCGAGTGG
>KL568534.1:170756-176653 GCA_000715605.1 Streptomyces speibonae | reverse complement strand
GGCGGCCACCGCGCTCGTCGGCGGGTGCGCGTCCGGCACGGGCGGAAGCTCGTCCGGGGCCGACGGCGACACGCTGACCCTGTGGACGCACAACGCCGGCAACTCGGCCGAGCTCGATGTCGTCAAGAAGATCATCAAAGACTTCAACGCATCCCAGGACACGTACACGGTCGAACTGCAGTCGTTCCCGCAGACCGACTACAACAACTCCGTGGTGGCCGCCGCCTCGGCGCGCAAGCTGCCCTGCCTGCTCGACGTGGACGGCCCCAACGTGGCGAACTGGGCGTGGGGCGGCTACCTCGCGCCCATCGACGTCGCCGGCAGCGAGGTGCCGGTGGAGGACCAGCTCGCCAGCACCGTCGGCACCTACAAGGACAAGCTCTACTCCTTCGGCTTCTACGACGTGTCCCTGGCATTCTTCGCCCGCAAGTCCGTGCTGAACGAGCACGGCATCCGTATCCCCACCATGGATGAGCCCTGGACGAAGGGCGAATTCGACACCGCGCTGGCCGAGCTGAAGAAGAGCGGAAAGTTCGACTACCCGCTGGAGATGGGTACCGGCGGCAGCGGCGAGTGGTGGCCGTATGCCTACTCCCCGCAGCTGCAGAGCTTCGGCGGCGACCTCATCGACCGCGACGGCGACAAGACCGCCTCGGGCACCCTCGACGGCAAGGAGTCCGTGGAGTGGGGCACCTGGTTCCGCTCCTTGGTGACCAAGGGATACATGGCGAAGAAGTCCGGAGCCGACCCCAACAAGGACTTCCTGGCCGGCAAGAGCGCCATCCAGTGGGACGGCAGCTGGAACGCGGCCAAGAACGCCCAGAAGCTCGGTGACGACCTGGCGATCATCCCGCCGGTCGACCTCGGCAAAGGGCCCAGGATCGGTGGCGCCTCCTGGCAGTGGGCGATGAGCTCCACCTGCTCCAACAAGGACGGCGCCCAGGAGTGGCTGAAGTTCTCCCGCCAGACCAAGTACTTCGTCGAGTACGCCAAGGCCACCAGTACCATCCCCGCCACCGACGCCGCCGCGGAGCAGATCGCCGACTACCAGCCGGGCGGCAGGTTCGAGGTGCTCGTCCGGTTCGCGCGCGAGTACGCCACGGTGCGTCCGGTCACCCCGGCCTACCCGTACATCTCCACCGAGTTCCAGAAGGCGGCTCAGGACATCCTGGCCGGGGCCGACCCCCGGGAGGCTCTCGGCCAGGCCGCGAAGAACATCGACAACAACCTGAAGACGAACAACAACTACGCAGGCTGACCCGCCCCGGTCCGGTTCGGTCCGCGACCGCGCCGCCCGAACCGGACCGGCTCCCTGGAGATACCGTGACCACCAAGACCGCAGCCCGCCAACGGCCGCGCCCGGTCCGGCGAACCCGTACGAACAACGCCCGTCGCCGTGAGAGCCTTACCGCCCTCGGCATGGCCACCCCGGCCGTCGTGCTGCTGATCGTCTTTCTCGTCGTACCGGTCGTCCTCGCCTTCGCCCTGGCGTTCACCGACGCGAGGCTCATCTCGCCCACCCGGCCCGCTTCGTGGGCCTGCGCAACTTCACCCGGCTCTTCGACGACCCGGTCTTCTTCAAGTCCCTGCGCAACACCGCGTACTTCGCCGCCGTCGTCGTCCCGCTCCAGGCCGGTTTCGCCCTGATCCTGGCGCTGCTGGTCAACGCGAAAGTGCGGGGCGTCAACTTCTTCCGCACCGTCTACTTCCTGCCGGTCGTCACCTCGATGGTCGTGGTGTCCCTCCTGTGGACCTTCCTCTACCGAGAGGACGGCCTGGTCAACCGGGCCCTCTCGGCGCTCACCCTCGGCCACGTCCAGGGCCCGGACTGGCTGGGCGACCCGGCCACCGCGATGCCCGCCATCATCCTGATGTCGGTGTGGCAGGGCGTCGGCTTCCACATGATCATCTGGCTGGCCGGCCTGCAGACCATCCCCGCCGAGCTGTACGAGGCCGCCGAGATCGACGGCGCCACGCCCTGGCACCGCTTCTGCCACGTCACCTGGCCGGGGCTGCGCGCCACGCGCACCTTCGTGCTCGTCACCATCACGATCGCGGCGTTCAGCCTCTTCACCCAGATCAGGGTGATGACGCAGGGCGGCCCGCTCGACTCCACCACCACCGTCGTGTACGAGGCCGTGCGTACCGGCTACGACCAGCAGCAGACCGCCTACGCGGCGGCCATCTCGCTGGTCTTCTTCGTACTCGTCCTGACCGTGTCGCTCGTCCAGCGCTTCCTGACCCGGGAGAAGGACTGACATGACCTCCTTCCTCAAGCAACTCGGCGGTCACGCCGGCCGCATCGTCCTGGCCCTGGTCTTCGCGCTGCCGCTCCTCTTCATGGTGGTCTCGTCGTTCAAGACGGACGACCAGATCTTCGGCGACCTGGGCTCGCTGAATGCCTTCCTGCCGGTCGGCGCCCTGTCGCTGGACAACTACACGGACATGTTCGAACGTGTCCCGGCGGCGCGGTTCCTGCTGAACTCCGTGCTGATCTCGTCGATCACCGTGGTGCTCGGCATCGTCGTCAACAGCCTGGCCGCCTTCGCGCTCGCACGGATGCGGTGGTCGGGCCGCAAGCTCGTACTGACCACGGTCATCGCCACCCTCATCGTGCCGTTCGAGACCTTCGCGCTGCCCCTGGTGTGGTGGGTCAACCAACTGCCGCTGCTCCGCGTGAACGGTTTCCACCTGGAGTGGACCACCGGCTGGATGGACACCTACCAGGTGCAGATCCTGCCGTTCGTCGCCAACGCCTTCTCGATCTTCTTCTTCCACCAGTTCTTCCGGAGCATCCCCAGGGAACTCGACGAAGCGGCGGTCATGGACGGCGCCGGCTGGTTCACCATCTACCGCCGTATCGTGCTGCCCCTGTCCGGCCCGGCTGTCGCCACCGTCGCCATCCTCACCTTCCTGCCCGCCTGGAACTCCTACCTGTGGCCGCTGATGGTCGTGCAGAGCGAGGAACTGCGGCCGGTGATGGTGGGCATCTCCTACTTCTTCCAGCTCAACGTGGGCTGGGGGCAGATCATGGCGTACTCCTCCATGATCACCGTGCCGATCCTCGCCCTGTTCGTGGCGTTCCAGCGGTCGTTCGTCAACAGCATCGCTTCCACCGGCGTCAAGGGCTGACACCCGCACCACGCCGTCGAGTCCGCCTCCTCCACATGACGTCCGTGCGCTTCGCGCGCCCTGAGAAAGGTCCCGTGTGTCCCCGTCGCCCGCCGACCCCCACCTGCCCGGCGTCCATCTGCGACCGCCCCGCAACTGGATCAACGACCCCAACGGCCTGGTCTTCCACGACGGCCACTACCACGTCTTCTTCCAGTACAACCCGCACGGCCCTCAGCACGCCAACATGCACTGGGGCCACTACCGCAGCCCCGATTTGATCAACTGGGAGCCTCTTCCCGTCGCCCTCGCCCCCACCCCGGGCGGCTACGACGCAGACGGCTGCTACTCGGGCAACGCCGTGTCCGACGGCGACCGCATGGTGGCCTTCTACTCCGCCCACCGCGACGACCGCTGGTGGCAGCCGATCACGACCGCCGCGTCGGCGGACAACGGCCTCACCTGGACCAAACGCCCCGACCTGCTCATCCCCGAGCCGCCCGCCGGCACCACCATGTACCGGGACCCCTACGTCTGGCGGCTGGACGGGCGCTGGCGGATGCTGGTGGGAGCCGCCCTCGAGGACGGCCGCGCCGCGGCACTGCTGTACGAGTCCGACGACCTGGAGCACTGGGCCTACCGAGGCCCCTTTCACACCAGCGGCACCACCGCCGGCACGGGCCCGACCGGCTGGGAGTGCCCCCAGTACGCCACCTTCGGCGACCGAAGCGCCCTGGTCCTCAGCGACTGGACCCCCCGGGGCGGCCCCAGCCACACGACCGTCGTCACAGGCCGGGAGGAGAACGGACGCTTCACGGCGATGACTGGCCCCGTGCCGCTGGACCGGGGCCCCGACTTCTACGCCCCCGCCCTGCTGAAGGCCCCGGACGACCGCTGGCTGATGTGGGGCTGGGCCTGGGAAGCCCGGGACGAGGCCTGGACGCACGAGGCGGGCTGGGCAGGCGTCCTCACGCTTCCCCGCGAGGTGAGCCTCACCCCCGACGGCACGGTCCGCCAGCGCCCCGTCCGCGAGTTGCTCGCCCTGCGCGGCCCGCGCGTCCTGCACGGAACCGGGCAGGCCACACGGACCGAGCCGGCCGAACTCGGCCGCGTCGGCCACACCTTCGACCTCACCGCCGCCCTCGTGCCGGACGCCACCGGTACGAGCGGACTGCGCCTGATCACCTCGGCCGACGGCTCCGAGTACCTCGACATCGTCCTCGACCCCACGGCAGGCCGCCTCGTCGTCGACCGCACCCACGCCTCACCGGACGCGCGGGCCCGGGGAGGGATGTACACCGCGCCGTGCCCGGCCGCGGCACGCCCCGGCGTCCCCGTCGCACTCCGTGTGATCGTGGACCGTTCGATGGCCGAGGTCTTCCTGGCCGACGAACAGGTCCTCACCCTGAGGTTCTACCCGTCCACCGACGAACCGTGGCGGCTGCAGGCCCGTACGACGGGGCAAGGACGCAGCGATTTCGCCGTCGAGGCCTGGAATCTGGCCCCGGACGGCCTCCCCCGGGAAACCCACCTGGCGGGCCGGGGAACCCAGGTGGCCCTGCGAGCCGGGAGGGGATGCGACGGATGAGAGGTCAGCCCTCCAGGGTGACGGAGATGGTCGCCCCGACGAAGGGGGACGTACTCGTCTGGTGGCTGTGCCAGGTGTCCGCGTTCTGACGGGTGCCGTACATCCGGAAGAAGAACAGCGGGTCCCCCCTGGACGCGGTCTCGGTGCCGACCGCCGGGTCGTTGCGGGCGTAGTTCTCCATGGTGATGTAGTCACCACCGCTGCGGGCGACGACGGCGCCGAAGTGGTAAAGGAGATCGCCGACGCCGCGCGTCCGTTCCTGCTCGGCATCGCCGACGCCTATGGTTCCCAGGACGTTTCCGACGGCCGGCGAAGGCAGGAACTCGCTGAGTCCCAGTTTGCGCAGCGCCTGCTCGAGGGCCGGGGAGCCCGCGTTCTTGAGGTCCTGGAACTCCCGGCTCATCCGCTGCGTGCAGGCGAGGTAGGTCTCGACGCTGCCGCCGGGTGCGGACGCACCGTGGGCAGCCGCCCGGACCTCGTCGAGATGCCTGCTCCCGCTCTCATGGACCAGGTCGAGAACCATGGCCGCGAAGGTGTCCCAACTCGAGGTGCCCGCATACGACACGCCCCTTTGACCGGAAACGAACTCCGCCATCTCGTTGCAGCGTTGCGGGGTGAGCACCGACAAGCCGGTGACTTTGTGCTTCTTCCCACCGAGACCGCCGCTGCCGGCCTTCACTCCCGCCTCGGCCAGTTCCGCGCTCGTGTGCTCGACGACCGGCTCGATCTGGAACAGCTTCTTCTCGCCCTGCTCACCCCGCACGCGCAGGAAACGCTTGCCCTTGTGCAGCTTGACCCGGCCGGCCAGGGCCCCGTTGGACTCGGCGATCCGCGGTTCCGTGGCGAAGAAGACCTTGGCCTCGCCGGAACCGGCCTCGATGGCGAGCTCGAAATCGTCGGAGAGGCGCAGTCTGACGCCCGCGTTGTACCGGATATGAGGGGCGCGTGGCACGTCCGTGCTGGCGAAGTAACTTCCGTTCACCCGGTGCTGACTGGGGAAGAACTCCGGATCATCGTCGGCGTCCTTCGACGACCCCACCGTCCGGCTCTTCTGCTTCTTGGGATAGTTCGCCGCCCCCGGTTCGATCTCGACGTACCGCTGGACGGCGACCGCGCTGCCGGCGGACGACGCGCCGCTTGACGCCCGGGCCGAGAGGGCACGGGTCGTCGCCGCGTTTCCCGCCGTTCGCTGGAGTGC
>KL568534.1:168283-170619 GCA_000715605.1 Streptomyces speibonae | reverse complement strand
GCCGAGAGGGCACGGGTCGTCGCCGCGTTTCCCGCCGTTCGCTGGAGTGCCAGCATCTGCGACGCGGACGGCCCTCCGGCCGGTTCCGCACCGCGTGTGCCGCTGGTTGTCCTGCGGGGAGGGGCCTTTGCATCACCGGTTCTCTTGTCCGGTCGCCCATGGGCGTGCATGACGTTTCCTTTATCCAGGTTGTTCAGAGAATTACCAGCGTCACCCCCTGCTCGACGGCCGCAGAAGCGCCGTAAGGGCAGTGTGCGAGGGCACACTTGGCAAGCGATCGCGCTCGAGATGCGTGCCTGCGCGGCTGACCTCCCGGCCCGACCCTGGGGCACACGCCGAGGTCCGGGCACCGTTGGCCGACGGCGACATAGGTAGTGCGCCGGGTGAGGTGCGCAGTTGCTGCGGACGCTGAAGGACGGGCGCCCGCCTAGCCTGAGAACGCGTTTCACATGCGTTCTCTTCTCTTCGGCAGCGGTGGCGACCAGGGTCCCGCCGCGCCCTTTCGCACGACCGTCAACCGGGAATCAACAGTGGTAGCTACAGTAATTCGCGTCGGCGACAGTGAGACCGATCATCGCCACGCCGTTCAGGAGTCGACCCCGGAGGAAGTGGCCGCGCTCGTGTACGAGCGGTACGGACTGCCGCTCCGCCGATTCGCCGCGCGCATGCTCGACGGGAACTGGGACAGGGCCGAGGACATCGTGCAGGAGGCGGCGATCCGGGCGTGGATGCAGGCGAAGCAGCGTCCTGACACCGAACTCCGGTTGTACGGCTGGCTCAGGACCGTGGTGCACAACCTGGTGATGGACGACCATCGCGCGGGGCGGTCCCGGCCGCACACCGTCGAGGTCACCGACGGGGATGCGATGATCCAGGCCGTCGACCAGGTGGAGCGGGTGATCGACCGTACCGTCCTCGCGCAGGCTCTCCGAAAGCTGACCGTCCCCCAGAGGGAGATACTGCACCACGTGTACTTCCGTGATCGCAGCGTGCTCGAGGTGTCACGTGAACTGGCCATACCGCCCGGCACGGTGAAGTCACGGACGTTTCACGCGATCAGGGCCCTGCGCACAGTGCTGACGACCATCGAGGAGTGACGGGCCTGTTTCCCCCGCCCGTCCGGTGGTCCGCGGGCAGTGAGCAGGGCCGGGCCCGCGGGTCAGAGGAGGAGGGACACCGGTGGCTCGATGCCCAGCAGGGCCCTGCCGTGGTCCTCGCGGGTGATGAACGGGTTGAACTGGATGTGCCGGCTGCCCGTCTCCATGTCACGCCAGAGGCGCTGCAGGGGGTTGGACTCCGAGAATCCCGCCGTGCCGTACAGGTCGAGCAGTCCGCTCACGGCCGCGCGTGCGTCCTCGACGGCGGAGACCATGCCCATTCTGATCCGCGAGCGATCGAGAGGGGTCAAGGGGTCGGACGTCATCGTCGCCCCGGTGGCCAGGGCGGCGTCGAGCGTGTCGGCCGTGTCCCGGACGCACCCGACGGCCCGGTCCAGCAGATGCGCCGCGTCCGCCAGCCACATCCGTGCCGACGGGGACTCGGCCACTCGGCGGTAGACCGTGGCCATCACACCGCGGCCGTTCGCCAGCGCCGCCTGGACGACGTCGCGGGCCCCCAGCGCTGCGCCGACGACCGGGGCCAGCAGGGTCAGGGTCATCGCCAGCTTGCCGGCGGCCGGGAACACCGCCGCCGTACCGTCGTCGGGTGCCGCGACCGCCGCCGAGAGCACCCGGTGGGCCGGGACGAGGGCGTCGTCCGCCACCAGGCTCTGGCTGCCGGTCCCCCGCATCCCCGCGGCATGCCAGGTGTCCCTCACCGACAGGTCGGCGGTGGGCACCAGCACCGTGGCGGGCCGGGGCGGCCGGCCGTCCGGCGCGTCCGCGTCGTCCCGCCGGTCTCCGTCGTCACCGCCACCGGGGTGCACGGGGACGCCCAGCAGTGCCCACTGCGCGTCCTCGCACCCGGAGGCCACGGGCCACTCGCCGGAGATCCGCACACCGTCACCGGTGAGCAGTCCCCGGCCGTTCGGACTGGCCACGGAGCAGGCGACGGTGTCGGGGCCGTCCGCATAGAACTCCCCCCGCGCCCGGGCGCTGAACGTCCGCAGCATCGGCTTCAGCCCGCTGAACACGGCCGTCACCCAGGCCGTGGACGGGCATGCCCGGGCCAGTTCAAGCAGCACGTCGACCTGGGTGCGGGTGTCCGCTCCGTGGCCGCCCGCGTCGCGTGGGGTGGTCAGCCGGAGCAGCCCGGCCTCGCGCAGGCCGTCCAGGTTCTCCGGCGTCGGCCGCCGTTCGGACTCGGTTCGCTCCGCGTGCTGTCTCTTATACACATCT
>KL568534.1:166903-168030 GCA_000715605.1 Streptomyces speibonae | reverse complement strand
GGCGACCAGGTCCGGGCGGGAGGGCGGTGGGGTGGCCGCGATGGCCGGCATGGGTGCTCCTTCCTGGGGCGGGTACGCATCGGGCCTGTGCGCGTCGGGCCCATGTGCGTGTGGCCCGTGTGCGTCAGGCCCATGTACGTCGGGCCCGTGTGCGTCTGGGAGCCACCTTCGCCGCGGTCCAGGGGACGGGCATCGGCAATCGATGCCTATATCGGCGGTCCGGATCACCTAGCGCAAGGCCCCCTCGGTAACGCAGGTCACCGAATGATCGTGCCCTTGTAACAGCGCTCCGGCGCGGTGAACCCGGCCCCCGATGAGGGCGTTTTCCAGGCCGAGTTCATCGCACACCCCACCTCTTGGGAAGGCCATCGCATGTCCCGCACGTTCACCCCCCGCCGCCTCCGCTCCCTCGCCGCAACCGGCGTTCTCGTCGGCGCGGCCCTGTTTCTCACCGCATGCGACCCCGACGGTGAAGCGGTCACCGGTGTCAGCGCCGAGACCGGGACCGACAGCGCGGGCAAGACGCCGAAGGCCGATGCCGGCAACCGCGCGGACGGGACCGTCACCGGCAACCTGACCTACCTCGCACCCGGCAAGCTCGAAGTCGACGGACGCCCCTTCTGGCTCACCGAGGACACCGAGATCTGGGGGACGGGCGGCATCTGCGGCACCGGCGAGGGACACTCCCCGGAGGAATGCACCACGGAGGAGCTGGAAAGCGCCGCCAAGGAAGGCGACATGACGGCCGAAGTGGTCATCGAGAAGGGCATGGCCGTCAAGGTCACCGACCAGTACGTGGCGGGCGGCGGAGAAGGGTCGTCCGAGGACGGAGACGGGGCCGATGCCGCCAACCGTGCGGACGGGACCGTCACCGGCAACCTGACCTACCTCGCACCCGGCAAGTTCGAAGTCGACGGACGCCCCTTCTGGCTCACCGAGGACACCGAGATCTGGGGAGCGGGCGGCATCTGCGGCACCGGCGAGGGGCAGGTCGCGGACGAATGCACCGCGGAGGAGTTGGAGAACGCGGCCAAGGAAGGCGGTGTGACGGTCGAGGTGACCATCGAGAAGGGCATGGCCACCCGGATCGCTGAGGCGTGACCCGCTGAACACGCGCGGGGGCGGGC
>KL568534.1:164709-166618 GCA_000715605.1 Streptomyces speibonae | reverse complement strand
GGTGCCGGTTCTCCTTCGCCCAGGCCGGAAAGGACGTGAGGGGGATCCCCCAGGTGTCCTCGATCCGGCCGGCGAGAGGTGCGCTGTAGCCGACCTCGTTGCACCACAGCTGACTGAAGACGACCCCGGCGGACAGGCCGCGGTCCAGCGCCTGCCAGGTGTCCAGCGTCCTCTGCGCGATCGGTACGCCTGTCACGGCACCGAGGAACCGGGCGATCTGTCCCATGGTGATCGCCTGGGCGGCGAGGGGAATCGTCCGGCCGGAGAAGCGTTCGGGGTTCTCGGCCGCGGCGAACGCGAAGGCGGCGATGTCGCGGCACGCGACGTACTGGACGCGTGTCCCGGGCGAGAGGACCGAGTCGAGCCGTCCCTCCGCGAGCCAGGGGTGCAGATGCTCCACCTTGCCGGTCGTCAAGCTGGGCCTGCGGACCCGGCGTGACGTGCGGCGACGGGTGGAGGAGCTGAACCTGCCGGCGGACGGGCCCGGCCGGGGACCGGGGCCCGCGGGCTGACGTCCCGCACCGGTTTGCCGTCCCGGGAATTCCGCGTGCCGCCCACCGATGAGTTCCGGCGGGTGGCACGGTCATACCCGGTACACGCACCGGATCGTGGAGGACACCATGTCGCGGAAGATCATCGCCAGCCTGTTCATCTCGCTCGACGGCGTCGTCGAGGCGCCCGATCAGTGGCACTTCCCGTACTTCAACGACGAGATGGGAGCAGCCGTCGGCGCCAGTCTCGGCAGCACGGAGGTCATGCTCTTCGGCCACACGACCTACGACAGCTTCGCCGGCGCCTGGCCCGAGCGGGAGACCGCCGGCGGGGAGGACGCGGGCTTCGCCAAGCAGCTCGGCGACATGCGGAAGATCGTGTTCTCGCACCGTCCGCTGGAGCTGTCGTGGCGGAACTCCGAGCAGGCCCAGGGCGACGTCCCGGAGGTCGCCGCCGCGCTGAAGAACGAGCCGGGCGGTGACATCTCGCTCAGCGGCTCCGTCTCCGTCGTCCGGCAGCTGCTGACCGCGGGCCTCCTCGACGAGCTGCACCTGCTGGTCCACCCCATCGCCGTACGCAAGGGTATGCGCCTGTTCGACGAGGGCGAGACGTCGATCCCGCTGAAGCTGCTGAGCTCCAAGGCGTTCACCACGGGCGTGCTGCACCTGGTGTACGGCCCCGACACCGCGCCGCCCACGGGCAGTTACGAGGAGGCGGTCGCCACGCTCGGCGAGTGAGCGGAGCCCGGTTGGGCGGGCACGGGAGGGCGGCGTGCGCTCAGGGCCGGTCCTCCGCCGCGGCCGTGAAGCGCGCCCCGAGTTCCGCGACGGCGGCGCGCAGCTCCTTCCCCGCGTCGACGCGGAAGGGGAACGGCACCCGCGCCAGCCACTCCTGCGCGTACATGTCCGGGTTGCGGGTGCTGCCCTCCAGCACGCACCCCTCCCCCGAGGCCTCGAGCCGTCCCATGGGAGGACGGATCCACGGGGCGACCTCGGCCAGGGGCGCGTGGAAGACCACGCGGGTGGGGAACTCCCAGCCGAGGCCCAGGTTCTCCTCCAGTACGGCGACCGGGTCGAGACCCGGTGGCGGTACGAAGCCCTCACCGGTCGGCCGCACCGCGCGGACCCGGTCGATCCGGTAGGTGCGGACCGCGTCCGCGCGGTGGGAGTGGCACAGCAGGTACCAGCGCCCGTACCGGACGACGACGGACCAGGGATCCACCTCCGCCTCCCACTCGCGGCCGGCCTCGCTGCGGTACGCGACCGACACGCGGCGCCCCGCCGCGACGGCCTCGACGAGTTCGCCGGCGACGACGGGATCCGGGCGGGACGAGTGGGGGTCGGGGGCGGCCGAGGCGTACGAGCGGAGCAGTGCCGCCTGCCGGCCGACGCTCTCCGGCAGCGCCTTGACCACCTTG
>KL568534.1:152067-164529 GCA_000715605.1 Streptomyces speibonae | reverse complement strand
CCGCCGAGCACCCCCATCACCAGACCGACCGCCTCGGACTGGGTGAACTGCACGGGAGGCAGCCGCGTGCCGCGCCCCAGCCGGTACCCGCCGTGCGGCCCCCGGGCGGACTCCACGGGAATGCCCGCCTCGCGCAGGATCCCGACGTACCGGCGCGCGGCGCGCTCCGTGACGCCGAGCCGTCCGGCCAGCTCGCCGGCCGTCGTACCGGGCCGGGCCCGGAGTATCTCCAGGGCGCGCAGCGCCCGGGCGGTGGGACTGAGGTCGTGGGACACGGGAGCAGGTTACGGGGCGGGTCCTGATCCGGACCGCGCGGAGATCCGGCAGCGGATCGTCCGGATCTCCTCCTACGGTGGGGCTCCACCAGTCGGAGAGGAAGGAACACCGGTCATGGACATCGTGCTCGTCGGAGGCCTGTGGCTGAGCGGATCCGTGTGGGACCGCACCGCGTCGGCGCTGGAGCGGCTCGGCCACCGGCCCGTGCCGGTCACGCTCCCGGGACAGGGCGACGGGGCCGGCTCCGCCACGCTCGACGACCAGGTGGCGGCGGTCCTCGCCGCCGTCGACGGGGCGTCCGGCAGGCCGATGGTGGTGGGTCACTCCGCGGCGTGCACGCTGGCCTGGCTGGCCGCCGACCGGCGCCCGGAGGCGGTGGCGAAGGCCGTCCTCGTCGGCGGCTTCCCCACCGGCGACGGCGAGCGCTACGCCGACTTCTTCGAGGTGCGCGACGGGGAGATGCCGTTCCCGGGCTGGGGCCCCTTCGAGGGGCCGGACGCCGCCGACCTGGACGACGCGGCCCGCCACGCCCTGGCGTCGACCGCGATCCCGGTGCCCGAGGACGTGGCCAGGGGCGTGGTACGGCTGACGGACGAACGGCGCTTCGAGGTCCCCGTCCTCCTCGTGTGCCCCGAGTTCACCCCGGCCCAGGCACGGGAGTGGATCGACGCGGGCGAGATCCCGGAACTGGCCCGCGCCGAGCGGGTCGACTACGCCGACATCGACTCCGGCCACTGGCCCATGATCACCGCGCCCGACACACTGGCCCGCCTCCTGGCTGCGGCGGCGGACGCGGGCTGAACGGCGCGGTCGCGGCCGACGCCGTCGGTGCTGTGCCGACGGGGGGAAGCGGCGGGTTCAATTCGCTCGGCGGTCGGACGCTTCCGGCTCTGCTCTCGCGCGGACCGGGAGCGACGGAGGGGCGGGTGTGATCAGTCATGGCACGGTCGGAGTCGTCAACGGACTGACGACGCGTTGGGCCGCGGCCCTGCACCGCACCTCCCGACTCGTCCTCAACGCCGGGTGGGTCACCGGCGCCGACCCCTTCGAGGGGACCACCTGGGACGGATGAGCACCCCCACCGGCTCGACAGCGGTCCCCCCCCCGCCGAGCACGCGCGGGCAACCGACCAGCGTGTTCGGGGTGCGAATGTCAGCAGGCCGCCCCCTAGGGCGGCCTGCCCGGTGCCGACGCGAACAGGACGCCGCTTCTTCCGGCGGCTGTGCAGGGGCGAGCATGAGGGTGGGATGCTGCTGTGAAAGTCTGCTCGGGTGGACGATCTCGTGGGTACGCAGGCACCGTCAGGCTGCCGTTTGACCGATCCCGGCGAGTCGGTCGCGGAACTCGAACGGGTGCTGCCCGGTCTTGCGGCCCACCGTCTGCCGACCCCGGCGGGTGTCGACTGGCCGCGGCTGGAGCGCGTGTTGGGTACGGCTCTGCCTGCTGACTACAAGCTCCTCTGTGAGCTCTACCCGACGTTCGAGCTGAGTGACTTCATGTGTGTGGGAGGTCCGGCGCCGGGTGCCGAAGTGTGCTGGGCCGAAGACACCGAGGACCTGGAAGTCCTGGCCGAGTGGTGCGAGGACGCCGACTTGGCCGTCCCGATGCGTCCGTACCCCGCACCGGGCGGCCTGCTCCCCTGGTCCTCCTCCAACCAGGGCGACTTCTTCCTGTGGACCACCAGCCTCGCCGGGCCGCAGGAATGGACGGTCACCGTCGCCTCGCGCAACGGTGCGTGGTGGCACTACACCGGCGGGGCGGTACAGTTCCTCGCCGATCTGGTGAGCGGTGTCCTGGTGCCCTGGGCACTGCCGACGGTCCGACCTGAGATCACCTGGATCGATCGGCCAGGCGGCGGTGGCGATCGAATGAGCTGAATGGCGCGCGCCAGCGGTTGCAGGGCCTGACTGCGACGCCTTCACCGAGGTCATTGCGGACCTGAAGGCCCGGAATGCCGGGCTACGCGCCGGGGCGGACGCCGGCCGCGAGGCCGTGCAGGTGCGCGGTGGTGCCGTTGCGTCGTGCGCGGCGCAGTCCCTGTTTGGCCAGCAGGCCGTTGGCCACGGTCATGACCGTCCTGCTGGGCGGCGCTGCCATGCCGACCGATGTGTGGGGGGCGTACAGCGCCTCTCCGTTGTCGACGGTCAGCCAGCCGGTGGCGGTGCGCATGCTCACACCGACGCACTGCGGCCGGAACGCGTGGGCAAGGAATCCGGCTCGGCGTCCGCCTGGTGGCAGGAGTCCGGGCGGTGCGCCGAGACGCAGCCCGGTCTCGTCGTGTCCGGTGACCGTCACCGGGAGGATGACGGGGCTGCCGTCGGCCCCCTCGTACGCCAGCAGACGATGCGGGAGGGCGGCGATCCGCCGGGCGAGCTGGGAGACGGGTGTCCGGGGTGTCGTGCCGTTCTTCGGGGGTCGCTGTCCGGCGGGGTGCTGGGGCCAGGACGGGCCGGTCACGGTGGCCGGTCCGTGTGCCGAGAGGTGGGGCCAGGTGGTGATGCGTTCCAGGCCGACGTCGACGAAGACGCGCTCCTGGTGGTATTCGCGCAGCAGCCAGTCCCACACTCTTCCGCGCTTGGTCTGGCCGAGGAACGGCTCTGTGGTGTCCATCAGCTCTGCCAGCCGCTGCGCCGAGGGCTGGAGGTCCACCGATGCCTTGCCTTGGGCGAGGACGTAGTGACTGTGGGCGGCGAATCCGTGCAGGCGCGTGTGATAAGCGAGGGCGACACGGGGGTTGTTCAGGATGCGTTCCAGCTTCTTCGGGAAGCCCAGCGAGGTGGTGAAGCTGACCTGGTTGGCTGCCCGGTTCGCGAGCCCTACCGGTGAGACGCTGGTGACCACCGTCCCTCCGGCGGGGGTGAGGTAGGCGACCGCGACGGTCAGGTCGCCCGTGAACGCCTCGTACGCCGTGTCCGGCCAGGTGAGGTGTGTGTCCGTCACGAGCCGCTACCTCGCAGCATTCGCAGGTCGGCGGCGGCCTGGTCGCGCAGGGCGGGCAGCAGCGACTTCACCGGCGGCGGCATGTTCACGCATATCGACTCCACCTCGGCCGGTGTGCCCACCTCGTCGAGGAGACCGATCATCAGATGTCCGGCCACCGGGGGCGTGGTGGCGATGACTCGTTGGGCGAACTCCGCCCACTGCGCGGGCGTGATGTGCGCCCGCAGGGCGGGGAACAGAACCGGTTCCTCGTGGTCCAGGTGGTCGCGCACGCTGTCGCGCACCGCGACGGCCACCTCGCGCAGTGCGTGCCGGTCGTCTTCGTTCAGATGGTCGCCGTCATGGTCTTTCGCGCCGGTGAGGCCGATGTCGGCGAGGCGGTCGAGCGCGATGTCCAGACGTTCGTGTTCTTCGCTCAGGTCGTCGAGTGCGCGCTTCACATCGGGCGCCGCGGTCAGGATGAGCGGCCACAGCCATTCGTCCTCGGTCTCGTGGTGGTGACGCAGGTTCACCACGAGGAAGTCCCGTAACTGCGCGAGCGTTTGGCGAGGCACGGAGGGGCGGCCGGCGGCGTCCACGAGCAGCCCGGTGGCCAGTCTGTGTGTCTCATGGGTGAGCCGCGTTTCCACAACGGCTTGTGCGTCACGCCCGGCGTTCATGTCCATGGGGTGCGAAACCTTCGGGTTGAGGGGTGCATGGTGCGTGGTCTTCCCGTCCGGAGGGGAAGTCCCTTTTTGAAGTTACAGCATCTGCAATGAATACGCCTGCCCTTACCTCGGGGTAAGGTGAAGGCATGTCCGCACCGACCCGCAGTTACCGATCGCCACGGCGTGAGCGGGGCGCGGCTCAGACCCGGCAGGACATCCTGGCGGCCGCGCGTGAGCTGTTCATCGCGCAGGGCTACGCACAGGTGACGATGGGGCACATCGCTCGCGCCGCCGGCGTCGCGACCAAGACGCTGTACGCGAGCGTGGGGACCAAGACGGAACTCCTGCACGCCCTCCTGGCCACGGACGTGGCGGACTCGCGGACCACCGGGCTCCTCCAGGAGGTGTTCCGGAGCGAGGACCTCGCCTCGGCAGTCGCATGCCTGGCGCACGGTGTCCGCGACAACACCGAACGCTTCGCTCCGTCCATCGACCTGCTCTACTCCTCCATGGCGAGCGACGCCAAGGCGCGGGAGGTGTGGGACTACGTAGTTACGCAGTACCGCCAGGCGCTTCGCGAAGCCGCGGAGCACCTGGTCTCCATCGGCGCGGTGGCTCCGCATCTCGACGTGAACGGTGCGGCGGACCGTCTGTGGCTGTGCTTGGGGCTGTCGGCATGGCGCTCGCTCGTCCTCGACTGCGGCTGGAGCTACGACGCCGCGGAGCGCCTGCTCTCCCGCCAGGCCCTGAACATGCTCGAGGACCCTGCCCCGGCATAGGCGAGGGGCGTTCCCTTACTCGCGCCGCGCCGGCCGCGCCGCCACCACGCGGCCCGACGGATCACCGGACGCACCGCGCACTCTTCGCGTCCGTACGCTGACTCGGCGTACGGGCTGCCACACTCGTCCCCGCCCCCGTCCGACCGCCACTCCGAGGTCACGGAGATCCGGGACGAGCCGTCCGTTTCCACCGCTCACCTGCGGAAACACCCAGGCGGCACGCCTCCTCCGTGGGTCGTCCTGCTGGTCCTGTGCGTGGACACGGCGACAGCGGCGTGGGCGGCCACACCTCTGCGCACCGGCTTGGGACGCCCCACCCAGGTGACCGTGCCACACGTACTGGGCCCGGCCAACGTCCCGCGCGTGAGCCGGATCGAAGACGTCCTGACCGACCTCGACTTCGCCGCGTTCTGTCTGTGGATCCACAGCAACGACCCGGACATCGAGGGCATACTGACGGTCATGGGCAAGGCCCTGGCCCAGGACTCGGACCGCGAAGCACGGGACGACCTGGCGGGACTGATCGAGGACGGCTTGGGCAGTGAACACGCCCGGAAAATGCAGAGGAACGTGATGGAGACCCTCTTCACCCCCAGGCGAGGCACCATCGTGGGCACGCTCGCCTCGCAGGACGCGAGGAAGGACGGAGGGAAGGACGGGAGGAAGGACGCGAGGAAGGACGGGAGGAAGGACGCGTGAAAGAGAAGGCCGAGCGACTGCTGCACCTGATGGAGCGCCGCGGCCTCTCGCTGACGGAAGAAACGCGACAGCGCGTCACCACCTGCGCAGACGCGCCGCTCCTGGATCTCTGGTTCGACCGCGCCATCGACGCCACCACCCTCGACGAGGTCTTCGCCGCCCCCTCCACCACCGAGCGCGTCCCCGCTCCGGCCCAGAGCCCGGAGCACACCGCAGACCGTGGCCAAGGGCTGACGGACCCCAGGCCTTCGGCAACCTGACGCAAGGACGCAGAACGGGCCGTACCCCACCCGGGGTGCGGCCCGTTCGGTTCAACCGTGCCCGCGTGCGCGGACGACCGCGCGCCCCGGCTCCGTACGCTCACTCCGCGTACGGGGCGCGGCACTCGCCTCCGTCCGTCCGTTCCCGCCACGCTGACGCCATGAACCAGGCAACACCCCACGTCGGCACCCCCGCCAACACCTTCACCCAGCTCCTGTCGTCCACGCGGCGCGGCGCGCGGCTCGCGCGGCTCGCGCGGCTCCCCGCGGTGAACGAGCTGCGTTCCCGAGGCGTCTCGCAGGATCTCTACCGAACGTGCCGAACTCGTCGTCGCGGAGCTGGCCTCCAACGCCGTGCTGCACGGGCGTGTGCCGGGGCGCTGCTTCCGGCTGACGCTCGCCCTCGACCCGGCGGCCGGCCGCCTCCGTATCGAGGTCAGCGACGCCCGCGGAGACCTCCGCCCGCTCCCCCGTCCCACGGAGACCGCGCCCGACCCGCTCCCGGTGGACGCGACTTGCCCCTCGTCGCCGCCCTCGCCGACCACTGGGACTGCGTTCCCTACCCGCCCAGCGGCAAGACCGTCCGGGCGGTGCTGACGACACCGGTCGGCGCGTGACCGCGTCGCTCGATGAGAGCCGTACCCCCGTCGCCTACGCTGCCGCGGCCCGGCGCGGGGACCACGACCACGGAGCCGTCCTTGTCACCGACGATCTCGATCGCCACGTCCGTCGGGCGGCCGTTGAGTGGGGCGCCGTCGCCCAGTTGGCGAATCCGGTCCGGCGGTCTTGCCCCCGACGCGACGACACGGACCTCCGCCCGTGATCCCCTGGAGTGCCGGTGCCTGGCTGAGTAGCCTCGATCCCCCGGGGACAGCCGTAGGCGCGCTGGCCGCGAGCACAGGGGGCGACTGATGCGTATTGTCATGGCCGTACGGTCGGAAGGGTCCACGAGTGCCGTCGAGGAGCTGCGAGGATGGCTCTTGAACGAGCCGGAATTGCGGGGCCGAGTCCGACGGGAGCCCGCCGAGGCACCGCCGGGAGCCATGGGCCCGGCGGCCGACGCCCTCGTGGCCCTGCTGGAACCGGGCGGCGTGGCGGCGGTCTTCGCGGGGGCGGTCGTCGCCTGGGTGCAGACCCGGCGCGGCAACCACACCGTCACCGTGACCCGGGCGGACGGCTCCTCGGTCACCATCAGCACGCGCCAGGCCCGCGGGTTGAGCCCTCAGGAACTCGCCGAACTGGCCGAACGGCTGGCACGGTCCTCGGATCCGGCCGAGCCCTCGGGTGACGGGCGGAACCAAGCGGATCAGCCGGGTGAGGACCCCGTGCCGTGACCGACGGCCTTGCGGCACGCGGTGGCAGAGTCGTCCTGATCGGCACGGGTACGTTCCACCCGGACTCGGGCCTCACCGAATTGGGCTCCGTCGACGACACGCTGAACGATCTGGCACGGGCGCTGCATGAAGCGGGCGGTGTGGCAGCTGACAGCATCACGCGGGTTCCGGCCGAGGCGGACGCCACCGAGGTGGTTGCCACCGTGGAGGCGGCGGTGCACTCCGCGACGGGACCGCTCGTGTTGTACTACGCCGGTCACGGCCTGCTCGGGCCCGGCGACGAGTTGTACCTGGCCACCCGGTTCAGCCTCTCGGACCGCAGCGTCGCCGGGGCAGTGCCGTACCGCACCGTCAGGGACCTGTTGGGTGAGGCGGCGGGCGGCTCCCTCGTGGTGCTGGACTGCTGCTTCTCAGGCATCGCCAAACGGCCGAAGGGCCGTGCGGCACCGGATCCGTTCGTGTCCGCGCACCCACGCGGCAGCTTTCTGCTCACGTCCGCGTCCCACCACGCGCTGTCGTTCGCTCCCGAGGGTGAACGACACACCCTGTTCAGCGGCCGGCTCATCCGCCTGCTCACCGACGGCGATGCCACCGGGCCGCCGTGGCTGACCGCCGACCGTCTGCACATCGCACTGGAGCGACACTTCGCCGACGACGCGCGGGTGCGGCCGACCCGGCAGAGCGAGGGAACGCTGGGCGCGCTGCCCCTCGTACGCAACCGTTCCTACGAGGTCCCCGACGAGGGCCGCGTCGAGCCACCCGCCGACCTTCCCTGCCCGTACCCCGGCCTGGAACCGTTCCGGATCGAGGACAGCGGTCACTACTTCGGTCGGGAGGACCTGGTGCGACGGCTGCTGACCGCCGTGCGGGCCGGCGGCCCGGTGGTGGTGGTCGGCGCTTCCGGAGCGGGCAAGTCGTCCTTGCTGCGGGCCGGTCTGCTGGCCGGACTCGCCCGACCCCCCGCCCGCGACGACGCGGGGACCCCGTGGTCCGCCCTGCTGCTGCCCGCGCCGGGATGTCATCCGCTGACCACGCTGGCCGAACTCTGGGCCCGCGCCACCGGGCGCCGGGTCCCGGCAGTGCGCCGGGCACTGGAACAGGGGGTTTTCCTGCCGCCACGCGCCGGGCGGACGGCATGCCGCCTGCTCGTGGTCGATCAGTTCGAGGAAGTGTTCACGCACTGCGACGACGACGTCGAGCGTGCCGCTTTCATTGCCGTCCTCGCGGGCGACGGGGCCGCTCCGCGACCACAGGTCGTCCTCGGCCTGCGCGCGGACCACTACGGCGACTGCCTGGACCATCCCGCACTGGAAAGGGCCCTGCGCAGAGGGCAGCTGAACGTCCCGCCGATGAGCGAGGAGGAACTTCGGGCCGCGATCGAGCGCCCCGCGGCCGCGGCCGGTCTGAAGCTGGGCGACGGACTCGCCGACCGGTTGATGCAGGACCTCGGCGAGAACCTGCTCGGTGACCACGGGACGGGTGCGTTGCCGTTTCTGGCACACGCGCTGCGCGAGACCTGGCTGCGGCGCGCCGGTGTGCAGCTCACCCTGGCCGGCTACCAAGCCACCGGGGGCATATGGCAGTCGATGTCCAGGACCGGGGAGGACCTCTACAACGAGCTCACCGAGGAGAACCGGTCGGTGCTGCGGGAACTGCTCCTGCGCATGGTGCACCTGCCTCCGAACGGCACGGGCGCGGTGATCCGGCATCCGATCCCGCTCGCTTCCCTGCTGGACGGGCTGCCCTCCGGCGCCCGGGACGTCCGGGCCCGGCTGGAGCGGGCGCGGCTGATCACCGTCGACCAGGACACCGCGCAGATCGCCCACGAGTCACTGCTGCGCGCCTGGACGCGGCTGCGCGAGTGGGTCACCGAGGACGCGGCGGCCCTGCTGCAACGACAACGGCTGCGCGTCGCCACCGAGGAATGGCAGGCCGCCGGACGCGATCCCGCCTTCCTCCTGCACGGCAGCAGGCTGCAGAACGCGCTGGAGCTGCGCACACCCGGCGCCCGCGCACCGCTGACCGAACCGCAGCACCAGTTCCTGGCCGAGAGCGAGGCCGCGGCGCGTGGCGCACAGCGGCGTGAGCGGCGGCGGCTCAGGGTGCTGCGGACCGCGGTCGTCACACTGGTCGTCGCCGTCCTCGCCTCTGTCGCATTCGCCGCGACGGCCCTGCGCCAGGAACGCCGGGCGCAGGAGCAGCGCGACGCGGCCCGGTCCCAGCGGGAACTGGCCACGTACCGTGCGCTGCTGGCGGAGGCCGACAGCCTGCGCGACACGGATCCACGCAGTTCGCTCGCTCTGGGCCTGGCCGCCCACGCCCTGCGGCCCGGAGCGGAGGCCCGGCGAAGCATGTTCCAGACGCTCACCGAGAGCCCGTTCCGCGGCTCGTCCCTGATGCCGGTCGAGATGGACGAGACGGTGCTCGGGCCGGACGGCCGGACCCTCGTAGTGATCGAGAAGGACTCGCTGACGCTGTGGGACATGGATCGCGGATCCTCCCGGAAGACCGCACTGGCGAAACTGAACTGTGACACCCACCAGGTCTCCTTCGGCGGTCCGGACGGCCGTACTCTCGCCGCGCTCTGCTCGGGCGACACCATCTCGCTGTGGGATCTCACCGGCCTGCACAAGGGCGAAGCTCCCCGGCTCACCGCATCGGCCCCCCTCACCACCGGCCTGCCGGGTTCCCCTGAGGCGATGGCACTGAGTCCCGACGGCAGACGGGTGGCCGTGGTCGGCTGGTGGGACGAGGACCAGGACCTGGCGGCGGAACACGGCGGCGCACTCGCCCTGTGGGAGATCTCCGACGCCCGCGAACCCCGCCGCGTGTCGGTGAGGAGGGGGGTGTACGAGACCGACGGGGTGGCATTCGCCCCGGACGGGCGGACGCTCGCCGTCACCTCCGACTTCCCCAGAACCCGGGGGCCGCTCGACATCGGCAGGAACTACACCGTGGACGGCGTACGTGTCTGGGACGTGACGGACCCTCGAAGGCCGCGCGTGGGTGCCTTCGTGCGCGGTTCCGACGGAGACGTCGCCTTCAGCCCCGACGGGCGTCACCTGGCCACGACCGATGGGGTGTCCGTCAAGCTCATGGACGTGTCGCGGCCGCACGACCTGGTGACAGTCGCGGAGTGGGAGGCGCACTCGTACGAGATCCAGGCATTCGTCTTTTCCCGGGACGGCTCCCGGCTGGCGACCGGGGGTGGGGACGGGGTGGTCGCGGTGTGGGACGTGAGCGACGCCCGCAAGCCGGTGCGGCGCGAGAACCTCGTCGGGCACACGAGCGTGCTGGCACGCATCGAGAAGGGAGTGGACATCACCGGCCTGGCCTTCACACCCGGCGGGCGCGGGCTCGTCTCGGTGAACACTTGGGGCAGGGAGGCGGAGGCCGTCCACTGGGACCTGGGAAGCCCACAGCGGGCCCGTCTGGTGCAGAAGCTGGAGTCCGGCTTCGGCCACACCGAGCTGGCCCTGTCGCGCGACGGCAGAACCCTGGCGATGACCTTCTCGGACACCATCCGACTCTGGGACGTCGGTGACCCGACCGCCCCGAAGGCCCTGTCCTCGGCCCGAGGACGGCGCAGCATCGTCAGCGACATCGCCCTCAGCTCCGACGGCACCCTCCTGGCAGGCCTTCACGCCGACGGAACGGTCACTATCTGGAACGTCTCGCACCGCGACCGGCCCCGTGTCGTCGGCTCGCTGAGGTCCGTCCCCGAGGACGCCCGCCGTCTCCTCTTCGCTCCCGACCGGCCACTTCTGTCCATCCGTGGAAAGTCACTCGACCTGTGGGACGTCGCCGACCCCGGCCGACCGCGGAAGCGGGCTTCGCTCGCCGAGGTCAGCCCGCTCACCGGGAACGACTTCGGCCCCGACGGCCGCTACCTGGTGACCTCCCGGGCTCGGTTCGCAGGAGGCGTCCACCTGTGGGACTGGGAGGCGTCCGGCTCGTCCCTCACGGAACTGGTTCCGGACGGCCGGCTGCCGCACCTGCTGGGCCAGACGGCGTTCAGCCCGGACGGCAGAACGGTCGCCGTTGCCGGAGAGGGCAGCAGCGAGGAGGACGACGGAAGGA
Organism: Streptomyces speibonae; assembly: GCA_000715605.1. Lineage (GTDB taxonomy): Bacteria > Actinomycetota > Actinomycetes > Streptomycetales > Streptomycetaceae > Streptomyces > Streptomyces speibonae. The sequence continues at coordinate 153,514 of KL568534.1, read as the reverse complement.
GACCGGACCTGATCCTCTTCGACGTGAGCGACCCGCGGCAGCCGCGGCAGGCGGGCACGGTGCCACGGGAGGACGACCGGGACGTGGCCTTCGACAGCGCCGGCTTCCACCCCGGAGGAGACCTGGTGGCGGCGGGCGGAAGGGAGGGCTTCGTGTGGCTGTGGAGCGTGAGCGACCGGGACGCGCCCCACCTGGCCGGGCGTCTGGGCCTCCACCCGGGCGGTGTGGGCGACGTCGTCTTCACCCCGGACGGCCGTACGCTCATCGCCGCCGGCGGAGGCACGGCGCACTTCTGGGACCTCGGCGAGTACCCTGCCCTCGCCGCCGACACGACCACCCTCGCCTGTCGAGTGACCGGCGGCGGCCTGGAGGACTGGCAGTGGCACGTCTACGCGCCCGCCGTCCCCTACCGCCCCTCGTGCCCCTCCCGCTGACGGCGGACGGCTCAGAACGGAAGGGCCCGTCCGGCTCACGCTCGCCCTCGGCCCGGCGGCCGGCCGCCTCCGTACCGAGGTCAGCGACGCCCGCGGAGACCTCCGCGCGCTCCCCCGTCCCACGGAGACCGCGCGCGAAACACGGGTGGTGTCCGTGCTGGGTGTCGGCGAGGGCGCCGTCCCGTTCGCCCGGGAGATCACCCCGCGGGAGGCGGACGCACCGCAGCACGAAGCCGGCCTGCTCCGGGAACGGTGCCTCCTCTTCGTCGCCTGCACGCGGGCCAGGGAGGCGTTGAGTGTGACGTGGAGCGGTGCTCCGAGCCCGTTCCTGCCGCACGCCGCCTGACGCACCGCCCGGTGCGGGTGCGCATCAGCCCGCTGCCATGCCATGCGGAGCGGAACCGGGGCCGGGAAGGTGGATCAGGTGTGGTGCGGGGTGGGGGTTCTGGTGGGGAGGAGGGCCTGGAGCATGGCGAGGAAGGTCAGGGTCCAGGCGGTGAGGGCGACCCAGAGCCAGGCCTGGCCGATCCACTCGACGATGGGCAGGTCGTCGGCGCGGCCGAGGTACATGCCGGCGACGGCGTACATGCCGAGGGGGAACACGATGCTCCACCAGGTGGGCTCGTAGGCGAGGGGCACCCGGTGGACGTAGTGGCGCCAGACGCCGACCGCCGTCAGGACGGGGATGAGCCAGGTCGCGAAGCACCAGAAGACGACCGACATGCCCGCCACCAGGCCGCGCACCGCGTCCACCATGGGGGCGCTCTCCATCTCCACGATGCGCGCGCCCGCGACCACGGTGATGGCGACCGCGCCCATGGCGACCCAGTAGGGCGGGTCGAGTTCGCGCGGTTCGAGGGGGTAGAGCATCAGCCGGAGCGAGACGAAGATCGCGGAGGCGGCGTACAGGACACAGCCCACGGACCAGGAGAACACCGCGACGACGGCCAGGCCCTGGCGCGCGGCCTCGTAGTGGGGCTCCAGGGTCGTGGCGGCCACGGCGACCGACGGGT
>KL568534.1:150425-151834 GCA_000715605.1 Streptomyces speibonae | reverse complement strand
GGGCGTTCGCTGCGCCCGAGGACCGCCGCCCACGGGATGGTGTAGCCGAGGACCACCCAGGTGAGCGCGGCGATCACGAGGAGGACGGCGGCGGGGACGAAGTGTCCCTGGCCGGCCAGGCCGACGGCGAGGACGTCGGTGCCCGCCACGAAGGTGAAGAAAAGGAACGCCTTGCGGGTGTCGTGGGCGTCGGCGGCGAGTTCCCGGCGGTGCGCGACGAAACGCCAGACGGTGAGCACGACCAGCAGCGCGTACTCGACGGCGGCGAGGACGAGCAGGAACCGGGCGACCGGACTCCAGCCGCGCAGCTGGCAGCCGACGGAGAGGATGCCCGTGGCCATGACGAGGGCGAAGTACCCCGGGGACAGACGCGCCGGTGTCAGGCCGGCCAGCCGGGGGGACGGAGGAGGCGGGGACGTGGAGAGCACCCAGGCACCGTATGTGATCGGGGCCCGGGAGGTCCTGGGACCTCCGGCCCTACTCGGCGGGGTCGTGTCGTGCGGGCCGTCAGCGGGGCGGGGCGTCGGGGCCGTCCTCCTCGAGGCGGGCCAGACGGGCCGTCACGTCGTCGGTGAGGCGGGTGAGGAGGCGGATGAGGTCCTCGCGGTCCTGGTCGGGCCAGTCGGCGAGCACCCCGGAGAACCAGCCCAGCACGGACGTCACATACCGGTTCGCGGCGTCGGTGCCCGGCCCGGTGAGTTCGATGAGGCTCACCCGGCGGTCGTGCGGGTCGGCGACACGCCGGACGAGGCCGCGCTTCTCCAGGGCCTGCACCTGACGGGTGACGTGCGGCCCCACCACCTGCATGCGTTCGGCGATCTCGCCGATCCGCAGGGGTGTCCCGGCCGTGCGCAGGGAGATCAGCACGCCCACGGCGGGGCGGTCGAGGGCCAGCCCGGCCGCCTCGGCGGCGCGGTCGGTGACCCGGCTTCTGGTGAGGGCGGCGCTGAGCCGCGTGATCCGGGGCAGCACCGCGAGCAGCTCGGCGTGCTGGTCGTCCGCGGGGGCCGGTGCGGAGGACGGTCCGGAGGACGGTACGGAGGCCTCGGCGGGGTCCGGGGTCTTGGCGGTCATTGAGCGGCTCCATTGAATACCTGAGTTAGGTATCTATATGATCGGGGAGTGACCCACCGCCCGCGAGGGCGACGTATGGGCCGCATAAGGATACCTAAGGTACGCATCTTGCCGCGTCCAGCGGCCGCGCGTACCGGCTCCGAGCCGGGCACCGCCCGGCGGAAAGGCGCGACCCCCATGAACACGCCTCCCACCCACACGCCCCGCACGCCGGGCCGCCCGCGCCGCGTCCTGATCTCGGGAGCGAGCATCGCGGGCCCCACGCTCGCGTACTGGCTCGACCGGTACGGCTTCGAGGTGACCGTCGTCGAGAAGGCCGGCGCCGTCCGTGGCGG
>KL568534.1:145239-150226 GCA_000715605.1 Streptomyces speibonae | reverse complement strand
ATCAGAGATGTGTATAAGAGACAGCCGCGAGGTCGTCGACCGTATGGGCCTGCTGCCCCGGCTGCGCGAGGTGCACGTCGAGAACGAGAAGGTCACCTTCGTGGACGCGACCGGCGCGACGGTCGGCTCGGTACGGCCCGAACAGATGACCGGCGGAGAGCCCGGCCTCGACCTCGAGATCCGGCGCGGAGACCTCGCCGACGCCCTCTACGCACCGCTGCGGGACCGGGTCGAGTTCCTTTTCGAGGACTCCATCGCGACGCTCGACGACGACGGCGACGCCGTGCACGTCGTCCTCGACAGCGGCATACGCCGCACCGTCGACCTCGTGATCGGCGCGGACGGACTGCACTCGAACACCCGCGGGCTCGTCCTCGGCCCCGAGGAGCCCTTCCACCACTACCTCGGCCATGTCTTCGCGGGGTTCACCCTGCCGAACGAGTTCGGGCTCGCGCACGAGGCGGTCATCTGGAACGAGCCCGGACGCGGCGCCGTCCTCTACGCCCACGGGCCGTCCGACCCGGTGCACGGCTTCCTCACCTTCACCCGCGACACCCCGCCCTTCGACGCGTTCCGCGATCCGCGGGCCCAGCGCGACCTGGTCGCCGAGCGCTTCCCCGAGCAGGTGTGGCACCTGCCCCGGCTGGTGGAGGCCATGCGGAACGCCGACGACCTCTTCTGCGACATCGTGAGCCAGATCCGGCTGCACACCTGGTCGAAGGGGCGCGTCGCGCTGGCCGGTGACGCCGCCCACGCCACGTCGTTCCTCTCCGGCCAGGGATCGAGCGTCGCCCTCGTCGGTGCCTACGTCCTGGCCGGGGAACTCGCCACGCACGCGGACCACACGGAGGCCTTCGCGGCCTACGAGCGCCTGGTGCGCCCCTTCGCCGAACGCAACCAGGCGCTGGCCGGCAGCGGCGGCACCATGGTGACGCCGACGACGCGGGAGGTCCTGGAGGCCCGCAACGCCCTGCTGCGCGACCCCGAGGCGCTGGCGAGGACGATGGCGACGACGGACGCCGAGGAACGGCGCGTGACCCACTCGGCGCTGAAGCTGCCCGACTACGCGGCGGCCCGCTGAGCCGGGGCGGCCCCGGCGGGCCCTTGCCCCTGCCCCGGCTCCGGCTCCGGTGGCGTCCGGCGGCGGGGCCCCTCAGGCGGCCTCGTGGACGACGAGTTTGAACTCCGCGAGGACGATGTCCCGCGCCACGCCGTCGTCATGGGTGGCGCGCAGCGCGAGCGGGACGTCCGGGTCGACGAAGATCCCCCACTGCTTCGTCCAGCACTGCATGCCGGGGCTGGGCGGGCGGTGCTCCGTCGCCGTGGTGTCGTTGGGCGACGGGGTGAGGCCGAGCGGGTCCCGGACGAACTGGTCGCGCAGTTCGTCATAGCCTCCCGGCTCCCACTGGATCATCGCGTACAGCACGCCCCAGCCGGCCGTGCTGGGCCATATCAGTCCGGAGCGGTCGTCCGCGTCCCAGTTCGTGACCACGTACCCGTCCGGCTGGTTGACCTGGTGCATGGCGAAGCGGTCGGTGGACTCGGCGCTGCCGAAGGGGAACCTGATGACCGTGTAGGGGCTGTTCGCCGGGATCGACTGAGGGGTGTCCCGTTTCAGGGAACACACCTGTACTCCGGGCGAAGCCGTCGCATGGGTGTACATGACTGGAGATATGCCCACTTCGGGTGGCGGTGATGTCGCCCGGCGCCGGCGCCCCGGACCAAATCGGTTGTCACGTGCAACCGTTCGGGGTGATCATCTGTCTCCTGAGTGACCTTTTTCCGGTCACATGCCTGAGGAGACCGACATTCCCGCCCTACGCAAGACCCTGACCGCCGCAGCCGTCGCCACCGCCGTGCTGGCCGGTTCCGCCGCCTGTGGCACCGCCGAGAAGCTGTCCGCAGGTCAGAAGCTCGACAGCGCCTTCGACAAGCTCGGTGAGCGGCGTTCGCTCTCGTTCGAGCTGGATCTGGACACCGACGCCGCGTCGCTCAAGGCGCTGGACTCCGGGACGGCGGAGCCGTGCGAGGAGATGCCCGACGAGGTCGCCGAACTGCTCAGCGGCGCACGGCTCTCCGTCTCCGTACGGTCGGAGAAGCCGCTGGAGGAGTCCGGGGAGAAGGACATCAGCGCCGTGGCGATGAGGTTCAGCGGCCCGGACGGCGACCTGGTCGAGTACCGGGTGATCGGCGACCACACCTACCTGCGCGTCGACGCCGAGGCGCTGGGGCGGATCGCCGGCAGCCCCATGCCGTCGGCCGATGAACTGCCCGACAGCGCCGGAGCGTTCAAGAAGCTGCTGGCCGGCGAGTGGCTCAAGGTCCCGACGAAGGAGCTCCAGGAGACCGGCGAGCAGATGTCGGGGGCCGAAGGATTCGGGGCGGACGGCTTCGGGGCGGACGGCTCGGGGGCCGGGGAGCCCTCCGCCGAGCCCTCCCTCGACGCCGGGGCGCAGAAGAAGCTGATGAAGGCGCTGCGCCAGGTCATCGCCCGGGAGGTCGACTTCGAGACGTCCGGCGGGTCGGACGGCACCGAGCACATCAAGGCCACGGCGCCCTTCCGTACGCTGATGACCGAGCTGTTCGACGAGCTGCGGCCGCTGGAGAAGGAGCTGCCGGGGGCGGCCGGGCTGCCGACGGCGAAGGACCTGGCGGACGCGCCGAACGAGAAGGTCACGGCCGACTTCACGCTGAAGAACGGCGAGCTGACCGAGGTCTCCGTGGACCTCGCGAAGCTCGCGGAGAAGGCGAAGGTCAAGAAGTTCGCGCTGGTCCTGCGCGTGGGCAAGGGCGAGAAGGCCACGGCACCGAAGGGCGCCACCGAGGTGCGCGTCGACGAACTCCTGGAGGGCTTCCTCGGCGGCGCGATGGAGGCGGGCTTCGGCGAGAGGGAGTTCGGGACGGAGTCCGAGACCGAGTTCGGGAGCGAGTTCTAGGAGCCGTCCCGTACGGGCGGCGGGTGCCTCGTCACCTGCGCCCGCCGAACTCCCAGGGGTGGACCTCGACGACGGCGTACCCGTCCGGCGGCAGCACGGCGCGGGCCGCGGCGCGGTCCGGTGCGCGGACCAGAGCAGCGGTGCCCAGCCAGAGCGAGCCGTCGTCGGACGTCAGCGGTCCGTAGGCGATCAGTTCGTCCAGTTCGTCCCGGCCGGCGGCCGGCACGTCGAGTTCCGGGGCCCGGCCCGTGCCGAACCCCAGGACCAGGTGGCGCTCGCCGCCGGTGCGGCCGCCGGGGAAGTCCCACATGGTCCGGCCCAGCACATTGTGCCAGCGGCGCAGCAGGACGTCCCGGTAGACGCCGGCCTGCTGGTTCGGCTCGTCGAAGGCGAAGGCGCGGGCCGCCGCGGGATCCGGCAGGTCGACGATGTGGACGCTGCCGGTGGGGGTCTCCCCGTCGTCGGCGAAGGTCGGGCCGCGGGCGATGAGCCGCTCGGCGTAGCGGTCCATGTAGGACCAGTGCGCCTCGCCCAGTTCCCGGCGCAGGGGCAGGGACCCTGGGCGGTCCCGGTGGTAGCAGAAGAACTCCATGGATCCCTCCGACGTGCGTGCGGCCCTTCGTACGGACGCGGCCGGGGGCGTGGGAGGTTCCCTTCAGGCGGGAGTGGCCGCTCAGGCGGGAGTGGCCGCCGTGGTCACCGTGTCCCAGTGGAGCGTGCGGTCGCACCAGCGGGTGAGCAGCGTCCGGTCGTGGCCGACCGAGAGCAGGCCGGCTCCCGTCGCGGTGCGGTAGTCCTCGACCACCCGGACCAGCGCGGCCGTCGTCGACGCGTCCAGCATCGCGGTCATCTCGTCGCAGATCAGCCAGCGGGGCCGCAGGACCAGCGCGCGGGCCAGGCAGGCGCGCTGGAGCTGGCCGTCGCTCACCTCGTGGGGGCGGCGGGTGAGCAGGTCGGCGGTCAGGCCGACGGTGTCGGCGAGTTCGGCCACCCGGCCGGGGACGTCGGCGCGGCGGCCGGTCGCGCGCAGGGGTTCGGCGATCAGGTCGGTGAGGCGCAGGCGGGGGTCGGCGGAGAGCCGGGGCTGCTGGAAGACGACGCCGACGGCGGTGCGCCGGGCGCGGGGGGCGCGGTGGCGGTAGCGGTGCACGGGGGTGCCGTCGAGGACGACGGTGCCGGAGTCGGGGCGGTGCAGCAGGGCGGCGACCCGGGCTAGGGTGGACTTGCCGCAGCCGCTGGGGCCGAGCAGGCCGACGGCCTCGCCGGGGGCGACGGTGAGGCTCGCGTCGCGTACGACGGGGGCGCGGCGGTCGTATCCGGCGGTGACGGCGCGCAGTTCAAGCACGGATTTCCTTCCGGGTGGGGGCCGGCACCGGGTGGTGGCAGGCGAGCGAGCCGGTGAAGGGCGGCAGGGCGGTGCAGGCGTCCGTGGCGCGGTCGCAGCGGGCGGCGAAGGCGCAGCCGTCGGGGAGGTCCCCCAGTTCGGGGGGCTGTCCGGGGATGGGGGTGAAGGATCTGTCGGGCAGTGCCTCCAGCAGGCCCCGGCTGTAGGGGTGGCGGGGGCCCGGGGTGCCGAAGAAGGTGTCCGCCGCGGTCAGTTCGACGATGCGGCCCGCGTACATGACCGCGACCCGGTCGGCGATGCGCCGGGCCGCCGCGAGGTCGTGCGTGATCATCAGCAGGGGCCGGCCGGCGTCGACGTGGCGGCGCAGTTCGTCGACGGTGCGGTCCACCAGGTCGCGGTCCAGGCCGGTGGTGGGTTCGTCCGCCAGGAGCAGGGGTGCCTCGCCGATGAGGGCCAGGGCGGTGGCGGCCCGCTGGGCGAGGCCGCCGGAGAGTTCGTGCGGGTGGCGGTCGAGGTGGTCCGTGGGGAACTCGGCGCGGGCGGCGGCCCGTTCGGCGGCGGTGCGCAGGGCGGCGCGGCCGCGTACGCCGGTGAGCCGGCCGACCGTCTCCTCCAGCTGGGAGCGGATGGTGCGCACGGGGGTGAGGTGTGCGGCGGGGCTCTGCGGGATGAGACCGATGCGGCGGCCCCGTACGGTGCGGGCGAG
>KL568534.1:141330-145041 GCA_000715605.1 Streptomyces speibonae | reverse complement strand
CCCGTACGGTGCGGGCGAGGACGCGTTCGCCGGCCGTGAGCAGGTCGAGGTCGATGAGGCGGGCGTGGCCGGCCGTCCGGGCGTTGGCGGGGAGCAGGCCGAGCAGGGCGGAGGCGAGGACGGACTTGCCGCAGCCGCTCTCGCCGATCAGGGCGAGGCATTCGCCGGGTGCCACGTCGAACTGCGCGTCGGTGACGGCGGCGATCCGGCGGCCGCCGGGCAGCAGGAAGCGCACGGACAGTCCGCGGAGCGACAGCACGGGAGGTCGCTCGGTCACAGCATCAGCTCCGATCGGCGGCGGGGGTTGATCCGCTCCCGCCAGACTCCGGCGAGACCGGCGACGGCGAGCGTGGGGACGATCAGGAAGAGGCCGGGGAAGAGGGTCGGCCACCACTGTCCGGCGAGCAGGGAGCCGCGCGCGCCCTGGATGAGGGTGCCGAGGCTGGCCGTGTGGGTGGGCAGGCCCAGGCCCAGGAAGGACAGGGCCGACTCGTGCCACATGGCGTGCGGGACCATCAGGACGGCGGCGAGTCCGGCCTGGGGCAGGACGCCGGGGAGGAGATGGCGGACGGCCACCCGCCACCGGGACGCGCCGCCGGAGACGGCCGCGTCGATGTAGGGGCGGGAGCGCAGCGAGAGGACCTCGGCACGGACGATGCGGGCGGTGGACAGCCAGTGGGTGAGGGCGACGGAGATCACCACCGGCCAGACGCCCGGCCGGAACATGGCGACGATGAAGATGCCCATGAGCAGGTGCGGGACGGAGGACAGGGTGTCGACCAGGCGCATGATCGCGCGGTCGGCCCGGCCGCCGAGCGCTCCGGCGGTGGCGCCGACGACGGTGCCGATCACCGTGGCGGTGAGCGCGGCGACGACGCCGACCAGCAGGGACACCCTCAGTCCGTAGACGCAGCGCAGCAGCAGGTCGCGGCCCACGTCGTCGGTGCCGAAGGGATGGGACGTGCTCGGCGGCAGCAGTTTCGCGGCCAGGTCGACGGCCTGCTGGTCGAGCTGGACCAGGGGCGGTACCAGGACCACCGCGAGGACCGTCACGGCGGCCACGGCGGCGGAGACCCACAGGCGCAGGGTGTGGGTGGAGCGGCGGGCGGTGCCGTGCGCGCGCCATGCCGACGGGGCCGCGGACCCGGCGGCGTCCGGTGTCCCGGCCTTCTCGACGCTGATGTCGGTCACGTCAGTCACATCTCATTCAGCTTCACCCTCGGGTCGACCAGCCCGTAGAGCAGGTCGGCGAGGAGGTTTCCGGCGAGGACGGCGACGGTGGCGAGGGTGGTGAGCGCGGCCAGCAGGGGGAAGTCGACGGCGGTGGCCGCCTCCACGGTGGCGGCGGCGATGCCGGGCCAGCTGAAGACGCTCTCCACCAGCAGGGCACCGGTGATGAGTTCGGGGACGCGGGAGCCGATCAGGGTGAGCACGGGCAGCAGTCCGCAGCGCAGGGCGTGGCCGAGCAGGACGGTGCGTTCGCTCAGGCCGCGGGCCCTGGCCCCGCGCACGGGGTCCTCCGCGAGGGCGTCGCCGACGCCCTGGCGGACGTAGAGCGTGAACCAGGGCAGCTGGGAGACGGCGAGGACGCCGGCGGGCAGGATCAGGTGGTGGGTGACCTGCCCGAAGGTGACCCGTTCACTGCCGGTGTCGGTGAGGCCGCCGGCCGGCAGGACGTCCAGTTCGAGGGCGAACAGCCAGACGGCGAGCAGGGCGATCCAGAAGACCGGCGCCGCCTCCAGGCAGTACGCGAGGGAGGTGACCGCGCGGTCCAGGAGGGAGCCGGGGCGGCGGGCGGCGAGCACGCCGAGCACGGTGCCGAGCAGCACGGCGACGGCGAACGCGACCGCGCACAGCAGCGCCGACCAGGCCAGGCGTTCGCCGATGACCTCGGTGACGGGCTGGCGCATGACGGTGGACCGGCCGAGGTCGCCGCCGAGGGCGGAGGTCAGCCAGTCCCACCAGCGGGCGGTGAACGGGCGGTCCACGCCGAGGTTCTCCCGCAGCCGGTCCAGGGTCTCCTGGTCGGCGCCGAGCGCGGCGGTGCCGGCGTACGCCTTGACGGGGTCGAAGGGGGAGGCGGCGGCGACGGCGAACACGCCGAAGGTGACGACGAGGAGCACCGGCACGGCGTGGACGGCTCGCCGTGCCGTGAGCCGTGCCATCGCTCCCCAGGGGGCGCCGGTCATCCCTTCGGCTGCCAGTCCTCGACGTTCCACCAGGGGCCGCTGGCGAAGCCGTGCTCATGCGGTTCGGTCTGGGTGGTCAGGTCCTGCCAGCGGTCGGCGAGTACGTACATGTGGTCGATGTGGGTGAGGAAGGTGTAGCCGGGGTTCTTGACGAGTGCGCGCTGGAGGTCGTCGTAGGCGTCCTTGCGGACCTCGGGGTCGCGGCTGCGGCGGCCGGTGTCGAGGGCCTCGTCGACGGCCGGGTTGTCGTACAGGGCCATGTTGTTGAAGCCGTCCCCGGCGAGGGAGGAGTGCAGCAGGGTGTAGAGGCCGAAGTCGGGGTCGCCGGTGCTGCCGAAGCCGGCGAGGACGGCGTCGCGCTTCATGCGGGGTTCGATGACCTCCCAGGTGGCGCTCTCGACCTTCACCTCGATGCCGGCCTTCTTGGCGTCGGAGGCGTAGGCGAGGGCGTGGTCCTGGCGGACCTTGTCACCGGAGGGGTAGTAGAGGGTGAAGGAGGCGCGGCGGCCGTCCCTGGCGCGGACGCCGTCCTCGCCGGTCTTCCAGCCGGCCTTGTCGAGGACGCGGCCCGCCTCGTCGAGGTCCTGGTCGCGTTCGACGCCCTTGGCGAACCAGGGGTCGTCCACGGGCAGCGGACCGTAGGCGGGGCGTCCGGCGCCGTCGAGGATCTTGTCGACCATGGCCTCGCGGTCCACGGCGAGGTCCAGGGCCCGCCGGATCGCGGTGTCGCCGGTGACCGGGTTGCCGGTGGGGAGGGTGACGGCGCGGAAGTCGTAGCTGGTCGCCCGGTGGGTGCCGAGCCGGTCGTCGTCGGCGAAGGTGGCGGCGAGGTTGGGCGGGAGGGTGGCGCCGTCCAGGTCGCCGGAGCGCAGCCGGGTGGCGCGGACGTCGTCGTCGGCGATGATCGCCATGGTGAGCTTTTTCACCTTGGGGGCGCCGCCCCAGTAGTCCGGATTGGCCTTGAAGGTGAGCTTTTCGCCCTTGCTCCAGTTGGTGAGGACGTACGGTCCGGTGCCGACCGGTTCGGTGTTGAAGGCGCCGGTGTTGGGGTCCTGCTTCCCGGCGATGTGTTCGGGGACGACGGGCAGGACCGTGCGGGCGGCGAAGCCCGCGTAGGGGTAGTCCAGGGTAAAGACGACCGTGTCGTCGCCGTCCGCCCGGACCTCCTTGATGGCGTCCAGTTCGCTCTTGGCGGGGTTGTTGGTGCGGTCGTCCAGGACGGTGCGGTACGTGAACACCACGTCGTCGGCGGTGAGCGGCTCGCCATCGCTGAACTCCACGCCGTCGCGCAGGGTGTACGTGTAGGTGCGGCCGCCGTCGGTGACCTCGGGGAGGGACTTCGCCAGCGCGGGTTTCAGACTGAGATCGGCGTTCCGGGCGAGGAGCCCGTCGAAGATCTTGGAGTTGCCGTCCTTGCCGTAGCCGAGCAGGGGGCTGAGGGTGTCCGGCTCGGTGGAGACCCCGATCACGACGGAGTCGGCGGCGGCGCCGCCGTCCGTTCCGCCGTCGCCGGGCGCCGAAC
>KL568534.1:139550-141113 GCA_000715605.1 Streptomyces speibonae | reverse complement strand
CGTCCGTTCCGCCGTCGCCGGGCGCCGAACAGGCGGCGAGCGCACCGGCCATCGCCACCGCGGCGGCGCCCCGTATCCGTCGGGTCGTCATCGATCCTCACATCCCTGTTGCCTACATATCGCTGTTGCACATTACATGCAGCAAGGTTCTGCCCAGGACGGCGGCCCCTCACTCCCCCGGGCCTGTGAAGGGCGCCGCTTGTGTCAAGTGCGCAGGTGTGCGCCGGTGTCCGAGCTGCCGGGCGCCGTCCGCGCGCCCCCTGTGACCGCTTGTCACCGGGCCGGTGCGGGCACTACTGTCACCACGCCTTGGTGACGGGAAATCGGTGCGATACCGGTGCGGCCCTCGCCACTGTGATCGGGAAGTCCGGCTCCGGCCCTCACGGGCAGCCACTGGGTCCTTCGGGACCCGGGAAGGCGGAGCACGGGCGGTGGTACCCGTCAGCCAGGAGACCGGCCAAGGCGCGTCAACCATCCACGAGGTGCTGGAGAGGGTCTGCTGAGCCATGCACATAGCCGAGGGTTTTCTGCCTCCGGTGCACGCGGTCGCCTGGGGCGCCGCGTCGGCGCCGTTCGTCGTCCACGGAGCCCGGTCACTCATCCGTGAAGTGCGGGAACATCCCGAGAGCACGCTGCTGCTCGGCGCGTCGGGGGCCTTCACGTTCGTCCTGTCCGCGCTGAAACTGCCGTCGGTGACCGGCAGTTGCTCCCACCCGACCGGTACGGGACTGGGCGCCGTGCTGTTCCGGCCGCCGGTCATGGCGGTGCTGGGCACCATCACCCTGCTGTTCCAGTCGCTGCTCCTCGCCCACGGCGGTCTGACCACGCTGGGCGCCAACGTCTTCTCGATGGCGATCGTCGGCCCGTGGGCCGGGTACGGCGTCTACCGGCTGCTGCGCCGGTACGAGGCGCCGCTGATGGTCGCGGTGTTCTTCGGCGCGTTCGTCGCCGACCTGTCGACGTACTGCGTGACGAGCGTGCAGCTGGCGCTCGCCTTCCCCGACCCGGGCAGCGGATTCGTGGGCGCGCTCGGCAAGTTCGGCTCCATCTTCGCCGTCACGCAGATCCCGCTCGCGGTGAGCGAGGGGCTGCTGACCGTGCTGGTGATGCGCATGCTGGTGCAGTCCAGCAGGGGCGAACTGACGCGGCTCGGGGTGCTCGTGTCCTCGGTGGCCGGGCGCGAGCGGGCGGAGTCGGCCGAGGCGGTGGCCCGATGAGCCATAACGCCAGGATCAACGGCCTGCTGCTGCTCCTCGTGGCCTCGCTCGCGGTACTGCCGCTGGTGCTCGGGCTCGGCGACCACAAGGAGGAGCCGTTCACGGGCGCGGACGCGGAGGCGGAGACCGCGATCACCGAGATCGACCCGGACTACGAGCCGTGGTTCTCCCCGCTGTACGAACCCCCGTCCGGCGAGATCGAGTCCGCCCTCTTCGCCCTCCAGGCGGCCCTCGGCGCGGGCATCCTCGCCTACTACTTCGGCCTCCGCCGAGGCCGCCGCCAGGGCGCGGCGCAAGCGGTGACGGCCGTCGCCGCCCCGGACACGGCCCCGGCAGCCGGGGCCGG
>KL568534.1:139128-139356 GCA_000715605.1 Streptomyces speibonae | reverse complement strand
ACCACCGGCCCCGGAACAGGTTCCGCTCCAGGGGCGGCCTCCGACTCGGAGCCGAGCTCCAGCTCGGGCTCACCGCCGAACGCCGTGGGGGGACCGGGCTCCGGCTCGGATCCAGGGCCGGGCTCGGGATCGGCCGCCGGCTCAGGGCCGGCCCCCGGCACGGGCGCGACGGGCAGCTCAGGGGCGGACATCGGCTCGGATCCGGGCCCGCCCTCCGCCACGGGCGCA
>KL568534.1:136465-138892 GCA_000715605.1 Streptomyces speibonae | reverse complement strand
TCGAAGCCAGGCCCGCCCTCCGCCACGGGCGGCACAACCCGCGACTCGAAGCCTGACCCCGGCTCGGGCGCGGACTCAGCCTCCGGCACGGACACCAACTCAGGGACGGGCCCCGGCACGGGCGCGACCCGCGGCTCGGAGGCGGACCCCGGCTCGAGGGCGGGCTCGGCCTCCACCCCCGGCACGGACACCAACTCAGAGGCGAGTCCCGGCTCGGGGCCGGAGTCGGCTTCCAGCTCAACGCCGGGCCCGGACTCGCGGTCGGAGTTCGGCACGGGCACCCGCTCAGGATCAGCCCCCGGCACGGGCGCCAACTCAGAGACGCGGCCCGCCTCGGGCTCGGTGTCGGGTACGGGGTCGGCCCCCAGCACAGGGTCGGCCCCTGGCACGGGCGCGACCCGCCGCTCGGGGACGGACTCCGGCTCGGGGACGGACCCGTCCTCGGCCCGCGGCACGGGCACCGGCTCAGAGGCGGGCCTCGGCTCGGGTACGGGGGCGGCCGCCGGCTCGGCGTCGGGCACGGGCTCGGGGTCGGAGGCCGGCACGGCCTCGCAGGCGGGTGCGGGTTCCGGCTCGGGCTTCGGGGCTGAGAGCGGGCGGGGTGGGGGCCCGAAGCGGGCCTGGGGCTGAGGGCGTGTTGCCGATTGACGTGGCGGCGCACAGTAGTCGGTGGCGCCGTCGCCATCCCGTGGACAAGGCCGTCCTGAGCCTCGGCCTCACCGCGCTCGCGATCTCGCTGCCGCCCTGGCCGGGCGCGGCCCTGGTGCTCGTGGCCACGCTCGCGGTCCTGCTCGGCCCGGCCGGAGTGCCCGGGCGGCGGCTGTGGCGGGCGTACCGGGTGCCGCTGGGGTTCTGCGTCACCGGGGCGCTCACCCTGCTGGTGCAGGTGGGCGGGCCGGACGGGTTCGTGTCACCCGCCGAGGACGGGCCGCTGCGCGCCGGGGAGTTGCTGCTGCGCACCTCGGCTGCGTCCCTCGGGGTGCTGCTGTTCGCGTTCACCACTCCCCTGTCGGATCTGCTGCCGCGCCTCGTGCGCGCCGGCGTGCCCGCCCCTCTCGTCGACGTGGCGCTGGTGACGTACCGGATGAGCTTTCTGCTGCTCGACTCGGTGCGCCGGGTCCGTGAGGCGCAGGCGGCCCGGCTCGGGCACACCACCCGCGCGGCGGCCTGGCGCTCCCTCGGCGGGCTCGGCGCGACCGCGTTCGTGCGGTCCTTCGACCGGGCGGCGCGGTTGCAGACCGGTCTCGCCGGACGCGGTTACGACGGCACCCTGCGCGTGCTGGTACCCGAGACCCGGATCTCCGTCCGGTTCACGGTGCTGAGCGTGGCGCTCCTGGCGGCGCTGGCCGCCCTCACCCTGGTACTGGAAAGGCCCCTGTCGTGAGCGAGTCCGTGCTGGTGGCCCTGCGGGGCGTGTCCTTCGCGTACGAGGACGGACCGCCCGTGCTCACCGACCTCGACTTCGAGGTGCGTGAGGGACGCGCGCTGGCCCTGCTGGGGCGCAACGGCAGCGGCAAGACGACGCTGATGCGGCTGCTCAGCGGCGGACTGCGCCCGAACGGCGGCGAGTTGACGCTGGACGGGCGGGCGGTGCGGTACGACCGGAAGGGACTGACGGCGCTGCGCACCACCGTGCAGCTGGTGGTGCAGGACCCCGACGACCAGCTGTTCGCCGCGTCGGTCGGACAGGACGTGTCGTTCGGGCCGCTGAACCTCGGCCTGCCGGATGCGGAGGTGCGGGCCCGCGTGGCCGAGGCGCTGGCCGCGCTGGACATCTCCGCGCTCGCCGACCGGCCCACGCATCTGCTCTCCTACGGGCAGCGCAAGCGGACGGCCATCGCGGGCGCGGTCGCCATGCGGCCCCGCGTGCTGATCCTGGACGAGCCGACGGCCGGCCTCGACCCGGACGGCCAGGAACGGCTGCTCACCACCCTCGACGGGCTGCGTGCGAACGGCACGACGGTCGTCATGGCGACGCACGACGTCGACCTGGCCCTGCGCTGGGCGGACGACGCGGCCCTGCTCACCCCGTCGGGCGCGTACACCGGCGCGGCGGCCGGGATGCTGGCCCGCACCGACCTGCTCGCGGCGGCGGGACTGCGGCTGCCGTGGGGTGTCGCGGTCGCCCGACTCCTGCGGGAACAGGGGCTGTTGACCAAGACGGCCACGGGTCCGCGGACCCCGGAGGAACTGGCGGCCCTGCTGACCGCGCCGGCCGGCGGGAGGAACACACGGCTCGCGTGACGGCGGGCCGTAGAGGGGCGAACCCCAGGTGCATTGCCGCGGGAGGGGGCCCAGGAGCCCGGATCGTGCGGGCGCGTACCCGCAGGCGCCGGTCCGGAGCGGCCGGCAGACCGGGGGCCGGTGTGTCCGGCGGTCGGTGACTCTCGCGGTGGACACGGCGTGAACGCCGCGTCCTGGCGGGTC
>KL568534.1:135606-136277 GCA_000715605.1 Streptomyces speibonae | reverse complement strand
GGAGCCGGTAGGCCCCGGGGAGCCGGGTCGTGCGGGGGGGGCGTGAACCCGGAGCCGCGGGCCCAGGGGGCCGGACGGCGGTGCCCGGCGGAACCCGCTCAGAACGGCAGGATTTCGTTCACGGTCAGGGAGTCGAGGTCCAGGGAAGCACCGCGGCGGCGGTCGCGGGAAGCGGGCTCGTCCGCCAGGTGCAGCGCCCTGCGGCGGGCGTCCTGGTACGAGTCCGCTTCCACCACGAACGTGTGGCTGCCGACGCTTCCTTCGGGAGTCCTCATGAGAAAGGTGACGGACCAGAAGAACATTGGTCTGCCTCCGGTTTCGGGTCGAAGGCTGGTCTGCGTTGTGCCCTGGAATCAGTGTTGACCCGCGAGCACCGATGCGTCCAATGCATACTTCACAATCGCTGAATGCAGGGGGCGCATATACGGCCGTCCTCGTCGCGCGAGGCGGCTCAGGATGCCGCGGCCTCGGTCGCCGCGGCGGCCAACTGCTCGATGATGGCGGGAAGTTGCTCGGTCACCTCGGCGTCCTGCACGGGCTGGACGTCCGCGAAGCGGGCCCGTGATCCGGGGATCGCGAGCGGGGCGTGCTCCAGGACGACGGCACCCGCGACACCGAGGGCCCTGCGGGCGTCGTCGTGCGCCCGCGCCCCGCCGAAGCGGCCGGCGGGC
>KL568534.1:134779-135427 GCA_000715605.1 Streptomyces speibonae | reverse complement strand
GTGTATAAGAGACAGACCGCGGCCGGCTTGCCGGCGAGGGCGGCCGAGCCCCGAGGGCGGGAGCACCAGTCGATGGCGTTCTTCAGCGCCGCAGGGAGGGTGCCGTTGTGCTCGGGCGACAGCAGGAGGAAGGCGTCCGCACCGTCGGCGGCCTCCCGGAGCCGCGCGGCGGCCGCGGGGACGCTGCCCTCGATGTCGATGTCCTCGTTATAGAGGGGGACGTCGGCCAGCCCTTCGTGGATGTCGATCTCGACGCCCTCGGGGGCGAGCTTGCCGGCGGCCTGGGCCAACTGGCGGTTGTGCGATCCGGAACGGAGGCTTCCCACGAGGGCGAGGACGCGTATGGGCATGACGGAACTCCTGTCGGGTCGAGCGGGGAGATAAGGGGAGTTGAGGGGGGGTACGGGGGGTTAAGGGGGAGAAGGAAGGAGTGCGGCGGCTCGTCACGCCTTCCGCATGGCGCTGATCACGCTGTCCACATGGCGTCTCGCGGCGGCCTCGGCCGCCTCCGGGTCACGGTTGGCGATCGACTCGATGATGGCCAGGTGCTGGGGCAGCGACACGGCCGGGCGTCCGGGCTGGAGGGCCAGTTTGTACTGGTGCCGGATCAGCTGGGCGCGCAGCCGGTCGATGAGTTCAGCGGCGGCC
>KL568534.1:125325-134574 GCA_000715605.1 Streptomyces speibonae | reverse complement strand
GGCCGGACATCTCCAGAACGAGCCGGTGCATCGCCTGGTTGAGCTGCGAGTACTTCAGCGGCTCACCCGCCGCCACCGCCGCCTGCATCTCGTCACCGAGCCCGCGCAGCCGGGCGATGTCGTCGTCCGTGGCCCGCTCGGCCGCCTTCGCGGCGCACAGCCCTTCGAGGACCATCCGGCACTCGGTGATGGCGATGGCCTCCTCGATGGGGACCACGCGCACACGGGCACCGCGGTTGGGGATCCGCTCGACGAGGCCCTCCGCCGCCAGGTCAAGCAGCGCCTGGCGGAGGCTGGCTCTGGTGACGCCGTAGGTTTCGGCGAGTTCCACCTCAACCAGCCGCTGACCGGGGACCATCTCCCCGGACAGGATCGCCTTGCGCAGCTCATCGGCCGCGCGGCGCGCCGCAGTGACCCCACGTGACATCTCGGGTCTCCCTTCTTTTTCCTCAACGTAGCCAATGGCTGACCATATTGTCAACAATCACGTAGACAATCACCGCCGGCCGGACACCCCCGGAACGCCCGGCGAGCAGCCGCCGCGAGCCCGTCGCGAGCATCGCCGCGATCACACCCGCCCAAGATTAGTTCACACAATCATCGCCGAGATTGTTGACAATCTTTGGCGGGCGCCGTCACTCTCATGGAGACGCAGGGCCACGGAACGGCCCGAACCGGCGCATTCCGGATGAAGTCCCTGTGTCCCGATACGGCGACGTGCGCATGGCGCGGGCCACGGTCTCACCGGCCCCGATGCGTTGTGGACAAGGAGATTCGATGAGTTCAGTCCCAGATGCTGGGCCGCTGCTCGTCATCAGTGCCCATGCCGGTGACTTCGTGTGGCGTGCGGGCGGCTCGATCGCCCTGGCGGCCGAGCGCGGCGAGCGGGCGAAGGTGGTGTGCCTCAGCTTCGGCGAACGGGGTGAGTCCGCCAAGGCATGGCGGGCGGGCAAGACGCTGAAGGAGATCAAGGAGATACGCCGCACCGAGGCGGAGAACGCCGCCGCGGCCCTCGGCGCCGAGATCGAGTTCCTGGACGCGGGCGACTACCCGCTGCAGGAGAGCGCCGAGCTGGTGGACCGGCTCGTCGGCGTCTACCGGGAGCTGAACCCCTCGGTGGTGCTCACCCACCCGCTGACCGACCCGTACAACGGGGACCATCCGGCCGCGAGCAGGATGGCGCTGCAGGCCAGGGTGCTGGCCCAGGCGGTCGGCTACGACGCGCCCGGGGAGCCGCTGGGCGCACCCCCGGTCTTCTTCTTCGAACCGCACCAGCCGGAGCAGTGCGGCTTCGTCCCCCAGGTGCTGCTCGACATCACCGCGGTCTTCGACAAGAAGCGCGCGGCCATGGAGTGCCTGCCGGCGCAGCAGCACATGTGGGACTACTACACCGACCTGGCCAGGCGGCGCGGTGTGCAGCTCAAGCGCAACGCGGGACCCAATCTCGGGCTGCCCCATGCCACCATGGGTGAGGCGTACATGCGGTTGTACCCGCAGGTGACGGATGTGCTGCTATGAGGACCGTCGTCGTCACAGACCCTCCGCGCGCCGATGTCCGCCAGGCCGACGAGCTCGGCCGGTACGGCGTGGCGACCGTGCACGAGGCCCTGGGCAGGACCGGGTATCTCGGTCCGGGGCTGCGCCCCGCCTGGCCCGGAGCACGCATGGCCGGCAACGCCGTGACCGTGCTCTGCTGGCCGGGTGACAACCTGATGATCCACGTGGCCGTGGAGCAGTGCCGCGAGGGCGACGTCCTCGTGGTCACCACCACCTCACCGAGCACCGACGGCATGTTCGGCGAGCTCTTCGCCACCGCGCTCCAGCGCCGCGGGGTACGCGGTCTGGTGATCGACGCCGGCGTCCGCGACGTCGCGGATCTGCGGACGATGGGCTTCCCCGTGTGGTCGGCCGCGGTGAGCGCCCAGGGGACGGTGAAGGCCACGGCGGGCGCCGTGAACGTACCCGTCACCCTCGGCGGCCGGCAGGTCCGGCCGGGAGACACCATCGTGGCCGATGACGACGGTGTGCTGTGCGTCCCGCGTGAGGACGTGGCGCGGGGCATCAGCGCCGCGCACGCCCGGTCCCTGCGCGAGGAGGAGGCCCGTGCAGCGTTCCGGGAGGGCGAGCTCGGTCTGGACCGCTACCGGCTGCGCGAGCGGCTGCCCGGGATGGGCATCCGCTATGTGACCTCCGCCGAGTACGCCCGTGAGCTGGAGGGCGGGACGCCCCCGGGCTCCGCGCCCGCCGGCGGCGCGACGGGGGGTGCGTCATGACGGCTTCCGAGGCGGGCGTCCGCTGCCTGCTGATGCGCGGCGGAACGTCGAAGGGGGCCTACTTCCTGGCGGAGGACCTGCCGCGGGAGAAGGCCGAACGCGACGACCTGCTGCTGCGGATCATGGGCAGCCCCGATCCGCGCCAGATCGACGGCATCGGCGGTGCCCACCCCCTGACCAGCAAGGTCGCCGTCGTGTCACGGTCGGCCGACCCCGCCGCCGACCTCGACTACCTGTTCCTTCAGCTGGGCGTCGAGGAGGGCACCGTCTCCGAGCGGCAGAACTGCGGCAACCTGCTGGCCGGCGTGGGACCGTTCGGGGTGGAGCGCGGTCTGATCGCCGCGGGCGCCCCGTTCACGGACGTACGCATCCGGATGCTCAACATGGGCGGCGGCATCGCCACCGCGCGCTTCCCCACCGTGGACGGTGGCGTGCAGTACGCGGGCACGACCGCCATCTCGGGCGTGCCGGGCACGGCCGCGCCGGTCGTCCTGAACTTCACCGGCACCGCGGGCTCGGTCACCGGGCAGCTGCTGCCGACCGGCAAGGCCCGGGACGTGATCGACGGCGTCGAGGTGACCTGCGTGGACAACGGCGTGCCCGTCGTCGTGGCGGCCGCCGAGGACCTGGGCATCACCGGGTACGAGCCGGCCGAGGAACTCGCCCGCGACCACCGGCTGCGCGACCGGGTGCAGTCGCTGCGGCTCCAGGCCGGAACGATGATGGGACTCGGCGACGTCTCCGGCACCTCCGTGCCCAAGACGACGCTCGTCGCCGCTCCGCGGGACGGCGGGACGCTGTGCACCCGCACCTTCATCCCCCTGCGCCCGCACACCTCCATCGGCGTGCTCGGAGCGGTCGGCGCGCTCACGGCGGCGCTCGTCGACGACGGGGTGGCCCGGCGGTTCGCCGTCCTGCCCCCCGACGGGCACCCCCTGGACGTCGAGCACCCCACCGGCCACACGCAGATCGAGCTGGAGATCGACACGGCGACGGACCCGCCGACCGTGCGGCGCGCGGGCAACGTGCGCACCGCCCGCAAGCTCTTCGACGGAACCGTCTTCCCCCGCCACAGCGCACGCCCCGGCCCAGGACGGAGAACGCCATGACCCTGCTGCACGAGGTCGCCCACCTCGGCCATGTGGAACTGCTGACCCCGGAACCGGACAAGAGCCTGTGGTTCTTCACCGAGCTGCTCGGCATGACCGAGAACGGCACCGACGGTGACTCCGTCTACCTGCGCACCTGGGACGACTACGAGCACCACAGCCTGAAGCTGACCGCCCACCACACCTCCGGCATCCGCGGCACCGCGCTGCGCTGCTCCAGCGAGGAGGCGCTCAAGCGCAGGGTCGCCGCGATCGAGGAGACCGGAGCCGGCCTCGGCTGGCGCGACGGCGACGCCGGACTCGGCGCCACCTACTGCTTCCGCGACCCGGACGGCCACGAGATCCAGCTGTACTGGGAGACCGAGTGGTACCAGCCGCCGGACGAGCTGCGGCCGGCGCTGAAGAACCAGGCGCAGGCCTACCCCGGGCGGGGCGTGGGCGTACGGCGCCTCGACCACGTCAACTTCCTCGCCGCGGACGTCGAGCGCAACGGCACGTTCCTGTGCGACGCCCTCGGCGCCCGGGTCACCGAGCAGATCGTGCTGGACGACGGCACCATCGGCGCCCAGTGGCTGCACTTCGCCAACAAGTCCTACGACCTCGTCTACACCGAGGACTGGACGCAGAGCAACGGGCGGCTGCACCACATCGCCTTCGCGACCGACACCCGCGAGGACATCCTGCGCGCCGCGGACATCTTCCTGGACAACGGCGTGTTCATCGAGACCGGACCGCACAAGCACGCGATCCAGCAGACGTTCTTCCTCTACGTGTACGAGCCCGGCGGCAACCGCGTCGAACTGTGCAACCCGGTAGCCCGGCTGATCCTCGCCCCCGACTGGCGTCCCCTGACCTGGACCCAGGCCGAACGCGCCAAGGGCCAGGCCTGGGGTCTGAAGACCATCGAGTCCTTCCACACCCATGGCACACCACCGGTCGGCTGAGCCGCCCGCCCACCAGAACGAGGAGAGCCGCAGTGCAGTACACCGAGGCGGAAGAAGTGGTGCGGGCGCATCGCGCCCTCGCCGTGGTCGGCCAGTCCGACATGGTGTGGGGACATGTGTCCCTGCGTGATCCGCAGGGGCGCGGGATCTGGATGAAGAGCGCCGGCTGGGGCTTCGAGGAGGTCGGCACCGAGCAGGTCGTCCTGGTCTCCATGGACGGCGAGGTGCTCAGCGGCACCGGCAAGCGCCATCTCGAGTGGCCCATCCACACCGAGATCATGCGGGCCAGGCCGGAGGTCACCTGTGTGGTGCACACCCATGCCACCCCGGTGATCGCGTTCGCCTCCCTGGGCGTGTCCCTGCTGCCGGTCGACCGCGACGGAGTGCTGTTCACCGACCCGCAGATCCCCCGCTTCACCGTGACCGGGGGCCTGGTCAAGACCACCGGGCTCGGCACGGCACTCGCCGACACCCTGGGCGGCGCGCCCGCCTGCCTGATGCCCACCCACGGAATGGTCGCCGTCGGAACCGACACCGCGCACGCGGTGATGCACGCCGTCCTGCTGGAACGCGCGTGCCGGATGCAGCTGCTGGCGGCGTCCGCGGGCGGCCCGACCCTCTACTCCAACCACCACGAGGTCCTGGCCAAGCGCGAGGAGTGCTGGCCGGACAGCCAGATTCAGGCCGGCTGGGAGTACCTCGTCCGGCAAGCAGAACTCGCGTACCCCAAGGAGATGCCATGACAGCCGAGCCGACACTGCCCGCGGGCGCTTCCCGCCCCGTCGACGTGGACGCGTTGAGCGAGGCCACCCGCAACCGCACGTGGTCCATGCTCATCGCGGGAGAGCTGGTGCCGGCCGGATCCGGGGCGAGCTACGAGGACGTCTCCCCCGTCACCGGGAAGACGGTGGCACAGGTGCCGGACGCGACCGCCGAGGACGTCGAGACGGCCGTCGTGGCGGCGCGCGCCGCCTTCAAGGAGTGGGCGGCGACGCCGATCGCCGAGCGCGCCCGGGTGGTCCGCGAGATCGCCCGCCGGGTACGGGAGCACGCGCCCGAGTTCGGCGCGCTGGACACCCTGGATGGCGGCAACATCATCCGGCTGTCCACCGCGGACGCCTACGCCGGCGCCGACGCCCTCGACTACTTCGCCGACTGTGCGGTGGCCCTCAAGGGCGAAACGGTGCCGATCTCACCGTCCGCGCTGCACTACACCACCCAGGAGCCGGTCGGCCTGGTGGCCCGCATCATCCCCTACAACCACCCGATCATGTTCGCCACCGCCAAGATCGCGGCGCCGCTGGTCGCGGGCAACTGCGTGCTGCTCAAGCCTCCGCACCAGACTCCGCTGTCGGCCCTGCGGCTGGGCGAGATCGTGGCGGACCTGCTGCCGAAGGGCGTGCTGTCGATCATCACCGGCCAGGGCCCCGAGACGGGTCAGGCACTGGTCGAGCACCCCGACATCCGGCGGATCGCCTTCATCGGCAGCCCGCAGACGGGACTGCGCGTCCAGCGCGCGGCGGCCGAGACCACCGTCAAGCACGTCACCCTCGAACTGGGCGGCAAGAACGCCCTGATCGCCTTCCCCGACGCCGATCCGAAGGCCGTCGCCGCGTCGGTGGTCCGCGGCATGAACTTCACCTGGGCCGGACAGTCCTGCGGTTCGACGAGCAGGCTCGTGGTCCACGAGGACATCCGCGAGGAGACGGTCGCCGAAGTCGTCCGTCTCATCCGGGACATGCGCATCGGCGACCCCTTCGACGAGCAGGCCGACGTCGGCTGCCTGGTCTCGCCCGAGCAGTTCGCGAAGGTCAACAGCTACCTGTCCATCGCCACCGGGGAAGGAGCGACGTGCGCCGTGGGCGGCGCCCCCAGCCAGCCGGCGGCGCGGCCCCACGCGCTGATCGTGGAGCCGACCGTGTTCACCGGCGTCACCCCGGACATGCGCATCGCGCAGGAGGAGGTCTTCGGCCCGATCCTGTCCGTCCTGAGCTTCACCACCGAGTCCGAGGCCGTCGAGATCGCCAACTCCGTGGAGTACGGGCTGACCGGCTCCGTGTGGACCGACGACCTGCGCAGGGCGCACCGCGTCGCGGACGCCCTCGACACCGGCTACGTCTGGATCAACGACTCCGCACGGCACTTCGCCGGCACCCCCTTCGGCGGCTGGAAGGCCTCCGGGCTCGGCCAGGAGGAGTGCGTCGAGGAGCTCGTCAGCTTCACCCAGCCCAAGGCCGTCCACGTCAACTATGCCTAGCCACCGGAAGACTCCCCTCCCCGCGGGCGGCGCGTGGCACCGCCCGCGGGGAGGGCCAGAAAGGAACGTGAGGACCGTGGCAAAGAGTTCTGCCGTCTTCCGGCGGCACCAACAGCAGGAAGGCAGCACACCCATGAGCAAGTCCGCCGGCCCCCTCGACGACGCCGGGATAGAGATCGACGGCGTCGGCAAAACGTTTCGGTGGCGGAACAAGGGCGTCGCGGAGGAGGTCGTGGCCCTGGGCAAGGTGGACTTCACCGTCCGGTCCAACGAGTTCCTCGCGGTGATCGGCCCCAGCGGCTGCGGAAAGACCACCCTGCTGCGGACCGTGGCCGGGCTGATCAAGCCCGACCGGGGCGAGATCCGCGTCGGCGGACGGCCGGTCACCGGGCCCGGCGAGGACCGGGCGGTGGTGTTCCAGCACTTCGGCCTGTTCCCCTGGAAGACCGTGGTGGACAACGTCAAGTTCCCGCTGCGCATGCGGGGCGTGCCCGACAAGGAGGCGGCGGCCACCGCCCGCGCGAACCTCAAGAAGGTCGGTCTGGAGGGCTTCGAGCGCAGCTACCCGCACCAGCTGTCCGGCGGCATGCAGCAGCGGGTGGGCCTGGCCCGGGCGCTCGCGACCGACGCGCGGATCCTGCTCATGGACGAGCCGTTCGGCGCGATCGACGCCCAGACCCGGGAGTTCATGCAGGAACAGCTGATGAAGCTCTGGGACGAGAACAAGAAGACGGTCGTCTTCGTCACCCACGACCTCGACGAGGCCGTCAGCCTCGCCGACCGCATCCTCGTGCTCTCCCGCCGGCCGAGCCGGGTCCGCGCCGTCGTCGACGTCGACCTCCCCCGGCCCCGCTGGGACTACGACGTACGCAGCGAGCCCGCGTTCGCGGAGGCCCGGCGCACCATCTGGGAGATGCTCCGCAGCGACCTCGTGGAGGAAGAGGAAGGGGCGGGCATCCATGCGATCTGAACGCTTCTCCCCGCGCGCCGCGCTCGGCCGGGCCGCGCCCCACCTCGCGTTCGCCGTCGTCTTCTTCGGCGCCTGGGAGCTCTACGGCCGGTCCGACGACGCGCAGCTCCCCGCGGTCTCCGCCGTCGCCACCGCCATGGCCGACATGACCGCCGACGGCTCCCTGCCCAGCGCCCTGGGCTCCAGCATGCAGCTGCTGGTCATCGGCTTCCTCAGCGCGGCGGTCGCCGGGTTCGTGGGAGGCGTCCTGCTGGGCCGCTACCGGCCGCTCGACCGCACGCTCATGCCCTTCCTGAGCGCCCTGTACGCCGTCCCCACCGTCGCGCTGGTGCCCCTGGTGCTGGTGTGGCTCGGATTCGGGCTGAGCGGCCGGGTGACCGTCGTGTTCCTCTCCTGCTACTTCCCGATCATGATGAACGTCTACGCAGGCGTCCGGGACACTCCGCCCGAACTCATCGAGGTCTCCCGCTCCTTCCTCGTCAGGTCCGAGTTCGGCCTGCTGCGCACCGTCGTCATCCCCGCAGCCGTCCCGTTCATCATGTCCGGACTGCGCCTGGGCATCGGCCTGGGAGTGGTCGGTATGGCCGTCGCCGAGGTCTATCTGCGCCTCGGCGGGATCGGAGCGCTCATCGCCGCCTACGGCGCCACGTTCCGGCTCGACTACCTGTTCGCCGCGATCATCCCGCTGCCCCTGCTCGGGCTCCTCCTCACCAAGCTCTTCACCCTCATCGAGCGCCGTGCCGACGCATGGCGAGCCGGCTGAGCCGTCGCGTCCTCCGGCCGGCGACACGACACCGCGAACCGCAACCCCTGGACTGTGCCATGCAGACGATCGCCCTCACCGACCAGAAAACCGACAGGCCCCCGCCCCGCAAGCCGCCCGGCCGCGTCCGACGCCTGTGGGCCCGGATGTGCACCCCGGAGTTCTACTCGCCCGCCTGCTTCCTCCTCGTCTTCTTCATCGCGTGGGAGATCGCGGGCCGCCGGATCGACCCCCTCCTCTTCGCCCCGCCGTCCCGGGTGGCAGAGGCCTTCGTCGACCTGGCGGCATCCGGTGAGCTGGTCACCGCGACCCTCACCACCCTCAACGCCCTTCTCGCCGGCTTCGGACTGGCCGTCCTGATCGGCCTGCCCTTCGGCGTCCTCCTCGGCCAGGGCAGCGTCTTCGGCCGCGTTCTGGAGCCCTACATCAACGCCGTCTACGCCACCCCGCGCGTGGTCATCGTCCCCCTGGTCATCATCTGGTTCGGGGTGGACTACTCCGGCCGGGTCTTCCTGGTCTGGCTCGGCTCCGTGATCCCGGTGATCATCAATACCGCGTACGGGGTCCGCAACGCCCGGCCCGACCTCCTCGAGGTCGCCCGGTCCTTCCAGACCCCCCGCCACCAGCTCATCCGCCACGTCCTGCTCCCCGGCGCTCTGCCCTACATCGCCGCGGGGCTGCGCATCGCCGCGGGCCGCGCCGTCATCGGCGTCCTCGTCGCCGAGATCTTCCTCCAGAACACGGGACTGGGCGGTGTCATCCAGACCAACGCCGCCTTCTTCCGCACCGCCCCGATGCTCGCCGCGGTGATGCTCGTCGGCCTGATCGGCACGCTGTTCATCAGCTCGGTCAACGTCCTGGAGAAGCGCGTCGCCGGCTGGAAGACGGCGGGCCGGGCCGAGTAGCCCGCGGCACCGCCCGTCCCCACCGCAC
>KL568534.1:118097-125127 GCA_000715605.1 Streptomyces speibonae | reverse complement strand
GCCTCTTCCCACCCACCGCCGGAAGCCCCCCGCCGGCACGTCCCCCAAGAACAGGAACTCCCATGCAACACCGCACCGCACTCCGCCTCACCGCGGCCTTCGCCGCCATCGCGCTCGCGGCAGGCTGCAGCAGCGCGTCGGACCAGGGCTCCGGACCGAGGACGGCACCGAGCAGCGAGTTCGACTTCGACCTGGAGGGCCAGACCATCCGGCTCGGGCTCACCCAGCCCAGCGCCTACCAGATGGGCTCCTACTACTCCCGCGACCTGCTCGAGCAGTGGGGCGCGAACGTCGAGACCCAGGTCCTCGGCAAGACCACCGGAGTCGAGGCCATCGTCGCCGGCCAGCTCGACGTCGCGGCCCGGAGCCAGGAGGAGGCCCTGCGCGGCTCGGACTCCGGGGCGGATCTCACCGCCATCGGCTCCTGGCTCAGCTCCATCCCCTACGTGCTCATCACCAAGAAGGAAGTCAGCGACATAGCCGATCTCAAGGGCCGCAACCTCGCCGTCGCCGGCCCGGCGAGCTTCGACAACCTGATGTTCCGCTACATCCTCGAGAACGAGGGTCTCGACCCCGAATCCGACGTCACCTTCACGGCGCTCGGTGCCCCGCCCGACCGCACCTCCGCGATGCTCTCCGGACGCGTCGACGCGGCCCTCCTCTTCGTCGACGGATGGATCTCCATCGAGGAACAGGCCGACGATCTCAAGAATCTCGGATATCTCAACGACACCCTTCCCGACCCCGGAATCGACAACGGATTCTGGTACGGCGACACGGAATTCCTGAAGAGTTCCGGTGACGTTCCGCTCGCCATCGCGTGCGCCAACCTCGAGGCCAACGCCTGGGCCAAGGACAAGGACGCCTTCGTCTCGTACACCCTCGACCACGTCAAGGGCGCCCTCGAACCCGACGTGGCCGCGGCCTACGACGAGGCACAGCGGCTGAACATGTTCCCGACCACGCCCGAGGAGCTGCTCAAGACGGACCGCATCGACAACCTGGTCGGCATCCTCGCCGACCACGACGTCGTGAAGGACGACCTCGACCCGAAGCAGATCGTCGACAGCAGCTATCTGGAAGAGGCGGCGGAAATGGGCTGCGGATCCTGATCCCGTACGCCTCCGCGCCCACCGCACCGCAGCACCGTCGCCCGCCATGACGCATGGCGGGCGACGGTCTTCCGCATACCTCCGGCGCATACCCGCCGTTCCGAACTTACATTTCACTCATGACAATGCGCGGTGCATTCTGAGGTGCACCCGACATCACAAAGGGAAAACTCATCGACGAGGAGCCCGCATTGTCATCCACTCACCCGAAGAATTCCGGAAGACGAGCCACTTCCCTGTGGACCGGAATCGCGCTCTGCGCCCTGGTGGTCGTCGCCGAGGGCTATGACCTGATCGTCTACGGAGCGCTGCTGCCCTCCCTGCTGGACGAGCCCGGGTGGGGGCTGACCCGGGCCGGCGCCGGAACGCTCGGCAGCATGGCCTACGTCGGCATGCTGATCGGCGCGCTCGCCGGCGGCCGCGTCAGCGACCTGTCCGGCCGCCGCACCTTCGTGAACGCCTCCGTCGCCTGGTTCGCCGTGTGGACCCTGGCGTGTGCGGCCGCCGCCGCTCCCTGGCAGCTCGGCACGTTCCGGCTGCTCGCCGGGATCGGCATGGGCGCGGTGCTGCCCGCCGTGCTGGCGCTCGCCCGGGAGCTGGCACCGCCGGAGCGCACCGGCATCGTCTTCACCATCCTGCTGGCCGGCGTTCCCGCCGGGGGCCTGCTCGCCTCGGTCACCGGCCTCGCCGTCCTGCCGGAGCAGAGCTGGCGCACCATGTTCGCGATCGGCGGTGCGGCCTCGGTCGTCATCCTGCTGGTGACGTTCCTCCGGCTGCCGGACTCGGCGCACTTCGCGCAGCCCCGCGAGCGCCGGCCCGAACGGGCGGCCGTGCGCGACCTGTTCCGCGGCGGTCTGCTGCGCACCACGCTGCTGTTCCCGGTGGCCAACTTCATGATGCTGCTGACCTGGTTCGGGCTGAACACCTGGCTCACCACCCTGATGCGTGACCTGAACTACCCCCTGTCCAGCGCGCTGCAGTTCTCCATGACGCTCAACGTGGGAGCCCTCGCCGGGTCCTTCCTGCTGGCCTGGCGGTCCGTGGCGTGGGGCGCGCGGAGGACGGCGGCGTTCAGCGCCCTGCTCACGGCCGCCGGCATCCTCGGCTGCGTCATGAACCCGGGCAGCACCCCGCTCTTCCTCGCCCTGATCGCCCTGATCGGCGCCGGTGCGCAGAGCGCGCTCAACCTCATCACCGCCTCGGTCGCCGACACCTACCCCGTGACGCTGCGCGCCACCGCCATCGGCTGGACCCACGGCATCGGCCGGGGCGGGGCCATAGTGGCGCCGCAGCTCGGCGGCTGGATCCTGGCCGCGGGGTTCGGCCCGCACGCCGTCCTGGGCACGTTCGTCGTCACCGCGGCCCTGGGCGGTCTGTTCATGCTCGTGCTGACGGCGATCGGGGTGGCGGCGGCCGTGCGCCGCGCTCCGGCGCCGCTCGTGCCGACGCGGAGCCGGTAGGCGGCGCACGGTCTCAGTCGGACCCGGGGCGCGGAGGGGCCGGCAGCGGCGGGGGTCGGACGCCCGGGTGATGGCCGACTCGACGGCGGCGACGCGCTCGCCGAGCAGGGTCAGGGCGTCCACCGCGCGGGCCGCGGGATCCTCGCCGTGACCGGCCGCGCTCCGGGTGCGCACATGGGCGGCCTTGAGCTCGGCCCAGCGGGCCGCCTCTTCGGGGGTGAGCGTGCCGCGCAGTTCGGCCAGCTTGAGCAGGCTCGCCTCGGCGCCGCTGGTGAGGGTCTGCGCCTCGGCCGCGTAGTGGTCGTCGATGACGGCGGTCAGCTCGGCGTCGTTCATGACGGGCTGGATCCGCTGGGCGATCCGGTTCATGTTGCGGTAGGAGCCCTGGAGGCGGAACGGCGGCTCGGTACGGGCCTCGTCGGACTGGGCGGCCGAGGCGATGTAGGCCTCGTTGACCGCGAGCACCGTCCGGCGGGCGGCGAGCAGATGGCGCAGCACGGCCAGGATCCGGTCCAGTTCGGTGGGCGGGTAGGGGTGGACGAGCTTGTCGGGGCGGGCCGTGGGGTCGTCGGCGGCGAGGCGGATCAGCAGGTCCAGGTCGGCGCGGTCGCGGGAGGCGAGCGGGGCGAGCACCGGGTTGGCGGTGAGGGCGTTCTCGACGAAGCTGAGCGCGAAGACGTCCTCCTTGCCGGCGAGGACGTCGCCGAGGTTCCACACGTCGGCGCGGTTGGCCAGCATGTCGGGGACCCGGAAGGCCTCGCCGGACTCGGTGTAGGGGTTGCCGGACATGCAGACGGCGAACCGCTTGCCGCGCAGGTCGTAGGTGCGCGGTTCGCCCTCCCACACGCCTTCCATCCGGCGGGTGGCGTCGCACAGCGGGATGAACTTCTGCAGCAGCTCGGGCGAGGTGTGCTGGATGTCGTCGAGGTAGAGCAGGGTGTTGTTGCCGGCGGCCAGCGCGAAGTTGATCTTCTCGACCTCCTGGCGGGCGGTGGCGTTGGGCGCCTCGGCCGGGTCGAGTGAGGTGACCCCGTGGCCGAGTGCCGGGCCGCTGATGCGGACCAGGACCAGACCGAGCCGGTGCGCCACGTACTCCACGAGGGTGGTCTTGCCGTAGCCGGGCGGGGAGACGAGCAGCAGCAGGCCGCCGGTGCCGGTGCGGGCGGACTCGCCCGTGGTGCCGAGCTGTTTGGCGAGGCTGTCGCCGATCAGCGGCAGATAGACCTCGTCGACCAGCCGGTTGCGGACGAACGAGGACATCACGCGCGGCCGGTGGTCGTCCAGGCGCAGCCGGGTGCGTTCGGCGGCCACGAGGGCGGTGCGGCGGTGCTGGAAGGCGCGGAAGGCGGGGACGTCGTGGTGCCTGAACTCCTCGGTGCGGTAGAGGAACGCGTCGAGGCGGAGGGTGAGGCGGCGGTCGGTGATCCGGGGGTGGGTGGCGATCAGCCCCTCCACCGTGACGGTCAGCGGGGCGTCCGACTCGTGGCGTGGCACGTCCGGGCAGAGCTCGGCGGCGACGGCCTCCGCGAGGTCGCCGGGGGTCACCGGGTCGCCGGCGGCGGTGGTGTACGCGGTCAGCCAGGCCTCGACCAGCTGCCGGCGGGCGGTGAGATCGGCGAGGGCGGGAAGGTCCTCGTCGTAGGCGTCCGTGGCGACCGTGCGGCGGAACTTGTCGAGCAGGGTGCGGGCCCGGGAGCTGATCACGAAGCCGTCGGGGCCGGTGGTCAGTTCGTCGAAGAGGTACGCGGCGCAGGCCTCGGGGCGGACGGCGGCGCCCGCGTCCCACTCCCCCACCGCGCGGGCCAGTTCGGCGCGCAGCGCGTCCAGCGCGGGCGGCGGGCCGAAGGCGTCACGGACCCGGGCGAGGGAGCGGGCGCGACGGGTGAGGTCCTCGCGCTCCCGGTCCGTGGTGCCGTGGGCCCAGTACAGCAGGGCGTGGGCACGGGCGGCGGAGGCGTGGCGCAGGGTCCCGGCGCCGTCGTACAGGGGCAGCAGGGCGGTGAGGATCGCGGTGGCGTCGTGGTCGTGGACGCCCCGCTCGTAGCCCTCGTCGTACGCCTCCTCGGCGGCCTTGCGGACCAGGGCGGCCAGGTCGTCGGCGCCGGCCAGGGCGTCGGGGCCGTGCTCGTGCAGCAGGCGGGCGGCGAGGTGTTCGGCGCGGTACACCTCCGGTGACTCGGAGGGCAGGTGCCGCTGCCACAGGGGCCGGTCGGCGAGCAGGGCCGGGTCGGTGACGGGGGCGCGGTAGTCGGTGCCGGTGAGGGCGACGGCGAGGCCGTCGCCGTGCGGGACGACGGTGAGGTCGAAGGGCTGGGTGGAGACGGCGAAGCGGTGGCCGCCGAGGCGGATGACGCGGCCGCCGTCCGCGTAGAGGTCGGTGCGGTCGCGCAGGGCGCGGGCGGCCTCCTCGTGGGCGGAGCGCAGCCGGCCCTCGAGTTCCTCGGCGCGTACCCGGTCGCCGAGTTCGCGCAGTTCGCCGGCGGTGCGGCGGACCTTGGCGACGAGCGGGTCGGAGGCGAAGTAGGTGCTGACCGCGTCGGTGTCGGTGAGGGAGGCGGAGCGGCGGGCGATCGTCTGAAGGACGCGGTCGGCGGCGGAGGCGAGCTGTTCGGCGCGGCGGGCGCGGGCGTCGGTGAGGCTCTGCTTGCGCGCGGCGAACGCCTCGTAGATCTCGGTGCGCTTGGCGGCGAGTTCGCCGAGGACATCGTCGAACTCGGCGAAGCGGGACTCCAGCGACTCCAGCTGGGTCAGCACGCGGGTGAGCTGGTCGTCGCAGTGCTCGGGGTCGTCGGCCGCCGCGAGGGCGCCGGTGACGGTCTGGCCGAGCAGGGCGAGTTCGGCGGCGAACCCGGCGCGTGCCTCCTGGTCGAGGAGGCCCCGGCGGTGGGTGTCGAGGGTGGCGCGGGCGCGGTTGACGCTGCCCATGGCGTCGGCGACGCGTTCCAGGACGGTGGTGCGGACGGTGGCGTCGGTGATGTCGAGTCCGGCGACCACCTCGGTCACCGTGCGCAGCCCGTCGGTGAGTTCGTCGAGGCGGGCGGCGACGGGGGCAGCCTCGGCGGTGGTGGTGAGCGACTCGATGTCGGCGTGCAGCCGTTCGAGGTCGGTGTGGTGGGCGGCGAAGGCGTCCTCGCGGGCCAGGAAGGCGATCGCGCGCTGGCCGAAGGAGGCGAGGTCCGTCTCGGCCGTCCCGGCCAGCTCGTCGATGCGGTCGTGGTCCGCGTACCGCATGTCCTTCAGGGTCAGCAGATGGCCCTGGGCGTGGCGGAGTTCGGTGAGGCCGGTGACCCAGGCGGTGGCCTCCCGGGGCTGCTCGCCGCGCAGCCGGCGCACCACCGAGGCGATGCGGTCCGCGGCCTCGTCGAGCGCCTCGGCGGCCCGGCGGGTGAGGTCGCGGACGGTCTCGAACTCGGCCAGCACCTGCTCGGCGGTGGTACGCACCTGCTCCAGCGGGGTGCGCAGGTCGCCGAGTTCCGGCTCGCCCAGCCAGTGGTGGGTGTCCAGGGCGCGGACGCAGGCGGCCGCGAGGGTGGTGTAGATCTCGGCCGTCGGGGTGGTCTCGGCGGCGGAGCGGGCCAGGGACAGGCAGTCGGAGATGCCGCGGACGAGGTCGGCGTTGCCGACCCGGGCCAGTGCGCCCTCGCCGACGGGCTGTGCGGCGGCGTGGGTGTCGGAGACGTAGGGCGACTCCCACAGCTGGACGGGGTGGACGCGGGCGGGCTCGTCGCCCTCGGGGCGCAGCAGGACGAGCTGTCCGTCGTCGAACAGCGCCCAGCCGTGGCCGGCCATGGGGGTGGCGACCGCCTCGCGGATCTGGTTGTACGACAGCAGCAGGGCGCGTCCGCGGGCGGGCGCGTGGAACGCGTAGAGCACGTCCTCACCGTGGGGCGAGCGCACCTCGCGCTCGAACTCCATGCCGTCCGTGTCGAGTTCGTACGTCTTGTGGGTGCCGGCGGCGAGGCAGTAGCCGCCGGGGAAGACGATGCCCTGGTCCTCGGGCAGCCGGCGGCAGCCCTGTCCGATGCCGTCGAGGCGGACGACGGTGCGGGTGAGGGTGTTGAAGACCAGGTGGCGGGGCGCGGTCTCCTTGTAGGGGAGCACCCGCAGCAGGATCAGCGGGCCGACGCGGGCGTGGGCGATGTCGGCGTCGGCGAGGGACTGCAGGGGCTCGTCGACCGGCTCGGCGTGGATGCCGTCGGGGGTGGTGGTGTCGTTCTCGGTCTTGACGGTGAGGGTGCCGCCGAGGGTGTCGACGTAGATCTCGTCCTGCACGGAGACGTGCGGGTGGCGGCCGAGGACGTGGTTCTCGCGGGTGGCGGGCGTCCAGACGATGTCGGCGGGCGGGGTGGCCGCGTGGTCGCGGTCGCCGCGCGCGTCGAGGAAGGCGGCGTGGCCGTCCTCGGTCACCGACCAGCGCAGGACGCGGATGTCGCCGGGCTTCTCGCCGGTCTGGAAGAA
>KL568534.1:117341-117886 GCA_000715605.1 Streptomyces speibonae | reverse complement strand
CAGCCGCAGCAGCCGGGCCTGGCGGTAGTAGCGGTGCAGGGCGGCGAACTCGCGGACGAAGTCGGGGTCGTCGAGGAGTCCGGGCACCGCGTCCTCGGGGAGACGGCGCAGGTCGCGGTCGTGCGGGGCGAGCACGTCGCCGACCGCGGTGTCCCGGTCGGGCCGGGGCCGGGCCTCGTAGCCGAAGAGGAGCACGTCGCCCACGGCGACGATGTCGCGCGGGATGCTCGCGCGGTCGGTGCGCAGCCGCTCGGTGCCGGTGAGGCGCAGTTCGGGGGCGTCGAACTCCTCGGCGCGGCGGTGGTTCAGCGCCTCGGCACGGCGGGCGAGTTCGCCGGCCTGCGCGGTGAGGCGGTCGCGCAGTACCTGGTAGGCGCCGCCGTCGACCGCCGGCCCGGCCCCGCCCGGGGCGGGCGTACGGGACGCCTCGTGGGGCGCGTCCGGGCCGGGAGCCGTGCTGGTTCCGGGTGCGCCCGGGCCCGGCGTTGCGCGCGGGGCCGGGTTCGTGGGCTCGTGGGTGCCGGTGGTCATGGCTGCCTCTCGGG
>KL568534.1:112220-117087 GCA_000715605.1 Streptomyces speibonae | reverse complement strand
GTGCGGCGGCTCCCGACCGGATGGCGGTCAGGTCCTGGCGCGGCCGTTCAGCTCGGCCAGCGGTGTGTCGGACAGACCCAACTCGCCCGCTTTCTCGATCAGTTCACGGAACCGATCGGTGTGCTCCCCGCCCTGGCGCATGAGCCGCATCAGCAGCGCGGAGACCGTGAGGTTCTGCACGTCGCCCGTGGAGACGGAGCCGAGGATCCGGCTCAGGTCGTCGGTGAAGCTGGCCGAGCCGTCCAGCCAGGGGCCGGCGAGGGCCTGCGCGGTCTCGGAGTTCTTGACGAAGCCGTCCACGCCCTTGCCGAGCGCGATGGAGGACATGAGGCGGTCGAAGAACACCGACTCCCCGCCGACGATGTTGATGTCGGCGCTCTCCAGGCCGGTGGCGAGGACGGTGGCCTGTGCCTCGGCGACCTGCCGCTGCACGTCCAGTCCGGCGAGCCGGATGTCCTTCTCGGCCTCCAGCCGCAGCCGGTACTCCTCGTGACCGCGCGACGCCTCGTCGAGGGCGGCCATCGCCGCCGCCTTCTCGGTGAGGCCGGCCGCCTCGGCGCGGAGCTTGCCGCTGATGGCCTCCGCGTCGGCGAGGGCCTTGGCGCGTGCGCCCTCGGCCTCCGCGCGCAGCCGGGCCTGGGTGGCCTCGGCCTCGGCGCGGCCCGCCTTCTCGATGACCTCGGCCTCCTTGTCGCGGACCTGGACGGTGGCCAGCCCCTCGGCGGCCGACTCCGCCTGGATCCCCTCGGCCAGCCGCAGCTTGGCCTGTGCGTCGAGGTCGGCGGTCTTCAACCGGGCCTCGGCGAGGGTGAGTTCCTCGGCGGCGCGGTGGGTGGCGGCCTGCTCGGCGGCCTCGGCGGCCTTGATGTCCTTGACCAGCTTCTCCTGTGCCTCGGCCTCCGCGGCGATGATGACGGCCTGGCGCTCCCGCTCGGCCTCCTCCACGGCCCGCAG
The DNA here is from genome assembly GCA_000715605.1 of Streptomyces speibonae. GTDB lineage: Bacteria > Actinomycetota > Actinomycetes > Streptomycetales > Streptomycetaceae > Streptomyces > Streptomyces speibonae. The sequence goes on along the minus strand of KL568534.1, from coordinate 116,133 downwards.
CCGCTTGATGGACTCCTCCTGCTCGGCGACGGTGCGGTCCACCGCCACCCGCTCGCGGATGACCTCGGCGATCTCCCGCTTCTCCGCCTCGACCTCCTTCTCGGCGGAGATCCTGGTCAGTTCGGTCTCCCGGTCCCGGGCGATGACCTCCAGCAGGCGGTCCTTCTCGATGCGCTCGCTCTCCACGGCGATGACCCGCTCGCGGTTCTTGGCGGCGACGGCGACCTCGCGTGCCTGGTTCTCGCGCTGCACGCCGAGCTGTTCCTCGGTGCGCAGGAAGGCGCTCTGCGCGCGCAGCCGCTCCTCCTCCACCACCCGCGCGGTCTCGGCCTCCTCGCGGGCCCGTACGGTCTCGATCTCCCGCTTCTGCTTGCTCTCGGCGTCGGCCTGCCGGCGCTCCAGTTCCAGGATCGCCTCGCGTGCGTCGACGTCCTGCCGGGTGATCTCCTTCTGCTCGTTGCGCTGGGCCTCGTTGGTGCGGACGTGCTCCACGGCCGTGAGCTCGGTGATCTTGCGGATGCCCTGCGCGTCGAGCACGTTGCCCGGGTCGAGCTGGGTCAGCGGGGTCTGCTCCAGGAAGTCGATCGCGGCGTCCTCGAGGTGGTAGCCGTTCAGGTCGACGCCGATGACCTCGATGATCCGGTACCGCAGCTCCTCGCGCTTGGTGTAGAGGTCGGTGAAGTCCATCTGCTTGCCGACGGTCTTGAGCGCCTCGGAGAACTTGGCGTGGAACAGTTCCTGGAGGGTGTTGCGGTCGCTGGCCCGGGCGGTGCCGACGGCCTGCGCGACCTTGATGACGTCGTCGACGGTCTTGTTGACCTTGACGAAGAACGTGATGCGGATGTCCGCGCGGATGTTGTCCCGGCAGATCAGGCCTTCCTTGCCGGCCCGGGTGATCTCGATGGTCTTCACCGAGATGTCCATCACCTCGGCCTTGTGCAGCACCGGCAGCACGACGGAGCCGGTGAACGTCACGTCCACCTTGCGGACCTTGGAGACGATCAGCGCTTTGCCCTGCTCCACCTTGCGGAAGAGCTTGGTGACCAGCAGCAGACCAATGAGCACGAGCAACAGGGCGACGCCGGCGAGTACGGCGAGGCCCACGGTGGCGGCATCCATGGGAGACGTCCTTATGGGCTGAAATAGTGGCAGAAGTCGGGTGAGGCAGTGCCTCGTTGACGGGACGGGCGAATGACCGGTGAAGGAGGAGACGGCTCAGCGGGCGCTGTGGTTCTGCGACGCCCGCGGACTGAGGCCGTCCGCTCGTCGGCGCTCCGCGCGCCGGGCCCCGTCCCGGTCCGCACCGCGTGAGCGCGGGGACCGGGACGGCCAGGGTTCGTCGGGGCAGGGCCGGTGCGACGGCCGCCCGTACCGGGTGACGGGCGGGACCGCGGCCGCGTCGTCTGTGCGCATCTCCGCCCCCTCCCGTTCACCGCTCGACGACTTCGGGCAGCACTGCTCCCCTCCGGGCTCCGGCGCGGACACCTGCCGGTGTCCGGCACCGGAACCTTCCGCGGTGCTCCCCGGGAAGCATGATGCCCGACGGGGGCGGGTCGGCGCATTGCCGGATTCCGGCAAGTTTTACTAGGGTCTGCATGCCGACGCATGCACACGAACGCATCAGGGATGCGTCAAGAGTTGGGGGGGACCGGATGACGGAACGACAGATTCCGGAAGAGTATCTGGAGGAGTACACCCGCATTCTCGCCGAGGTGGCGGCGACGGGCCGACGCCTCACCCGGGACGAGATCGCCTCACGGCGGGTCCTGGGGGAACGGGCCGCGGAGGCGGGTTTCAATCTGCGCTCCCTCGTCAGCGCGCATCTGTCCGCGGCCCGCGGCGCGTGGCCGCCCGGAGGGGACACGGCGGACGACGCGCTCGCGGCCGTCCAGCAGGTCGTGGACGCGTTCGCCGAGGGCTACGAGCGCGCACAGCGGCTGGCGGTGCGTCAGGAGGAGGCGGCCCGGCGGGAGTTCATCGACGACCTGCTCTACGGCCGCAGCGACCTGGGCCGGCTCGCCGAACGCGCCGAACGCTTCGGTCTGCGGCTGTCCCACGAACACGCGGTGGCCGTCGCGCAGGGGCCGGCCGCCTACGACGAGGGCGACCCGGTGCCGCGGCAGGTGGAGCAGGCGCTGATAGCCCGCTTCAACGACCGCAGCATCCTGCTCACCACGAAGGACGGCCGGCTGCTGTGCATCGCGCCGGGGCATCAGAAGGAGGTGCTGACCTACTTCGCCAAGCAGGCGCACGCCGCCACCGACGGCGGCCAGGTCGCCATCGGCCGCCCGCAGTCCGGGCCGGGCGGGGTCGTCCAGTCGTACGAGGAGGCCCTGAGCTCCCTGGAGATCGCCGAGCGGCTGGGGCTGGACGACCCGGTGCTGCGCGCCGCCGATCTGCTCGTCTACCCGGTGCTCGCCCGCGACCGTCAGGCCATGGCCGACCTGGTGCACAACACCCTGGGCCCGCTGTCCACGGCACGGGGCGGCGCCCAGCCCCTGATCGACACGCTCACCGCCTACTTCGACTCCGGCTGCGTGGCCGCGGAGGCGGCCCGGCGCCTCTCCCTGAGCGTGCGTGCGCTGACGTACCGCCTGGAACGCATCAGCAAACTCACCGGCGCGAACCCCTCCGACCCGGCCCACCGCTACATGCTGCAAACAGCGGTAATCGGCGCCCGCCTGCTGGACTGGCCGAACAGCGACGCGTAGAGCCTGGCCGGCAGGCGGGACGCCGATGATCAGCACGCGGCTGCCGGACCGCCCGGGCGGCGACGCGTAGAGCCTCGCCGGCAGGCGGGCAAGGCCGTCACCGGACCCCGATGACCGACATGCGGCTGCCGGACCGCCCGGGCGGCGACGCACAGGCGGGCGCTTCGGCACCCCGCCACGCGGCCGGCTTCCGCAACGTCCCGGCCGACAACAGCCTCGCCCGGACACGAGGCACCGATGACCGGCATCCGGCTGCCGGACCTGCCGGGAGGCGACGCGTGAGCCGTCGGCCCGCGCGCCGGGCCCGCCGCCAGGGGCTCCCGCCTCGCCGGCCGGCGAGGGACTCGGCGTCCCGCCACGCCACCAGCTCATCCCGGCGACCGCGGCACAGGGCGGCGCGGCTGCCCGCCCCCGCCGGACCGGTGGCGTGTGTGCCGTCGCCGGCAGGCGCGGAAACTCGGCGGTTCGCCGTACGGTCGGCTCGGCCGAGGCACGACTTGGGTCACAGGGCGACGGTGGCCGCCGCGCGCCTGCCCGACCGGGCCCGACGGTGACGTGGTTCGCCGTACGGTCGGCTCGGCCGGGGTCCGTCCCGGGCACGGGCGACGGTGGTCGGCGCGTGCCGGGCCGGACGGTGACGCGTGGGCGTTGTCGGCAGGGCCGAAACCCGGCGGTCCGCCGTGTGGTCGGGTTGGTCAGGGGGGACCTGGGTACAGGGCGGCAGGCGTCGCCGGGCGGGGTGTGTCAGGCCGGGTAGGGGTCGGTGGCCATGAGCTCCCTGTGCAGGGCCTCGGGGGGCAGGGACAGGACTCGGGGGACCTCCGTGTTCCAGTGTGTGGCCAGGTCGTTCAGGGTGGTGGCGAACGAACGCTGGAGGCGGCCCCGGAGCAGGGTCAGGGCGATGGCCGCCGGCGGGCGGTACAGGCGGCGGCCGCGGATGCGGACCGTGACCGTCACCCTCCAGTGGCCGTCGAGGCCGCCGGGCGCGGGGACCGCCCGCAGTTCCGCCCGGCCCGCGCCGCACTCCAGGCGCGCCCGCAGCGGAGCCGTGCGCGCGCGGCGACCCGAGTCCGCGGCCGCCCACCAGTCGTCGCAGCGCAGCCGCGCCGTGCCGCTCACCCGGGACAGGGCGGACCACACGCCCGCCACCCGCGCCCGCCCGTCGATCTCAACCAGCCGCGGACGGTCCGGCCGGTGCAGCA
>KL568534.1:111205-111962 GCA_000715605.1 Streptomyces speibonae | reverse complement strand
GCCCCAGCCGCAGCGCGCGCCGGCGGTTCCACTCCTCCACCCGGACCCGCACCGTCTCCCGCGCGTCCCCGGTGCTCTCGTACACGGCCCCGGGGCGGAGATGGCGCCCCTCGGCGAGCCGTATGTCCGGCACGGTCCGCCCGTCCGGCAGCAGCACCCGCCCCGCCTCCGCACGGCTGCCGTCCGCCAGGTCCAGCAGGACGGCGAGGGCGTCGGCGAGCCAGGGACGCGGGACGGGTGCGAGGGACACCGTGTGACGGAGAACGGCCATGGGGCCAGCCTGGCGAACCGGACGCGGGCCGGTCCATGCCCGGCGGCGGCAGGAACGGCGCGGCCGCCCTTCCGGCCCACGGCAACGGGTGGGCCGGATGGGCGCCGGTCAGTCCTGGACCAGGGTGATGTCCTGGTGCTCGACGGCGTGGGTGACGGGCAGCAGCAGGATGCCGCTGGGGCGCAGCTCCATGACCGTGGCCTCGACGTGCGCCGAGCCGGCCTTCAGGGTCGCGCCGTTCACATGGCCGGAGTTCACCCAGCGGTGCTCCTTGCCGTCGCACACCGCGCGGGTGCCGCCGATCGGGTAGCGCTTCCCGGGCTCGGCCGCCTGGCTGATCGAGGAGGCGACGAAGACCTCCCCGGTGGCGGCGGTGCAGCGGTAGGTGCCGGAGAGGGTGACACCGTAGGAGTCGACCCGTCCCTCCGCATCGACCGTCACGGACTCCTCGGGCGCGGACTGCGCGGTCGCGGAGGGGGCTGCCGC
>KL568534.1:109480-110984 GCA_000715605.1 Streptomyces speibonae | reverse complement strand
GTGCCGAGCAGCAGGAGCGCGGCACCGGCCGCCGCGCCGAGGTAGGGACGTACAGGCACGGGGAAACCTCCACACGTGAGGGGAAGGGGGCGTTTCAGCCCTACCCGGCCAAGGGGTGCGCGGCCACGCGTCGTCACCCCTTCGGCGGCGGAAGGCATCGGCTGTCGGGGAACCGTCCCGGGATTGTCCTGGAGCTGTCACGTTCCACGCCGGGCCGTTCCGGTGCGTCGGCGGACGGAGGATGGTCGTGCGTACGACCCATTCGGATCGTCACCGATGTGGAGGTGCGCCATGTGTGCCCACCAGCCTTCCTGCCCCCGGACCGAGTCCCGCGTCCCGCACGTCGTGGCCGCCCACCCCGAGCAGGGGTGGAGCCTGCTGTGCGACGGCGTGATCGTCTTCGACGACACCGGCGAGCTGCTCCCCGACGGCCGGGTGGTCACCCCGCACCGGCTCCCCGCGGAGAACCTCGCGGTCGCCGCCTGACACCGTCCGCGGCACCGGACGCGCCCGCAGCTCGGCGCCCGCCGTTCATCCCTCCGCGACGAACCACCGCAGCAGGGAGGCCAGCCGCTCCGGCCGGTCCTCGGCGATCAGCGTCCGGGTCCTCTTCAGCTCCACCAGCCTGCCCCGGGGCAGCAGTTCGGCCAGCAGGCGGCCGTGCTCGCGGGGCATCATCCGGTCCTCGGCCGCCCAGACCACCAGCGCGGGCCGGTCGAAGTACCGCAGCCCCTGAGCGGCCTCGAGCAGTTCGGACCGCCGCACATGGGTGCCGTAGTGCCGGAAGTCCCGCCGGATCGCCGGGTCGGTGCGCAGCGGCCGCAGCCACCGGTCGACGATCTCGTCCGGCACCGGGCGCTTGGTGAGCGCGCCGAAGCCGATCGGGAGTCTGCGCAGGGGTTTCAGGCCCAGTGTGCGCACCATGAGCGGGATGCCGCCGGGGATCCGGCAGGCCACGGTGATCATTTTGCCGGGCAGGCCCGGCGGATAGTTGTCGAAGGCCTCGCAGGAGATCAGCACCAGCCGGGCCAGCCGCTCGGGATGCCGGGCCGCGACCGTCTGGGCGCGTCCGCAGTCGCTCTCGACCAGGGTGACGTCCCGCAGGTCAAGGCGGTCGAGGAACTCCACGATCAGCTCGTTGACCAGGTCGGGCGTGGGCGGCCGGGACATCGGCCTGCGGTGCGCGCCGTACGGCAGGGTGGGTGCGATCAGCCGGTGGCCGGGGCGCAGCACGGCGATGACCTTCCGCCAGACGGAGGAGTCGTGCAGGAGGCCGTGCAGCAGCACGACGACCGGACCCTCGCCCCCGGTGTCCTCGTACTCGATCGTGCCCGCGCTCAGTGCGATCTCCGGCATGACGCCAGGCTAGGGCCCGTCGTTCGGATCACGCCGCAGACGCGGGGCCTGGCACGCGCGTCTGCGGCGTTGTCGTCGGTTGCCAGGGCTCCGCCCTGGCGCCCTCCTCCGCCTTGCAGCCGCACGCACCAGGCCCCGCTCACGGTGC
>KL568534.1:108158-109181 GCA_000715605.1 Streptomyces speibonae | reverse complement strand
CCGCCGGTGTCCTGCGGCGTGATCCAAACGACGGACCCTAGATGTGTCCGCACGGCGCGGCGCGGGCCGTCACCCGCTCAGGGCAGCACCGCGAAGCCGTCGAGTTCCACCAGGGCCTCCTCGTCCCACAGGCGGACCACTTCGACGACCGCCATCGCCGGGTAGTCGCGTCCGGCCAGCTCCCGCCATGCCGCCCCGATCTCCCGGGCGTGGGTGCGGTACGCGGCGACGTCCGTGGCGTACACGGTGACGCGGGCCAGGTCGGCGGGGGTGCCGCCGGCGGCGCGCAGGGCGGCGAGCAGGTTGGTCAGGGCCCGGGTGAACTGTTCGGGCAGGGTGTCTCCGACGACCTTGCCGTCGGGGTCGAGCGCGGTCTGGCCGGCCAGGAACACCAGCCGGGAGCCGGTGGCGACGACGGCGTGCGAGAAGCCGGCCGGCGGGGAGAGTTCGGGCGGATTGACGCGCTCGGCGGTCACCGGTCCTCCAGTTTCTTGTACGACTCCTTGGCGATGATGCCCCGCTGCACTTCGCTGGCCCCCTCGTAGATGCGGGGCGCGCGGACCTCCCGGTAGAGGTGTTCGAGCAGGTGCCCGCGTTGCAGGGCGCGCGCGCCGTGCAGTTGGACGGCGCGGTCGACGACGTACTGCGCGGTCTCGGTGGCGAGCAGTTTCGCCATCGCCGAGCGCCGGGGGACGTCGGCGGCGCCCGCGTCGTACGCCGTGGCCGCCGCGTACACCATCAGGCGGGCCGCCTCCGTGCGCAGGGCCATCTCGGCGACCTGGTGGGCGACGGACTGCAGGTCCTTCAGCTTGCCGCCGAAGGCGTCCCGCCGGGCGGTGTGGCTCAGGGTGGCGTCCAGGGCGGCCTGGGCCATGCCGACCGCGAAGGCGCCGACGCTGGGCCGGAACAGGTTGAGGGTGTCCATGGCGACCCGGAAGCCGCCGTCGGGCTCGCCGAGCACGTCGTCGGCGGTCACCGGTACGGCGTCGAACCGGAGCGCGCCGATGGGGTGCGGGGAGAGCA
>KL568534.1:101177-107936 GCA_000715605.1 Streptomyces speibonae | reverse complement strand
GGCGGGGACCAGGAAGGCGGTCACGCCGCGGGCGCCGGCACCGGGGGTGGTGCGGGCGAAGACGGTGCAGAAGTCGGCGTCGGGGGCGTTCGAGATCCAGCGCTTGTCGCCGGTGAGCCGCCAGGCGCCGGGGCCGTCGGGGTGCGCGGTGAGCGACAGGGCCGCCGCGTCGGAGCCTGCGCCCGGCTCGCTCAGCGCGAACGCCGCGACGACGCTGCCGTCGCTCACTCCGGGCAGCCAGCGCTCACGCTGGGCGGGGGTGCCGTGGGCGTGCACCGGGTGGGCGCCCAGGCCCTGGAGGGCGAGCGCGGTCTCCGCCTCGGTGCAGGCCTGGGCGAGGGACTCGCGCATCAGGCACAGCTCGAGCGCGCCCGAGGTGAACAGGCGGGACAGCAGCCCGAGGGAGCCCAGTTCGGCGACCAGGGCGCGGTCGACCCGCCCGGGTTCGCTCTTCTCCGCGAGCGGGCGCAGCCGCTGGGCCGCCAGCGTGCGCAGCTCGGCACACCAGGCGACTTGTGCCGGTTCGAGCGAGAATGCGGTCATCGCCGGTCCTTCCCTCGCGGCTGGGCCGCTCCGAGGTTATCGCGGACCATTGACTGTCGTCACTAACACGCTACGCTCCCCGTGCGAGCCCACCACGCCAAGGGGGCGAACCGCCATGAATCCACGGGCCACCGCGCACGTCGACACCTTCGCCCGCGACCATCTCCCGCCACCTGACGAGTGGCCAGAGCTCCGCTTCGACCTGCCGGAGCTGCGCTACCCCGAGCGGCTGAACTGCGCCGCCGAACTGCTGCACGGCCCGCCCGACGACCGCCCGGTGTTCCGCACCCCCGACGGCGCGTCCTGGACGTACGGCGAACTGCGGGCGCGGGTGGACCGGCTCGCGCACATCCTCACCGGCGACCTCGGGGTCGTCCCCGGCAACCGGGTGCTGCTGCGCGGGCCCACCACGCCGTGGCTGGCCGCGTGCTGGCTGGCGGTGCTGAAGGCGGGCGCGGTCGCCGTCACCGTGCTGGCCCAGCAGCGCGCGCACGAGCTGAGCACCATCTGCTCGATCGCCGAGGTGCGCCACGCGCTGTGCGACGTGCGGGCCGTGGACGACCTGGCCAAGGCCGAGGTCCCGGGCCTGCGGATCGCCACGTACGGCGGCGACACACCGGACGACCTGCTGCGCCGCCCGGCGCCCGGCACCCCGTACGAGGCGGTGCCGACCGCCGCCGACGACGTCGCGCTGATCGCCTTCACCTCCGGCACCACCGGACGGCCCAAGGGCTGCATGCACTTCCACCGCGACGTGCTGGCGATCGCGGACACCTTCTCCCGGCACGTGCTCAGGCCGGTCCCGGACGACGTCTTCGCCGGCAGCCCCCCGCTCGGCTTCACCTTCGGCCTGGGCGGACTCGTGGTGTTCCCGATGCGGGCCGGCGCGAGTGCCCTGCTGCTCGAACAGGCGCACCCCGAGCAGTTGCTGGCGGCGGTCGCCGAGCACCGGGTGTCGGTGCTGTTCACCGCGCCCACCGCCTACCGGGCGATGCTCGGCGCGGCGGCCCCCCGCGACCTGTCCTCGCTGCGCCGCTGTGTCTCGGCGGGCGAGAACCTGCCGGCCGCCACCTGGAACGCCTGGTACGAACGCACCGGCCTGCGCATCATCAACGGCATCGGCGCGACCGAACTGCTGCACATCTTCGTCTCGGCCGCCGACGAGGACATCAGGCCGGGGACGACCGGGGTGCCGGTGCCCGGCTGGCAGGCGCGCGTGCAGGACGCGGACGGCGCCCCCGTACCGGACGGCGAGCCCGGCCTGCTCGCGGTGCGCGGCCCGGTCGGCTGCCGCTATCTCGCCGACCCGCGCCAGCGGGACTACGTGCGCGGCGGCTGGAACATCACCGGTGACACCTACGTCCGCGACCCCGACGGCTACTTCCGGTACGTGGCCCGCGCCGACGACATGATCATCTCGGCCGGGTACAACATCGCCGGACCGGAGGTGGAGGACGCCCTGCTGCGCCACCCCGACGTCGTCGAGGCGGCCGTGGTGGGGCGGCCCGACGAGGCACGCGGCCAGGTGGTGGTGGCGTACACGGTGGTCAAGGAGGGCGCCGAGCGCGACGCGGAGGCCCTGCGCGCCTTCGTGAAGGAGGAACTCGCCCCCTACAAGTGCCCCCGCGAGATCGTCTTCATGGACGCGCTGCCGCGTACCGCCACCGGCAAGCTCCAGCGCTTCCGGCTGCGCGCCTCCGCCGGCACAAGGGATGACCAGGGCTGATGCCGGGGAACGGCACCCGCAGCGACCACCTAAGATGATCAACGTGTCCGACCAGCATGCTCCACGGTCTCTCATCGTCACGCTCTACGGCGCCTACGGCCGCTTCGCGCCGGGCCCGGTGCCCGTCGCCGAACTGATCCGGCTGCTGGCCGCGGTCGGCGTGGACGCCCCGTCCGTGCGTTCCTCGGTGTCCCGGCTCAAACGGCGCGGGCTGCTCGTCCCCGCGCGCACCGCGCGCGGTGCCGCCGGGTACGAACTGTCCCCGGACGCACGCCAGTTGCTGGAGGACGGCGACCGGCGCATCTACGCCACCGCCCCACACCGGGACGAGGGCTGGGTGCTCGCCGTGTTCTCCGTGCCGGAGTCCGAGCGGCAGAAGCGGCATGTGCTGCGCTCCCGGCTGTCCGGCCTCGGCTTCGGCACGGCGGCACCGGGCGTGTGGATCGCGCCCGCGCGGCTGTACGAGGAGACCCGGCACACGCTGGAGCGGCTGCGGCTCGACGGGTACGTCGACCTCTTCCGCGGTGAGCACCTCGGCTTCGCGCCCACCGCGGACGCGGTCGCACGCTGGTGGGACCTGGCCGGGATCGCCAAGCAGCACGAGGCGTTCCTGGACCGGCACGGGCCCGTGCTGCGCTCCTGGCAGGAGCGGTCCGACACCCCGCCCGAGGATGCCTACCGCGACTACCTGCTCGCCCTGGACTCCTGGCGCCACCTGCCCTACGCCGACCCGGGCCTGCCCGCCGCCCTGCTCCCCCGGGACTGGCCCGGTACGCGCTCGGCGGCCGTCTTCCACGCGTTGCACGAGCGACTCCGCGACGCGGGCGCCCGCTACGCGGCCCTGGAGTCCCCCTGACCCGGACACCCCGCCCGAGTGTCATGCGTCACACTTCCCATGATTCAGGGAACCTTTAAAGTCTCCCTTCCCTCTTCTCATGATTCTCATCTACGGTCGGTCCGCATGAGTCTCCTGCGCAATGTGAACCGGGCCCTGACCGTCACCACCGGCCTCCAGGTGCGGCGGGCTCCCCGTACGGCCTCCCCCCGGCCGGCCGTGAACCCCGCGGAGCGCCCGGCGGGCCCGTACCACCGCCCGTCGGCCGGGGAGCTGGCGACCGAACGGTTGCTGCGGCAACCGGTCTTCATCATCTCCTCCATCCGCTCCGGCTCCACGCTGCTGCGCATGATGCTCGGCGCCCACTCCCGGCTGCACGCCCCGCACGAACTGCACCTGGGCGCGATCGACGTCACCTGCGCCAACTGGTTCTCCGAACGCGCCATGAAGGCCCTCGGCCTGGGCCGCGGCGACCTGGAACACCTGCTCTGGGACCGCATCATGCACCGCGAACTGGTCAAATCGGGCAAGGAGTTCGTCGTCGAGAAGACGCCGGCCAACGTCTACATGCACCGGCGGATCCGGGACTGCTGGCCCGACGCCCGGTTCGTCTTCCTGCTGCGCCACCCGGAGTCCGTCGCCCGTTCCTGGCACGAGAGCGACCCGGTCAAGCGCCCGTACGACAAGGCCGTGACCGACGTGCTGCGCTACCTGGACGCCGTCGAGAAGGCGCGCGCCGCCGAGGAGGACGGCTGCACCGTGCGCTACGAGGACATCACCGCCGACCCTGAGCGGGAGATGCGCCGACTGTGCGCGTTCCTCGGCATCGACTACGAGCCGGCCATGCTCGAGTACGGCACGAAGAGCGGCGGCGAACTCGTCCGGGGGCTCGGCGACTGGCGCGACAACATCCGGACCGGCACGGTGCAGCCGGGCCGTCCGCTGCCCCGGCGGGAGGAGATCTGCGAACGGCTGCGCCCGACCTGCGAGGCCTGGGGCTATCCGGCCTGAGCGGGTCGGTCGCCCAGGGTGAGGCGGGGCTTGGGCGCGTCGGTGCGCCCGGTCTGCGGGCGGCGGCTGCCCGCGCGGTACTGCGGCGGCCAGACGACGCCCGGCCCCTCGTAGCCCTGTTCGGCCGCCGCGTGCAGGGTCCAGTGCGGGTCGTAGAGGTGCGGCCGGGCCAGCGCGCACAGGTCCGTACGCCCGGCGAGGAGCAGGGAGTTGACGTCGTCCCACGAGGAGATCGCCCCGACCGCGATCACCGGGACGCCGGCCTCGTTGCGCACCCGGTCGGCGAACGGAGCCTGGTACGAGCGGCCGTACTCCGGCCGTTCGTCGGCCACCACCTGCCCCGTCGACACGTCGATCGCGTCGGCGCCGTGCGCGGCGAAGGCGCGGGCGACCTCGACCGCGTCCTCGGCGGTCATGCCGCCCTCGGCCCAGTCGGTGGCGGAGATGCGGACGGTCATCGGCCGGTCCCCGGGCCACACCGCGCGCACGGCGTCGAAGACCTCCAGCGGGAAGCGCAGCCGCTTCTGCGGTGAGCCCCCGTAGGCGTCGGTGCGGCGGTTGGTCAGCGGGGAGAGGAAACCGGAGAGCAGATAGCCGTGGGCGCAGTGCAGTTCCAGCAGGTCGAAACCGGCCCGCGCGGCCCGCAGGGCGGCGGCCGTGAACTGCTCCCTGAGGTCGGTGAGCTGGGCCCGGCTCAGCTCCCGGGGCACCTGACTGTCCGGCTTGTACGGCAGCGGGGACGCGGCGACGAGCGGCCAGTCGCCGTCGTCGAGCGGTTCGTCCATGCCCTCCCACATCAGCTTCGTCGAGCCCTTGCGCCCGCTGTGGCCGAGCTGCACGCCGATCGCGGTGCCGGGCGCCTGGGCGTGCACGAAGTCGGTGATCCGCCGCCACGCCTCGGCCTGCCGGCCGGTGTACAGGCCCGCGCAGCCGGGGGTGATGCGGCCCTGCGGGCTGACGCACACCATCTCGGTCATCACCAGTCCGGCGCCGCCGAGGGCGCGGGCGCCCAGGTGGACGAGGTGGAAGTCGCCGGGCACGCCGTCGGTCGCCGAGTACATGTCCATGGGCGAGACGACGACCCGGTTGCGCAGGGTCAGACCGCGCAGCCGGAACGGCGTGAACATCGGCGGCGTGCCGGGCGGACAGCCGAAGGCGCGCTCCACCGACCCGGTGAAGCGGGCGTCGCGCAGCCGCAGGTTGTCATGGGTGACGCGGCGGCTGCGGGTCAGCAGGTTGAAGGCGAACTGGCGGGGCGGCTGGGAGAGGTACACGGGCAGGTTCTCGAACCACTCCAGGCTGGCCCGGGCGGCACGCTGGGTGGAGGCGACGACGGGCCGGCGCTCGGCCTCGTACGCGCTCAGCGCGTCGTCGAGGGCGGGCTGCTCGCGCAGGCAGGCGGCGAGCGCCAGCGCGTCCTCCACGGCGAGCTTGGTGCCGGAGCCGATGGAGAAGTGCGCGGTGTGCGCGGCGTCGCCGAGGAGAACGGTGTTGCCGTGCGACCAGCGCTCGTTGACGACCGTGCGGAAGGTGGTCCACGCCGAGTTGTTGCCCCGCAGCGGCCGTCCGCCGAGCGCCTCGGCGAAGATCTTGGCGCAGCGCGCGAGGGACTCGTCCGTGTCGAGCTCGTCGAATCCGGCGGCGCGCCAGACCTCTTCGCGCATCTCGACGATCACGGTGGAGGCGCATGGGCTCTGCGGCCCGGAGGGCCTCGTTGAGGGGTGGTGGCCGGGCGACGGGCGGGCGAAGGGGTAGCCGTGCAGCTGCATCACGCCGTGCTCGGTCTCGGCGATCTCGAACCGGAAGGCGTCGAAGGCGAAGTCGGCGGCCAGCCAGATGTAGCGGCAGCGGTGTGCGGTGATCCGGGGCCGGAAGACGTCCGCGAAGGCCTCGCGGGTGGTGCTGTTGACGCCGTCGGCGGCCACGACGAGGTCGTGGGTGGCGGCCAGGCGGGCCGGGTCGGGGGCCGGGGAGCGGAAGCGCAGGTCGACGCCGAGGGCGCGGCAGCGGTCGTGCAGGATCTGCAGGAGGCGGCGGCGCTCGAGCGCGGCGAAGGCGTGCCCCGTGGAGGTGTGGCGGGTGCCGCGGTGGACGATGTCGATGTCGTCCCAGCGGACGAAGTCGCGTTGCAGGGCCGCGTAGACCTGCGGGTCGGCGTGCTCGATCCCGCCGAGGGTCTCGTCGGAGAGGACGACGCCGAAGCCGAAGGTGTCGTCCGGGGCGTTGCGTTCCCAGAGGGTGACCTGCCGGCCGGGGTCGAGCCGCTTGAGCAGCGCCGCGGTGTAGAGGCCGCCGGGGCCTCCGCCGATGATCGCGACGCGCTGCCCCCGAGGGTGTGCGGTGCCGTGCGTCATCGGGTCACCGTCCCCGCCACTTCGCAGGACGCTCCTCGGTGAAGGCCGCGTGGAACTCGGCGTAGTCCTCGCCGGTCATCAGCAGGGCCTGGGTCGACGCGTCGAGTTCGACCGCCGCCGACAGGGGCATGTCCAGTTCGGCCGTGAGCAGCGCCTTGGTCTGGGCGTGGGCGAGGGCGGGGCCGTCGGCGAGGCGGCGGGCCAGGCTCCGGGCGGCCTCGTCGGCGCTGCCCTCGTCCGTGAGGGTGCTGATCAGGCCGATCCGCTCGGCCTCCGGGGCGCGCACCGGC
>KL568534.1:99058-100952 GCA_000715605.1 Streptomyces speibonae | reverse complement strand
CTCGCCCAGCATCAGCAGCCGCGTCGCGTGGCCCAGGCCGACGACCCGCGGCAGCAGGTACGCGGCGCCCATGTCGCCGCCGGAGAGGCCGACCCGGGTGAAGAGGAAGGCGAAGCGGGCGCTGGGGTCGGCGACGCGGAAGTCGGCGGCCAGGGCGAGGACCGCGCCGGCGCCGGCCGCCACGCCGTGCACCGCGGCGATCACCGGGAACGGGCACTCCCGTACGGCGCGCACCACCTGGCCGGTCATGCGGTTGAAGTCGAGCAGCTGGGCGGTGTCCATGGCGAGGGTCGCGCCGATGATCTCGTCGACGTCGCCCCCGGAGCAGAAGCCGCGCCCCTCGCCGGCCAGCACCAGGGCCCGCACCGCGCGCTCCCGGGACAGCTCGGCGAGCAGGTCGCGCAGGTCGGCGTAGGCGCCGAAGGTGAGCGCGTTGAGCTTGTCGGGGCGAGCGAGGGTGACGGTCGCGACGCCGTCGTCGAGGTCGACGCGCAGATGCTCCCAGCGGCCGGTGCGGGCGGCGGAGCCGGTGAAGGGACTCATGAGGGCGGCCTCCTCGGGCGGGCGCGGCGCTGCTCACTGACCTCGGTCCCCCGAAGTTATCACCGATCGGTGACTGTCGTCACGAGTACGCGATACACCGTTCGGGGGCCGTCACTTCCGTCACGGCTTGTCGACACACCGGTAACGGTGGGATCAGGCGTGCGAGGCGGGGCGCCGGCATGGGTAGGCCGTCCGTTGCCGGGGCCGGACGCCCCGGCCGGCGCCCGGCCAGTACACCGGGACCGGCCCCCGCGCAGGGCGGCACCGGGTGCGCCGTACCATTGACGGCTGAACACAGGAGCGCCCGCTCCATGAACGGACCCGCTGTGCACGAACCCTCCGCCGCTTCCACCTCCTGGCGCGTCGCGCTGCCGCACACCACTGCCGCAGTGCCCGTGGCGCGTGCACTGGTCCGTACGGCGCTGGCCGAGCGCAAGCACTCCGCCGACAGCGACACGGCGGAGCTGCTGACGGCGGAGCTGGTGGCCAACGCGGTGGAGCACACCTCGGGGAGCGCCCCGATAGAGCTGGTGGTGCGGCTGCTGCCGGCCGGGTTCCACGTCGAGGTGCACGACACCGACCCGGCGCCGCCCGGCGACCTCACCCGCCCGGTGATCGGCCTGCCCGACCCCTGGCAGGAGCACGGGCGCGGGCTGCTGCTGATCCGCTCGCTGAGTTCGTCCTGCGGTCACCGCCCCACCGAGTCCGGCAAGGCGGTGTGGTTCCGGCTGCCGGGGCAGCGGCGCCCGGTCTGAACGGGCCGCCTCAGGCGAGGGTGGCCACCAGGACCGCCTTGATCGTGTGCATACGGTTCTCCGCCTCGTCGAAGACCAGCGAGTGCGCGGACTCGAACACCTCGTCGGTCACCTCCAGCGACTCGAGACCGTGCGCCTCGTACACCTCGCGGCCGACCTGGGTGCCGAGGTCGTGGAAGGCGGGCAGGCAGTGCAGGAAGCCGACGTCCGGGTTGCCGGTGGCGCGCAGGACGTCCATGGTCACCGCGTACGGCGCGAGGGCGGCGATCCGCTCGGCCCAGACCTCCTTGGGCTCCCCCATGGAGACCCAGACGTCCGTGGCGACGAAGTCGGCGCCCGCGACGCCCTCGGCGATGTCCTCGGTGAGCGTGATGCGGGCCCCGCTCGACGCGGCGAGCTCGCGGGCCCGGTCGACGACCTCCTGGGCCGGCCAGTAGGTCTTCGGGGCGACGATGCGGACGTCCATGCCCAGCAGGGCGGCGGTGACCAGGTAGGAGTTGCCCATGTTGAAACGGGCGTCGCCGAGGTAGGCGAAGGCGGTCCGTGTGAGCGGCTTGGCGGTGTGCTCGGTCATGGTGAGGACGTCGGCGAGCATC
>KL568534.1:96868-98856 GCA_000715605.1 Streptomyces speibonae | reverse complement strand
TGAGCGGCTTGGCGGTGTGCTCGGTCATGGTGAGGACGTCGGCGAGCATCTGGGTGGGGTGCCAGTCGTCGGTGAGACCGTTGTAGACGGGGACGCCCGCGTACCGGGCCAGCTCCTCCACCTTGGCCTGGCTGTCCCCGCGGTACTCGATGCCGTCGTACATCCGGCCCAGCACCCGGGCGGTGTCCTTCACGGACTCCTTGTGGCCCATCTGGGAGCCGGACGGGTCGAGGTACGTGGTCGAGGCGCCCTGGTCGGCGGCCGCGACCTCGAACGCGCAGCGGGTGCGCGTCGAGGTCTTCTCGAAGATCAGCGCGATGTTCCTGCCCTGCAGGTACCGGCGCTCGGCCCCGGCCCGCTTGGCCGCCTTCAGCTCGGCGGCCAGCTCCAGCAGGCCGCGGAACTCCTCCGCGGTGAAGTCCGCCTCCTTGAGGAAGTGGCGGCCGGCGAGGGCGGTCGGGACAGTCGCCATGGGGTGCTCCAGGGATGGGGGACACGAACGCCTGGAAGTGTATACGAGAACTCGTATTTATATACGACCGACTTTGTATGCGGCGCGTCAGACGGCGTCTCGCTCCACGGGACAGCTCATGCAGCGCGGGCCGCCCCTGCCCCGGCCCAGCTCGCTGCCGGGGATCTCTATCACCTCGATGCCCTGCTTGCGCAGGTGCGTGTTGGTGGTGGAGTTCCGTTCGTAGGCGACGACCACGCCCGGTTCGACGGCCAGGACGTTGCAGCCGTCGTCCCACTGCTCGCGTTCCGCGCTGTGCACGTCCTGCGTGGCGGTGAGCACGCGGATCTCGCTGAGCCCGAGCGCGGCGGCGATCGCGCGGTGCATGTGCTCCGGCGGATGGTCGGTGACCTTCAGCTCCTTGTCGTCGGAGCCGGGCTCGATGGTGTAGGAGCGGAGCATGCCGAGGCCGGCGTACTGGGTGAAGGTGTCGCCGTCGATCATCGTCATCACGGTGTCGAGGTGCATCAGGGCACGTCTCTTCGGCATGTCGAGCGCGACGATCGTACGGGCCGAGCCGGCCGCGAACAGTTTGTGCGCGAGCATCTCCACGGCTTGCGGGGTGGTGCGCTCACTCATCCCGATCAGCACCGCGCCGTTGCCGATGACCAGCACGTCACCGCCCTCGATGGTGGAGGGGTAGTCGGCCTGCCCCTCGGACCACAGGTGGAAGGTCTCCTGCCGGAACAGCGGGTGGTGCCGGTAGATCGCCTCGAAGTGCACGGTCTCGCGCCGCCGGGCGGGCCAGCGCATCGCGTTGATGGAGACGCCGTCGTAGATCCAGGCGGAGGTGTCACGGGTGAAGAGGTGGTTGGGCAGCGGACGCAGGAGGAAGTCGTCGAGCTCCATGACGTGGAAGCGCACGGAGGTCGGCTCCGGGTGGGTGTCCAGGAACTCCCGCTTGGTCATCCCGCCCACCAGGACCTCGGCGAGTTCGGGCGCCGGGAGCGTCTCGAACGCGGCGCGGAGGTGGTCCGTGGCCAGCGGGCCGTACTCCTTCTCGTCGAAGACCCGGTCCAGGACGAGCGCGCGGGCGGCGGGGAGCGCGAGCGTCTCGGCGAGCAGGTCGCCGAAGAGGTGCACGGTGACCCCGCGGTCGCGCAGGACGTCGGCGAACCCGTCGTGCTCGGCGCGCGCCCGGCGCACCCAGAGCACGTCGTCGAAGAGCAGGGCGTCCTTGTTGCTGGGGGTGAGCCTTTTGAGCTCGAGATCGGGCCGGTGCAGGATGACGCGGCGCAGCCGCCCGGCCTCGGAGTCGACGTGGTAGGTCATGCCTTCATCCTGACCACCCGAACGCGAATTCACCCCCTCTTCCCCACATCCACGCCACGCCCCCGGTCACGCGGGCGGCGCCGGAAAGCACCGGCCCCCGACCTCCCGCACCGCCCGGACCCCGGTCCCCGCCCTCCGGTGCGCCGCCCCACGCCGCGATGGGGGACACGACCGGTCGAGGTCGGAGCCTTCGGGCGGGTGGGGA
>KL568534.1:94708-96687 GCA_000715605.1 Streptomyces speibonae | reverse complement strand
CACGACCGGTCGAGGTCGGAGCCTTCGGGCGGGTGGGGAGGAAGGCGGCCCTAGCGGGAGGCCGGCGGGGCGCACGATGCGCTGCCGCACAGCACAGCGGCACCGCCGCGGGCACGGGCCCGCCCCGGCCGGCACAAGCCCGCCGGAGCGGCAACGTGCCGAACCCGACCGCCCTGGCCGGGCGGAACCGGCGACGACGCACCGCACACCAGCCGCCCCGGCCCCCGCGCCACCGGCACGGACACACCGCCCACGCGCGACCGCCGGACCGCACGGCCGGACGGGCTCGCCGGGAACCCCCGGGTGCCCCGGCACGAGCCCGCCGGGGCAGCCGGGTGGCCTGACAGGAACCCCTCGACAGCCCGCCCGGCAGGGCGGCTACAGGCGGGGGTCCACCGGTTCGGATTCCAGGGCGAGGACCGCGAACACCGGTTCGTGGACGCGCCACAGGGGCTCACCGTCGGCCAGGCGGTCCAGGGACTCCAGGCCGAGGGCGTACTCGCGGATGGCGAGGGAGCGCTTGTGGTTCAGGAAGCGGTGGCGCAGGCGGGCCAGGTTCTCCGGGCGGGTGTACTCGGGGCCGTAGATGATCCGCAGGTACTCGCGGCCCCGGCACTTGATGCCGGGCTGGACCAGGCGGCCCGAGGGGTCGCGGACCAGGGCGTCGACGGGCTTGACGACCATGCCCTCGCCGCCGCGGCCGGTCATCTCCAGCCACCAGTCGACGCCGGCCCGTACCGACTCGGGGTCGGCCGTGTCGACGAAGAGACGGCGGGTGGTCCGCAGCAGGCCGGTGGTGTCGTGCTCGACCATGCGGTCGATCAGCGCGAGCTGCCGGTCGTGCGGCAGGGCGGCGAGGCTGCGGCCCTGGACGGCGAGGATCTGGAACGGCGCCAGGCGCACGCCGTCCAGCCCCTCGGTGGTCCAGCAGTAGCGGCGGTAGGCGTCGGTGAACGCCGCCGCCGACTCCGCGCGCTCGCGCTGGCGGTCCAGCAGGCCGCCCACGTCCACACCGCGGGCCCCCGCCGCCTCCAGCGCGGCCAGGGCACCCGGGAAGACCGCGCCGGAGGCGGCGCCGACCGCGGCGTACTGCGAGCGCAGCAGCCCGGACGCCTTCAGGGACCACGGCATCAGCTCGGCGTCCAGCAGGAGCCAGTCCGTCTTGAGTTCATCCCACAGGCCCGCCGCGGTGACCGCCGTGCGCAGCCGGCCGAGGATCTCCTCCGTGACGGAGGCGTCGTCGAAGAAGGGCCGGCCGGTACGGGTGTACAGCGCGCCGGTCGTGTCCCCGGCGGCGGCGAAGCGCTCGGCGGCCACGGCCGCGTCGCGGCAGACCAGGGCCACCGCGCGGGAGCCCATGTGCTTCTCCTCGCACACCACCCGCGCGACACCGTCCCGCTCGTACTGGGCGAAGGCCTCCACCGGGTGCTCCAGGTACCCGTCGAGGTGCGAGGTGGCGGTCGGTGCCATGGTCGGCGGCAGGTACGGCAGCAGCCGCGGGTCGATCGCGAAGCGGCTCATCACCTCCAGGGCCGCCGCGGCGTTCTCCTCCCGTACGGTCACCCGCCCCGCGTGCCGGGTCTCGACCACGCGGCGGCCGTGCACGTCCGCCAGATCCAGCGGACGTCCCTCGTGACCGCCGGGTGCCTCCGTGCGCAGCGGACGGGCCGGCTCGTACCAGACCCGCTCGGCCGGTACGTCGACCAGTTCGCGCTCCGGCCAGCGCAGCGCGGTGAGCTTGCCGCCGAACACCGCGCCGGTGTCCAGGCAGATGGTGTTGTTGAGCCAGGTGGCCTCCGGGACGGGGGTGTGGCCGTAGACGACGGCCGCCCGGCCGCGGTAGTCCTCGGCCCACGGGTAGCGCACGGGCAGCCCGAACTCGTCGGTCTCGCCGGTGGTGTCGCCGTACAGGGCGTGACCGCGCACCCGGCCGGAGGTGCGGCCGTGGTACTTCTCCGGCAGACCCGCGTGGCAGACCA
>KL568534.1:92520-94490 GCA_000715605.1 Streptomyces speibonae | reverse complement strand
ATCGAGCACGTAGTGGCTGACGAGGCCCTCGATGAACTGCCGTACCTCCGCGCGGAACTCCTCGCTCTCGCCGTCCATCTGCTCGATGGTCTCGGCCAGTCCGTGCGTGTGCTGCACCTTGCGGCCCTTGAGGTACCGGCCGAACTTGTTCTCGTGGTTGCCGGGCACGCACAGCGCGTCGCCCGACTTCACCATGGCCATCACGCGGCGCAGCACGGCGGGGCTGTCCGGCCCGCGGTCGACGAGGTCGCCGACGAAGACGGCGGTACGGCCCTCGGGGTGCGCGCCGTCGACGTAGCCCAGCTTGCCGAGCAGGGCCTCCAGTTCGGCGGAGCAGCCGTGCACGTCGCCGATGATGTCGAACGGCCCGGTGAGGTGGGTGAGATCGTTGAACCGCTTCTCCGTGACGACGGTGGCCCGCTCGACCTCCTCCACGCCGCGCAGCACATGCACCTTGCGGAAGCCCTCGCGCTCCAGGTGGCGCAGCGAGCGGCGCAGTTCCCGGGTGTGCCGCTGGACGACCCGGCGCGGCATGTCGGCGCGGTCGGCGCGGGCCGCGTTGCGCTCGGCGCACACCTGCTCGGGGACGTCGAGCACGATGGCGATGGGCAGCACGTCGTACCGCTTCGCCAGGTCGATCAGCTGCCGCCGGGACTCCTGCTGGACGCTGGTGGCGTCGACGACGGTGCGGCGGCCGGCGGCCAGGCGCTTGCCGGCGATGTAGTGCAGTACGTCGAAGGCGTCACGGGAGGCGCTCTGGTCGTTCTCGTCGTCGGCGACCAGACCGCGGCAGAAGTCCGAGGAGATGACCTCGGTGGGCTTGAAGTGGCGCCGGGCGAAGGTGGACTTGCCCGAGCCGGAGGCGCCGATGAGCACCACGAGGGAGAGGTCGGTGACGGGCAGCGCGCGGCCCGGCGTGGTCACGGTGGTCGTGGAGCTGGTCATGCGGCCTTCGCCTCCTTCACGGTCTCGGTCACGAACACGGCCATCTGCGTGGGCGGTCCGACCTCGGGGTCGTCCGGCCCGACGGGGCGGAGGTCCACGTGGTAGCCGTGCCGTCCGGCCACCTTCTCCGCCCAGGCGCGGAACTCCGCCCTGGTCCACTCGAAGCGGTGGTCGCCGTGGCGGACATGGCCGGCCGGGAGGCTCTCCCAGCGCACGTTGTACTCGACGTTGGGGGTGGTCACGACGACCGTCCGGGGGCGGGCCGCGCCGAACACCGCGTACTCCAGGGCGGGCAGCCGGGGCAGGTCGAGGTGTTCGATCACCTCGCTGAGCACGGCGGCGTCATAGCCCCGCAGCCGCTTGTCGGTGTAGGCGAGCGAGCCCTGGACGAGGCGCACGCGCGCCGCCTGCCGCTCCCCCATGCGGTCCAGCTTCAGCCGCCGGGAGGCGATGGTGAGCGCCCGCATCGACACGTCGACGCCGACGATCTCGGTGAAGGACGGGTCCTTGAGGAGCTGCTGCACCAGCTGTCCCTGGCCGCAGCCCAGGTCGAGCACCCGCGCGGCCCCGGCCCCGCGCAGCGCGGCGAGGATCGCCTCCCGCCGCTGCACGGCGAGCGGTGTCGGCTTCTCCTCCTGCTCGGCCTCCGCCCCGACGGCGTTGTCGATGTCCTCGACCTCGCTGTCGTCCGCCTCGGCCAGCCGGACCAGCTCCAGCCGCTCCCTGGCCTGCCGGGTCAGCGACCAGCGGCGGGAGAGGTACCGGGCGGTGATCAGCTGCTGCTCGGGGTGCCCGGGCAGCCAGCCCTCGCCGGCCCGCAGCAGCTTGTCGACCTCCTCGGAGGAGACCCAGTAGTGCTTGGCGTCGTCGAGGACGGGGAGCAGGACGTACAGGTGGCGCAGGGCCTCGGCGAGGGTGAGCGTGTCCGCGTCCAGGACCAGGCGTATGTAACGCGAGTCGCCCCACTCCGGGAACGCGGTGTCCAGCGGTACGGGTTCGGCCGTGACCGTCCAGCCGAGCGGCTC
>KL568534.1:91688-92267 GCA_000715605.1 Streptomyces speibonae | reverse complement strand
AGAGCCGGCGCACGAGGTCCGGGCCGCCGCGCGCCGGGAGGGCGGGCACCTCGATGCGCAGCGGGCGCGACTGCCCTGGCAGTTCCGGCCGGGCGTTGCACACCCCGCGCATCGCGCTGGAGAAGACGCCGCTGAGCGCGACGGCGAGCAGCGAGGACGCCGCGTACGGCCGGTCGTTGACGTACTGCGCGAGCGCGGCGTCGGGGGCGCCGCCGCGGCCCTTGCCCTTGCCGCGCCTGACCAGTGCCACCGCGTCCACCTCCAGCAGCAACGCCGCCGTGCAGCGCTGGTCGTCGGCCTCGGGGTAGAGGACGTGCGCCGTGCCGTGGGAGGTGGAGAACGCCTGCGCCTTCTCGGGATGCTTGTGCAACAGGAAACCGAGGTCGGTCGCCGGGCGCTGCGCGGAGCCGGTGGTACTGATCGTCAGGAACACGGTGGTTACACCTCGAACACCTTCTGAGCTGCGGATACACGCCGGGGTTCCGGCGCGTCCGGCCAGCGTACGGGGGATGGGGCCGCGGTGTTCGGGGATTTTTCCCGCGCCGGCGGCGGGCGGGGCCGCACCGGTGGGTGCGGCCC
>KL568534.1:89500-91507 GCA_000715605.1 Streptomyces speibonae | reverse complement strand
CCGGTGGGTGCGGCCCCGCCCGCGGGGCGGGTGCTCCTACGTCAGCTGGGACTGGACCTGGGAGGAGATCAGCTCCAGGTGGTCGAGGTCGGACAGGTCGAGGACCTGGAGGTAGATGCGCCGGGAGCCGGTCCCGGCGTAACGGCCGATCTTGTCGACGACCTCGGCCGGGGAGCCCGCGAGGCCGTTGGCCTTGAGTTCGTCGACCTCGCGGCCGATGGCGGCGGCGCGGCGGGCGACCTCCTGGTCGTCCTTGCCGACGCAGACGACGAGGGCGTTGGAGTAGACGAGGTCGTCGGGGTCGCGGCCGATCTCCCGGGCGGCGTCCCGGACCCGGGTGAACTGGCGCACGGTGTCCTCGACCGAGGCGAAGGGCATGTTGAACTCGTCCGCGAACCGGGCCGCGAGGCGCGGGGTGCGCTTCGCGCCGTGGCCGCCGATGAGCACCGGCACCTTGGCCTGCGCGGGCTTGGGCAGGGCCGGGGACCCGGTGAGGTCGTAGTAGGTGCCGTGGTGGTCGAAGGTCCGGCCGGGTTCCGTGGCCCACAGTCCGGTGACGATCTCCAGCTGTTCCTCGAGGCGGGCGAACTTCTCCTTCGGGAAGGGGATGCCGTACGCCTTGTGCTCCTCCTCGAACCAGCCGGCGCCCAGGCCCAGTTCGATCCGGCCGCCGGACATCTGGTCGACCTGGGCGACCTGGATGGCGAGCACGCCGGGGAGGCGGAAGGTGCCCGCGGTCATCAGGGTGCCCAGGCGGATGCGCCGGGTCTCGCGGGCGAGGCCGGCCAGGGTGATCCAGGCGTCGGTGGGGCCGGGCAGGCCGTCCGAGGAGCCCATGCTGAGGTAGTGGTCGGAGCGGAAGAAGGCGTCGAAGCCGAGGTCCTCGGTGGCCTTGGCGACGGTGAGCAAGGTGTCGTAGGTGGCCCCCTGCTGGGGCTCGGTGAAGATGCGAAGATCCATGCCTCCATCCTGCATGCCGTGCGCACCCGCGCGCGGCGGGCCGGGCCGTCGCGCCGGGGTGGTACGTCCGTCCTGCCGGGGCGGCCGGCCACGGTCGGGTGAAATCGGGCCGGGCCGGGGGGCGGGGTGTGACCGGGCCCGGTGAAGATCGTTGGCTCGGGCGGAGCCGGAGCGCCCGGCTTCCGCTCCGGCCGGTGTGCGCCGGGGTGTCAGGGTGTCGGTCCGCCAAGGACCACGGGCCGGGGAGGCCGTCATGTCCGAAGAGAGCGCGCCGCAGCAGGGCGGGGTGGCGGCGGGTCCGCCGAAGGGGCTGTTGCGGCAGATGGAGGAGCTGATGGCGGCGCTGAACGCGGATCTGTCGGCGCTGGACGCGGATCTGCAGGCGGCGGGGCCGGGGCGGGCCGGCGGTGCCGCGGCCGGCGCGGAGGAGGGCGAGAGGCGCTGAGTCTGCGGAGCGGGGGCCGGTGGGTCAGCCGGCCTCCCGCTCGGATAAGACCTCGTCGCGGTCCGCCAGTCTGCGCAGCATCTCCAGGACGCGGTCGCGGGATTCGTCCGCCGCGTCGATGGCCTCCATGCACTGCCAGTACGTCGCCTCGTCGTCGACGGAGCAGGCGATGCCCACGAGGGCGATGCCGACCTCGCCGAGCAGCCCGCCGAGGTGCATCAGGGCCTGGCGGGCCTCGCCCAGCTCGGAGAGCTGGGCCGCGCGCAGCTCACCCGGTGCGCAGTCCCGGCTGTCCAGCACTCCGCAGCCGCGGCCCGCCAGCTCGGTCAACCCCAGGGCCTCGCCCCGCAGTTCGGGCGGTCCGGCGACCGCGAGCCGGCTCCCTATCGCCTGTGCCAGGGCTTGCGCCTGCCACACCTCGGTCAGCAGTTCCGGTATGCCCCGGCTCGCGGCCAGGGCCCTTCTGTTCGTCACGATGAGCCGCACAGCGTCCATGCGCTGCCCCCGTCTGTCCGACGCGCTGCCCACGCGTCCGCATCCGTTGAACTCCCCTGTTCACTACCCAGAGTGAGGGGCCGTGAGACAAAAAGCCAGAGGAAGAC
>KL568534.1:88895-89327 GCA_000715605.1 Streptomyces speibonae | reverse complement strand
TTGAACTCCCCTGTTCACTACCCAGAGTGAGGGGCCGTGAGACAAAAAGCCAGAGGAAGACCGAAATCTGTGGACAACAATTCGAGATCGGTCGACTTTTCGAATACGGAGAGTGAAAACGGAGTCCTCAGCTCCATCACGGGGACTCCCGGCGGGACCTCCCCGCGGGGAACCTGTGCTCGTTCCGGTCGATCTTCGCGGCGAGCGCCGGCAGCGGGTCGACACCGAGGACTTCGCACAGCTGGAGGAGATAGGCGAGGACGTCGGCGACCTCGTCGGTGACCCGGTGCGCGGTACCGGGGTCCTCCATGACCCGGGCCGACTCCTCCGGCGTCAGCCACTGGAAGATCTCGAGGAGTTCGGACGCCTCCACGCTCAGCGCGGCGGCCAGGTTCTTCGGGGTGTGGTACCTGTCTCTTATACACATCTCTG
>KL568534.1:86612-88656 GCA_000715605.1 Streptomyces speibonae | reverse complement strand
AGTCGCGCGCGGCGGCGAACTCGGCGAGGCGGCGCTGGAGTCCGGCGAGGTCGAGGGGCTCGCGCGGGGTGTCGTCATCGTACGGTTCGGTCACGGTCCAGGTGTACCACCGTCGCCCCGGGCACCGCCGCGGCCCAGGAGGCGTCGCTCACCGCGCCGGCCAGGCGGATGTGCCCGCGCTCGCACATCCGCGCCGCCAGCCGGAGCAGGTGTGTGCGCTGGCCGGGGTCCAGGGACCGGTCCAGACCGTCGACGACGACCGTGAGGGTGCGCAGCGCGGCCGGGACCTCGCCGGGCACGTCGGTCTCCAGCACCCCGGGGCCGGTGAGCAGCACCAGTGCGAGGGCGGTGTAGCGCAGTTCTCCGTCGCCGAGCCGCCGCAGCTCGGTGCGGGTGCCGTCGCCCCGGTCGAGCAGGGCGCGGACGAGGCGGCCGGCGTCGTACGGCTCGGCGAGCAGGTCGGCGACCGGCCCGGCACAGCCGGCGCGCACCGCGTCGACGAGGAGCGCGTGCCGGCGTCCGCACTCGGCGCGGGTGCGCCACAGGACGTCGGCGAGGTTGTCGCAGCCGCCGAGCAGCCGCCCGGACCCGGCCGGCACCGGCCCGCGCATCCGGTCGGGGCGCGGATCGCAGGGGAAGACCGAGCGCAGCGCGACGACCATCTGCTCGGCGGCGGCGAGCACCTGCCGCTGCCCGGGGGTCTTGCCGGCGACGCGCAGCGGCAGCAGCGCGGTGCCGAGGCGGTCGTCCGGCAGCGGGGCCCGGGTGACCGGGGTGGCTCCGGCGGTGTGCCAGGCGGCCTGGACGGTGCGCTGCCGCGGGTCGCGCAACGCGGTCTCCAGCAGGACCAGGCCGCCGGCCGTCAGCCGCTCCCCCACGATGCGCAGGCCGGGTTCGGCCTGGACGGCGACCTCCAGCCGGACCGGCCCCAGCGGGCCGTCGGCGGTGCAGCCGATCCGGAATCCCCGCCGCCGCTGGGCGTCGGGGCGGGAGCGTTCCGGCACCCACGCGACGGGCTCGGGGAACACCTCCGCCAGCGGGGCCCCGCCGCCGAGCCGGGCGAGCGCCTCGTACGCCCGCAACGCACCGGTCTTGCCGCTGCCGCTCGGCCCGGTGATCAGCGTGAGCGCCCCCAGGGGCAGCGCGACGCCGCGGTGCCCGGCGAACGCCGAGAGCAGCAGTTCGGTGACCCGCGGCAGACCGGGCGCGGTACTCGCGGCGGGCGCGGCGGGCGCGGCGCTCGCGGCGGGCGCGGTACTCGCGGCGGGCGCGGTACTCGCGGCGGGCGTGCCCCCGGCGGGCGCGGCGGTACTCGCGGCGGGTGTGCTCCCGGGCGACGGCGTGGGTGGCGGGGGCGTGTCCGGGCGGGGCAGGGGTGGCGAGGTCATGGGCGGGACGCTAGGGGATGCGGTGCGCGGCGAACCGTTCCGCTCGGGCGGCCTTCCTACGATCGGGCGGCGCGGGCCGGCCCGCCTCTCGCGCCCCGTGGACCGCGCGCGCCCCCGCGCTCACGTCCCTGTTATCCCCATCCCCTCCATCAGTCCCGTGACCTCCGTGCCGGACGGGGTCAGCAGGAAGACGTTGCGGTCGACCCGGTGCATCCCGCTGGCCAGGCCGAAGACGACGCCCGTGCTGAAGTCCAGGACGCGTTTGGCGACGTCGGCCTCCGCGCCCGTCAGGTCCAGCAGCACGGGTATGCCGGACATCAGGGTCTCGGCGACGTCGCGGGCGTCCGCGAAGACGTTCACCCGCAGGACGACGAAGCGGCGCCGTGCCTCCGTCTCGGCGTCGGGCCGGGCACGGTGGTCCACGGCGGAGGGCCACGCGTCGCGGCCCCGCAGCGGGACGACCTGGGCGAGCCCCTCCCACTGTTCGTCGGTGACATCGTGGCTGTTCACCGGCATGCTCCGTCCCCTGTCGTGCTGGCAGTGTGCATCAGTCGATTCTGACGCATGGTCACCCGTTCGGCCCAACACGACACGCTCCGCCACAGCGCTGCCGCTGGTGACCCACGTTCTTCGCCCCCGCCGCCCCTTCCCGTCCC
>KL568534.1:85748-86395 GCA_000715605.1 Streptomyces speibonae | reverse complement strand
GCTGCCCCCGGACCCCCGCTCCTCAAACGCCGGAGGGGCTGAATTTCAGCCCGTCCGGCGTTTGAGGACGAGGCCCGGAGGGCCGAAAAGGGGGTCTGGGGGCGCAGCCCTCCAAGGGACGGGACGGGAAGGGGCGGCGGGGGCGAAAAACTGAGAGGCGGGGCTGGGGTTACCCCTGAGCTTCGGCCAAGCCGGACCCGGCCACCGCCTCCGCCGCCGCCACTCCGCAGACGCGTGCCGCGCCGTGCGTGGCGATGTGCAGCGCACCGCGCGGCGGTGACTGGGGCACGCCCATCTCCACCACCACGGTGTCCGGGCCGGCGGCGAGCAGCGTGTCCAGCGCCGTGCCCATCCACGGGTGCCGGTGCTCGTCACGGACCACGGCGACGACCCGCCGGCCGGCCGCGGCCTTCAGCGCCTCGTCGCCGGCGCCGGCGCCGGTGAAGCTGCCCGTCTCGGTGCCCGGCAGCAGCCGCTCCAGCTCCGCGCCGACACCCCACGGGGTCTCGTCGCCCACGGCGATGTTCGGCGCCGGGTTGAAGGTCGCCACGTACACCGGCCCGGTGACCGGCGCGGGGGCGGTGCCCGGGGTGACGGTCACCGCGCGGCGGGCCGCCGTGAGGCCGATCCTGTCTCTTATACACATC
>KL568534.1:80497-85568 GCA_000715605.1 Streptomyces speibonae | reverse complement strand
CCGTGAGGCCGATCTCCGGCTCGGCGGCGACGGCCGCGTCCGGGGAGCGCCGTACCTCCGCGGTCCACCGGGCCAGCTCGCGCACCCGGCCCGCGGCGTCGGCGAGCCGTTCCTCGGGCAGTTCGCCGGAGCGTACGGCGGACACGAGCGCGTTCCGCAGGCTCAGCACCGTGTCCTCGTCGCACAGTCCGCCGCCCACGCAGATCGCGTCGGCGCCGGCGGCGATGGCCAGCACGACGCCCTGTTCCAGACCGTAGGTGGCGGAGATGGCCCGCATCTCCATGCCGTCGGTGACGATCAGGCCCTCGTAGCCGAGTTCGCCGCGCAGCAACTCGGTGAGGATGCGCCGGGAGAGCGTGGCCGGGCGGTCCGCGTCGAGGACCGGTACGCGGATGTGGGCGCTCATGACGGCGCGGGTGCCGGCCGCGATCGCCGCCCGGAACGGCTGGAGTTCACGCTCGTGCAGCGTGGTGGCGTCCAGGTCGATGTGCGGGATCGCGTGGTGCGAGTCGACGCTGGTGTCGCCGTGGCCGGGGAAGTGCTTGGTGCAGGCGGCCACCCCGGTGGACTGCAGGCCCTGGACGTAGGCGGCGGTGTGCCGGGCCACCAGGGCGGTGTCCCGGCCGAAGGAGCGGACGCCGATCACCGGGTTGTCGGGGTTGGCGTTGACGTCGGCGGACGGTGCCCAGTTGAAGTTGACCCCGCACTCGGCGAGCCGTCGGCCCAGTTCGCGGGCGACGCCCCGGGTCAGGTCGGTGTCGTCGACCGCGCCGAGTGCGTGGTTGCCGGGGAACGAGGAGCCCGTGCGGACCTCCAGACGGGTGACGTCGCCGCTCTCCTCGTCGATGGCCACCAGCAGGTCGTCCCGCTCGGCCCGCAGCTGCGCGGTGAGGGCGGTGACCTGCTCGGCCGTGGTGACGTTGCGGCCGAAGAGCGCGACGGAGGCGAGCCCTTCGCCGAGCCGACGGCGCACCCAGTCGGGCGCGGTGGTCCCGGCGAAGCCGGGCTGGAGCACGGCCAGCGCGTCCCGGGTGAGGGTGTCGGTGCCGGTGGTGAATGTCGTCATCAGGGGCGTTATCCCTTCACGGCGCCGTCGGTCAGGCCACTGACGGCCTTGCGCTGCAGGAAGATGAAGAGGATCAGAATGGGAAGCGCGAAGAGGGAGGACGCGGCCATCGTGGCCCCCCAGTCGTCGCCGAAGGCGGTGCGGAACTGCGAGAGCCACAGCGGCAGGGTCTGGTGCTCGATGCCCTTGTTCAGGATGAGGACGAGGGGGAATTCGTTCCAGGCGGTGATGAAGCCGAAGAGCGAGGTGGCCATGAGCCCGGGTGCCAGCAGCGGGAAGATCACCTTGACGAAGGCCTGGGTGCGGGTGCAGCCGTCGACCATCGCCGATTCCTCCAGTTCCTTCGGCACGGCGGCCACATAGCCGCGGAGCGTCAGCAAGGTGAGGGGCAGCACCATCATCATGTAGAAGGCGGTGAGCGGCACCAGGCTGTCGAGCATGTCGCTGTCGCGCACCAGCATGTAGATGGCGATGACCATGACCTCCCAGGGCGCCATCTGCGCCAGCATGAAGGTCACGATGAAGCCGCGCCGTCCCTTGAACCGCATCCGGGCCAGGGCGAACGACGCGAGCAGGGCGATGACCAGCGACAGCAGCACCGCGACGACGGTGACGGTGACCGAGTTGCGGACCAGTGTCCAGAAGTGGTCGGCGTGGACGGCCTTGTCGAAGTGGGTGAGGGTGACGTCCGTCGGGAACCACACGGGGGTCTCGGTGATGATGTCGCCGCGCGGTTTGAAGGCCGTGGCGAACATCCAGTAGACGGGGAAGGCGAACACCACGAAGAGCAGGACGGCGGTCGTGTTGGGCCAGATGCGGCCGAAGAGTGAGCGCTTCACAGCTCGTCCTCCTCTTGCTTGATCACCGCGCGCAGGTAGTACGAGGTGATGACGATCAGCACCAGGATGGTGAGGAACGAGATGGCGGCGCCCATGCCGAAGTGCTGGTTGCCCACGCCCTCGACGAAGGCGTAGATCGGCAGGGTCTCGGTGAGCCGGTCCGGCCCGCCCTCGTTGATGGCGAAGATCTGCGGGAACGCCTTGAAGACCCAGATGACCTCGAGGAAGGTCGTCGCGTACAGGAAGGGCCGCAGGAACGGGAAGGTGACCGAGGTGAAGCTCTTCCAGGGGCCGGCGCCGTCCAGGGAGGCGGCCTCGTACAGTTCCTTGGGAATGGTGGTGGTGGCGGCGTACAGGTTGATCGCCACGAACGGCACCGACTGCCAGACGATCAGCATGGTGACCACGGAGAACGTGGAGAACTGGGTGCCGAGCCAGTTGTAGTCCGCCATGGAGTGCCAGCCGGCCTTGTCCAGCACCCAGTTGACGACGCCGTAGCGCTGGGCGAACAGCCACTGGTAGACGGTGGTGGCGGCGATGATGGGCATCGCCCAGGCCAGGACCAGGCCCAGCATGAGCAGCAGCCGCATCCTCTTGCCCAGCCGCGCGAGCAGCAGGCCGACGAGGGTGCCCAGCAGCATGATCAGCACCACGTTGGCCGTGGTGAAGTAGACCGTGCGCTGGACGACCGACCAGAACTCCGAACTGCCCAGGGCTTCCTGGTAGTTGTCGAAGCCGTTCCATTCGGTCAGATGCTGGATGAGCTGCCGCGCGTTGAGGTTCTGGAACGACAGCATGCCGTTCTTCACCAGGGGCCAGCCGAGCAGGGTCAGCGTGGCGAGGAGTGCGGGCAGCAGGAGCAGATAGGGGGCAGCGGCGGCGCTGCGGCCGCGTGAGGCCCGGGTTCCGCGTTTCGTCTCACGCGGGCCCGGCCGGGCTTCGGCCTTGTGGACATCGGGCTCCCCGGCCGTGTCCGTGCCTTGGGTCTGCACTGGCATGACTTGCCGTCTCTTCCGTGGCCGTACGAGCAACGGCCGGGGGCGCCGTGCGGCGCCCCCGGCACGTTGTCGTCAGTTCTCCTGTGCGAGGCGCTTGTTGATCTCCGACTCGACGTCCTTGGCGGCGTCGGCCGGGGACTTGCCCTTGAGCACGGCGGTCATGTACGCCTTGATCGGGTTGGGCGTGTTCTCCACCGCGGCCCACTGCGGGATCAGCGGGGTGGTGCCGCCCACCGCGGCGGCCGGGGCGGCGGCCTCGGCGACCGCGTTGCCCTCGAGGCTGGACTCCAGCGACTTCTTGTTCGGGATGACGCCGTTGGCCTTGGCGAGGGCGCCCTCGAACTCGTCGGACAGGACGACCTTCAGGAACTCCTTGGCCAGTTCCTGCCTCTCGCTGCCCGCCGCGACGGCCAGGTTGGAACCGCCGAGGAAGACACCCTCGGGCTTGTCGGCCGTCTCACCGGGGATGGTGAAGTAGCCGAGGTCCTTCTCGATCGCGGGGTTGGCCTCGATCGCGGTCGCGGCCTCCCAGCCCATGCCGATGAAGGCGCCGGTCTTGCCCTTGGAGAAGACGTCGGCCTGCTGCGGGTTGGCCTCGTCCTTGTCCTTGGGGGCGCTGGAGAAGGAGGCGTACTTCTTGTAGATCTCCATGGCCGCGGTGACCTTGGGGTCGGAGAGGTTGGAGACGTACTTGTCGCCGTCCTTCTTCACCAGGTCGGCGCCCTGGCCGATGATCAGGCCGTCGAAGAAGTACCAGTTCTGGCCGGCCATGTAGATCGGCTCGGCGTCGGTCTTCTTGTCGATGGCCTCGAGGTCCTTGAAGAACTCGTCGCGCGTCTTGGGGGTGTCCTTGATCCCGGCCTCGGCCCAGATCTTCTTGTTGTAGATGACGACGCGGTTGGCGAAGTACCAGGGGGCGGCGTACTGCTTGCCCTCGAAGATGGACGACTCGTTGACGGAGTCCGTCCACTCCGAGCCGATCTCCTTCTTCAGGTCCTCGAGCTCGGCGAGGCCCCCGGTGGCCGCGTAGGCCGGGGTCTGGGTGTTGCCGATCTCGATGACGTCCGGCGGGTTGCTCTCGGAGAGGGCCGTGGTGACCTTCTGCTGGATGCCGTCCCACTGCTGGGTCTCGAACTTGACCTTGGCGCCGGTCTTCTTCTCGAAGGCGGCCTGTACATCCTTGGTCCAGTCGGCCGGCGCGGAACCGTCCATCGTCCAGACCACGAGGGTCTGCCCCTTGAAGCTCTCCGGCCCCGCGTCCTTGCCGCTGTCACCGTCGTCGCCGCACGCAGCGACGGAGAACAACATGCCCGCGACCCCGATCGCGGCTATCAGCTTGCGCTTCACGCGCCACCCCTCCTCAGGAATGCCTTGCACACCCACGCCCTCGGCGGTGACCCCCACAGCGGCGCAACAGCTCGGTGGGCTGGGAACCGGCTTCCTCTAAATGGTTTAGACCAGCAAGGGGAGCTTGGCCTAGACCTATGGCTCTGTCAAGGGCCGTGGACTCACGCCTGGATAACGGGTCGGACACCGTTGGCCCGCCGGGCAACTCCCCTCAAACAGGGATGGGTTGACCGTTGGACTAGACCAAAGCGAGAACTCAACGTTATAACGGGTTCGCCGAGCGTGCGGCGCCGATCCCGGCCGTCCGCCGACGTGCACCGCGGTCGGCTCCTGCCGTCCGCGCGCCGGACATCGCAGCCGGAAGGCAGGTCATGAGCACGGACGTCAACAACGCCCAGGCCGACACGGGGGTGCCGCGCCGTATCGGACGCGTTCCTAAGTACTACCGCATCAAGCAGCGGTTACTGCAAATGACCGACGAGCGGGCGCCGGGCTCCCCGATGCCCGCCGAGCGTCTGCTCGCCGTCGAGTTCCGCACCTCCCGGACCACGATCCGCAAGGCCCTGCAGGAGCTGGTGGGCGAGGGGCGGCTCGACCGCATCCAGGGCAAGGGCACGTTCGTCGCCCGCCCGAAGGTCTACCGGACGCTCCAGCTGACCTCGTACACCGAGGACATGCGGGCGCAGGGGCTCAGCCCCGCCTCCCAGGTGCTGGACATCGGGTACATCGCCGCCGACGCCGAGCTGGCGGTCCTGCTGGACGTCGAGCCGGGGGACAGGGTGCTGCGCATCGAGCGGCCTGTCTCTTATACACATCTCTGA
>KL568534.1:79188-80303 GCA_000715605.1 Streptomyces speibonae | reverse complement strand
CGAGCGGCTGCGACTGGCCGGCGGGGAGCCCATGGCGATCGAGGCGACCCACCTGCCCGACCGGCGCTTCCCCCAGCTGCGCCGCAACCTCAGCCGCTACACCTCGCTCTACACCACGCTCGCGGAGGTGTACGGCGTGCGGCCGGCGGAGGCCGACGAGACCATCGAGACCTCCCCCGCGACCCCGCGGGAGGCAGGCCTGCTCGCCACGGACGTGGGACTGCCCATGCTGCTGCTCTCCCGCCACTCGCGGGACGAGTCGGGCACCCCGGTGGAGTGGGTCCGCTCGGTCTACCGCGGTTCGCGCTACAAGTTCACGGCCACCCTGAAGCGTCCACCGGCCTGACACTCCGTGACGTCCGAGACACCGCTGGCCATGATTGGCCTATACCTTTCACGGAAAGGCGGGTATACACGGGAGGGACCATTTGGCTTCCCATTCCAAGGACCCACCACATGGCCATTCGGCAACGCACCATCGTCCTCGGCACGCTGGGCTTCGGGACGAGCACCGACCAGGAGACGTCGTTCAGGATCCTGGACCGCTTCACCGAACTGGGCGGCACCGTCCTCGACACGGCCAACAACTACGCGTTCTGGGTCGACGGCGGCACCGGCGACGAGAGCGAGCTCGTCATCGGCGCGTGGCTCGCGGACCGGGGCGCACGCGACCGGGTCACCATCGGCACCAAGGCCGGGGCCCGGCCCTCCGTCCCCGGCGGCGGCCTCGAGTCCGCCGAGGGGCTCTCGGAGAAGGCGATCCGGGCGGCGCTCGAGGGCAGCCTGCGCCGCCTGGGCACCGACCACGTCGATGTGTTCTGGGCCCATATCGAGGACCGCTCCGTCCCCCTGTCCGAAACCGTGCACGCCCTCGCCGGCCTCGTCGACGAGGGCAGGACCGGCCAGCTCGGGGTGAGCAACCACGCGCTCTGGCGCGTCGAGCGGGCCAGAGCCCTGGCCGGTGACCGGCCCCGCTGCACCCACCTGCAGTACCGGTACTCCTACCTCCAGCCCCGCTTCGACCAGCCGCTGCCGTCGTCGGCCCACGTCCATGTCACCGGCGACCTGCTCGACTACGTGCGCAGCGAGCCGGAGCTGCGGCTGTGGGCCTACAG
>KL568534.1:78600-78947 GCA_000715605.1 Streptomyces speibonae | reverse complement strand
TGGGCCTACAGCCCGCTGCTGTCGGGCGGCTACACCCGACAGGACGTGGAGATCCCGGCGGCGTACGACCACCCCGGCACCGAACCCCGGATGGCCGCCCTGCGCGAGGTCGCCGACGAGCTGGGCGCGACGGTGAACCAGGTGGTGCTCGCCTGGCTGCTTGACCACGACCCGGCGATCCTGCCGATCGTCGGCGTCAGCCGGGTCGCCCAGATCGAGGAGGCCATGGGAGCTCTCGACCTGGTGCTCAACGACGACCAGCGCGGACGTCTGGACCGGGCGGGCCGGTGACCGCTGGACCGGGCGGGCCGGTGACCGCGGACCGCCGGCGCTGACGGCCGCCGCCG
>KL568534.1:77407-78355 GCA_000715605.1 Streptomyces speibonae | reverse complement strand
AGCGAGACCACCAGCCGCTGGGCCTGGTGGTCGGAGAGCCCCCGTGGGTCCTCGAAGGCGTAGCGGTGCACCCGCAGCCCGTCGTCGGTGAACGCCCAGTCCAGCCGCCACAGTCCCAGGCCCTCGGCGTTCCAGGTACCGGGCAGCACGGTTCCGGAGGCGGGCAGGGCGTCACGGAGCGTGCCCCGCAGGCCGTCCAGGTCGCGCATGGCCGGAGTGGTGTTGAAGTCCCCCGCGACGAACACCGGGTGCGGGTTGTCCCGTACATCCTTCACCAACTGCGCGTAATGGTCGCGGCGTTCGGCGTCGCGGGCCCGGATCTCACGGTAGAAGCCGCCGCTCAGCACGCTGCGCTCGATGTCGAGCTGGACGGGTATGTGGACGTTGTAGAACGAGACCACCTCGCCCCGCACGTCCACATCGGTGCGCAGCACCTTCCCCCGCTCGAACGTCTCCCGCCAGGGCGTTCCGGGGCCGATTTCCCTGCCCTGGCCGACCGGCGGGCGGGAGACCACGGGGAAGCGCGACAGGGTCAGCTGCTCCCCCACAACCGCCACGTGGTACCCGGGGAACTCCTCGCGCACGCGGTCCAGTTCGTCGAGCGGAACGGGCCGGCCGTCGTCCCAGGCGAGGTACTCCTGCAACAGGTAGACGTCGGCCCGCTGGGCCTTGAGATAGCGGTAGAACGCGTCGGGGTCGTCCGTGGTGTCCCAGTACAGGGTGTTCCACGACACGACCGTCAGCGCGTCCGCGGGCGCGGGGCCGGGCCGCCCGCCGGGCGTCAGGGCGGCCCAGTTGACGCCGGCCCGGCCGAGTCCGGTCAGCAGCACCAGCACGAGCACGGCCGCCAGCGGCCGGCGTATCCGGCGCGGGCTCGCCCACCGGGTGAGTACCAGGAGCACCGTCGGCACGGCCAGGAAACAGACCGGCGGCACCAGGTCGAACACC
>KL568534.1:75230-77213 GCA_000715605.1 Streptomyces speibonae | reverse complement strand
ATGTGTATAAGAGACAGAGGCGGAGGAGGGGGAGGCGAGGGGGTCGGCGGTGGCCGTCATATGTCCTCGGACGGATGATCGTATGGATCTTCGGCGGTCACGCGGCCGCACCCTAGCAGGCGGTCCCGGGGGCCCGACGACGATACAGAACCGATAACGGTCCGATACGCAGCGCGACCGACACTACCCGCATGCCGCCTTCCGTATCGGTTGTCATCCCTGCTCACAACGCCTCCCGTACCCTCGCCGCCTGCCTGGAGTCCGTCTACGCCCAGAGCTGCCCGATCCACGAGGTGATCGTGGTGGACGACGGCAGCACCGACCGGACGGGCGACATCGCCCGGGGCTTTCCGTGCACGCTGATCCGGCTGGAGCCCAACCGCGGTGTCTCGGCGGCCCGCAACGCCGGCATCGCCGCCGCCGGAGGCGACATCCTGTTCTTCCTCGACTCCGACGAGGCGCTCACCCCCGACTCGGTGGCGAACGCCGTGGACCTCCTGGAGGCGGACCCGGACCGCGGGTGCGTCCACGGCGTGATCGCGCCGGACCCGCTGTTCGACGACGGGCCGGTCGAGCGGTACAAGGTGTTGCACGCCCACTGGTGGCGGGCGCGCGGGGTGGGCGAGGTGGAGACCGCGTTCTTCGCCCAGGCCGCCGTGCCGCGCCGGGTGTTCGAGGTCGTGGGCGGGTTCGACGAGCGGCTGCGCGACTCCGAGGACCTGGAGTTCAGCGACCGGCTGGCACCGCACTTCCGGATCGTGCTCACCGACCGGATCGTGGCCCGCCACGACGAGGAACACGAACTGGGCACCCTGCTCGCCGAGACGTTCCGGCGCGCGCTGCTGCTGGTCCCCGCGCTGCGCTCGGCACGGCGCGGCGGACGCCGGAACCTGACCGCGAACAGCCCCGCGTCGGTCGCCGCCGCCGCCCTGTTCTTCCTGAGCCTGCCGCTGGCCTTCCTGTGGCCCCCGGCGCCGGTGGCGGGTCTGGCCGCCTTCTGCGCCGCCAACGCGGGACTGCTGCGGCTCGCCGCACGGCACCGGGGCGTGGGGTTCGTGCCGTTCTTCGCCGCGGTGCATCTCGCCACGCACGCCGCCCTGTTGAGCGGGGCCGCGCTCGGTGCCCTGCGGGCGCCGGGCGGCCGGAGCGCCGGACGCGGCTCCGTAGCCGTGCGCCGGGAGCCGAGCCGGTGAAGCGCGGGCTGCGCGCGCTGCTCACTCCGGCCGTCGTGCTGACCGCCCTCGTCTTCGTCTTCCTCGCGCTGCGCGAGGACGGCCCCGAGGCGGTACGGGCCCTGGCCCGGCCGGAGGCGGCACCGCTGCTGGCCGCCGCGGTGGTCACCAATGTCGCCGGGCTGGTGCTCGCCGTGCACGCCTGGCGGGTGCTCATCCCCGGTGACCACGCCGTGCGGGGCCTGTACGCGGCGCGGATCTACTTCCTGGGCCAGCTCAGCAAGTACATCCCCGGGCGGGTCTGGGGCGTGCTCACCCATGTCGCGCACGGCCGCGCGGCCGGGGTGCCCGGCGCGCAGATGACCTCCGCCTACGTCCTGAGCCTGGCGCTGACCCTGCTGACCGGGACCGGGGTCGCCCTGCTCGCGGCGCCCGCCGCGATGCCCGGCAGCTGGCCGTGGATGCTGCTGCCGGCCCTGGCCCTCGCCGCCTGTGTGGTGCGGCCCGCACTGGCGACCCGGCCGCTGACCGCGCTGGCCGACAGGCTCCGCCGGCCGGTGCTCGCGCCGGACGACCGGGCGGTGCGGCGGGCGATGCTGCTGGCCGTCGCCGCCTGGCTGGTCTCCGGCGCCCACCTGTGGTTCGTGGTCCTCGCCCTCGACGCGCCGGTGTGGCGCAGCACGGGCCCGGCGGTCGGGGCGTTCGCCCTGGCCACGGTGGTCAGCAGCCTGGCCCTGATCGTGCCGGACGGATGGGGGGTGCGGGAACTCACCATCACCGCGGCGCTGTCCGCCGTACTGCCCGGCGGGGT
>KL568534.1:72081-75001 GCA_000715605.1 Streptomyces speibonae | reverse complement strand
GGCCAGCCGGCTCGTCTGCGTCGTGGCCGAGCTGGGCAGTTCGGCCGTCGTCCTCGCCTGGTCCCGGTTCCGGGGCGCCCCCGACCTTCCCCCCACCGCGCGGCCCGCAACGGCGCGGCCCGCGAGCCCGCACTCCGTCACTCCGATGGGAGAAACCCGTGTACACCCTTGACGACGCCGAACGGCTCGAGGTCGGCGAGGTGCACGACCTCTACCGGCAGTATGTGAACAAGAGCCAGGTCTCCCTCATGACCTCCTTCGGCTTCGGCCGTGAACTGGTCGACCACGCCGAGGGCGCCTACCTCACGCTCAAGGACGGCCGCCGGGTCCTCGACATGACCGGCGGGGTCGGCGTCCTCAACCACGGCCACAACCATCCGCGGGTCCTCGCCGTCCGGGAACGGTTCGCCCGTGACCGGCGGATGGAGGTCCACAAGACGTACTTCTCCCCCTATCTGGCGGCGCTCGGCCACAACCTGGCCGAGGTGCTGCCCGGCGACCTGAACATGTCGTTCCTGCCCAACTCGGGCGCCGAGGCGGTCGAGGGCGCGGTCAAGCTCGCGTACAAGTACCACAACGGCAAGCGGCACACCGTGCTGCGCGCGGACTGCGCCTTCCACGGCAAGCTGCTCGGCTCGGGCGGGCTGACCGGCCAGAACCAGTTCTCGTTCCCGACCATCCCCGGCATCGACACCTTCCGGTACGGCGATCTGGACTCGGTGCGCGAGGGGATCGGCCGGCACCCGCGGGACGTCTACGCGATCCTCATCGAGCCGTTCAGCGCCTCCACCGTGCAGTGGTGCTCGGAGCACTTCCTGCGCGGGCTGCGCGAGTTGTGCACGCGGCACGACATCGTGTTGATCTTCGATGAGATCTACACGGGCTGGGGCAAGACGGGCAGCATGTTCCACTTCATGCGGTACCCGGGGCTGCTGCCGGACGTGGTCACCACGTCCAAGTCGTTCGGCGGCGGCAAGTCCTCGATCTCCGCCTACGTCGCCCGGGAACCCGTCTTCCGCAGGGCGTACGACAACCTGGGCGACTCGCTGCTCAACTCGACCTCCACCACGTACTACGGCTTCGGCGAGGAGTGCGCCACCGCGCTGGAGGCGGTCAACATCGCGGTGGAGGACGACTATCCGGCGCGGGCCCGCGCCCTGGAGGCCGTGCTGGAGCCGGGGCTGGCCCGGCTCGCCAAGGAGCACCCCGACGCGATCGGCTCCGTCGCGGGCGCCGGCGCCCTGTGGGGCGTCTTCATCGACGGCGGCCCCAAGGTGCTCGACCTGGTGGCGAAGCTGGCGCCCGGGGGCATGGCCAGGGACCCGCAGTTCAAGACCAAGCTGGTGACCTGCGCGGTGATCAACGCCCTCTACGAGGACCACGACATCTTCGCCTACTACACCCTCAACGGCCGCAATCCGCTGATCCTCGGGCCGTCGCTGGTCACCGAGCCGGACGAGGCGGAACGCGCGGTGGACGCGCTCGGCGCGGTGCTGGAGCAGGGCCTTGGGCGGCTCGTCGCCCGTTTCGTCAAGCAGAAGGTGAGCTCGCAGTGGTGATCACCATCACCGGCGCGGCCGGCATGCTCGGCGGCCGGCTGGCCGAACGGCTGCGCGCCGACGGCTGGGAGGTGCGCGGAGTGGACCTGCGCCCCGGCCCGGACGTGGAGTTCGTCGGGGACATCCGTGACCGCGACCTGATGCGACGCGCCCTGGCGGGTGCGGACGTCCTGGTGCACGCGGCGGCCGCGCTGCCCAGCTATCCGGACGAGCAGATACGGTCGATCATCGTCGGCGGCACCAAGAACGTGTTCGCGGCGGCGCGGGCGGCCGGCACGCCCCGGGTCGTGCACGTCTCCTCCACCGCCGTGTACGGGCTGCCGAAGGTGGTGCCGACGACGGAGGAGTACCCGCGCGAGCCCGTGGACACCTACAGCCGGGCCAAGGCGGCCGCCGAGGAGGTCGCCGAGCGCTACCGCGGGGACGGCATGTGCGTACCGATCCTGCGGCCCAAGACCTTTGTGGGCCCCGGCCGCATGGGGCTGTTCTCCATGCTCTTCGAATGGGCCGAGGAGGGGCGCAACTTCCCGGTCCTGGGCAAGGGCGACGTGCGGATACAGATGTTCGCCATCGACGACCTGATCGACGCGGTCGTCACCGTGCTCACCGCCGAAGAGGACGTCGCCAACGACACCTACAACCTGGCCGCCGCCGAGTTCGGCACCCTGCGCGAGGACTTCCAGGCCGTCCTGGACGCCGCCGGGCACGGCAAACGCGTCGTCGGACTGCCCGCCCGCCCGGCGCTCGGCGTCCTCGCCGCCCTGGAGAAGGCCAGGCTGTCACCGGTGTACGGACGGCTGCTGCACAAGCTGATGGACGACTCCTACGTCAGCATCGACAAGGCGTCCCGGCGGCTGGGGTTCACGCCCAAGTACTCCAACCAGGAGGCCGTGCTGCTCACCTACGAGTGGTGGCGCACCGTCCGTCACGAGGCCCCGACCGGCGGCGCGACCGGCCGCACCAGCCGGGATCCATGGCGCCAGGGCCTGCTGTCCGCGGCCCGGGTCTTCTTCTGAGGAGGGCCATGACCTACGTCGACGCACAGACGACGCCCGCCCCGGCCGCCGGGGACACGGGCGACGGTCCGCAGGGGCGCGGGCCCGGGGGAGCAGGGCCGGCGCGGGGTGCGGCGGCCGGGCTGCTCGCCCTCACCCGCCCCGGCCAGTGGCCGAAGAACTTCCTGGTGGTGCCCCTGCCGCTGCTCGGCGCCCCGTGGAGCTGGGGCACCGCCGGGCAGGTCGCCGCGGCCACCGCGGCCTTCGTGCTGGCCTCCTCGCTGGTGTATGTGGTCAACGACATCGCGGACGTGGAGCGCGACCGGCGTCACCCGGTGAAACGGCACCGGCCGCTGGCGTCCGGGC
>KL568534.1:70579-71865 GCA_000715605.1 Streptomyces speibonae | reverse complement strand
CATGGCCTTCGCGGGCCTCCTGGCGGCGGCGCTGGTGCCGCTGCTCGCGCTGCTCGACGCGGGCGCGGCCGGGGCGGTGCTGCTCTTCCTGACGGTCAACGCCGCCTACAGCTGGCGGTTGAAGCATCTGCACCTGCTGGACGTGTTCATCGTGGCCACCGGGTTCGTGCTGCGGCTGCTGGGCGGGTACGAGGCGAGCGGCCATCCCGTCGCGGGCTGGCTGGTGCTCACCGTGCTGACCCTGTGCCTGCTGCTGATCCTGGGCAAGCGCCGCCACGAGCTGGGGGTCTCCGGCACCGGGCACCGGCCCGCGCTGGCGGGGTACTCCGCGCACTTCCTGGACCTGGTGCTGGTGATGTGCTCCGGGCTCACCATGGTGAGCTATCTGCTCTACCTGCGCACGGAGTCCGGCTACGCGCCCGCGGCCCTGCTCACCGCGCCCTGCGCGCTGTTCGCGCTCTTCCGCTATCTGCAGATCGTGGTCGTGAAGAGCGAAGGGGGCAGTCCGGTGCGGACCCTGCTGCGGGACCCCGTGATGCTCAGCAACTCGTCCGTGTGGGCCGCCCTGCTCCTGGTGGTCCAGCTCGTCTGACCGGACCGCCGCTCACCCCTTGATCCGACCGAGGACCCGAAGGACCCGCATGACCGCACCTCTCGTGTCGGTGGTCGTCCCCATGTACAACGACCGCCGCACCGTCGACCTCTGCCTGCGCTCCGTACGGGAGCAGACCTACGAGAACCTGGAAGTGATCGTCGTCGACGACGCGAGCACCGACGACTCCGCCGAACTGGCCGCCCGGCACCCGGTCACCCTGGTGCGCGCCGAGCGCAACGGCGGCCCAGGCGCCACCCGCAACCTGGGCTTCGGCCACTCCCGGGGAGAGATCGTGTTCTTCCTGGACGCCGATGTGACCATGCATCCCGAGGCGGTGGCGCGCGCGGTGGAGCTCTTCGAGGAGCACCCGGAGTACGGTGCCGTCTTCGGCATACCGGACAAGGAGCCGCTGTTCGACGAAGGACCGGTGTGCGACTACCGGATCCTTCAGTACCACTACTGGCGCAAGAGCGCCGAGGGCCTGGTGAGCGGCGGCTTCTACGCGCTGGGCGCGGTGCGCCGCTCCGCCTTCCTGGAGGCCGGCTGGTTCAACTCCGCGCTGCGGCAGACCGAGGAGATCGACCACGCGGAACGGCTCGCCGCCCGCGCCCCGATGCTGCTCACCTCGCGGATCCGGGGACGGCTGTCGGACGAGAGCCGGATGCGGCCGCTGCTGCGCAAGGCGTTCGTC
>KL568534.1:66583-70419 GCA_000715605.1 Streptomyces speibonae | reverse complement strand
GCGCAAGGCGTTCGTCCGCAGCCGGCTGCGGGTGCCGTTCTATCTGGACCGGGGCCGGGCGATGCAGGGCATGGAGACCGGCGGCCGGGCGGTCGCCTCCGTGCTGGCGGCCCTCGCCCTGGTCACACTGCCGGCCGCCCTGATGTGGCCGGCCGCCCTGCTGGTGCCGGTGCTCGCGCTGACCGGGTGTGTCGTCGCCGACTGGGGCCAGTACGTCTTCGTCGCCCGGGAACGTGGCCCGGCGTTCCTGGTGTTCTTCACCGGCTGCCATGTCCTGATGAACACGGCGGTGGTGGCCGGGCTGGCCGTGGGGCTGGTCCAGTGGGCCCTCAGCGGCCGGTTCCGGCGGATGTACCGCGTGGAGGCGTCCGTATGACGACCGAGTCACCGGCCGCCGAGGAGCGGACGGACGAGGAGCGGACGGAATCAGGGCCGGCCACGGCGGCCCCGCCCGCGCCCGCACCGGGACGCGCCCGCCGGATCGCCCGGATGCTCCGCCCCTGGACCCGCCGCCCGTCCGGACCGGTCACGGGGGACCTGGACACGGCCGCACCGGGACGCGCCCGGCGGGTGGCCCGGGTGGTGCGGCTGTGGTACGGGCGCGTGCTCGTGGGGGTCGCCGGGGTGTGGCTGCTGTACGCGGTCGTGCGGTGGCTGGTCAGCGGCCGCTGGCACTGGTCCATCCTGCTGGACGCGGCCCCGCCGCTGCTGCTGGTGTTCGTCCCGGTGGTGCTGCTCCTCGCGGGCGCCGCGGCCTGCGGCCGGCGCCGGCCGTGGGCCCTCGGGCTCTCCTCAGCGGCGCTGCTGCTGGCGCTCACCACCGGTTCCGGCATCAACTGGCCGGCGCTGTGGCGCGACCCGGGGCCGGTGCCGCCGGGCGCCTTGCACGTCGTGTCGCTGAACACGCAGTACTGGGGCCAGGAATCCGGTGTCGACAAGGTGTACGAGCTGCTGCACAAGCACCCGGCCGACGTCTATCTGCTCCAGGAGCACGTGGCCTGGAAGGCGGGCCTCGGGGAGGAGGGGTACAGCGAGTTGCGGGACGACGACCGGCTGCGCGAGGAGTTCCCGGGCTACCACATCGCCCGTCGCGGCGAACTGCTCACCCTCTCCCGGTTCCCCATCGTGGCCAGCCCCCCGGTCGGCCCCGCCATCGAGTTCGACGACCGCCCGGAGACCCCGTTCAAGCGGGTCTTCGACCGGGACAAGGTGATGCGCACGGATCTCGAGATCGGCGACGAGGTGCTCAGCGTCTACAACGTGCATGTCACCGTGCCGCTGGCCGTCGACAACCTGGACCCGTTCTCCGACTTCGACCACGACGCCTACTTCCGCAGGAAGTTCGACTGGCGGAGGGAGGAGATACGCGGCCTGGAGGACGACCTGGACCGCAACGCGCACCCGACGCTGATCTCCGGCGACTTCAACGCCACGGCGTCGATGCGGGAGATGGACGGGATTCGGGACCGGGCCGACGACGCGCTGCGCGCCAACGACGATCTGTTCCCGACGAGCTGGAGGTACGGCGCACCGGCCGCGTTCGAGTGGGACAGCGTGTTCAACCGGACGCTGCCGCTGTGGCGGGTGGACTGGAGCTTCACCCGTCACGACGTCCGTGTGCACCGCTACGACCTGCTGTCCAGCGAGGGTCTGTCCGAGCACCTGTTGCAGGACCTGTGGGTGTCGCTCTGACGGTTCACGTCCGGCCTGACCGTGCACGTCCGGCGTGCGACCGGGGCGGCGCGGGAGACCCGTCCGCCCCGGCGCACGGCGCCGCCGTTCAGGCGACCCCGCGGACGGGCCGCTCCCGCTCCAGGCCGAGCAGGATGGCCTGTTCCAGTTCCCCCAGTTCGGGTCCCGGTTCGATCCCCAGTTCCTCGACGAGCGTCGAGCGGATGCCGCGGTACACCTCCAGGGCCTCGGCGGTGCGCTGCGACCGGTACAGCGCGAGCATCAACTGGGCGTGGAGATGCTCGCGGTAGGGATGTTCCGCGGTGAGCTGCATCAGCTCACCGATCAGGTCCCGGTGGCGGCCGAGTTCCAGGTCGAGGCGGATGCGTTCCTCCGTGGCGCGCAGCCGCGCCTCCTGAAGCCGCCGCGCACCGGACTCCACCGGCCCGCCGGACAGCCCCGCGAGGGCGGGGCCGCTCCACAGGGCCAGGGCCCGGCGCAGACAGTGGACGGCCTCCTCGAGCAGACCGGCCTCCGTGAGGGTGCGTGCCCGGCGTACCCGGGCGTCGAAGACGGAGGCGTCCAGCTGGGACTCCTCCAGACGCAGCCGGTAGCCCTGCGGATGGGTCTCGATGAGGTCCGCCAGGCCGGCGGCCGCGAAGCTGCGGCGCATCGCGGAGATGCAGATGCGGATCTGCGTCCGTGCGCTGGCCGGTGGGGCGCCGCCCCAGACGGCGTCGACGAGGTCGTCGACGGGCACCACCCAGTTCGCCTCCAGAGCCAGCACCGCGAGGACCGTCTTCGTGCGTCTGCCTCCCAGCGGAAGATCGTGGCCGTCGACGGCCACTCGTAACGGTCCGAGAACGTGGACCAACATGCCAGAAACCCCCGTTAGCTTCCTTGCAAGCGCCCCGCCGGTCCGCGCCACGGTCTGATTCCCCACACGTCGGGCAGGGGTGACGGTGCGCTGTTCGAGCATGACCCTGAGCCACCTTGGTGTAGACCAAGCAGGGTGTCAAGGAGAATCCGTCCGGCCCCGGCGGCGCCGCGGACGACGCCGCTCCGGTGAAACAACGGTCAGAAACGGGGCTCGTGTTGAGCTTCCGGCCGAGCCTCCGACGTTCCTTGACACATGCTATTGGTATAGGCCAATCTAGCCTGGTCTGAACCAAGCGCTCGGCGCGTCCCCGCTCACCCGGGAGCGTGTGTTCGTCCCTGTCCGGAGGTCCCCGCATGGCACAGCGCAGCCGCCCGCGACTGCTGCGGTGGGCGCACTCCGTGCTCCAGCCGGGCTTCGAGGGGACGGCGGTGCCCGGCTGGGTGCGCCGGCGGATATCCGAAGGACTCTCCTCCGTCGTCCTGTTCGGCCGCAACATCCAGGGCCCGGAACAGGTCGCGGGGCTCACCACCGCCCTGTACGCGGAGAACCCCGACCTCGTGATCGCGGTGGACGAGGAGGCGGGCGACGTCACCCGGCTGGAGGCCCGCACCGGGGCGTCCCGTCCGGGCAGCCTTGCGCTCGGCACGCTGGACGACATCGATGTCACCGAGCAGGTCGCCCGCGACGTCGGCCGGGAGCTGCACGCCGCCGGCATCACCCTGAACTACGCGCCGAGCGCCGACGTCAACACCAACCCGCTGAATCCGGTGATCGGGGTGCGTTCCTTCGGGGCGCGCCCCGATGTCGTCTCCCGGCACGCCGCCGCCTGGGTGCGGGGGCTGCAGTCGGCGGGTGTCGCCGCGTGCGCCAAGCACTTCCCCGGCCACGGCGACACCGTCGTCGACTCCCATCACGGGCTGCCCCGGGTCGCGTCCGACGCCGGCACTCTCGCGCTGACCGCGCTGCCGCCGTTCATCGCCGCCATGGACGCGGGGGCCCGGGCCGTGATGACCGCGCATCTGCTCGTACCCGCCTACGACGACCGGTGGCCGGCGACCCTGAGCCGCTTCGTCGTCGAGGACCTGCTCCGCGGCGAGCTCGGTTTCACCGGGCTGGTCGTGACCGACGCCGTGGAGATGGGTGCCGTGGCCGACCGCTACGGC
The DNA here is from genome assembly GCA_000715605.1 of Streptomyces speibonae. Taxonomy (GTDB): domain Bacteria; phylum Actinomycetota; class Actinomycetes; order Streptomycetales; family Streptomycetaceae; genus Streptomyces; species Streptomyces speibonae. Next base: position 66,705 of record KL568534.1, on the reverse strand, counting down.
ATGCCGGATGCCACGGTCCGGGCCGTCGCCGCCGGTGCGGACGCGGTCTGCGTCGGCAGCGAGAACGCCGACGAGGCGACCGTGGCCCGGCTGGCCGATGCTCTGGTGGACGCCGTCCTGAC
>KL568534.1:63819-66396 GCA_000715605.1 Streptomyces speibonae | reverse complement strand
CGGACCGGGTCAGGGAGTTCGCCCAGTGGGCGGGCACCCTGCGCCGTACCGCTCCCGATGCCGGCGGCACCCCCGGCATCGGGCTGACGGTGGCCCGGCGGGCCGTGCGCGTCCACCACAGGCCGGACCGGGACACGGCGTTCCCGCTCGTGGACGCCCCCCATGTGGTGGAGCTGACTCCCGCCCCCACCCGCGCCATCGACCCCACCACCCCCTGGGGCGTGGCCGAACCCCTGAAGACACTGCGCCCGGGCACCACGTCCGTCCGGATCAGCGAACACCGGCTCCAGGACGGCGAGGAGGTGCTGGACCGGCTGGCGCTGCGCCCTGCGCACGGCCGGCCGCTGGTGGTGGTCGTCCGCGACGCCGCCCGCTACCCATGGATGACCCGCGCGCTCGCCTGCCTGGTCCGCCGCCGGCCCGACGCGCTCGTCGTCGAGATGGGCGTACCCACGGGCGAACGCCCCGGCGCGGTGTACCTGGCGACGCACGGCGCCGCACGCGTGTCGGGCATCGCCGCGGCCGAGGTCCTGGTGGGCCGATCCGGACCGTAACGACGCGGCCGGTCACCGCTTCCCCGTCACCTTCCGCCCCGCCATGCCGTCTTGCCCTGCCCCCTGTCCTCGCTACCCACTCCCCCTTTGTTCCCTCTGTTCCCGCCCCTGTCCGCATGCAGTGAGTGATCCCGATTCTTCCGGAGTAACCGCATGACGACGCACCACCGATTTTTACACCGCGCCGCCTCGCAGCGCCCGTACTTCAGCGCCGACGGTGAGACCTACCTCGCCCAGACGCAGCTGCGGCACCTGACCAAGGACCTGCCGCTGCGGGTGCTCTCGGAGGAACAGTTCGCGTCCTGGCAGAACCTCGGCTACGTGGTGGTCCCGGAGGCGATCTCCCGCGACGCGGCCAAGCTGCTCCTGGAGTTCGCCTGGGACTTCCAGGGCCTGGACCCGCAGCGCCCCGAGACCTGGTACGAGGAACGCACCTTCCGCTCGGACCTCGAACGGGACCTGTACGTCTACGGCTTCGTCGAGGCGTACCACCACCAGCTGATCTGGGACAGCCGCCAGAACCAGCGGGTCTACGACGCCTTCGTGGACGTCTGGGACTGCGAGGAACTCTGGTGCACCCTGGACCGCCTCAACCTCAACCCGCCCAATGTGAAGAACCGCTCGCGTTCCCTGATCGACCCCACGGACGAGGGCTTCGACATCGAGCTGCACTGGGACGTGGACACCACGGCGAGCGTGCCGCCGCAGCGGGTGCAGGGCATCATCGCCCTCACCGACACGGAACCGGACCAGGGCGGTTTCCAGTGCTCCCCGGAGCTCTTCCGCCGGTTCGACGAGTGGAAGATCGCGCAGCCCGCCGACCGCGACCCGATCCGGCCCGGGACCGACCGTTCGGAGTTCCCGGTGATCCGGCCCCAGCTCAAGGCCGGTGACCTGCTGATCTTCAACGGCATGCTGGCGCACGGGGTGGCCGGCAACTCCTCGGCCGACGGGGTGCGTGCGGTGCAGTACCTGTCGATGATGCCGGCCCTCGAGGAGCACGAGGAACTGCGCACGTCCCGGGTGGAGTCCTGGCGCACGCTCAGCACGCCGGACTGGAACGCGACCCTGGTCGGCGACGCGACCAAGCACGAGTCCCTGCGCTACGGCCCCGCCGAACTCGACGGCCTGGGACGCAAGTTGCTGGGGCTCGACGCCTGGCACGAGCGCACACGATGAGGCGGGGAACCGACATGCACCGGATATGTCTGACCCTCCCGACCAACCGGGAGTGCTCCGCCACCATCACGGCCATCGGCGCCGAAGCCGCCGACGCGGCCCGCACCTTCGACGTCGAGGTGCACCTGCTGATCCTCGACTCCTCCGACGAGGCGACCCGGGCGGCGCACGCCCGGGCGGCCGCCGCGCTCCCCGAGGAGCCCGGCGTGGTCGTCCACCATCTCGACGAGTCCGCCCAGCGGGAGTTCCTGCGCGCCGCCATCGAACGGGCCGCGCTCGCGGACCCGGACCGGGTCCTCGACCTCATGCTCCCGGACGCGCTGTCGTACGGCGCCTGCACCAACCGGGCGTTCGTGATCGCGGCCGCGCTGGGCTGCCGTTCGGTGCACCGGCGCGACTCGGACTGCAGCTACCAGGTCTTCGAGGGCAAGCCCGTCCACCCCATCCACCACGAGCTGGCCTCCCTGGGCAAGCAGGCCCGTGACGCCGTCGACGCGGTCACGGAGGTGCAGCTGGACCCGGCGATCGCCGACCGCACCGTGTCGATGGTGGGCGCCTCCTTCATCGGCGAACTCTCCGTCGACATCGGCCAGATCCAGGAGCTCGACAAGGAGGTGTACGAGGAGGTCGTCGGGCTCTGGGCGCCCGGCCACTGGAGCGCCGAGCAGCGGCGGGAACTGGTCGAGGAGTCCTTCAAGGGCGCCGGGACACTGCCCTTCACCGGCGACCACTCGACGCTGACCCTGGTCGACCCGATGCGCGTCGACATGTCCAACATCGCCTTCGACCGGGACGTGTACGACCTGTCTCTTATACACATCTCTGATGGCGCGAGGGAGGCGTG
>KL568534.1:61301-63614 GCA_000715605.1 Streptomyces speibonae | reverse complement strand
CCGCGACCATCGGCAGCGACTACTTCCTCATCCACGCCGTGTACGACGCCGGGCTGCCCGGCGTCCTGCACAACCGGCACATCGAGAACTACTACACCGGGGAGCGCCGCACGCACGCCGGCTTCATGGCGTACCAGACCCGGTTCGTGAAGTTCCTGCTGTCGATGCTCTACCTCCACTACGTCTACGAGCGGATGGGCGACGCCGGCGCCACCCTGCTGGACGACGCCGGGCGGCTCGACCCCGCGCCCTTCGCCGCGTTCCTCGGCGAGAGCGTGCGGCTGGACCGTACGGAGAACGAGCGGCGGCTGGACACGGTCGCCTCGGCGTACGCGCGACTGGGCGGGAAGTACGACGAGTTCGCGCGCGCCATGAAGGCGGACCGGCAGCGCCTGCTGGACGAGGCCGCGGCGGACACCGAGGACTTCCGGCTGCTGATCGAGGCCTGGGAGCCCCTGGTGGCGGCGGCACGGCTCACGGACGTGCGGAGCACCGCCCGGTGAACACGACCCTCCACAGCGCCCTCGCGGACTCCGCCGGGGACCGGCTGATCTACGACCTGGACGGCATCGCCGGCCGGTTCGACGCCCTGACCGAGGAACTGCCGGGCGCCGGCATACGGTTCGCGATGAAGGCGTGTCCCGTGGACGAGGTCCTGGCGTGTCTGGCCGACCGGGGCTCCGGCTTCGACGCGGCCGGCCCCGGGGAGATCGTTCAGGCCCTGGCGACCGGGGTGCCCGCGGAGCGGATCCACTACGGCAACACCGTGAAATGCGACGGGAACATCACCGAGGCCTACCGGCTGGGCATCCGGACCTTCGCCACGGACAGCCTGGAGGACGTGGCGGCCCTGGCCGAACACGCCCCGGGCTCCCGGGTGTTCTGCCGGCTGGCGACCAGCGGGCAAGGGGCTCTGTGGGGGCTCAGCCACAAGTTCGGCTGCTCGCCGGAGGACGCCGTGCGGGTGATGACGGCGGCCCGGGCCGCGGGGCTCGTCCCCGCCGGGCTGTCCGTGCACGTCGGATCGCAGCAGATGACCACCGAGGGCTGGCAGTCGGCCTTCGCCACCCTGGCCGACGTGCTCACGGCCCTGCACGGCCGGGGAATCGTGCCGGACCACGTCAACCTGGGCGGCGGTCTGCCCGCGCTCGGCTACAGCGACCGCAGGGGCAACCGGCTCGAGCCCCCGCTGGACAAGATCTTCGCGGTGCTGCGCGAGGGGGTGCAGCGGCTGCGGGACCTCTCCCCCGCCCCGCTGGACGTCCTGCTGGAACCGGGGCGCCACCTGGTCGCCGACCACGGCGCCATCCGGGCGCACGTGTCCCGGCTGACGTCCCGCACCGGGTCCGACGGCCGGCCCGAGTACTGGCTGTATCTGAGCTGCGGCAAGTTCAACGGCCTGTACGAGATGGACCAGTTGCAGTATCCGCTGCTCTTCCCGGACCATCCCGACGACGCCGAGACGGTGTCCGCCGTCGTCGCGGGTCCCACCTGCGACAGCGACGACGCCTACGCGCACGAGCACGGCCGGGTGCGGGTGCCGAAGGACCTGGTGTCGGGGGACCCGGTCTGGGTGATGTCCGCCGGTGCCTACGCCGCCGGTTACATGACCCAGGGCTTCAACGGCTTCCTTCCGCTCCCGCATGTCTGCGTACGGGCCGACGACGTCGCCCCGGCGGACGGCACGGCGGGCGGGGCCGGCCGGCCGGCGCGGGACGGCGTACGGATCCGTCCCGTCGCCGCGGCGGACTGGCCGGATATCGCCGCCCTCGAGGCGGCGGTCTACGCGCCGGTCTCGCTGTCCGAGGGCAGGGAGGCGCTGGAGTCCCGGGGCCGGGCCTCCCCGGAGACCTGTTTCGTCCTGGAGGCCGGGGGCCGGATCGCCGGTTACCTCCTCTCCCTGCCCTACCCGCCGTCGCGGTACCCGGACCTGACCCGGGCCGAGGAGGAGTCCTTCGTCCCCGGCTCCGGTCCCCGCAATCTCCACCTGCACGACATGGTGATCGCGGAGGACCTGCGCGGGCGGGGGCTGGGCAGCAGACTGCTGCGCCGCCTCACGGCCGCCGCGAGCGGGACCTACGACCGGATCTCCCTGATCTCCGTGGGCGGGACGCAGGGCTTCTGGGCGAACCACGGCTTCCGGCCCGAGCCGGGCGTCGCGCCTCCCACCGGCTACGGCGAGAACGCCGCCTACATGTACTGCCCGCTTCCGGGCCGGACCTCCGGCGGCCCCGCCGCCCGGGACTGAGGAGCACTGATGTCCGCATCCCCACCCGCACCCCCGTCCGAGTCCGCCTCCCCGGCACCGGCCGG
>KL568534.1:59913-61077 GCA_000715605.1 Streptomyces speibonae | reverse complement strand
GTTCTGCTTCCTCGGCTTCCAGTACGCCACCTGGGTCTCCCGGCTCCCCGCGCTCAAGGACCGCTTCGACCTCGACGAGGCCCGGGTCGGTCTGCTGCTGATGGCCTGCGGGGTCGGGGCGGCGGTGTCCTTCCCGCTGGTCGCCCATCTGATGAAGCGGCTCGGCTCCCGGCAGCTGGCGCTGTGGTCGGGGCTGTGCCTGGTGGGGGTGCTGCCGGCGCTGTCCGCCGCGGGGAACTACCCGCTCGTGCTGGCGGTGGTCTTCGTCGACGGCGTGGCCGTCGGATGCCTGAACGTCGCCATGAACGCGCAGGGTGCGGCGCTCGAGTCCCGGTACGGGCGGACCACGATGGCCCAGTTGCACGCCACGTTCAGCGGCGGCCAGCTCGCCGGTGCCCTGCTGGCGTCCGGGATGAACGCCGTGACGCACGCCCTGGCCGCGCACTTCGCCCTCGGCGCGGCGCTGCTGGTCCTGCTGCTGGCCGCCGCCCGGCCCGGTCTGCTGGCCGACGACGGCGGTGCGTCGGCGGAGGAGCCGGAGCCGGAGCCGTCGAAGGACGCGCACGAGGCCAAGGGGCTGCGGAAACTGACCGGAGCCGGGCAGGCGGCCCTGTGGCTGAGCTTCGCCATGATGCTGGGCACGGTCGTCGAGGGCGCCATGACCGACTGGTCGACGCTGTACCTCGCGGAGGAGACGGGGGCGTCCGCGCGGCTCGCGCCGCTGGGCATCGCCGTGGTCTCCGTGATGATGGTGCTGGCCCGCCTGCTCGGCGACCGCTGGCGGGAGCGCTGGGGCGACGCGCGCGTCGTCCGGGTCGGCAGTGTGGTCGCCGGCACGGGGCTCGGCCTCGCCCTCGTGACGGGCGGCACCTGGCCGGCGCTGGTCGGCTTCGCCTGTGTGGGCCTCGGTATGGCGACGGTGACCCCGTGCCTGTACGTCGCCGCCGCCGCGGAGGGGCCACAGGCCCTGACGCTGGTCGCCGCCATGGGCACCACGGGGCTGCTCGCCGGCCCGGCCCTGATCGGTTTCGTGGCGGGCCACACGGACCTGACGGTGGGCATGTCCGTGGTGGCGGTGTCGGCCCTCCTGGTCTCGCTCACCGCCCGCCACCGCAGCTGGCACACCCCCCGCAAGACACGGACCGCCTGAGCCTCCCACCACAC
>KL568534.1:59197-59667 GCA_000715605.1 Streptomyces speibonae | reverse complement strand
GATGTGTATAAGAGACAGCCGTCATCCTCCGGTACCGGCGGGGCCGCTCACCACCCGTGCTCCGGACCCGGGGCCGGTTCTCGTCATCGGGCGGCCACGCGGGAGCGACCGACACCGGCGTAACACACCCGCGTACACACGCCGGCGCCCCCTCAGCCGTGCTCCGGCCAGACGACCAGCACGCCCGGCGCCGCTCAGCCGTGCTCCGGACCTGGGGCGGTTCTCCGCACCGGCCCGCCACACGAAACGGCGGACGCCGCCGAAACACACCGCGTGCGTGCCCCGGTGCCCCGGCCGTACGCCGGACCCGAGGGCCGCAGACCTCGGCATCGGCCGCCACACGGAAGCGCCCGATTTCCGCGAGGCACACCATCTGCACGCCCCGCGTCCCCTCAACCGCGCACCGGGCCCGAGGCGATTCCCCGCACCAGCCCGCCGTTTCACGAAAGCGGCCGGCTCCCGGCAGACAC
>KL568534.1:56192-59022 GCA_000715605.1 Streptomyces speibonae | reverse complement strand
GCTCCCGGCAGACCCCCCGAGCCCGCCCCGCACCCCCGCCGCACCGCAGACCCGACCCCCGCGGTCCCCTCATCGGCCCGCCACACGGAAGAAACCGGTTTCGACGAACCGAGTGCTGCGCCGCGCCCACCCTTCGCCGGCTTCGGGCACGCGACGGCCGCCCTGAACCCGCGGCCTGCCGCACCACTCCCACGGCCCCCGGTCCCTACGGCGGCACCCCCGCCGACCCTGCCGGGTCCAAGCCTTTCGGGCGCCGGAACGCACCGAGCGCGTCGTCTCCACGCCCGCCGGGCCCGCCACTCGCCCCCCTTGTCGCCGAGGCGGGCCGGCGGACGCCGCGCCCCGCCAGGCCCCCGGTTCAGGCGCGCCGGGGCCGCAGTACCGGGGCGAGTGCGACGACGAGGAGGCCGGCGAGCGGGACCACGAGCAGGCCCACGCGCAGACTGGTCGCGTCGGCGACGAGGCCGACGACCGGCGGGGAGCACAGGAAGCCCAGGCGCATCAGCCAGGAGACGATCGTGAGCCCGGATCCGGGTTTGAGGCCGGGCAGTTCGTCGGCCTCGTGCATCGCCGCGGGGACGAGCGTCGCCACGCCGAAGCCGGCCGCGGCGAAGCCGAGGACGGTCCCCGGCACCGTGGGCACGGCCAGCGCCAGGCCCATGCCGACCGCCGCGACGAGCCCGCCGGTGCGGGCCACCTGCCGCTGGCCGAACCGGTCCACGAGCCGGTCGCCGATCAGCCGCCCGACGAACTGCGCCCCGACCAGGGCGATGAACCCGCAGGCCGCGAGCGTCACCGAGGCGTTCAGCGAGCCGGAGAGATACAGCGCCGCCCAGGAGTTGCCGGCGTCCTCGACGAGGGTCCCGGCGGTGGCGATGAGGACGAGCGCGGCCAGCACCCAGGCGGTGCGCCGTGACACGGTCGCCGTCTCGCCCCGCTGCCGCGGCATGGAGTCCCCGCCGCCTTCCTCCCCGGCCGCCGCCTCCGTGTCGGGCCCGGGCAGGCAGTACCGCAGCGCGACACACGCGGCGGCGCCGAACAGCACGCCCGAGATGAGCAGATGCTGCCCCCGGGACAGGCCGAGGGCGATCGCGCCGGCGGCCATGGCGCCGCCGGTGACGGCGCCGATGGACCAGATGGCGTGGAAGGAGTTGATGATGCTGCGCCCGTAGCGGCGCTGCACCCGCAGGGCGTGCGCGTTCTGCGCGACGTCCGTGATCGCGTCCATGGCCCCGGCGAGGAACAGCGCCGCCGCGAACAGGGCCACCGACCCGGCCAGCCCGGCCGCCAGGGCTCCCGCGCCCGTGAGCAGGGTGCTGAGCACGGCGACGCGCGCCGACCCGAACCGGCGCACCAGCACCCCCGCCGTCAGGCCGGCCACGATGGCGCCCGTCGGGAACGCCGCGACGGCCAGCCCGTAGGCGGCGTTGCCGATGCCGAGGTCGGCCTTGATCTGCGGATAGCGCGGCAACAGGTTGGCGAACAGGGCCCCGTTGGTCAGGAACAGCACTGCCACGGCCGCCCGGGCCCGCCGGTCGGCCCGGGTGGGCCGCAGCAGTACGTCGACAGTCATGCGGGGAGCCTACCTCCGGAGCGTACGTTCGTACACTCCGGCTCCCCCGGCGGAGAGCTCGACGCACAGGGCCGGCGGCGGTTGGGCAGGGGGAATGAGTTGTCGTACCCATGTGCCGGGGCGGGGGGCTGGTTAGGCTGCGGGCGGTCGTGGTGGTCGGGGTGGTCCAGGGAGGCGGGTGCGGGATGCGGCTGGTGGGGGGAGCGGAGGAGCTCGGGGACGGTGATCCCCGGGAGATCAGCGGGTATCCGCTGTACGCCCGTCTCGGTGAGGGCGGCATGGGGACGGTCTATCTGTCGCGGACGCGCGGGAACCGTCCGGTCGCGCTGAAGGTCATCCGGCGGGAGCACGCCGAGGACCCGCACTACCGGCGCCGTTTCGCGCGGGAGGCGCAGGCGGCGCGGAAGGTCGCCGGGTACCACCTGGTGCCCGTGCTCGACTTCGACACCGAGGCCGAGCAGCCCTGGATCGCGACCGCCTATCAGCCGGGGCCGGACCTGGGGTCCGTGCTCGAGGCATACGGTCCTCTCCCGGTCGCGGCCGTGCTCCAGATCACCGGGTGTGTGGCGCGGGCGCTGCACGCGGTGCACACGGCCGGATACGTGCACCGGGACGTCAAGCCCGGCAACGTGCTCATCGGGGCGGACGGTCCCTGGCTGATCGACTTCGGCATCGCGCGCTCCGCCGACTCCACCAACCTCACGGCCACCGGCGGCCTCGTGGGCACCCTGCGCTTCATGTCGCCGGAGCACGCGCGCGGCCGGGAGCCCGGGCCGCCCAGCGACGTGTTCTCCCTGGGGCTGCTCGCCGCGGTCGCGGCCACCGGACGCCACCCGTACGGGGACGGCGACGGCCTGGTCGTCGCGGCGGCCATCGCCGGTACCGACACGCGCCCGCCCCACCTCGCCGGCTGTCCCGAGCCCGTACGACGCGTCCTGCTGACCGCGCTCGCCGCCGACCCCGCGGACCGGCCGGACGCGGCGGAACTGGCGGCGCTGTGCGAGGACGCGGCCGGGCGGCCGCTGACCGACTTCGACGACTGGCTGCCCGGACCCGTCGCCTTCGCCGTGGCGTCGGTGGAGGCGGAGGCGTCCCGGCTCACCGCGCAGGTGCGGACGGCCGGTCCTCCCCCGCCGCCGCCCGCGCCCGCGCCCGCCGGCTTCGGACCGCCCCCGCTCATGCCCCCGGCGTCCACGGTGCCCCTCCGCACGGAGCGGGCGTCGCGGGTGCGGCGCATGCGGGTGCCGGCCGCCGCGG
>KL568534.1:53991-55990 GCA_000715605.1 Streptomyces speibonae | reverse complement strand
AGAGATGTGTATAAGAGACAGGGATGGGGGCGAGCGGACGACGGAGGGCAGCGGGCAGCAGAGCTCCGGTGTCCCTTCGACCGCGCCGTCGCAGCAGCCCGCGCAGGACGACGACGGCGGGCGCCCCGTGCCGCACGCCCCGGAGGGCTACCGACTGGTCTTCGCCAACAAGCCCTTCACCTTCGCCCCGCCCCCGGAGTCCGACCGCGCCACCCACCTGGACCTCGACGTGCCCCGGTCCACGTACCTGGAACGCGACGCCCTCCCGGGCCCCGCGGAGCTCGTCTACAACTCCGACGGCTGGCTGGGCAGCCTCCTCGTGGTCGTCGGGGAGCGGACCACCATCTGCACGGAGGAACAGCAGACGGCCGTCCTGTCCCACCCGCTGCCCGCCGCCGAACTGCGCCTGGGCCGGCAGGTGAAGGTCGGCACCGTCCTGTGCTCGATCACCAGCAACGACAACATCGCGGAGGCGGAGGTCACCGAGATCATCCCGGGAGAGGGAGCCGACGGACTGCCGACGTACAAGGGATACGTCACCGTGTGGAAGTCTCCGGCGGGTGACGGGCAGGGCTGATCGCCGGAAGGGGCCCCTCATTCCCGCCGACGGCTGTCGGGCGGTACATATGGCTCGAACCTTCAACACATTTTGCACACAACCCCTCTTCAACACTGACCCCCATGGTCTAGATTGACCGTGCTTCAGCTGTTCGAGTACGAAGCGGCCGTCAACGATCCATTGATCCGGCACCACCGACAAACAGCTCCGGGCCCGTGAGGGCCCCGGGTGCGGGGAGCACCCGGGGGCCGACGGGTCGCACGCACCTCGCACGTCCGGCGGGACCGCGCATCCGCGCTGCCGCCGGGTGAGTGGAACAAGCACCTCTGCAAGACCGCGGAAGTCAGTTCGGGGGGCGGGGGCCTCCCGAGGGGGACCTGGGGGGTTCTGTGCGGCAAGGGGGATTAGTCAGCCCGTTTCCGTCGGCGCGCGGACGTCTGACGAGCGGGGAGATCAGCCGGCCCGCGAGCGACTGGGAGCAGCGGTACCGCCGTACCGTGATCACCAGCGACTCCGTCACCACCGGTGTCGTCGTGGCGTCCATCGGCAACTTCTTCGGCGCCCGGGACGCGGCCAACTGGCACGAGAAGTGGGGCATCCTGGCCTTCGGGACCTGGCTGCTGGTGCTGGGGGCGCTCGCGGTCGGCCGGGCGTGGGCACCGGCCGTACTCGGCCAGGGCGCCGAGGAGTTCCGCCGGCTCGGCCGCTCGCTGTTCGCGGCGACCGTCGTGCTGGCGCTCGGCGGGATCGCCCTCACCTCGCGCAACATCAAGCTGTGGATCTTCGTCGCCGTTCCCGCGATCGCGGTCGTCACCATGACCGCGCGGTATCCGCTGCGGCTGTGGCTGCACAAGCAGCGCAAGCAGGGGCGGTGTTTAAGACCGGTGCTCGCCGCCGGAAGCCCGGACACCGTGCGCGACCTGATCAGCCGGACCCGCAAGTTCCCGCACCTCGGCTGGCAGGTGGACGCCGTGTGCACCCCGGAGGGACACCGGCTCGGCGGTGACCGGCTGGACGGGGTGCCGGTGGTCGGCCGGCTGACGGACGTGGCCGACCACGTCCACCGCGACGGCTACCGCGTCGTCGCGGTCACCCCGGACCCGCACTGGTCGCCGCACCGGCTGCGGCGGCTGGCGTGGAGCCTGGAGGGCAGCGACGCCGAGATGATCGTGGCGCCGGTGCTGATGGAGGTGGCGGGACCGCGGCTGCACGTCGACGCGGTGCTGGGGATCCCGCTGCTGCGGGTCAGCATGCCGGCCTTCACCGGTGGCCGCCGGGTGGTCAAGGGCGTGGTCGACCGGCTGGGCGCGGCGGTCCTGCTGCTGCTGTTCGCGCCGCTGATGGTGTGCGTCGCGCTGCTCGTGCTGACCACCAGCCGGGGCGGCGCCTTCTACCGGCAGCGCAGGGTCGGCAAGGACGGCCGCGAGTTCACCATCCTCA
>KL568534.1:50632-53822 GCA_000715605.1 Streptomyces speibonae | reverse complement strand
CCGGCAGCGCAGGGTCGGCAAGGACGGCCGCGAGTTCACCATCCTCAAGTTCCGCACCATGGTCGCCGGTGCCGACCGGGCCCGTGCCGCACTGGCCGGCCGGAACGAGGGCGCGGGGCCGCTGTTCAAGCTCCGGCGGGATCCGCGGGTGACGCGGGTGGGAGCGGTGCTGCGCCGCTGGTCGGTCGACGAACTCCCGCAGCTGTTCAACGTACTGACCGGATCGATGTCGCTCGTCGGTCCACGGCCCCCGCTGCCGGAGGAGTCCGCCGCCTACGGCCCGGACATCCGGCGGCGGCTGCTGGTCAAGCCCGGGCTCACCGGCCTGTGGCAGATCAGCGGGCGCAGCGACCTGTCATGGGAGGAGGCGGTCCGGCTGGACCTGCGGTACGTGGAGGACTGGTCGCTCGCGCTGGACACAGTGATCTTGTGGAAGACGCTGCGTGCGGTGCTCCACGGGCAGGGCGCGTACTGATGCGCGGGTGCCGTCGGGCGGACGCGCGGACCGCAGGCCGCCGGGGCCTGCCTGGGGGGAGGAACGGATCATGAGAGTCAGCGTGTTCGGGCTCGGCTACGTGGGCTGCGTGTCGGCCGCGTGCCTGGCCGAGATGGGGCACGAGGTCATCGGGGTGGACGTGAACCGGGTGAAGGTCGACCTGGTCAACGCCGGCAAGGCCCCGGTGGTCGAGGAACGGATCGGCGAACTGGTCGCCGACGTCGTGCGCACCGGTGCGCTGCGCGCCACCACCGACGTCCGCGAGGCGATCGCCGGCAGCGAGATCTCGCTGGTGTGCGTGGGCACGCCGTCGGAGCCCAACGGCAGCCTGTGCACGACGTACTTGGAGCGGGTCACCGAGCAGATCGGCGCCGCCCTGGCCGAGCGCGGCGGGCAGGGCGGACGGCACACCGTGGTGTTCCGCAGCACGATGCTCCCGGGCACGTGCCTGAACCTACTGGTGCCGATCCTGGAGAAGAACCTCGGCGGTACGGCCGGAGTGGACGTCGGGGTCGCCGTCAACCCGGAGTTCCTGCGCGAGGGCACGAGCGTGCGGGACTTCTTCGACCCGCCCAAGACCGTCATCGGCGAACTCGGCCCGGCCGACGGGGACATGGTGGCGGCGCTGTACGAAGGGCTGCCCGGTGAGGTGTTCCGGGTGCCGGTCCCGACGGCGGAGGCGGTCAAGTACGCCGACAACGCCTTCCACGGTCTCAAGATCGGCTTCGCGAACGAGCTGGGCGCGGTGTGCCAGGCGCTCGGCGTGGACTCGCACCAGGTGATGGACGTCTTCCTGGCCGACCGCAAGCTGAACATCAGCCCCGCCTATCTGCGGCCCGGGTTCGCCTTCGGCGGCTCCTGCCTGCCCAAGGACCTGCGCAGCCTGGTCCACGCGGCGCAGCGGGCCGACGTCTCGGTGCCCATCCTGTCCCATGTGCTGCCCTCCAACGCCGATCATCTGCAGCGCGCGGTGGAGCTGGTGGAGCGGACCGGGAAGCGCCGGGTGGGGATGTTCGGGCTGTCCTTCAAACCGGGCACCGACGACCTGCGCGAGAGCCCGCTGGTCGAGCTGGCGGAGCGGCTCTTCGGCAAGGGGTACGACCTGCGCATCCACGACTCCCATGTGAGCCTGTCCCGGCTGCTCGGCGCGAACCGCGAGTACGTCGAGACCCGGCTGCCGCACCTCGCGCAGCTGCTCGCGGACTCCGTCGACGAGGTCCTCGAGCACGCCGAGGTGTGTCTGGTCGGGACCAGGGACCCGGCCGTGCTGGCGGCGCTGCCGCACGGCGACGGCCCGGTGATCGTCGACCTCGTCCACCTCCCCGACGCCGATGCGCGCCGGGCCGAACCGGGGTACATGGGCCTTGCTTGGTGACACATCGTCCGGAGACACGACGTCCAGGAACACATCGTCAGGGAACACGGCGTCCGGGAACACGGCGTCCGACCGCACGTCGGTCGGGGGCGCGGCCTCGCGTGACGGCGGCCGGGTCCGCGGCCGCCGCGCGCTGATCCTGGTGGAGAACCTGTCCGTGCCGTTCGACCGGCGCGTGTGGCAGGAGTGCACGACGCTGCGCGACGCGGGCTGGGAGGTGCACGTCATCTGCCCCCGGGGCACCAAGCGGGACACCGAGCCCGAGGCGGAGATCGACGGCGTGCGGATCCACCGCTACCCGCTGCGCGCGGCCACCGGCGGTCCCGCCGGCTATCTGCGGGAGTACGGATCGGCGCTGTGGCACACCGCCCGGCTGGCCCGGAAGGTCGGCCCGGTGCACGTGGTCCACGCCTGCAACCCGCCCGACCTGCTGTTCCTCCCCGCCCTGTGGCTGAAGCGGCGCGGGGCGCGGTTCGTCTTCGACCAGCACGACCTGGTGCCCGAGCTGTACCTCTCCCGGTTCGGCCGCGGCAAGGACCTGCTGTACCGGGCGGTGTGCGCGCTGGAACGGATGACCTACCGGGCGGCGGACGTCGTCATCGCCACGAACGAGAGCTACCGGGACGTCGCGGTGCGCCGGGGCGGCCGGCGGCCGGAGGACGTCTTCGTGGTGCGCAGCGCCCCGCAGACCGACCGGTTCCGGCCGGTGCCGCCCGATCCGGAGCTCAAGCACGGCAAGCCCCATCTGCTGTGCTACCTCGGCGTGATGGGGCCGCAGGACGGCGTCGACTACGCCCTGCGCGCCCTGGCGAAGCTCCGCGACGAGCTGGGACGCACCGACTGGCACGCGGTGTTCGTCGGTTCCGGCGACGCCTTCGACGCGATGGTGGAACTGTCCCGGCGGCTCGGTCTCGAGGACCAGGTGCACTTCACCGGGCGCATCCCGGACGCCGACCTGGTACGCCATCTGTCCACCGCGGACGTGTGCCTCTCCCCCGACCCGTGCAATCCGCTCAACGACGTGTCGACCATGAACAAGGTCCTGGAGTACATGGCGATGGGCCGGCCGATCGTCTCGTTCGACCTCAAGGAGGCGCGCGTCTCCGCCGGGGAGGCCGCGCTCTACGCGCCGGGCAACGACGAGGCCGAGTTCGCCAAGCGCATCGCGCTGCTGCTGGACGATCCCGAACTGCGGGCCCGGATGGGCGGGATCGGCCGGGAACGGATCAACGGGGACCTCGCCTGGAGCAACTCCCAGGTGTCGCTGCTCGCCGCCTACTGTCTCTTATACACATCTCTGAGCGGGCTGGCAAGGCAGA
>KL568534.1:50039-50412 GCA_000715605.1 Streptomyces speibonae | reverse complement strand
GCGGCGCCGGCGGCGGCTGCTCGCCGTCCTCGCCGTGCTGGGCGCGCTCGCCGGTCTCGGCGCCTCGCTGCTGTTCCCGCCGCGCTACACGACGTCGGCGTCGGTGCTGCTGTCGGGGCAGTGGGAGGAGCGCGAGCTGGTGACCCAGGCGGAGATCGCGACCAGTTCGGCGGTGGTCGACCGCGCGGCGGCCACGCTCGGGCGGCCCGGAATCGACGGCGGCGAGCTGCGGGACCGGGTGGACGTCGAGGTCACCGACGGGAACATCATCGAGATCTCGGGCACGGACGACACCCCGGAGGGTGCGCAGCGCATCGCCGACCGGGTGGCCGAGGAGTACGTCGCCTACGCGGCGCGGCTCGCGGGCGACACC
>KL568534.1:49157-49807 GCA_000715605.1 Streptomyces speibonae | reverse complement strand
ACACCGCGGATCCCGACGCGGCGAGCCGGCCCGAGGAACTGCGCAGGACGGTGCTGCAGACCAGCCGCCGCATCACCGACCTGGCCCAGGCGGCGGATCCCGGGCGGAGCGTGGAGAGCGTGCAGGGCCGTACCGAGCTCGAGAAGCTGCGCACCACGTTGCAGGAGGCCATGGAGAAGCTGGAGGAGGCCGACCCGGCGCTGAACAGGGCCGGCAGGGTCGTGATGGGACCGGCCGCCCGGCCCGGCGGCGAGGCACCGCCCACCCGTGTGCACCTCGTCCTCGGCGGGGCGCTGCTGTTCCTCCTCCTCGCCGTCGTCGGCCATCTCGCCACCGCGCGGATGAGGCACCGGCCGCGCAACGGGCCGGAGATCGCCGCGGCGCTGGGCGCGTCGCCGCTCGGCACGGTGGACGTGCCCGCCGACCGGTCCCTGCGGCGGGCGGCGGCACGGGGCGGCCCGCGGGCCCGGGTCCGCAGGCTGCTGGGGGCCGACCTGCCCTGGGACGTTCCGGCCCCGCGGGCCTCGGGCGACGAGGCCGCCGGGCGGCTGCGCTACCGGCGCGTGTGCGCCCGGCTCCAGGACCGGATGCCGCCCGGCGGGCGGGAGGCGCTGGTGGTGGTCCCGGACGGCGACGAGGTCGCCCGCCGC
>KL568534.1:47881-48963 GCA_000715605.1 Streptomyces speibonae | reverse complement strand
CCCGCCGCGCCGCCACGCGGCTCGCCGAGGAGGCCGGGAGCGAACTCACGCTCCACGTGGTGACGGTTCCGGCGGACCGTCCGACGGTCCCGGACCGCGCCGGCACCTCCGGCGCCCTCGTCGTGCTCGGCACGGGCACCTGGACCGCGGGCGAACTCACCGGCCTCACCGACGCCTGCACGGACGCCGGCCACGAGATCACCGGCTTCGTCGTCGCCACCCCGGTCCGGGCCCGTACGGCACGGACCACCGGCCCCTCCGCACGGCCCACCGCCCCGGCACTGGGAGGCGCGGTATGACCACGCACCACAGACCGACGCCGGACCACGCCCCCCGCTCGCCGGGCCCGTACAGCACCCGCACGGCCCGGCGCCCCGGAGCTCGCCGGCGGCAACGCGAAGGGGAGCGCGGTATGACCACGCATCGGACGCCGACGCCGGACCACACCCCCGTCTTCCGCGGCCCCGGCCGCTCGGGCCCGTACAGCACGCACCGCGACGGCACCTCCCGTGTCCTCGTCGTGCTCGGCGCGGGCACAGGGACGGCGGGCGAGCGCCGGTTGCCGATCCCTTCGCACGGGCCTCCAGTCCCCGCGCGCCCACGCCGCGGCAGCGCCGAGGGAGGTGCGGCATGAGGACGGACCAGGCGGTGGAGTCGCCGGCTCCGCTCTTCGACCTGCCGGGGCTGGTGGCCGCCGTGCGCCGGCGGCGCCGGGTGTGGGGGACGATGGCGTTGCTGGGGTGTCTCGCCGGCGTGGCGGTGGCGGTGGTGCTGCCTCCGCCGCCGACCGCGGTGACCACGGTGCTGGTCGCGCACGAGGGGGATCAGCCCAGCGACCCCGGCACGCTGATCCGCACCGACGCCGCGCTGTTGCAGACCACGCGGATCGCGGACCGCGCCCTGCGGGACCTCGGCTCCCGGGAGAGCCCGAAGGACTTCATGCGGGACTACCGGGGCACCGGCGTGACCAACAACCTGCTGCGGATCGAGGCGTCGGGCGACAGCGAGGCGCAGGCGGTGGCCCGGGCCGAGGCACTGGCCGACGCGTTCGTCGCGGACCATGTGCGGCGGCTGCGGGAGGC
>KL568534.1:47035-47706 GCA_000715605.1 Streptomyces speibonae | reverse complement strand
GCCGCGGCCGCCGAGTCCGAGGCGCTGCTCGCCCGGCGCGACGACCTGCGGGACGAACTGGCGCGGGTCAACGAGGAGATCGGGGAGGGACCGCAGTCGGACGACCCCGAGGCGTCGGCGAACCTCGAGTCGCTGTTCGCCCGGCGGGCCGAACTGACCTCGCGCATCACGGACTTCGCCCAGCGTGCCGAGGAGGCGAGCCTGGGCACGCCCCGGCTGGTGGCGGGCACCCGGGTGGTGGACGCCGCGCGCCCGGTGGACCACTCGCTGCCCGCGACCGCCGCGGCGAACGCGGGGATCGGGCTCGCCCTGGGGCTGGCGCTCGGGCTCGCGCTGGCCGCCGTCGGCGCGGTGGTGGCGGACCGGCCCGTGCTGCGCCGGGAGATCGCGGCGCACCTGGGCGCCTCGGTCGTCGCGGAGCTGCCCCGCGGGGCGGCCCGGCCGTGGCGGCGCCGCAGGGTCCGGGCGGCGTGGACGCGGCTCACGGTGTCCCTGGCCCGTACCGTGCGGGGCTCCGCGGAACCGGTGTCGCTGCTGGAGCTGGGCTGTGCCCGCACCGCGGGCGCGGTCGCCCTGGACCTCGCCGGGGAACTGAAGGGCGAGGAGCCGGTGGTCGTCGTCGACGGTCTGCCCGACGCGCGGCTCGCGAGCCGCCGTCCGCAGCCGGGAGG
>KL568534.1:45178-46809 GCA_000715605.1 Streptomyces speibonae | reverse complement strand
GCAGCCGGGAGGCCCCACCGTGGTCGGCGGCGCGGACGCGGATGCCGGGCCGTCTCAGGCGCTGCGGATCGGCGTCGGTTCGGTGGCGCCGGGCACCGCGTGGACCGACCTGCGGTACCTCGGCACCCGGGCCGTGCTGGTGGTGCGGGCCGGGGCGGGCAGCGCCGCGTGGCTGCACACCGTGGCGCGGCAACTGGCGGACCAGGACATCGCGGTGCACGGCGTGGTGCTGGTCGACCCGGATCCTCGGGACCGGACCGACGGCACGCTGTGGGACCGCCCGGCCACCGCGCCGCGCGGCAGGCGTGAGCGGCCCGCGCCCAGCTGGGTGAACGGGACGGAGCGGCCCTCCGTGCGGGCGGCGACGCGGGTGCCCGACGGCGAGCAGGAGGTGCGGTAGCACATGTGTGGCATCTCGGGCACCTACCGGTGGCCGGACGGGAAGGCCGTGACCGACCGGCTCACCGAGACCCTCGCGCACCGCGGCCCGGACGGCGCCGGCCGCTACAGTCACGCCGCCGGCGACGGCGAGGTGCACCTCGGACACCGCCGGCTGGCCATCATCGACCTGACCGGGACGGGCGCCCAGCCGATGGTCTCCGGCGGCCTCGCCCTGACGTACAACGGCGAGCTCTACAACGCGCCCGAGCTGCGGGCCGAACTGGCGGCCGCCGGCGTGCGGTTCCGGGGCACGTCGGACACCGAGGTGCTGCTGGAGGCGTGGCGGCGCTGGGGCACGGACTGTCTGCCCCGGCTGCGCGGCATGTTCGCGTTCGGCGTCTTCGACGAGCGGACCGGCGAACTGGTGCTCGCCCGCGACCAGCTCGGCATCAAGCCGCTGTTCCTGCTGCGGCGGGGCGAGGGCCTGGTGTTCGCCTCCGAGCTGAAGGCGCTCGCCGCGGTGACCGGCGGGTCGCTGGAGGTGGACCCCGCGGCGCTGGTGGCCTCGCTGCTGTACTACTGGGTGCCGGACTCCCGGTGCGCGTTCCGCGAGGCGGAGAAGCTGCCGCCGGGGAGCTGGCTGCGGATCCGGCCCGACGGCCGGGTGGACCGCGGCCGGTACTTCAGCCTGCGGGACGTGGCCGCCGAGGGCCGCGAGCGGGCCCTCGACGGCGCGGAGCCGGACCTGGCGGCGGTCGTCGAGGAGTCGACCCGGCGGCATCTGCTCTCCGACGTCCCCGTGGCGGCGTTCCTCTCCGGTGGCCTCGACTCCAGCTATCTGACCGCGCTGGCCGCCCGCGACCGGCCCGGCATCCCCGCCTACACGATCGGGTTCCGTGCCGAGGACGCCCGGTTCGAGGCGATGCCGGACGACCTGCGCTACGCCCGGCAGGTGGCCGAGCGGTTCGGGGTCGACCTGCGCGAGATCGAGATCGCCCCGGACGTGCTCGAGCTGCTGCCGCGGATGACGTACCACCTGGACGAGCCGATCGGCGACCCCGCCGCGATCAACACGTATCTGATCTGCTCGGCCGCCCGGGAGGCCGGGGTGAAGGTGATGCTCTCGGGGATGGGCGCCGACGAGCTGTTCGCCGGGTACCGCAAGCATCTGGCCAATGTGCTCGCGCTGCGCTACCAGCGCGTCCCACGGCCGCTGCGGCGCGGGGTGGCGCGGGCCGTGGACCGGCTGG
>KL568534.1:43246-44936 GCA_000715605.1 Streptomyces speibonae | reverse complement strand
GTACCGGTCGGTGCGCTTCGCCAAGCGGTTCCTCTCCTTCGCCGATCTGCCGGAGGAGACCGCGTTCCGGCGCAGCTACACCCTGTACGACCGGGAGGAGCTGCTGGACCTGGTCGATCCGGACCTGGCGCCGGCGGTCGAGGACGTGCTGACCGAGCACGCGGACGTCTACGCCGACAACGACCTGGACGACTTCGTCAACCGCATGTGCCTGGGCGACGCCCGGATGTTCCTGCCGGGTCTGAACCTCGCGTACACGGACCGCTCCAGCATGGCCGCCTCGACCGAGGTGCGGGTGCCGTACGTGGACGTCGAGGTGGTCAGGGCGGCGTTCGCGGTGCCGGGCCGGCGCAAGATCGCCGGGCGGCAGGGCAAGGCCGTCCTGAAGGAGGCGGCCGTCTCGGTGCTGCCCCGGGAGATCGTGTACCGGCCCAAGGGCCTGTTCAGCGCGCCGCTGCGGGCGTGGATGAGCCGGGACCTGGCACCGCTGGTGCGCGAGGTGGTGCACGACGGTGTCCTCGTCCGGTCCGGGTTCCTGCGCCGCGACGCGCTCCAGCGGCTCGTCGCCGAGGACGCCGCCGGGCAGCGGGACTTCTCCAAGCATCTGTGGCACGTGCTGACCCTCGAGTACTGGTACCGCGGCGCGACCTCCGGGCCCGGCGAGCACCCCTGACGGCGTAGCGACGGCACTGCTGACGGCAGAGACAGACGGCGTAGAGACAGACGGCGTAGAGACGAAGAGGACTTCGGGTGAAACAGGTCGTACAGAACTACAGGAGCGGCGAGCTGGCACTGCTCGACGTGCCGGAGCCAGGCTGCAAGCCGGGCGGTGTGCTGGTGCGCACCGCCTACTCGCTGATCTCCACCGGCACCGAACTCATGAAGGTCTCCGAGGCCGGCATGTCGATGCTGGGCAAGGCCCGTTCCCGCCCGGACCAGGTGGCCAAGGTGGTGCAGAGCGTGGCCACCAACGGGGTGCCCGCCACCTACCGCAAGGTGATGGGCAAGCTGGACTCCTACACGCCGCTGGGGTATTCGCTGTGCGGGGTGGTCGAGCAGGTCGGCGCGGGCATCGACGACGTGGCGGTCGGCGACCTCGTGGCCTGCGCCGGCAACGAGCACGCGCTGCACGCCGAAGTGAACTGGGTGCCGAAGAACCTCTACGCCCCGGTGCCGGACGGGCTCGCGCCGCGGCACGCGGCCTTCGGCACGGTCGGCTCGATCGCGTTGCAGGGGGTGCGCCGCGGCGAGTCGCAGCTGGGGGACGTGGCGCTGGTCATCGGTCTGGGGCTGATCGGGCAGTTGGTGGTCCAGCTGCTGGCCGCGTCGGGGGTGCGGGTGGTCGGCGCCGACCCCGACCCGGAGCGCTGCGCGCTCGCCGAGCGGCTGGGCGCCGCGGCGTGCGGTGACCCCGCGTCCGCGGCCGTGGAGCGAGCCGTCGCCGAGCTCACCGGCGGGATGGGCGCGGACCAGGTGTATCTGGCCGCCGGCGGGGGCAGCAACCAGCCCGTCGAGCTGGCCGCCCGGCTGAGCCGGGACCGCGGCCGGGTCGTCGACATCGGCAAGTGCAGCCTGGACCTGCCGTGGAACGCGTACTACGAGAAGGAGCTCGACGTCCGGTTCTCCCGTTCGTACGGCCCCGGGCGGTACGACCCGGAGTACGAGCTCGAGGGGCGGGACTACCCGATCG
>KL568534.1:42754-42996 GCA_000715605.1 Streptomyces speibonae | reverse complement strand
GGGCGGGACTACCCGATCGGCTACGTCCGCTGGACGGAGCGGCGCAACCTGGCGTGCTTCCTCGATCTGGCCGCCCGGGGCCGTGTCGACGTGGAGCCCCTGGTCTCCCACGTCGCCGACTTCGAGGACGCCGTCAAGACGTACCGGCGGCTGGAGGACGGCGAACTCAAGGCCGTCGCCGTGCTGTTCCGGTACGCGGAGAGCGACACGGAGGGCCGGGCGGCCCCGCTGACGGCCGTGCC
>KL568534.1:42213-42454 GCA_000715605.1 Streptomyces speibonae | reverse complement strand
GCCGGGAACTACGCGACGTCGATGCTGCTGCCGCACCTGACGGGGCGCGACGGTGTCGAGCTGTCCACGGTCGTCACCACGACGGCGCTGTCCGGGGCCAACGCCCAGCGCAAGTTCGGCTTCGCCCGGGCGACCACCGATCTGGACGCCGTGCTCGGCGACCCGTCCGTCGACGCGGTGTTCGTGGTCACCCGGCACAGCTCGCACGCGGACCTCACGCTGTCTCTTATACACATCTCTG
>KL568534.1:41319-42007 GCA_000715605.1 Streptomyces speibonae | reverse complement strand
GGTGGAGGAGTCCGGCAACGACCGGCTGCAAGTGGGCTTCAACCGCCGGTTCGCGCCGCTGCTGCGGGAGGCGAGGGAGCGGTTCGGTGCCCGGACCGGTCCGGCGAGCCTGCGCTACCTCGTCAACGCGGGCCGGCTCGACCACGGCAGCTGGTATCTCCGGCAGGGCACCGAGGGCTCCCGGTTCACCGGCGAGGGCGGGCACTTCATCGACACGGCGAGCTGGCTGCTGGACGCCGACCCGGTCTCGGTGTACGCGGTGGCCGCGTCCGGCAACGAGGACCTGCACATCGTGTTGCGCTACCCGGACGGGTCCACCGCCACCCTCAGCTATGTCACCAACGGCCCGTCGGGGTTCCCCAAGGAGACGCTGGACCTGATCGCGGACGGCAAGGTGCTGCGGCTCGACGACTTCGTCCGGGCCTCGGTGTACGACCGCAAGCGGTGGGTCAGTTCGCGGCTGCCGAAGGCCCGGGACAAGGGTCAGAACGCCGAACTGGCCGCGTTCGTCAGGGCCGTACGGACCGGTGGGCCGATGCCGGTGCCGCTGCGGTCGCTGGTCGCCACCACGACGGCCACCCTCGCCGTGGAGACCGCGCTGGCGGCGGGCGCGCCGGTGACGCTGACGGGGGCGCGATGACCGCGCGTCCGGGGAGCCCGGGCTGGTACCTGCGGCGGCTGTCCCGGA
>KL568534.1:39309-41063 GCA_000715605.1 Streptomyces speibonae | reverse complement strand
ACCGGCTGATGGCCGGGCACGCCGAGTTCTTCGGCGTGGCACGCGACGACCTGGTGGACCCGGACTGGTGGTACGACCCGAAGACCGGGCGCCGCGCCCCGTGGGGCTACGCCTTCGGCGTGCCGTACCGCGACGAGGACGTGGTCGGGGACATCAAACAGATCTGGGAACCGTCCCGGCACCAGTACCTCACCCGGCTCGCCGCGGCCTACGCGCTCACCGGGGACGAGCGGTACGCCGAGCGGGTGGCCGCGCATCTGCGGTCCTGGTGGGCGGCCAACGCGCCGCTGCGCGGGGTGCACTGGGTCAGCGGCATCGAACTGGGCATCCGGCTGCTGTCGTGGGTGTGGATCCGGCGGCTGCTGGACGGCTGGCCGGGGGCGGCCGCGCTGTTCGAGGACAACCCGGTGGCGCACCACCAGATCTGGCACCACCAGCGCTGGCTGGCGGCGTTCCCCAGCCGGGGCTCGTCGGCCAACAACCACGTCGTCGCCGAGGCGGCGGGGCAGCTGGCCGCGTCCTGCGCGTTCGGGTGGTTCCCGTCCTCGGCCCGCTGGCGGGCCGACGCGCTGCGGTCGCTGGAACGGCAGTTGCGGGCGAACACGTTCCGCTCCGGCCTCAACCGCGAACTCGCCACCGAGTACCACGGGCTGGTGCTGGAACTCGGCCTGGCGGCGGTGGCCGAGGCGGACGCGGCGGGGGTGCCGGTCCCCGTGTCGGTGCGGCGGGTGCTGCTGCGGATGACCGACGCGCTCGCGGCGATCGTGGACAACCGGTTGCGGCCGCCGCGCCAGGGGGACGCGGACGACGGGTACGGGCTGGTCCTGGACGGCGCGGGCACGCACCGCTGGGCCTCCCTGCTGGCCACCGGGGACGCGGTGTTCGGCCGGCTCCCCTGGTGGCCGGAGGTCACGACGACGGACGTCCGCACGCCCCTCCTCACGGCACTGATCCACCCGGGCACCGATCCGGCATCCCCGGAGACCCGCCCGGTGCCCCTCCGCGCGGTCCCCGCAGCACCTCCGTCCCGTCGGCGGCTTCGCACCACGGCGGACACCCGCCCGGACCCCGCACCCACCCCCGACGACCGTCTCCGGCCCGTCCCCGACGCCACATCCCACGACACGACGGACACCCGCCCGGACCCCGCACCCACCCCCGACGACCCTTTCGGCCCCGCTCCCGACGCGGGGCGCGAGCCCGTGGCCCCACCGGCCCGACGGTCCCGCACCGCCGACGCCAGCCCCGGCCCCACGTCGGCCCCCGACGGCCGTCTCCGGCCCGTCCCCGTCGCCGGGGCCCGGCCCGTGAGTGCGCTGGGGCAGGTGATCGGCGCCGTGCTCGAGCGTCGGGGGCTCGCGGGTGTCGTCGCGTCCCTTCGTCAAGGGGCAGGGGCGTGGCCCGCGAGCGGGGTCAGGCGGCCCGCGCGCAGGCCCGGGCACTTCGCCGACGCGGGGCTCACCATCCTGCGCGGGCCGGAGGAGATCTGGTGCCGTTGCGACGGCGGCCCGCACGGCTTCCTGTCCATCGCGGCGCACGCCCACGCGGACGCCCTCTCCGTGGAGGTGCGGCACGACGGCGTCGACGTGCTCGCCGACCCGGGGACGTACTGCTACCACGGGCAGCCCGAGTGGCGGCGGTACTTCCGGTCGACCCTCGGTCACAACACCCTGGAGCTGGACGGCGCCGACCAGTCCGTCTCCGGCGGCCCGTTCCTGTGGACCCGGCACGCGCGCAGCCGGGTCCTGGCCGTG
>KL568534.1:38793-39106 GCA_000715605.1 Streptomyces speibonae | reverse complement strand
TGGCCGTGGACACCGCCGGTGACGCCGGCGGCGGGACGGCGCGGTGGTGTGCCGAGCACGACGGCTACCGGGGCTCCGTGCACCGCCGCCAGGTGGAACTGACGCCCGAGCGCCGGGAGTTGAGGGTCGTCGACACGGTGCGCGGTCCGCGCCGTGCCGTACGCCTGGCGTTCCACCTCGGCCCGGCGGTCACCGCGCGGCTGGAGGGCGACCGGGCCGCGCTCACCTGGACCCGGGACGGCGAGGAGCGCTCCGCGGTGCTGGACCTGCCCGGGCAGCTGTCCTGGCGGGCGCACCGCGGCGAGACCGGGCC
>KL568534.1:36436-38585 GCA_000715605.1 Streptomyces speibonae | reverse complement strand
GGCGGGCGCACCGCGGCGAGACCGGGCCGCCGCTCGGCTGGTACTCACCGGGCTTCGGACGCAAGGAACCCGCCACCACGCTGGTCGGCACCGGTTTCACCGGCGGCGCGGAGGAGTTCGTCACCGTACTCGGGTTCCGCGGCTAGGGAGGAGGACACGTGGCAAGGACGTGGCGGCACCGGACGGCGTCGGCGGTGGCACCGCTGGCGCTGGTCCTGCTGGCCGCGACCGGCTGCGAGGACACGCCGGACGCGCGGCCGGAGCCGACCACCGGGCCGGACACGCCCGTGGCCCGGGTGTGCGCGAAGCCCGCCGCCGGGCCCGCAAAGGCACCCGCGGGCGCGGTGACGGTCGACCCGGCGGTGACGGGCGACCTCGCCGAGAAGACCAGGAGCAACCCCCCGAACACCACGTTCTGGCTCCGGCCCGGCAGGCACCGGCTCGCGCCCGACCGCTACGCGCAGGTCGTCCCCAAGCGGGGCAACACCTACATCGGCGCGCCGGGCGCGGTGCTCGACGGCCGGAAGACCAACCAGTACGCGTTCGGCGGCCCGGCCCCCGACGTCACCATCCGCCATCTGACCGTGCGCGGGTTCGCCGCGCCGCACGACGAGGGCGTGGTCAACCACGATTCGGCCGACGGATGGGTGATCGAGCACGCGACGATCCGCGACAACTCCGGTGCCGGGCTGATGGCCGGGGCCCGCCAGCAGGTCCGCGCCAGTTGTCTGCGCGACAACGGCCAGTACGGCATCAACGCCTACAAGGGCGACGGCCCCCTCGAGGACCTGGTGGTCGAGGGCAACGAGATCACCGGCAACAACACCGGCGACTGGGAGCGCAAGAAACCGGGCTGCGGCTGCACCGGGGGCGTGAAGTTCTGGAACGTCGACGGCGCCGACATCCGCGGCAACTGGGTGCACGACAACCGCGGGACCGGGCTGTGGGCGGACACCAACAACAACGACTTCCGCATCGAGGACAATGTGCTGGAGGCCAACGACGGCGCCGCGCTGATCTACGAGACCAGCTACAACGCGGTCATCCGGAACAACATGATCCGGCGGAACAACTGGGTCGAGGGCCGCAGGCACGCCGACCGCGGCGACACCTTCCCGTTCGCGACCGTCTACCTCTCCGAGTCCGGCGGCGAACCACGGGTCCGGGCCCGCACGAGCAAGATCGAGATTTACGGGAACGTGCTGGAGAACAACTGGTCCGGCATCACCCTGTGGGAGAACGCCGACCGGTTCTGCAACAGCCCCGCCAACACCTCCTCCGGTGACTGCACGCTGCTGGTGGAGGACACCGGGAGCTGCGCACAGCCGGCGATCGACACGGCGCCCCTCTACTCCGACTGCCGGTGGAAGACCCAGCGGGTCGACATCCACGACAACCGCTTCGTGCTGGACACCTCGGTCGTCGACTGCACGACACGGTGCGACCGGATGGCGCTGCTGGCCAACTACGGCACCTACCCGGAGTGGTCGCCGTACCAGGGCGACAGCGTGGCCGACGCGATCACGGGCGAGCAGCACAACCGCTGGCACGACAACGTCTACGTCGGACCGTGGCAGTTCGTCGCCCACGACCCGAGCCGGGTGCTCACCCCCGGCCAGTGGCAGGGCGCCCCGTACCGGCAGGACGAGGGCAGCACCTTCCGCGCGCAGGAGGGTGGTTGAGATGGCCGTGGAGCGCACACCGGGGACGATCGGAGCCGTCTGGGGGCTGCTGGTCCTCAACACCCTGGGATCGGCGGGTGCCGAGACGATCGTCCCGCTGCCCCGCTCGCTCATCCAGATGGTCACCATGGGCGCGCTGGCCGTCGCGTTCACGCTGGCGCTCGCGGTCAACCTCCGGCTGCGCATCCGGGCCGGCGCCTTCCTGCTGCTGCTCACGCTGCTGCTGGTGCCGAGCGTGCTCTCCAGCGTGGACCTGGACTCCGGGTTCGGCGCGCTGTTCCGCTGCGCCCGGCTGGCGCTGTTCATCGGCACGCTGTGGCTGGTCAGCCGCTGGTGGGACGGCGGCACGACGTTCGTCCGGCATCACATCCGGATGTACTTCGTGGTCCTCGGGTCGGTCGCCGCCGGCCTGGTCCTCTCGCCGGGCGCCGCGCTGCCCGACCTGTACGGCGGGCGGCTGGTCGGCG
>KL568534.1:34224-36240 GCA_000715605.1 Streptomyces speibonae | reverse complement strand
ACCGCAGATCGGCCAGTACGCCGCGGTGATCATCGGGCTGACGGTGCTGCTGGTGCTGGGCCGCCGGACCGACGGGCGCAGCGCCGCGCTGGTCGTCGTTCCGGCGCTCGTGCTGCTGGTGCTGACCCACACGCGGACGGCCACGGTCGGGCTGCTCGTCGGGCTGGTGCTGGCGATCGGCTCGCTCTTCCTGACCAGCGCCGCCGCCCGCCGGTTCTTCACCTGGACCGTGCTGTGCGCGGCGGTGGCGGCGGTGGCGTTCGGCTCCGCGGTACGGGAGTGGTTCCTGCGCGGGCAGAGCGAGGAGAACTTCAGCAGTCTCACCGGCAGGGCCAAGGTGTGGGACGCGCTGCTGGCGGAACCCAGGACCACCTCGGAGCACCTGTTCGGCGCGGGGCTGGGCGACAAGTCCTTCGGCGGGCTGCCGATCGACAACAGCTGGCTGGCCGTCTACCACGAGCAGGGCATGACCGGTGTCGTGCTGGTGGCGGCGTTCCTCGTCGTGCTGGGCGGCGTGGCGCTGCTGCGGCCGCCGTCGGTGCCGAGGGCGTGCGCGATCTTCCTGATCAGCTACTGCGCGATCGCGTCGTACACCGAGGCCGGGCTGGGCGACGCCTCACCGTATCTGCTGCATCTGGCCGTGGCCGCCTCGCTGCTGGCGGCGCCCGCCGCGCTCCCGCCGCCCGTGCCGGATCCCCGGGCGGCGCGGCCCCGAACGGCCGCCCGGCCGACGGAGGTGACCTGAGCATGCATGTCCTCGTGGTGCACAACCGCTACAACTCGGCGCAGCCGAGCGGGGAGAACAACGTCGTCGACCAGGAGGTGGCGCTGCTGCGCGGGGCCGGCCACCGGGTCGGCGAGTTCGGGCGGCGCAGTGAGGACATCGCCGCGATGTCCCTGCCGCGCAAGGCGGCGGTGCCGCTGCTGGTGCCGTGGAACCCGGCCGTGCGCAGGGAGCTCGCCGCCAGGCTGCGCGAGGAGCGGCCCGACGTGGTGCACGTCCACAACGTCTTCCCGCTGCTGTCCCCGGCGGTCCTGGCCGCCTGCGCCGACGCCGGGGTGCCCGCCGTCGCCACGCTGCACAACTACACCCAGGTGTGTCCGCCCGGCACGCTGCAGCGGGCGGGCGGAGCATGCACCGAGTGCGTCGGGAGGGCGCCGCTGCCCGCCGTGCGGCACGGCTGCTACCGGGACTCCCGGCTGGCGACGCTGCCCCTGGCGGTCGGTCTGTCGGTCAACCGGCGGCGGTGGTGGTCCGGTGTGGAGCGGTTCCTGTGCATCTCCGCCGCGCAGCGCGACGTGCTGGTGTCGGCGGGCATGCCGGCCGGACGGCTGGTGGTGAAGCACAACTTCGTGCCCGATCCGGGCGTGATCCGCTCGGGCGACGGCGAGCACCTGCTGTATCTCGGCCGGCTCGCCGAGGCCAAGGGCGTACGGCTGCTCATGGCCGCGTGGGACGAGATCGCGGCGGCCGGCGGGGTGGGCGTACCGCTCGTGATCGCCGGCGCGGGGCCGCTGGAGGGCGAGGTGACCGCCTGGGCGGCGGGCCGCGACGACGTCCGGTACGCCGGCCTCTACGACCCGGAGCAGTGCCGGCGGGCGGTGGCGCGGGCGGTCGCCGTCGTGGCGCCGTCCACCTGGCTGGAGGCGTTCGGTCTGGTGGTCGTGGAGGCCATGGCGGCGGGCGTACCGGCCGTCGCCGCCGGGCACGGCGCCTTCGTCGAACTGGTCGAGGACGGGGTGAGCGGGCTGCTGCACCGGCCGGGTGAGGCCGCCTCGCTCGCGTCCTGCCTGCGCCGGATCACCGCGGATCCGGATCTGGGGCGGCGGATGGGCCGGGCCGCCCGGCACCGATACGAGCAGGGCTTCAGTCCGAAGGTCGGTCTGGAGCGCCTGGAGGACGCGTACCGCACCGCGATCGCGGGTCGGTCAGCACTGGCTCGCGGCGGGGACACCCGCGCGGGCAGGGGGGATGGGAACAGCCGATGACACGATGCCTGTCTCTTATACACATCT
>KL568534.1:27873-34050 GCA_000715605.1 Streptomyces speibonae | reverse complement strand
GCTCGGAAGCGCTGGCGAGCGTCGTCGATCTGGGGGCGACGCCGCCGTGCGAGAGCTTCCTCGCCGCGCACCAACTGGATCTGCCGGAGCCCGCGTACCCGCTGCATCTGCGGGTCTGCACCGACTGCTGGCTCGCGCAGATCCCTCCGCTGATCACGCCGGAGGAGACGTTCAAGGAGTACGCGTACTTCTCCTCGTACTCCACCTCCTGGGTGGAGCACGCGCGCGCGTTCACCGCCGGGGCCGTGGAGCGGCTGGGGCTGGGCGCCGACGCGTTCGTGGTGGAGGTCGCGAGCAACGACGGCTATCTGCTGCGGCACATGGTGGACCGCGGGATCCGCTGCCTGGGCATCGAGCCGTCGGTGAACGTCGGTGCCGCGGCCCGGGACGCGGGCGTGCCCACGCTCACCGAGTTCCTCGACCCGGCCGTGGGCGCCGCCGTCCGCGAGGAGCACGGCCCGGCGGACCTGGTCGTGGCCAACAACGTGTACGCGCACATCCCCGACGTGGTGGGCTTCACCCGGGGGCTGCGCGCGCTGGTCGCCGACGACGGGTGGGTCTCCATCGAGGTGCAGCACCTGCTCACCCTGATCGAGGAGAACCAGTACGACACGATCTACCACGAGCACTTCCAGTACTACACGGTCGCCTCCGCGATCCGGGCGCTGGCGAGCGGCGGACTCGCGCTGGTGGACGTGGAGACGCTGCCCACGCACGGCGGCTCGCTGCGGCTGTGGGCCCGCCCGGACGAGGCGGCCGGGGCGCCCTCCCGGCGGGTGGCCGAGGTGCTGGACCGGGAGAAGGCCGCCGGGCTCCAGGAGCTGTCGGGGTACACGCAGTTCTCCGCCCGGGTCGCCAAGGTCCGCCGCGACCTGCTGCGGTTCCTCGTCGAGGCGGCCGAGCGGGGCGAGACGGTCGTCGGCTACGGCGCCCCCGGCAAGGGCAACACGCTGCTCAACCACTGCGGCATCCGGCCCGACCTGCTCCCGTACACGGTGGACCGCAACCCCTACAAGCACGGCAGGTTCACCCCGGGCACCCGCATCCCCGTCCTGCCCCCGGAGCGGATCGCCGCCGACCGGCCGGACTACGTCCTCGTCCTGCCGTGGAACCTGCGGGCCGAGCTGACCGAGCAGCTGTCGTACGTGCACGACTGGGGCGGCCGGCTGGTCTTCCCCATCCCCGAACTGAGCGTCGTCGAGGTCGCGTCTGGAGAGGTCAGGGCATGAAAGTCGTTCTGTTCTGCGGCGGTTACGGCATGCGGATGCGCGAGGGCACCTCCGACGACGTGCCCAAGCCGATGGCGATGGTCGGCCCGCGGCCGCTGATCTGGCATGTGATGCGCTACTACGCGCACTACGGGCACACGGAGTTCATCCTGTGCCTGGGCTACGGGGCCCACCACATCAAGGAGTTCTTCCTCACCTACGAGGAGACGACGTCCAACGACTTCGTGCTGCGCGGCGGCCGGACCGAGCTGCTGTCCACCGACATCTCCGACTGGACCATCACGTTCGCGCAGACGGGCATCGAGTCGCCGATCGGGGAGCGGCTGCGCCGGGTGCGGCACCATCTGGACGGCGACGAGATGTTCCTCGCCAACTACGCCGACGTGCTCACCGACGCCCCGCTGCCGGAGATGATCGACCGGTTCGCGCGGCGTGACGCCGGCGCGTCGATGATGGTGGTGCCGCCGCAGTCCTCCTTCCACTGCGTGGACCTGGGCGACGACGGCCTGGTGGGCGGCATCACCCCGGTGAGCGAGCTGCCGCTGTGGGAGAACGGCGGCTACTTCGTGCTGCGCCAGGAGATCTTCGACCACATACCGGACAACGGTGACCTGGTCGCCGACGGCTGCGCCCAACTGGCCAAGCGCGGAAGGCTGGTGGCGTACCAGCACCGCGGCTTCTGGAAACCGACCGACACCGTGAAGGAGCGGGCGGCGCTCGACGCCGGGTACGCCAGGGGCGAGCGCCCGTGGGCGGTGTGGGAGCGGGACGGCGCGGGGGGGGCGCGTGATCCGGCTCGGCACCGGCGGCGCCGGGCGGATCGTCGCGGTCGGCGCCCACTGCGACGACATCGCCATCGGCGCCGGCGGCACCCTGCTGACGCTGTGCGGCGCACGGCCGGGCATCCGGGTCGACGCACTGGTGCTCTGCGGCGGCGGGGGTCCGCGCGAGCGGGAGGAGCGGGCCGCGCTCGCCGCCTTCTGCCCGGGCGCCGATCTGCGGCTGACCGTGCTCAAGCTGCCGGACGGGCGGGTGCCCGCGTACTGGGAGGAGGCCAAGTCGGCCGTCGAGGAGCTGCGGGCGCGGACCGAGCCGGACCTCGTGCTGGCCCCGCGCACGGAGGACGCCCACCAGGACCACCGCGGCCTGGCACGGCTGATCCCCACCGCGTTCCGCGACCACCTCGTGCTCGGCTACGAGATCGTCAAGTGGGACGGCGACCTGGGCCGTCCGACCGCCTACCAGCCGCTGTCGCCGCGGACCGCCGAACACAAGGTGCGGCTGCTGCAGGAGCACTACCCCTCCCAGCGGCACCGGCCCTGGTACGACCGGGAGGCGTTCCTCGGTCTCGCCCGGATCCGCGGCATCGAATGCCACGAGCGCTACGCCGAGGCGTTCGCCGTCAGCAAACTCACTCTCGACCTGGGGGAATGAACCTTGCGCGTACTGCTCACCGGACACCAGGGCTACCTGGGCACCGTGATGGCCCCGGTCCTCGCCGCCGCCGGGCACGAGGTCGTCGGTCTCGACGCCGGTCTGTTCGCCGACTGCGTGCTCGGTCCGCGGCCCGAGGACCCGCCGGGGCACCGCGTGGACCTGCGCGACGTCACGGCCGAGCACGTGGCCGGGGCGGACGCCGTGATCCACCTGGCCGCCCTGTCCAACGACCCGCTGGGCTCCCTGGCGCCGGAGCTCACCTACGACATCAACCACCACGCCTCCGTCCGGCTGGCCCGGCTGGCCCGCGACGCCGGGGTGCGGCGCTTCCTGTACGCGTCGACGTGCTCGGTGTACGGCGCCGCCGGCGGTGACGAGCTGGTCACCGAGGACGCCCCGCTGCGCCCGGTGACGCCGTACGCGGAGTCCAAGGTGCGGGTGGAGGACGACCTGCACGAGCTGGCCGACGGCGACTTCAGCCCGGTGTACCTGCGCAACGCCACCGCCTTCGGGCACTCGCCGCGGCTGCGCGCCGACATCGTGCTGAACAACCTGGTGGGCCACGCGCTGCTGTCCGGCGAGGTGCGCGTGCTCTCCGACGGCACGCCGTGGCGTCCGCTGGTGCACGCCGCGGACATCGCACGGGCCTTCACCGCGGCGCTGGGCGCGCCGAAGGAGGCGGTGCACGACCGGGCGTTCAACATCGGCAGCGAGACCAACAACGTCACGGTCGCCGAGATCGCGGAACAGGTCGCCGAGGCGGTGTCCGGTTCGAAGGTGGTGATCACCGGTGAGACGGGCGCCGATCCGCGGTCGTACCGGGTGGACTTCTCCCGGTTCCGGGAGGCGATACCCGGCTTCGACTGCGAGTGGACGGTGAAGCGGGGCGCGCTCGAACTCGCCGACGCCTACCGGGAACACGGCCTGACGCGTGAGGACTTCGAGCGGCGCTTCACGCGGCTGGCCGTGCTGCGCGCGGCCTCCGAGGCCGGTTCCGTCGACGGCACACTGCGGTGGCGCCGGTGACCGGGGCCGCGGCCGGCACCGGCACCGGCACCGGTGAGGAGATGTACCGGCTGGTGGAGCGGATGTACCCGCTGTGCCGGAGCATCACCGGCGACGGGGTGCGCGCCACCCTGGACATCGTCGGGGAGTACATCCCGCTGCGCGTGCACGAGGTGCCGACCGGGACGAAGGTGCTCGACTGGACCGTGCCGCAGGAGTGGAACATCCGGGACGCCTACATCGCCGACGCCTCCGGCCGCCGGGTCGTCGACTTCGCCGCGTCGAGTCTGCACGTGCTCGGCTACAGCGTTCCGGTGGCGGCGACGATGCCGCTGGCCGAGCTGCGCGAGCACCTGTACACCCTGCCCGAGCACCCGGGCTGGGTGCCGTACCGCACCAGCTACTACGAGCCGAAGTGGGGGTTCTGCCTGGCGCAGGAGACCCTGGACGCGCTGCCGGACGGCGAGTACGAGGTGTGCGTCGACTCCACGCTCGCCGACGGCCACCTCACCTACGCCGAGCACGTCGTGCCCGGCCAGGTGTCCGACGAGGTGCTCGTCTCCAGTCACGTCTGCCACCCCTCGCTGGCCAACGACAACCTGGCCGGCATCGCGGTGGCGACGTTCCTGGCGCGGGCGCTGGCGGAGCGGACCCCGTACTACACCTACCGGTTCCTGTTCGCGCCCGGCACCATCGGCGCGATCACCTGGCTCGCCCGCAACGCGGAGCGGGTGCGGCGGGTCCGGCACGGGCTGGTGCTGGCCTGCGCCGGCGACCCGGGCCCGCTGACGTACAAGCGGAGCAGGCGCGGCGACGCCGAGATCGACCGCGTGCTGCACCACGTCCTGACCACCTCCGAACGCCCGCACCGCATCAACGAGTTCACCCCCTACGGCTACGACGAACGGCAGTTCTGCTCCCCCGGGTTCGACCTCGGCGTGGGGTCGCTCAGCCGCACCCCGTACGCCGGATATCCCGAGTACCACACCTCGGCGGACAGCCTGGATTTCGTCTCCCCGGAGGCGATGGCGGACACGCTCGCCGTCTGCCGTGAGGCGTTCGGCGTCCTCGACCGCAACCGGCGGTACGTCAACCTCAGCCCGTACGGCGAACCGCAGCTCGGCCGGCGGGGGCTGTACGACTCGCTCGGCGGCCGCAGCGACGCCAAAGAGGCCCAGATGGCCATGCTGTGGGTGCTCAGCCTCTCCGACGGCGAACACGGGCTGCTGGACGTCGCGGAGCGGTCCGGGCTGCCGTTCGACACCGTCGCCGCGGCGGCCGGGGCGCTGCACGACGCCGGACTGCTCAAGGCCTGACGCCGATGACCGTCGAGGGGAAGAAGAAGACGAGCCGGACGGGACCCGCCCGGCGGGCCGTGGTGGGGCGGCTGTCCTGGGGGCTGGCCGACCAGGCGGCCTCCAGCCTGTCCAACTTCGCGGTGGGCATCTACGTGGCGCGCTCGCTGGGGCTGACCGCGTTCGGCGTGTTCAGCCTGGCCTGGGTGACGTACGGGGTGGTGCTCAACGTCTCCCGCGGGCTGGCCACCGACCCGCTGGTGGTCCGCTTCAGCGGTGTGCCGGAGGCGTCCTGGCGGGAGGCGGTGGCCCGCTCGTCGGGGACCGCGCTCGGCGTCGGTGCCGTCATCGGGGCGGTCTGTCTGGGGGCCGGGCCGGTGCTGGGCGGAAGCCTGGGGGCCGCGTTCGCCGGCCTCGGCGTCGTCCTGCCGGGGCTGCTGCTCCAGGACGCCTGGCGGTACGCGTTCTTCGCCGCCGGCGAGGGCCGCAAGGCGTTCGTCAACGACGTGGTGTGGGGCGTCGCGCTCGTCCCGGCGATGGTGGTGGCGGCCCGGGTGGGCACCGTGACCGCCTTCCTGCTCGCCTGGGGCGGGTCCGCCGCGGTGGCCGCCGGGTACGGCTGCCTCCAGTCCGGCATCCGGCCCCGGCCCGGCGGATGGCGCGCGTGGCATCGCGACCACCGCGACCTGGGCTACCGGTACCTGGTCGAGAACGTCGGTGTCAGCGGCTCGAGCCAGCTGCGGGCCTACGGCCTCGGCGTGGTCGTCGGTGTCGGCGCGGTGGGCGTGATCCGGGGCGCCGAGCTGCTGCTCGGGCCGTTCCTCGCCGTGCTGATGGGGCTGTCGCTGGTCACCGTCGCCGAGGCGGCGCGGGTGCTGCGGCAGGCCCCGCGGCGGCTCGGCGCGTTCTGTCTGCTCCTCGGCGGCGGGCAGGCCGTCGGGGCGCTGCTGTGGGGCTCGGTGCTGCTGCTGGTGCCGGACCGGCTCGGCGAGCTGGTGCTCGGCGGCGTCTGGCACTCCTCCTCCGAGCTCATCGTGCCGGTCACGCTCGGCGTCGCCGGCGCCGGCCTCGGCACCGGCGCCGCGGCCGGGCTCCGGGCCCTGGCCGCGGCCCGGCGCAGCCTGCGCTGCCAGCTGTTCGCCTCCGCCTGCTACGTCGTCGGCGGGATCGGCGGGGCGGTCGTGGCCGGCACCGCCGGCTCGGCCTGGGGC
>KL568534.1:26203-27655 GCA_000715605.1 Streptomyces speibonae | reverse complement strand
GGTGGCACCAGCTGCGGGCCGGCCTGCGCGAACACCACCACACCATCCCCGAAGTGAGGACACCGTGAGCACGCAACCCCGGCTGAGCATCGGCCTGCCCGTGTACAACGGCGAGGAGTACCTCGCCGAGGCGTTCGACGCCCTGCTCGGCCAGACCTACGAGGACTTCGAACTGGTCGTCTCCGACAACGCCTCGACCGACGGTACGCGGGACATCTGCCGCGCGTACGCCGCGAAGGACTCCCGCGTCCGCTACATCCGGCTGCCGAGGAACATCGGCGCCGCCCCGAACCACAACTACGTCTTCACCGAGTGCCGCGGCGAGTTGTTCAAGTGGGCCTCCCACGACGACCTGTACGCCCGGGACCTGCTGCGGCGCTGCGTGGAGGCGCTGGACGAACGCCCGGAGGTGATCCTCGCGCACAGCGGCCAGGCGGTCATCGACGGCGACGGCCGGGTGAAGGTGCCGTACGAGTACGCGCTCGCCACCGACTCGCCGCACGCGCCCGAGCGGTTCCGCAGCCTGCTGTTCGAGCCCGGCGGCGACGACTTCTACGGGGTGATGCGGGCAGACGTGCTGCGCCGGGTGAAGCCGCACGACAGCTACCACCACGCCGACCGCACGTTCGTCGCCGAGATCACCCTGCACGGGCCCTTCCACCAGGTGCCCGAGCTGCTGTACTTCCGCCGGGACCATCCCACCCGCGCCGAGCGGGCGAACCCCTCCAAGCGCGCCCGGTGCGTCAACCTGGACCCGCGCCGGGCGGGCCCGCTGCACCCCACGCCCCGGCTGCTCGCCGAGTACGTCTGGGGCTTCGTCTCGGCGGTCCGGCGGGCGCCGCTCTCCGCCGCCGACCGGCGCGCGTGCTACCGCCACCTGGCCGCGTGGATGACCAGCCGGGTCCGGCCCGGCGCCGGTGAGCGGGTCGAGGACCGGGCCCCGGTCGACCCGGAGCGCGTGGAGGTGTCCGTCGACGCCCTCGTCGCCGGCCGTGAGGGGAGGCGCGCGTGACGGCCCCGCGCGTAGGGGTGTTCGGCCTGCTCGGCGCCGGCAACGTCGGCAACGACGGTTCGCTCGAGGCCGTACTGGGGTATCTGCGCGCCGAGCACCCGGAGGCCGTCGTGGACGCCCTGTGCGGCGGGCCGGAGGCCGTCAGCGCCCGGTACGGGATCCCCGCGGCGCGGCTGAACTGGTACCGAGGGGAGTACCGGACCGCGGCGCGGCCGGGCGCGGTCGCGGGCAAGGCGCTGGGCAAGCTCGTCGACGTGGTGCGCACGGCCGCCTGGGCGCGCCGGCACGACGTGGTGATCGTGCCGGGCACGGGCGTCCTGGAGACCACGCTGCCGCTGCGGCCGTGGGGTCTGCCATACTCCCTGTTCCTGCTGTGCGCGACCGGGCGGCTGGTCGGCACGCGGGTCGCGCTGGTCGGGGTCGGCGCGGGCGCGATCGGC
>KL568534.1:23686-26021 GCA_000715605.1 Streptomyces speibonae | reverse complement strand
GGCGCGATCGGCAGCCGGCCGACCCGGGTCCTGACGCGCTGGTCGGCGCGGCTGGCCGGGTACCGGTCGTTCCGGGACGCCCTGTCCCGCGACGCGATGCGGGCGATGGGCGTGGACACCACGCGCGACGGGGTCCACGAGGACCTGGTGTTCGCCCTGCCGGCGCCGCCGGCGAGCACGCCCCCGGATCCGCCGGGCACGGTCTGCGTGGGCGTCATGGACTTCCACGGCAGCAACGACGAGCGCGCCCGGGCCGGGGAGATCCACCGCCGCTACGTCGACGGGACGACACGCTTCGTCCGTGCGCTGGCCGAGGAGGGCAGACCGGTGCGGCTGCTGACCGGCGACGAGCTCGACCGGTCGGTGGCCGACGCGGTCCGCGACGCGGTGGACTCGCCGCTGGTCACCGTCGCGGAGACGGCCTCGCTGACCGACGTGATGAAGGAGACGGCGGCCGCCGGCGCCGTGGTGGCGACCCGGTACCACAATCTGATCTGCGCGCTGAAGACCGGTACGCCGACCCTCGCACTCAGCTACTCCGCGAAGAGCGACACGCTCATGGACCGCATGGGCCTGGGCGCGTACTGCCACCCTGCCCGCGAGATGGACGCCGGCCGGCTGCTCGGACAGTTCCGCGAACTGGAGCGTCGCTCGGCGGAGTTGCGGCGGACCCTCGCCGAGCGGAACGCGGCCGCCGCCCGGCGCGTGGAGGGCCAGTTCGCGGAGCTGTCGGCGGTCCTGTTCCCGTCGGCCGCGCACGCCCCGACCCCGAGAGAGGTTCCATGAAGGCGACCGAAGTCCCGGAGATCACCGGGGCGTACCTGTTCGAGCCGACGCCGTACGCCGACGAACGCGGCTTCTTCTGCCGCACCTTCGACACCGAGGTGGTCCGCTCGGTGGGCCTCGACCCGGGCGCCTTCGTCCAGGACAGCCTGTCCCGCTCGGCCCGGGGCGTGCTGCGCGGGCTGCACCTGCGCTCGGGGGCCGGCGAGGCCAAGCTGGTGCGCTGCTCGTACGGGAGGATCTTCGACGTGGTCGTGGACCTGCGGCCGGACTCGCCGACATATCTGGGCCGGGCCTTCTTCGAGTTGTCCGGCGAGACCCAGACGACCCTGTACATCCCGGCCGGGTGCGCGCACGGCTTCCAGGCGCTGACCGACCCGGCCGACACGTCGTACCGGATCGACCGCCCGCACGATCCGGCCGAGGACGTGACCATCGCCTTCGACGACCCGGAGCTCGCCATCCCCTGGCCGCTGCCGGTCACCACGATGTCCCGGCGGGACCGGGAGGCGCCGGGCCTGGCCGAGGTCCTCAAGCGCGAGGGGAGCTGAACGCACCGTGCAGAACGAGGAGTTCGCCCTGCCCCGCTCCCGGGCGGTCAACGAGCGGCTGCACGCCCTGATCCCCGGCGGCGCGCACACCTACGCCAAGGGGGACGACCAGTATCCCGAGGACCTGGCCCCGGTCATCAGCCACGGCCGCGGCGCCCACGTGTGGGACATCGACGGCAACCGCTACGTCGAGTACGGCTCCGGGCTGCGGTCGGTCAGCCTCGGCCACGCCCACCCCCGGGTGCTGGAGGCGGTACGCCGGGAACTCGGCCGCGGCGGCAACTTCGTACGGCCGTCCCTCCTGGAGGCCGAGGCGGCGGAGCGCTTCCTGGCCACGGTGCCGACCGCCGAGATGGTGAAGTTCGCGAAGAACGGCTCCGACGCCACCACCGCCGCGGTGCGGCTCGCCCGCGCCGCCACCGGGCGCCCGCGGGTGGCGGTCTGCGCCGACCACCCGTTCTTCTCCGTCGACGACTGGTTCATCGGCACGACAGCGATGAACGCGGGCATCCCCGCAGCGACCACCGAACTGACCGTGCCGTTCCCCTACGGCGACCTCGCCGCCACGGAGGACCTGCTCACCCGGTACGACGGCGAGATCGCCTGCCTGATCCTGGAGCCCGCCACCCACACCGAGCCGCCGCCCGGCTACCTCGCCGGGCTGCGCGCCCTGGCCGACCGGCACGGCTGCGTCCTGGTCTTCGACGAGATGATCACCGGCTTCCGCTGGTCCGAGGCGGGCGCCCAGGGCCTGTACGGCGTCGTCCCCGACCTCTCCACCTTCGGCAAGGCGCTGGGCAACGGGTTCGCCGTCTCCGCGCTGGCCGGACGGCGGGAGCTGATGGAACTCGGCGGACTGCGCCACTCCCGCGACCGGGTGTTCCTGCTGTCCACCACGCACGGTGCCGAGACCCACGCGCTGGCCGCCGCGATGGCCGTGCAGGCCACCTACGGGGAGGAGGGCGTCACCGCGCGGCTGCACGCCTGTCTCTTATACACAT
>KL568534.1:21691-23495 GCA_000715605.1 Streptomyces speibonae | reverse complement strand
CCGGTGTCCGGGAGGCCGCGGCCGCGATGGGCGTCGGCGACCACGTCCTCGTGAAGGGCAGGCCCAGCAACCTGGTCTTCGCCACCCTCGACGAACAGGGCCGGCCGTCCCAGGAGTACCGCACCCTGTTCCTGCGCCGGCTCCTCGCGGGCGGTGTACTGGCCCCGTCGTTCGTGGTGAGCAGTGCCCTCGACGACACCGACATCGCCCACACGGTCGACGTGGTGGCCCAGGCCTGCGCGACCTACCGGAAGGCCCTGGACACCGGCGACCCCACCCCGTGGCTGGGCGGCCGCCCGGTGAAACCGGTGTTCCGCCGCCACGTGTGACGCCCTGTCAGCACGGCCCTCCATGGGACCTTCGGGCCTCGTCCTCGAACGCCGGAGGGGCTGACATACGGCCCCTCCGGCGTTCGAGGAGCGGGGGTCCTGACCCGACGCCGGCGTCGGGTCAGCCC
Organism: Streptomyces speibonae; assembly: GCA_000715605.1. Taxonomy (GTDB): domain Bacteria; phylum Actinomycetota; class Actinomycetes; order Streptomycetales; family Streptomycetaceae; genus Streptomyces; species Streptomyces speibonae. The sequence continues at coordinate 23,038 of KL568534.1, read as the reverse complement.
GGACGCCGCGTCAGCGGCCTGCCCGGACCCGCGCGGCGCCAGCGGATGTCCACACCCGCGCGGCACCAGTGCGACGCCGACGGCCGCCCATATCCGGGCGGCGGTTTCGCCACCCGGGCATCTGATTGGGCGTCAGCGGTCGTTCGGGGTCGGTGTGGTGGGCACGGGGTTCTGGCGGGAGGCGTGGGGTCGGTTCAGGAACCAGGCGGTCGGGGGCGTCACTGCCAGGGCCGTGCACCAGCCGCCGATGGTGTCGGTCGGGTAGTGGGAGCCCAGGACGACCTGCGCCCAGCCCATGGCGGCGCCCGCGAGCAGCGCCGCGGCGAGGACGAGTGACGTGCCGGCCGGCCCGCCGAGGCCGCGCCGGCCCGCCGCGATCAGCGCCAACGCCAGGACGAAGGCGGTGAGGAACGCGGTGTGCCCGCTCGGATAGGCCAGGTGCCCGTCGTGGATGGTGCGCCCCACCAGGGGCTTGGCCACCTTCGTCGCCCCCACGGCCGCCCCGGTCGCGGCCACGACGAGCACGGCCGCGCGAGGGCTGCGCAGCAGCAGGCACCCCGTCACCGCGGCCCCGACCAGCAGCGCCGCCCCCACGGGCTCGCCCAGGAAGTCCGTGGCCAGGGCGACGTTCCGCCAGGACGGCCCGGCGCCCTCCAGCACCGTCCGCACCCGCGCGTCCGCCACGCCGGGCTCGCTCTCCCCCGCGGACAGCACGCCGAGCAGGACCGCCACCAGCGCGCCGAGCACCGCCACGGCCCCCAGCCGCACTCGCGGCCGCCGTTCCGGTCCGGCTCCCCCGTCACCGCCGGTCACGGCGCCACCTCCGCGAGGTCGAGCGCGGCGAGTTCGGTCCGCGCGGAGACGCCGAGTTTCGGGAACGCCTTGTAGAGGTGGTACCCGACCGTGCGCGGGCTGAGGAACATCTGCGCGGCGATGTCCCGGTTGGACAGCCCTCGCGCGGCCAGCCGGATGATCTTCCGTTCCTGTGCGGTGAGCACGGCCAGTGCACCGCCCGCGCCGTCGGCCCCGGGCCCGGCCACGGTCTCGCCGGTCGCGTCGAGCTCCGCCCCGGCCCGCTCCGCCCAGGGCGCGGCGCCGAGCCGGCGGAACGTCTCGTAGGCGTCGCGGAGTTGGGTCCTGGCCTCGGACTTGCGGCGCGTGCGGCGCAGCCACTCGCCGTAGAGGAGCGCGGTCCGGGCACGTTCGAACTGCCGGTCGTCGGGGTGCAGCCGCAGCGCGGCCCGGTACAGCTCCGCGGCCTCCGCCTCCGGTGCGAGCAGCGCGCGGCAGCGCCGCACATGCGCGTCGATCCACGGCTGCGCGGCGTCGTGCGCCCAGGCCGTGAGC
>KL568534.1:20151-21488 GCA_000715605.1 Streptomyces speibonae | reverse complement strand
GCTCACGGGCGTCGTCCGGCCGGCCGAGCCGCCCCGCCGCCTCGACCAGGTCGGGAATGCTGCGCAGGCCGGGCAGTTGATGGCTCACCGGCCCGGTGTGCAGGGCCGCGAGGCGGGTGCGGGCGGACTCCCAGCGGGCGTGACCGAGGTCGAGCAGGGCCAGCGCCCACTGGGCCCAGGACATTCCGGGCGGGGCCGCGCCCGGCTCGGGCGCGGCGAGCGCGTCGTCCGCGCAACCATGGCAGCGCCCCTCGTCGCCCGCCACCGCGGCCAGGTAGGCCAGCACACCGCTGATCTCGGCGGCCCACTGCCGGTGTCCGAGCTCCTGGGCGATGTTCAGCGCCTCGGTCGCCTCGTCCCAGGCGTCGGTGTGCCGGCCGAGGAAGGTCGAGGACCGGGCGACGCACGCCAGCACGGGCGGCGTCCGGCCGATCCACCCGCGCTCGCGGCACTGGGCGAGGAGTTCACCGGCCACCCGGTGGGCCTCGGTGTCCCGGCCGACGGCCTGGAGGCTGGTGGCGCCGACCAGGATCGTGTCGTGCGGGCCGCCGAAGCCGGTGCGTGCGGCGGCGGCGATGTGCCGTTCGAGGGCCCCGGGATCCCGGTCCCCCTGTCCGATCGCCGACCGCACCGTCCATGTGAGCAGGCGGACCACATGGGTGAGCGGGTCGTCGGGCGGCAGCGGCAGGGCGTCCAGCCGGTCCGCGCTGTCCGCGATCTCGTCCTTCCCGAGGTACCAGGCGGCGTGCACCGCGTCGAGCAGCATGTGGGCGGCGCGTGCCGGATCACCGCCCCCGGCCGGCCCGGCCGCCTCGGTCAGCAGCCGGCGTGCGGTACGGAGCAGTCCGCGGTGGAACGCCGCGACGGCGCGGACCCGGACGGCGCGCACGGTCAGGTCCGGGTCGCCGGTACTCGCGGCGCCGCGCCGGGCGAGCTCGTCCATGCGGTCGATGTCGCCCTCCTCGGCGATGGCCTCCGCGGCGAGCACCAGCCGGCGGGCCCGGTCCGCGGCGGACTCCGTGAGCTGGGCGGCCCGTTCGTAGGCGGCCGCCGCGGCGGCGTATCCACTGCGCTCGGTGGCCCGTTGGGCAGTGCTCTCCAGTTCCGCCGCCACCTGCTCGTCGGGGCCGGTCGCCACGGCGGCGTGGTGCCAGGCGCGCCGGTCGGCGTCCACGGGCCGGTGCAGGGCCTCGGCGAGGGCCGTGTGCACCAGGTGGCGGAGGCTGACCGGCGCCGCCTGGTAGACGGCGGACCGCACGAGGGGGTGGCGGAAGCACACGGTGCGGTTGTCCACCCGGAGCAGTCCCGCCGTCTCCGCCGGTACGAGATCGGCGGGG
>KL568534.1:18040-19883 GCA_000715605.1 Streptomyces speibonae | reverse complement strand
GGCTCGGGCAGCCGCCGTACCCGGTCGAGGAACGCCTCCCGCACCGCGTCGGTCATGGGCAGGACACCGCCCGCGGCGCCCGGCCGGCCGGCGGCGAGAGCGGCCGGCAGTTCCAGGAGGGCGAGCGGGTTGCCCCGGGCCGCGGCCAGGACCAGGTTCCGGTGGGCGGGCGACAGTGTGGCGGCGTGTTCGGCCAGGAGCCCGGACGCTGCGGACGCGTCGAGTCCGGTCAGCGGCAGGTGGGCCAGTCCGGGCGCCTCGAATCCGTCGCGGGCGGTGATGATCAGCGCGGTGCCCTCGGCGTCGAGCCGCCGCGCGGCGAACAGCAGGGCCTCGGCGGACGCCCGGTCCAGCCACTGCGCGTCGTCGACGAGGCACAGGACGGGCCCGCGGTCGGCGAACTCGGCCAGCAGGGACAGGACGGCGAGGCCGACGAGCATGCGGTCGCCCGGTTCGGCCGGGGCGAGGCCGAAGGCCCCGCGCAGGGCACGCGCCTGCGGGGCCGGGAGCGCGTCGGCGCGGTCGAGGGCGGGCCGCAGCAGCAGGTGCAGGCCGGCGAACGGCAGGTGTGCCTCGGACTCGATCGCGGTGCCGCGGATGACCCGCATCCCGTCGGCCGCCGACGCCGCGTACTCCATCAGCGCGGTCTTGCCCATGCCCGGCTCCCCGGTGATGAGCAGACAACCGCTGCGACCGGTACGGCAGTCCGTCAGCAAGCGGTCGATGACCGATATCTCGTCACTCCGTCCGTGCAACACGTGGTGAGCGTACTTAAGCCGGCCGCGGATCCCGGTCCGGATTGCCGGGGCGTGACGGATTCCGCTCCCGGTCACCGGCCTTAGCGTGAGGGACACGAGCACGGCGTCCTCGATGCCGTACGCACCGACACGACCTCGCCAGGAGCCGGACGTTGACACCCGATCCCATGACCCTCCACCCCCTGCCGGCGCACGACAGGGTGGTGTTCCTCAAACCGCTGATCGGCTCGCCGAAGATCGTCGTGGGCGAGTACACGTACTACGACGACCCGGAGGGCGCGACCGGTTTCGAGCACCGCAACGTGCTCTACGCCTACGGCCCCGAGCGGCTGGTCATCGGCAGGTACTGCGCCATCGCCATGGGCACCCGGTTCCTGATGGCCGGTGCCGAGCATCCGACGATGGGCCCCTCCACCTTCCCGTTCACCATGTTCGGCGGTGCGTGGGCGGAGCGGACCCTCGACCTCGTCACCGGCATGCCGAGCCGGGGCGACACCGTGGTCGGCAACGACGTCTGGTTCGGCCACGGGGCCACCGTCATGCCCGGCGTCCGCATCGGTGACGGCGCGATCGTCGCCGCGGGGGCGGTGGTCACCGCGGACGTCCCTCCGTACACGATCGTCGGCGGCAACCCGGCGCGGCCGATCCGGCGCAGGTTCGACGACGCCGACGTCGACCGGCTGCTGCGGGCGGCCTGGTGGGACTGGCCGGCGGAACTGGTCACGGAGCACGCCCGCACCATCATGGCCGGCACCCCGGCCGACCTCGCCCGGATCGCCGCCGAGCACGGACCGGGCGCCGCGTGACCGACACGGCACCCGGCGCCGTAGACGCGCCGGAGAGCCGTCCGCCGACGGCGCCCCCGCCCGCGCCGGCCCCACACCGCCGCCGCCCCGGGCAGCGGCACGACCGAGAGGACCCCATGACCCCCACGTCCCCCGACCCCGGCGCCGAGTTCGACCGGCAGGTCCGCACCCTCGTCGCACGGGACTGGCCGACGACGGCCGGCCTCACCGAGGAGGAGTTCACCACCCTGGTCGCACCCCTGCGCGACCTCGCCGCCGGCGTCGCGCACGGCGGGGGGG
>KL568534.1:11983-17789 GCA_000715605.1 Streptomyces speibonae | reverse complement strand
GGCGGGGGGGAGCCGGCGGCCGGCCGCGTTCCCTTCCTCCTCGTGGTCACCCGGGACGTCGTCCCGATCGAGCACACGATGGGGCGTACCACCCTGCACGGCAGGAGCGAGCCCGGCTTCGTCGACCGGTCCTTCGAGCCCGGCGCCCTCGAACGGTTCGTCGCCGTCGAGGAGACCGGCCTCCCCGGCCCGCGCGCCTATCTGCTGTGCGACGTGGAGCGCGGGGAGGAGTTCTGCGGCGCCGTGCCCGCCGACGCGCTGGCCGCCATCGCCGCCAGGGGCCGCACCCCGCTCACCATCGAGGAGGGCATCGCGCTGATCACCCACTTCCCCGAGGCCCTGGTGAAGAACAAGTGCTTCTCCCTCGGCGGTTCACGCTCCGGCGACCGCCGCGTCCCGGCGATCTGGATCAGCAAACACGCCCCCAAACTCGGCTGGTGCTGGGAGGGCAACCCCCACACCTGGCTCGGCATGGCCTCAGCCGCCTCCCGCCGCGCCGCCGGGGAACGGTAGGGCGGTCACGGGGATCGCGGCACGTCTCCCCCGCGGCCCGAACCCGTCGCCGCCAGTGAGCCGAGCAGGCGGAGGGCGTCCGCGGTCCGGGTGCCCTCCTGGGCGTGGTAGACGATCAGCTGCTGGCCCGGGGCGGACCGTACGTCGAAGGTCTGCATCCACAGGGCGAGCTCGCCGACCTCCGGATGGTTCAGGCGCTTGACGGCGTCACTCTTGCCCCGGGCGTCCCGCCTCTTCCACAGGCGGGCGAACTCGCGGCTGCCCTCGGTGGCCTTGCGCAGGACCTCCTGGATGCGCGGGTCGTCCGGGCGGGCGCCCTCCAGGAAGCGGAACCCGGCGACCGCGTTGCCCGCGGCGTACTCCCAGTCCGCGTAGAACTGCCGCACCGACGGGTCGAGGAACATCGCCAGCAGCACGTTCGCGCCGGGCCGCAGATGGGGGAAGACGGCCCGGCCCAGGGTGTTGGCGGCCAGCACGTCGTAGGCCCGGCCCAGGACGAGCGCCGGGGTCCGGTCCCACATCTCGGCCATGGTCAGCAGTTCGGGGCCGGCCCGCTCGACACCGCCCTCGGCGCGCTGGGACGGGGCCATCCCGGCGATCCGGTACAGGTGCAGCCGACCGTCCTCGTCGAGCAGCAGCGCGTCGCTCAGCGCGTCCAGGACCTGCGGCGACGGCCTCCGTTCCCGTCCCTGCTCCAGTCGCAGGTAGTAGTCGACGCTGATCCGGGCCAGCATCGCGACCTCTTCGCGGCGCAGGCCGGGGACACGTCGTCGCCCGTCCTGGGGCAGACCGACGTCGGACGGCGTCACCTGGTCGCGCCGGGCCCGCAGGTAGTCACCCAGTTTCGAGGTGGTCATGCAGTTCAGCGTAGGCCCGTCGTTCCCGGTCAGCCTGGTCCCCGTGCACCCAGGTACGGGCCCGGCAGGGGCCGCCTTCGGCTACCGCTGAGCGCTTTTCGGACAACCAACACCCGTTCGGGTGAGGGGAGCCAACCGGGAGGGGGTCCGGCCCGTCTCACGATCCGGACAACGCGGCCCCGCCCTCGAGCCGGGTCGCGCTGCCCGCTCAGGTTCCGCACGGAACGCCACAGCCGGAAACACGAGGACTGATGACCAGATTCTTCCAGCAGGGCCGGCCCAGCAGCCGCCTGACCCGCCCGTCCATCGCCGCCGCCGCGGCCATCGCCGTGACCGCGGGCGTCGTCGCCGCCGCGCCGGACGCGAAGAGCGACGAGGCGGGGCCGAAGCTCAGCCTGATCGCCGCCTCCACCTCGGTGACGCTCGACTCGTGGAAGGAGGAACCCGGGGTCTACCTCGACCTCGGCACGTACCTCACCTCCGAGAACGGCGCCCTCGAGTTCCGGGTGAACCGCACGTCCTACAAGGACCCGGTGGTCATCAAGCAGAGGATCCAGGACGGGAAGAAGACCCGGACCAGGACGCTGCCGGCCGGGCTCGTGAACGACTTCTCCGGGCTGCCGGACTTCACGCGGATCACCCTCACCGACGCGGCCGGCGAGAAGGTGCTGGAGAGAACCGAGACGTTCTGCCCCAACAACGCCTCCGGACGGGTCCGGCCCGACGCCCCCGCCAACTCGAAGTATCCGCAGAGCTGCCCCACGAACCCCTTCACGCTCGGCTCGGTGTGGGGCGTCGAGAACGGCTGGGCGTCCAACACCTACAGCGCGTACTACAGCGAGCCGGTCGAGCTGGCCCCCGGCACCTACACCGCCGAGATCGGCGTGGCGGAGAAGTACCGCGACCTCTTCGGCATCGCGGACGAGCCGCAAACCGTCAAGGTGGTCGTCCGCGAGCGCAGCTGGGAGGACGAGTCCGGGGGCTCCGTCGGCCGCGGCGCGGTGAAGTCCGCCGCCTCGGCACACGGCGCGCACGCGCACCACGCGGGCCACGCGGACAACGGCCCGCACGCGCAGCACGGTGCTCCCCCGGGCACCCCGGAGGCGCCCGCGGCCGAGACGAGCGGCGCCGGCCCCTCGTACAACGAGGGCCACGGCCCCTACCCGGCGGCTCCGCCCGCCCTGCCGTGGGCACTGAAGCGTTCGTCCCTCGGACGGCAGGCCGCCGGCGCCGCCGAGATCGGTGACGGCCCCGGGCAGACCGACGGTTCGCGGCAGGCGCCGGCCGCCCGGCCCAACGCCGAACGGCCCACCGGCAAGGCCTCCGTGCCCGACGTCCCGAAGCCCGACCTGCGCTCGCTGCCCGCCTACGGCATCACCGTCAGCGACGGCTACGAGGAGGACCCGGACAGGGACTACCTCGCCTTCAGCGCCAACGTGTGGAACGCGGGCCCGGCCAAGCTCGTCGTGGACGGCTTCCGCTCACCGGGCAAGGACGTGATGGACGCCTACCAGTACTTCTACGACGCCGACGGCAAGCAGGTCGGCTACACCCCGACCGGCGGCATGGAGTGGGACCCGCGTCCCGGCCACGAGCACTGGCACTTCCTGGACTTCGCCAGCTACCGGCTGCTGTCGGCCGACAAGAAGGAGACGGTGCGCAGCGGCAAGGAGGCGTTCTGCCTGGCCAACACCGACGCCGTCGACTACACGGTGAAGAACGCCGCCTGGCACCCGGACAACACGGACCTGTCCACCGCGTGCGGCGAGCAGAACTCCATCTCCGTGCGCGAGGTGCTCGACGTCGGTTCCGGTGACACCTACACGCAGGACCTGCCCGGCCAGTCCTTCGACATCACCGACCTGCCGAACGGCACGTACTACATCCAGGTTCTCGCCAACCCGGAGAACCGGCTCAAGGAGACCGACCACGACAACAACAGCGCGCTGCGCAAGATCGTCCTGGGCGGTGAGAAGGGCGCCCGCACGGTAACGGTTCCGCCGCATTACCTGGTGGACGCCAACTGACCCACCCGTGGCAGAAGGGGCGGCTCCGGTGTCCGGGACCGGCCGGAGCCGCCCCGGCCGCCGCAAGGCCGTGCCACGTCACAGACCCGGGGCACCCCAGAGCGGGAACCACCGGCTCAGGTCCTGCTCGATCCGCAGGTCGTCCTTGAGTACGGCCCTGACCTGGAGTTCCAGCGGATTGTCACGCCTGTTGCCGGGCAGCGGGGCGAACGGATAGAAGCTGCCGCGCTTGTAGAGGTAGACCAGCGCGAGGGGCTGCCGGCCGGCCCGGAAGGCGACCAGCGAGCAGAGGAGCTGCGGGCCGAAGCCGGCGTCCCGCAGGGTGGTGTTGACCGCGTGCAGATCGCTGACCAGGGCGGGCAGATCGTCCGGGGAGCGGCGGGAGAGCAGCCACGCGTAACCGTAGGCGTCGCGGCTGAACTCCACGGGAGCGTCACCGCGTTCCGCGTCGGCCTCCAGCAGGGCGCGTACCTCCTGCTGGACGCGCGCGAAGGCGCCGCCCTCGATCGCGGCGAAACAGACCGAGCCGGCACCGGTCGGGGTGAGGCCGAGGGCGGCGTGCAGGGTGATCGCCGCCGAGGGCAGGGCGAAGAGCTGGTCCAGATCGGGCCGGGCAGGGGTACTGCGGCCCAGCAGGGTGTCCCAGAAGCCCACGGTCGCGCCTCCTCACTCAAGCGTCCCGCCCGTGTCGCTGCCGAGCTCCGCGGAGAGCTCCGCGAGCGCCTCCAGCCGGCGTTCCAGGGTGGGGTGGGTGGAGAACAGTTTCGCCATCGTCGTACCGGGTCCGAGGGCGGGGGTGAAGAAGAACGCGTTGAACGCCTGGGCGGTCCGCAGGTCCTTGGTGGGGATGCGGGCGATGTCGCCGCTGATCTTGGTCAGCGCCGAGGCCAGGACGGAGGGCTTGGCGGTCAGCAGGGCCGCGGCCCGGTCGGCGGCCAGCTCCCGGTAGCGGGACAGGGCCCGGATCAGCAGGAAGCTGATGGCGTACACCAGGGCGGAGACGGCCATGACCGCCAGGAACACGGCAGCGGTGTTCTGGTCCCGCTGGTTGCGTCCGCCGAACAGCTGGGAGTAGAAGGCGAAGCGGACGACCAGTCCGGCGATCACCCCCAGGAACGAGGCGACGGTGATCACCGCCACGTCGCGGTGGGCGACATGGGAGAGCTCGTGCGCCACCACCCCTTCGAGCTCCTCCGTCTCCAGACGCCGCATGAGCCCGGTGGTCACACAGACCACGGCGTGGTCGGCGTTGCGGCCGGTGGCGAACGCGTTGGGCAGGTCCATGTCCGAGACGGCGACCCGGGGCCTGGGCATGTCCGCGGTGGCGCACAGCCGGTCGACGATCCCGTGCAGCACAGGCTGTTCCGCGGGCGTGACGATGCGCCCGCGCATGGCGTAGAGCGCGATCCGGTCGGAGTACCAGTACTGGGCGGCCAGCACGGCGGCGGCGATGACGATCACCAGGACGACGGACTTCAGCAGCGCGATCAGCGCGGCGACGAACGCCACGTACAGCAGGCCGAGCAGGAACATCGTGACGGCCATGCGGGTGGTCAGCCCCCGGTCGGGTGCGAAACGGCTGCGCATCGACGTGACCTCCTCGTTGCCGGGGAGTACCTCCTCCATTGTCCCCGTGGGATCCGCGCACGGCAGTTCGATCGTGCGGTGCGCGGAGTTTGCGCTGGTCACAGCTTGCCTTCGTCATCCTGTTGCGGTGCCGCTGGAGGGCACTGACCGTGGCCGGGCCCATGTCACCGTCGACGGTGAGTGGTGGCGCCGATGGCACGCTGTGTGGCCGCGACGGTCGCCGGACCGAAGACGCCGTCGACGTCGAGGCGGGCCCTCTCGCCCAGATGGCCTCCGTGTCCGGGCCCCACAGCCCGTCGGCGAAAGAGCGGTGGACGTTCTCCTCACCCACCAGGTGGGTGCCCCACGGCGTCGGCCCGCCGAAGCCGGCCGCCAGGACGCCGCGCGACGGGCACGGGGTCCGCAGCCGCGGATGGCCGGCGGTGACCGGCCCGGAGAACACGACGGGGGTGGCACCGGTGACCCGCCGGTCGAGGCGCGACAGGACCGTGCCCCAGCCGTCGCCGGTGCGCCGGACCTCGACGACGGTGACGCCCACCGCCGCGCGTGCCTTGGCGTGGCCCGCGGGCGTGGTGCTCGTGCGGCCGCCGTCCGCGGAGAGCAGCGTCTGGTCCGGGTACTCGTGGCCGATCACCAGCCGTCGAGTCCGCTGTGGTGCGTGCCGGTCTGCCGCGCCTGCTGCTCCGCTCCGGCGCAGGCCGTGCCGTCCCAGCCGGGCACACCGCTCTCCAGCGGGCTGCCCCATGGGGCCGGCACAGCTCGGTTCGGACAGGGGCTGTGGACCGGGGCGTGCCGATCACGAGGTCCCCTCGTGATCGGCGG
>KL568534.1:9811-11738 GCA_000715605.1 Streptomyces speibonae | reverse complement strand
GCCGGTGTCCCGAAGCGGCCGGCGGCGTCGTCCCCTGTGCCGTACCGCTGTGCCGGGCGCCCTCCCCCTCGGCGCCCGGCACCCTCACCGTGCTCCCCCGGCGCCCGGTCAGGTCCGCACAACCCTCCACTCCGAACAGGTGCCCGGGGATATCACGTCGGACGGATACGACCCCGAGCAGGCCCTGAAGTGGAGCGTCCTGCGCAGTACGCCCGGCTGGTCCTCCGGGAGGGACTCGTTCACGTGGAACCGGCCGGCCGCCTCTCCGGACGTGTCCCAGATCGTCCCCTCGCGCGCGGGGTGGGCGAGGCCCACCGCGTCGTCGTGGAAGTCCCCCTGCATGACGACGGGACAGCCGTCGGCCCAGGCGCCCCTGAGCCGCCAGGAGTCCGGCGGCGGCCGCACTTCTGAGCGGTGCGGTACCCCTCGGTCACGCATGCTCTCCTCGACCTCCCCTCCGGTACGCGCCCGCTGTCCTGTCCGGGACGTGCCGTTCACGGTGCCGGAGCCGCCGTCGGCAAACCTTCGGAAAAGCTTGAATCGGGGGGCGGGGCCCACCGACGGCGCCGTTTCCGGTCCGCGCCGGGCTCCACGCCCCCTCCGTGCACCGGGAAGGTCAGCGTCGCAGGGTGAGGACGCCCGGCCGCCACGGCAGCCGGTTGTACTCGCCGCCCGCGTTCGGGTCCTTGCCCTGGTAGAGGAGTTGCAGGTTGCAGGGGTCGACGGTCATGGTCTGGTCGGGGTTGTTCCGGACCAGGTCACCGTGGCTGATGTCGTTGGTCCAGGTGGCACCGCTGTTCGCCTTGCCCGCGAAGGGGTTGCTCTCACTGGCGGCCTGCGGCGTCCAGGACCCGCTCAGGCTGGAGGACGTGAAGGAGCGGAAGTAGCGCCCGTTCGCACCCATCGCCTCGACGATCATGAGGTACTGGTTCTGGCCCTGCACCTTGTAGACCTGTACGCCCTCGAACAGGTTGGCCTTCGTGTCGCTCATGATCGTCGTGTACGACGAGCCGAAGTTGCCGGGGAAGTTCCCGATCGGCATGCTCGCCCGGTAGATCTTGCCGTTGTCACCGGCGAAGAAGAGGTACATGTTCTGGTCGTCGGCGATCAGGGTCTGGTCGATCGGACCGGTGTCGGAGCCGGAGATGCTCCCGGTGAACAGCGGCTGCGGGGCGGACCAGCCGTTGGGGTCGGTGGGGTCGCTCGACGTGCGGTAGATGAAGGGCCACGAGCCCCACTGGTAGGCCAGCACCCACACGTTCTTGGGCGCGAAGTAGAAGAGGGTCGGTGCCACCGCGGCCTGGTTCATCCCGGTCTGGCGGGCCGAGGCCATGTCCGACCAGTTCGTGAACGGGCTGAACATCATCGAGCCGTACGTCGATCCCGACACGTTCGACGCGTAGACCAGGTGCTTGCCGTTGTGCGTCACGGTGGTGAAGTCCTTCACCGCGGCCCACCCGTTCGCCGGCTGCGCCAGCACACCCGTCGAGTTCCAGCGGTACGTCGACGGAAGGGCGCACGTGTCGTCGGGCGGTGTCGTCCCGGACAGGCCCGACCACTGCTGGTTGCTGCCTCCGTTGCACGTCCACAGCTGCACCGCCGTGCCGTTGGCCGTGCCGTTGTCCTTCACGTCCAGGCACAGCCCGGACTCCACGCCGACGATCGTGCCGTCGGAGTTCACCCGCCACTGCTGGTTCGCACCGCCGGTACAGCTCCAGATCTGCACCCGGGTGCCGGCCGTGGTGGCATGGCCGGGAACGTCCAGGCACTTGTCGCCGTACACGGTCAGCTCGCCGGCGTCGGTCCACGTCCACTGCTGGTTGGCCCCGTCCCAGCAGTCGTAGATCTGCAGATACGTACCGTCGGTCCGCTCGGCGCCCAGTACGTCGAGACACCGGCCCGAACCGGCACCGCGCAGGGAGCCCTG
>KL568534.1:8353-9578 GCA_000715605.1 Streptomyces speibonae | reverse complement strand
AGGGTGGCCACCAGGACGGCGAGCGGACGTTGTCGAGTCCATGACATTTGCATGCGGCGCGACTCCCATCGGGTTCGGTATGTCGAACGTATGTCGAAGTGTCGAGCAGCCTGAATGATAGGGACCCGGCCAACGACGTCAACCCCTGTCGCATGCATCGCTGTTGTAGACGAAACATGCACCGGGACCGACCGGCACAAATTCGCACGCCAGGCCGACGGAACGCCCCTTCCTGCGGCAACTGCCCAGCGAGTGCCACGTTTTTGATCGCCGAAAGTTTCGAATGAAGAACAGAAACTTTTCCTGCCGCGCGTATTGACGATGCATCATCAACGCCTCGATCATTCCTGTCTGAGAAACCGGCCACTGCTCGACATGTCGAACGCCCCCGTGCCCGGCCGGTGATTCCTCCCTGCGTTCCAGTCCGTTCGTGATGTCTACCTTGGAGGCACAGTCATGGGCTTCTATGCCCTCCCCAGACCCGATGAGCGCCGCCGGATCCGCGGCCCGCTGACGGCGCTGGCTGTCGGCGTCCTCACCGCGGCCCTCGCGCTGGTCACGCCGCCCCCCGCGCAGGCCGCCGAGAGCACCCTCGGCGCGGCGGCGGCCCAGAGCGGCCGCTACTTCGGCGTCGCCATCGCCTCGGGCAAGCTGGGCGACTCGACCTACACGTCGATCGCGAACCGCGAGTTCAACTCGGTGACCGCCGAGAACGAGATGAAGATCGACGCCACCGAACCGCAGCGGGGGCAGTTCAACTTCAGCTCCGCCGACCGCGTCTACAACTGGGCGGTGCAGAACGGCAAGGAGGTGCGCGGTCACACGCTGGCCTGGCACTCCCAGCAGCCCGGCTGGATGCAGAACCTCGGCGGCAGCGATCTGCGCCAGGCGATGATCGACCACATCAACGGCGTGATGGCCCACTACAAGGGCAAGATCGCCCAGTGGGACGTCGTGAACGAGGCCTTCGCCGACGGCAACTCCGGCGCCCGGCGCGACTCCAACCTGCAGCGCACCGGCAACGACTGGATCGAGGTCGCCTTCCGCACCGCGCGCGCCGCCGACCCGTCCGCCAAGCTCTGCTACAACGACTACAACGTCGAGAACTGGAACTGGGCCAAGACCCAGGCCATGTACAACATGGTGCGGGACTTCAAGTCGCGCGGCGTGCCGATCGACTGCGTCGGCTTCCAGTCGCACTTCAACAGCGGCAGCCCCTACGACA
>KL568534.1:7465-8151 GCA_000715605.1 Streptomyces speibonae | reverse complement strand
GGCAGCCCCTACGACAGCAACTTCCGCACCACCCTGCAGAACTTCGCCGCCCTCGGCGTCGACGTGGCCGTCACCGAACTGGACATCCAGGGCGCCTCTCCCACGACCTACGCCAACGTGGTCAACGACTGCCTGGCCGTCGAGCGCTGCCTCGGCGTCACCGTCTGGGGCGTGCGGGACATGGACTCCTGGCGCTCGGAGCAGACGCCGCTGCTGTTCAACAACGACGGCAGCAAGAAGGCCGCGTACAGCGCCGTCCTCAACGCGCTCAACGGCGGCGACACCTCGGAGCCGCCCGCGGACGGCGAGACGATCAAGGGCGTCGCCTCCGGCCGCTGCCTGGACGTGCCCAACGCCTCCACCAGCGACGGCACCCAGCTCCAGCTGTGGGACTGCCACGGCGGCACCAATCAGCAGTGGGAGTACACCGACGCCGGTGAGTTCCGGGTCTACGGCAACAAGTGCCTGGACGCCGCCGGCACCGGCAACGGCGCCGCGGTGCAGATCTACAGCTGCTGGGGCGGCGACAACCAGAAGTGGCGCCTCAACTCCGACGGCTCCATCGTCGGCGTCCAGTCCGGGCTCTGCCTCGACGCCGTCGGAGCCGGCACCGGCAACGGCACCCGGATCCAGCTGTACTCCTGCACCAACGGAAGCAACCCTGTCTCTTATACACATCTCTGATG
>KL568534.1:6969-7246 GCA_000715605.1 Streptomyces speibonae | reverse complement strand
CCAGCCGCCGGAACCGGTCGAAGCCGTACGGCAGTTCGCCGGGCGCGATACCGCTTCCGGTATCGGTGACGTCCAGCACCACCTCGTCGCCGGGCCCGGCGCGCCGCCAGAGTGACGGTGCCGCCCGGCGGGGTGTGGCGCAGGGCGTCGGAGACCAGGCTGCCGAACGCCTGCCGCATCCGGACCGGGTCGGCGTCCAGCCACGGTGTGCCGTCGGCGGTGGTGCGCACTGGAGGACCACCGCCTCCTCGTGCGGGAAAGCGAACAGGGCCGGCTC
>KL568534.1:1645-6702 GCA_000715605.1 Streptomyces speibonae | reverse complement strand
GCTGGTCAGCGGGCCGCGCGGTTCGTGCGCGATGCCGCTGACCACCGCCTTACGCTGGGCCTCCATCCCGGCGCGGCGCCCGGCACGGGTCCGCGTAGCGGCCTACTTCACCCCGCCGCACGAGGGGAAGACGCAGAGCGCACCAGGAGCCCGTACGTGAACCGTCGTACCTTGCTTGCCGATGCCACGACCAGCGCGCAGGACGTCATGGACCCCACCGCCCCGTACCGGTCCTCTGCGCGCGCCCAGCTCCACGCACTGCGCTGTCGGCAGATCACCGCTCGCTCACTGCTCGACCAGACCCTCGCGCACCTGGCGGAGGTCAATCCCGGCCTCAACGCCGTGGTGACGCTCGACCTCCCCGGTGCCCGTGCCGCAGCCGACGCCGCCGACCACCACCTCGCGACGACCGGCACCACCCTCGGCCCCCTCCACGGCCTGCCCATCACCCTCAAGGACGCCCTCGAGACCAAAGGCCTGCGCACCACCTGCGGGTCCCCCGAGCTGACCGACCACGTGCCCTCCCGGGACGCCGACGTCGTCGCCCTGCTCCGCGCGGCCGGCGCCGTCATCATCGGCAAGACGAACGTGCCGGCCATGTGCCAGGACATCCAGACGTCGAACCCGGTCTTCGGCAGGACGAAGAACCCCTTCGACGAGACCAGGACCGCGGGCGGCTCCTCCGGCGGCCCGGCCGCGGCCGTCGCCGCCGGCCTCACCGCACTGGAGGTCGGCTCCGACCTCGCCGGCTCCCTGCGCCTCCCGGCCGCGTACTGCGGCGTCTACGCCCTGCGCACCTCCCGCGGCGCCGCGCCCATTGTGCCGACCCGCGGCCACATCCCGCGCCCGCCGGGATGGCTCACCAGCTCCGACATGCTCGCCCTCGGCCCGATCGCCCGCACGGCCGCAGACCTGGACGTCCTCCTGGACGTAATCGCCGCTCCGGCCCCCGCCGACGCCGCCGCCTGGCGCATCGACCTCCCGGCCCCGAAGTTCACCAGCCTGCGCCAGTACCGCATCGGCCTGTGGGCGGATGACGACCACTGCCGCGTCGACTCCGCGACCCGCGGCCTCCTCGACCGGGTCACCCGGCTCGTCCGCACCGCCGGCGCCACCATCGACGACAACACCCGGCCCGTCGACCTCGCCACCAGCGACCACCTGTTCCAACGGCTGATGTACGCCACCGCCGCCGCGTCCGCCGACGACAAGGCCTTCGCCGCCGACTGCGAAGCCGCCGACGCGCTCCCCGACGACGACCCCAACGCCCTCTACCTCACGTCACGCACCATGCGGCACCGCGACTGGGCGCGCGCCGACGAGGACCGCCAGAAGCTCCGCAACCAGTGGGCCGACTACTTCACCGAACACGACATCCTCATCACGCCGGCAACACCGACCGCGGCCGTCGACGACCAGACCTCCGTCCCGCCGCCCCAGCGCCACATCACCGTCGACGGCGAACGCCGGTCCTTCTACGACCAGACAACTTGGATCAACCTCGCCGGCCCCGTCGGCCTGCCCTCGATCGTGCTCCCCGCCGGCAGCACGAACACCGGCCTGCCGCTCGCACTCCAGATCATCGGCCCGTACCTGTCCGACCGCGCCCTGATCGCCGCGGCCCAGCAGCTCGCCCACATCCTCCCGACACCCGCGAGCCCACGCTCCTTCATCGCGTAAACAAGATCGTTCTTGCCCAATTGTGCAAGTGGCTGGGGGCCGCACGAGTGACGTACCGAGCCCTCGCCACGCGCCTCGGCCGGTACGGATACGGGCTGCAGAGACGGGCCGACGGTCACACCACCGCCCCGTCTACGCCGGTCACTCCCGTCCACCCCCGAGGTCGGCTGTGAGCAGCGCAGCGGTGGAGAGGGGCCGGCGCTCCCCACTCGCCGCGCCGACGAAGCCGGTCACCCCGTCTGACCGGCGCGGCATCGTCGTCCCCGACAGGCCCACATCGCGGCCGGGTCGTCCAGGTAACGCTGACGGCGCATCCCCCTGGGTCCGCTCATTCATAGCAGCAGGCCCCTACGGCTCCCGTCACCATGCCGCATCTGGCAAGGACCAGAATCTTCTTGTGGCGCGCCCGGAGACGGGTATGCCATCGGCGAGCTCCCGGCCTGGCATGAGCTGTTCGGACGATCGCAGGAACAGCGTGCCGCCGTCATGGTGTTGCGGTACGTCGCCATGAACTCACCGACCAGCGTGGGAGTTACTCGCTCAGCTGATACCCCGGGCCGCAACAGGGCGGCCCCGCGCGGAGGACCGGCAGGTCATCAACGGGATGGTCTACAAGATCCGCACCGGGGTCTCCGGGCGTGCCCTGCCGGAACGCAGTCGATAGAGGACGGATAGACAATCACGCGAAGCTCCTTGCGAACACGGGTGATCTTGGTCGAGAACCCATCTACCAGGAGCTTCGTCGTTGCGCACGACAGTCCGAGACGTTTAGCGCTGCCAGCGCTAAAGAGGCTCACAGACAGAGGCGTCTTGCGGCGGAAGCAGCTTGCTAGCCAGGCGTGCCGTCGCGCTGGCTTCGTCGGGCGAGGTTTCGGGCCTGCCCTTCGTGGATGTCGCTTGTCCACTCCCAGCCGGGTTTGGGCGATACGACCCGCGGGTCGCTGGACACCCGGGCGTCACGTAGGTCCTCCACGTACGCGCGATCCAGTTTGATCCTGGCGCGTACCTCCTCATCCCTGGCGAGGGAGCCATGTCCGGGGATGACGACATCGACGTCGTCCGCTACGCCCTCGAGCAGCTCCAGCCCGACCAGGTAGTCCTCAATCGGCTCAACGGTGTCGTCGAGCATGGGAACGAAGACGTCGGAGAGCATGTCGCCGGCGATGAGAACTCGGCGTTCTTCGATCAACAGGGCCGCATGGCCCTGGGCATGCGCCGGGTGCTCGATGATCCGCACCTTGGGGCCGTCCCAGGGAAGCTGCGCAGTTTCAGCAGGCAGACCAGTGATCAGGCCGTACAGGTCGAGCGGTGTGTCCTCGGCGATTTCCGGCGGCAACCCCTCAGCGACGCCGGCCTTCCAGTCCGCGTTCGACAACACATCCTGCATGAAGTCCGCGCAGCGGGCTGTGCCGTAACGAGGTGCTTCGCCGAGTTCGGCGTGCCAGAGCACGTGATCCCAATCAGGATGCGTCGAGAACCCTGCCACCACGGGCCGGCCCAGCTGCCGAAGGTCGTTTGCCAGGCAGGTCATTTCGGCACCGGTAATCCCGGCGTCTACGATTAGCACGCCGTCCCTGCCCTGTACGACAACGGTGTTGTTCTCCAGCAACTCACTCTGGTGGATCAGCACGCCGTCGACGACTTGCTTCAGCATGGGTCCCTCCCCGTTTGATGTCCGCACCCTGCCAGAGGGTCTGGCGCACATCAACACAACCGGACGGGGCGCGTGATGGCGACTCTGCGGCGAGACCGTCCACGGAGGCTTCTTCAGGGCCAGCCCGAATCAGCTGAGGCCCGGAGATGGGACTTCAGGTTGGAAGAGACTCAGTGAGGCTTTTCCATCATCGGCCTGAGCTGGTCAGATGCAGGGTGAGGATGGCCTGGACAAGGCAGGTGATCCGGGTGGTCGAGCACCGGAGCTTGCGGAGAAGCCGCCAGGACTTGAGGGTGGCCATGGCCTGCTCGACAAGTGCGCGGATCTTCGCGTGGGACCGGTTTACCGCCTGCTGACCGGCGGAGAGGGTCTCCCACCGCCCCCAGTACGGGGTGCGGACCGTGCCGCCGGCGCCTCGATAGCCCTTGTCGGCCCAGCACGTGATGCCAGCCCCGGCGAGGGCGTCGACGATGCCGTGTTCGCGAGCCGCGCGGACGTCGTGGACAGCGCCGGGCAGGGCCGGTGAGGCCCACAACAGCCGGCCGGAGGGATCGGCGAGGACCTGCACGTTCATCCCGTGCCTCTTGTGTTTGCCGGAGTAGAAGGGCCGGTCCGCGGCGATGCGGTCGATCGGCAGAAGTGTGCCGTCCAGGAGCAGATACGCCTTCGCCGACGCGATACGGACGGCGTCGGCCAGGGTAGGCGCGAGAGCGGCCAGGAGATCAACGGCCTCACAGACGTAGCGGTAGGCGGTCGTGGTCCCGATGCCGAATCCGGCCGCAAGCTGGGCATAGGTGTGTCCCACCCGTAGGTGGGCGAGAGCGAGAAGAGCCTGGCGGCCGGCGCTCAGCCGCCGCCAACGAGAGCCGATCACACGGCGGTGCCGCCGTAGTTCCTGAGTGAGGACGCGAAGGGCAGAGCTGGACACGTCGATGCCGGACGGGTAAACAAGCACGTGAAGCCTCTGGTGGAGACGGTTCTCTTGGTCGAAAACCCATCTACCAGGGGCTTCACCAGGTTGTCACCCCAACTGCCAAGCCCCGCCCATAGGTTGGAAAGAGCTCAGTGTCTGTGCACGTCCACGGCCCTAGTTCCTAATGGGCGGAGCCGTACTCGACCGGTGCTCGGACGGCTGCCAGCACCTTGTTGGACCCTTTCTGTCCTCGGGTCACGGGCAGCTTGCGGGGCGACCAGTGATCACCGTCGGGTCGGCGTTCGAAAGCCGCCAAAGTCGAACTCCGTTCATCGGCGCAATGTCGATCCGGCCTCGGTGAGAGTGGTGATCACCTTGTCGAATAGGCGTGGCAACGTCACCGCAACTCGTTACCAACAGCACGCCGTCTCGCTGGGACAGGTTGCCGCGTTCCCCGGCCGTGCCACCAGCTCCACACTGCTTGGCCCACGAGAAGCGCGACGGCCACGGCCGAGAGCGCGCAAACCGAAACCCACACCACTTCGACGACGTGGCCTTGCGAGTCGTCCATCTTCACTACGAGTCGGAGGGATGCCTCGGCGAAGGCCATCACCGGCACCAGCAGGCGGAACCCGAGACCGCCAATGCCGGGCGTCCTTGCCATACTCCCAGGAACCCAATGAGCGCACCGACGGCGAAAGCCGCTAGCCCCCAGAGCAGGGCCCTGGAGACTAGACCGTCGCCCGCACCAGAGATGACATGCCCCCCGGCCGGTACGTTGGGGCTCAGAAACTTAACCTCGATCGTTCA
>KL568534.1:0-1419 GCA_000715605.1 Streptomyces speibonae | reverse complement strand
CCTCGATCGTTCATGAGTCCTCGTCGGTTTGCTGACGGGGACTCTGCGTTTGTGTGGTGCGGTCTTTCCGGGGCTGGAGCAGGACGGGGGCCCGGCTCTCGCGTCGGGTGGGCGCCGGGTTCCACTTCGCCGGTGTGTGGTGGTGGGGGTCGTCGGGACGGTCGATGTGGCTGGTCAGCCGGGGTTCGGCAGGGCGTGGAGCCTGACGATCGCGTGGCTGATGACGGCGGTCCAGGGCCATCGGGCGGGCAGGCGGAGCCAGCGGCGGCGGCCGGTGTTCACGAGTTGCGCGGCGGCGGAGAACAGCCGAAGGCGGAGCTTCTTGGGTTCCCAGCGGCGGGCATCGCCGGTCAGCGCGAGCATCGGCATCCAGGCGAGGAGGTCGAGTGCGAGGGAGATGATCTCCAGCCAGATCCGGTTCTGTGCGGTGTCGTGCAGGGGCAGATTGCGCAGGCCGGTGGCGCGGGCGCCTCGGATGCGGTCCTCGCACCGGGCCCGCCTGCGGTGACGCAGTTCGAGGTCGGCGAGCTGGCCGCCTTTGGTGTTGGTCGCGAAGCAGGTGAGCCGGTTGCCGTCGAGGTCGGTGAAGCGCAACTGGGCGCCGGGGTGGGGGCGTTCCTTTCTGACGATCAGCCGCATGCCCTTGGGCCAGGAGGAGAGGTCGGGCATGTCGGTGATCTCGGCGACCCAGGCGCCGGGCCGTTCGGTCCCTTCGGCGTCGTAGGCCGGCGTCCACGCCTTCTTCGGGATCTTCAGCACGGCCTGGTGGATGGCGTCGGTGATGGTCATTCCGACGGAATACGACAGCCACCGGCCCGGCTTGGAGAGCCAGTCGAGGAAGGCGTGGGTGCCGCCGGCGGAGTCGGTGCGGATCAGTGTCTGGCGGCCCCGCCGTAGGTGACTGGGCAGCTGGGCCAGGGCGAGCTGGGCGGTTTCGATGTGGTCGGCGGCCGTGTTGGAGCCCGCGTTGCCGGGCCGCAGCAGGGCGGCCACCGGTTCCCCGGACCCGGCCTGGCCGTGATCGACGAACGCGACGAGGGGATGATGACCGAAGGTCTTCTTCCAGGTCGGAGTGGCGTCCTGCTTCTCGGAGTGCGCGAGCACCAGCACGCCGTCGATGTCCACGATCACCTGGCCGTCGGCGGCCGGACTGCTTGCCCCGGCCAACTCCCAGACTCCCTGACGCACTTGGGAACGTGCGCCCCGGATCGCCGCAAGAGCTTTCGGGCCGGACGCGGCGAGCGCGTCGACGAGGCGGGAGACGGTCGGATCGGAGGCCACCGGGCCGAAAACGGCCGGCTCGGCCCGCAGCATGCCGACGTCGGCCAGGCAGTCGCCGCCGAGTGCGACGGCCAGGGCCACATCCAGCAGGATCTTGCCCGGGTCGTGGACGGCTCGCGGCTTGCGCCACGGCGACAA
>KL568533.1:141117-141297 GCA_000715605.1 Streptomyces speibonae | reverse complement strand
GCGGAGCGGTCTGCGCCGGGGCCTGGGCGGCCTGCGGAGCGGTCTGCGCGTACGGGTTGGGGGAGGGGGCACCCGGGGCCCCGCCCGGGGCTCCCGGAGCGCCGTAGGGGCCCGAGGGAGCCTGCGCGGGCACGCCCTGCGGCGCCGGAGCCGCGAAGGGCTGCCCGCCCTGCTGCGGCG
>KL568533.1:140070-140858 GCA_000715605.1 Streptomyces speibonae | reverse complement strand
CCCGGGACCGGCATCGGTGGCTGCGTGCCCGGCGGCAGCGGCTGCTGGAGCCCCGCCTTCTGGTCGGTGGTCGACCGGTAGTCCACGGCGCCCTGCGTCATCCGCATGTACGCCTCCTCCAGCGAGGCCTGGTGCGGCGACAGCTCCCACAGCCGTACGTCGCTGTCGTGGGCGATGTCGCTGATGCGCGGCAGCGGCAGTCCCGTCACCCGCAGCGCGCCGTCCTGCTCCGGCAGCACATGGCCGCCGGCCTCGGAGAGCGCGGCGGACAGCTTCTCGCGCTGCTGCGGCTCGGCGTCCGGGGTGCGCACCCGCGCGAAGTCGGCGGAGTTGGCGGAGATGAAGTCGGTCACGCTCATGTCGGCGAGCAGCTGGCCCCGGCCGATCACGATGAGGTGGTCGGCGGTCAGCGCCATCTCGCTCATCAGATGGGAGGAGACGAAGACGGTGCGGCCCTCCGCGGCCAGCGCCTTCATCAGGTTGCGCACCCACAGGATGCCCTCGGGGTCGAGACCGTTGACGGGCTCGTCGAAGAGCAGCACCTGGGGGTCGCCGAGCAGCGCGGCGGCGATGCCCAGCCGCTGTCCCATGCCCAGGGAGAAGCCCTTCGACCGCCTGCGCGCCACGTCGTGCAGGCCCACGACGCCCAGGACCTCGTCCACGCGGCGGGCCGGGATGCCCGACAGCTGGGCCAGGCTCAGCAGGTGGTTGCGGGCCGACCGCCCGCCGTGCACCGCCTTGGCGTCCAGCAGCGCGCCGACCTGACGCTGTCTCTTATACACATCTCT
>KL568533.1:138242-139854 GCA_000715605.1 Streptomyces speibonae | reverse complement strand
CGCGGTGGGGTTGTCCAGACCGAGGATCATCCGCATCGTCGTCGACTTGCCGGAGCCGTTGGGCCCCAGGAATCCGGTGACGGCGCCGGGTCGCACCTGGAAGGAAAGGTTGTACACAGCGGTCTTGTCGCCGTACCGCTTGGTCAGGCCGACTGCCTCGATCATGCTCCGCACCCATCGAAAGGTTCAGGACAGCAGGGCACACGCCCCCGTAAGGGTTAGGAGGATATCGGGGCGCTGACGGTTCCGGCCAAGCCCGGGAAAAACCGGCCCCGGGCGTCCCTCACTGCGCGTCGCGCCTCTTCAGCAGCACGTAACCGCCGATCACCGCGGCGGCCACCCACAGCGCCATGATGCCCAGCCCGCCCCAGGGGCCGTACGGGGTGTCGTCGTCCAGCGGCGGGACCACCTGCATGATCTTGCTGCCGGCCTGGTCGGGCAGGAACTGGCCGACCTTCTTCGTGGCGTCCACGTTGCCGAGGACGTTCGAGATCAGGAAGAAGAACGGCATCAGGATGCCCAGCGACAGCATGGGGGAGCGCAGCATCGCGGCGACGCCCATGGAGAACAGCGCGATCAGCGTCATGTAGAGACCGCCGCCGAAGACCGCCCGCAGCACCCCGTCGTCGTCGATGGACGCCTTGTGCTCGCCGAGCATGGCCTGGCCCAGGAAGAAGGTGGCGAAGCTGGTGGCCATGGAGACGACCAGGGCCAGCGCGGTGGCGACCGCGAGCTTGCTGAACAGGAAGGTGCCGCGCTGCGGCACGGCCGCCAGCGAGACGCGGATCATGCCGGTGCTGTACTCGTTCGACACCACCAGCACCCCGAACACGATCATCGCCAGCTGGCCCAGACTCATTCCGGCGAAGCTGATGAACGTCGGGTCGAAGTCCGCCCGGTCCCGGGCGCTGAGGGAGTCGAACTCGCTCCGCGACAGGGCCGAGATCAGCATGCCGAGCGCGATGGTGACGACCACCGCGAGCGACAGCGTCCACACGGTGGACGCCACCGACCGGATCTTGGTCCACTCCGACCGTACGACCTGTGCCACCGCCATGCCGCTCAGCCCTTCTTCCAGCTCGCGCCCCACTGCTGCGCCCCGGGCGCGGGTGCGCCGGCGGCGTGCGCGTGGTACTCCACCGACTCCGCGGTCAGCTGCATGAACGCCTCCTCCAGGGAGGCCTGCTGCGGGCTCAGCTCGTGCAGCGTCAGCCCGTCCCGGGCCGCCAGCTCCCCGATGTCCTCCGCCGCGGCCCCGTCCACCTCCAGCGCCCCGTCACCGCTCTCCACGGCGTTCATCCCGCCCCGGTGCAGGGCGTCCAGCAGCTGTTCCCGCTGCGGGCTGCGCACCCGCACGTAGGAGCGCGAGTTCCGCTTGATGAAGTCGGCCATGGAGGTGTCGGCGAGCAGCCGGCCCTGCCCGATGACCACCAGGTGGTCGGCGGTCAGCGCCATCTCGCTCATCAGATGGGAGGAGACGAAGACCGTACGGCCCTGGGCGGCGAGCGATTGCATCAGCGTGCGGATCCAGTGGATGCCCTCGGGGTCGAGGCCGTTGACCGGCTCGTCGAACATCAGGATGCGCGGGTCGCCGAGCAGCGCGGCGGCGATG
>KL568533.1:137480-138013 GCA_000715605.1 Streptomyces speibonae | reverse complement strand
CGGCGATGCCCAGCCGCTGTCCCATGCCGAGCGAGAACCCCCTGGCCTTCTTCCGCGCCACCGCGGTCAGCCCCACCGCGTCCAGCACCTCGTCCACCCGGCGCGCGGGGAGGCCGTTGCTCTGGGCGAGGCACAGCAGGTGGTTGTAGGCGCTGCGCCCGGGGTGCGCGCCCTTCGCCTCCAGCAGCGCCCCGATGCAGGTGAGCGGGTCCTGGAGCCGGTGGTAGTGCGTGCCCTCGATCCGCACGTCCCCGGCGGTCGGGTGATCCAGGCCCAGGATCATCCGCATGGTGGTCGACTTGCCGGCGCCGTTGGGGCCGAGGAAGCCGGTGACGATGCCCGGCCGGACGGTGAAGGTCAGATTGTTCACCGCCACCTTCTCGCCGTACCGCTTGGTCAGCCCCTCGAGCTCGATCATGCGGCCACGCTAAAACGGGACAAAGCCCCCTGCCACCTCAGTGGCAGAGGGCTTCGCCGGGATCCGGTCGCCGTTACCGGGACTGCTGGGCCGGGACCCCGCGGGAGATCGGCTC
>KL568533.1:134473-137247 GCA_000715605.1 Streptomyces speibonae | reverse complement strand
GAGCGTCGCCAGCATCTCGCGGACGTTGGTCAGCTGGGCGTTGATGGAGTCGCGGCGGTTGGTCAGCGCCGCGAGCTCGCGCTCGGACTCCGAACGGATGCGGTCCGCCTTGGCGTTGGCGTCGGCCACGATGTCCTCGGCCTGGCGCTGGGCGGTCTCCACCGTCTGGCGGGCCCGGCGCTCGGCGTCGGTGCGCAGCTTCTCGGCCTCCAGACGCAGCTGCTCCGCGCGGTGCTCGATCTCCGCGAGGCGCTTCTCGGCCTTGGCCTGACGCGAGGCCAGGTCCCGCTCGGACTGCTCGCGGCGCTTGGCGAGGTTCGTCTCGAAGTCGGCGGCGGCCTGTGCGGCCTTGGCGCGGGTCTCCTCGAAGAGGGCGTCCGCCTCCTCCCGCTTGGACTGCGCGTCCTTCTGCGCCTCGGAACGCAGCTGGGACGCCTCGCCCTTGGCCTTCTCGACGATCCGGACGCCCTCGTCCTCCGCCTTGGCCTTGCGCTCGGCGGCGTACGACTCGGCGTCGTTGCGCACCTGCTGGGCGGCGGACTCGGCGAGCTCGCGGTGCTGCTCCGCGGCGCGCCGTGCCTCCTCGCGCAGGTCCTTGGCCTCCTCCTCGGCGAGGCGGAGGATCTTCTCCACGCGCGCGCCGAGACCCGCGTACGACGGCTCCGCGTCGTTGACCTGGGCCTGGGCGTTCTGCGTCTCGAGGTGGAGCTCTTCGATGCGCTTTTCCAGAGCGGTGATGCGGGCGAGAGCGCTGTCACGGTCGGAGACGAGCTTGGAGATACGTTCGTCCACCTGAGCGCGGTCGTATCCACGCCGCACAAGCTCGAAGCCGTAGGGGGAAGTGTCGCTCATGGGGTTCCTGTCGAATGAGACCGGTGAGGTGATAGGGGGAATCCTAGGGGCCGAAGCGCTGTGTCATCGAGCGGATGCACGTTTGATACGGAGAATGACACCCCTTTTGAGTGGCTCGCCGCCGGAAGGCTTGCCAAAGGAGTGATCAAAGCCCTCACCGTACAGGGGATTTGGCCCGGTTTGCTAGCTATCGGATGACTTGCCACTCGTACGGGTAGCACCCGCCGTGGCCCCCGCCTTGACCCCGCTGTCCTTGCCGCCCCCGGGAGCCTCGAAGGACTCCAGCGCCTCCAGCACATCCTGCACGCGGGAGATCTCCGCGTTGATGTCCTCGCGGCGCCGCACCAGCACCTCCAGCTCGCGCTTGCCCTCCTCGACCGTGCGCCGCGCCTCGCGGACCGCCTCGGCCTTCAGCTCCTCGGCCTCCTTCACGAGCGTGGCCTTCTTCTGCTCCGCCTCCTTCAGCAGACCCTCGGCCTTCTTCACGGCGGCGATACGCACCTTGCCCGCCTCGGAGTTGGCCTCG
The DNA here is from genome assembly GCA_000715605.1 of Streptomyces speibonae. GTDB lineage: Bacteria > Actinomycetota > Actinomycetes > Streptomycetales > Streptomycetaceae > Streptomyces > Streptomyces speibonae. The sequence goes on along the minus strand of KL568533.1, from coordinate 135,869 downwards.
GACACGATCTCCTTGGCCTTCGCCTCCGCCTTGGCGAGCTGCTCCTCGGCGGCCTTGATCAGCGCGTCGCAGCGGTCGCCCGTCGACTTCATCGTCTCCGCCGCCTCCCGGCGGGCCCGCTCGTGCAGCTCCTCGATCTCACCGGTGATGCGGTCGCGCAGCTCCTCCGCGCGCTCCCTGATCTGCGTCGCGTCCCGGCGCGCGCCGACGAGCAGCTCGTCCGCGTCCGTACGGGCCTTCTCCACGCGCGTGTTGCCCTCGACGGTCGCCTCGGACACCAGCCGCTCGGCCTCCGTGCGGGCCGCGCCGACCATCGCGTCCGCCTGCGACTCGGCGTCCGCCGTCGTCTTCTGCGCCTGCTGCTGCGCCTCGGTGAGCAGCTTGTCCGCCTCGGCGGTGGTCTCCGTGATGAGGGTGTCGACCTGCTCGGCCGCCTCCGAACGCCGCTTGTTGGCCTCCTGGCGGGCCTCGTCCAGCGTCCGCTCGGCCTCCTCCCGCGCGGTGGCCACCAGCCGCTCGGCCTCCGACTCCGCCTCGGCCCTGACCCGCTCGGCCTCCTGACGCAGCCGCTCCGCCCGCGTCTGCGCCGACCCCACCGTCTCCGCGGCCTCGGCCCGCAGCCGCTCCGCGTCGCCGGTCGCGTCCGCGATCAGCTTCTCCGCCTTGGCGACCGACTCGGTGCGCAGCCGGTCGGTCTCCGTGACGGTGTCCTCGGTGAGCCGCTCGGCCTCGCTGCGTGCCTCCGTGATGAGCGTGTCCGCCTGCGTCGCCGCGTCCGAGCGGATCCGGTTGGCGTCCTCGCGGGCGTCGGCCCGGGTGCGCGCGGCGGCCTGCTCGGCCTCGGCGACGGCGTCCGAGGCCTCCGTACGCAGCCGCTGGGCGTGCTCGGACACCTCCGCGCGGATCCGGTCGGCCTCCGTGATCGCCTCCGAGACGGTGCGCTCGGCCAGCGACTTGGCCGCCTCCGTCTCCTCGTTGGCCTCGCGCCGCAGCCGGCTCGCGTCCTCGCTCGCCCGCTCCCGCTCCGCGTAGGCGTCGGCGCGGACCCGGTCCGCCTCCTCCTCGGCCTCGCGGCGGGTGCGCTCCGCGGCGTGCTCGGCGGCGGAACGCAGCCCGGTGATCTCCTCCTGCGCCTGCTCGTGCAGCCCCGCGACGGAGTCCCGCACCTGCTGGGCGTGCTGCTCGGCCGCCGACACCATCTCCGTGGCGCGCCGGTCCGCCTCCTCGACCAGACGTACGGCCTCGGCCTGCGCCTCCTCCACGCGGGTGCGCGCCGACGCCAGCAGCTCCTCGCTCTGCTCGCGCGCCCGTTCGCGCTCCTGGTCGGCCTCCTGCCGGGCGGCACCGAGAAGCTCCTCGGCCTCGCGCCGCCGCCGGGCCGCCTCCTCCTGCGCGG
>KL568533.1:133035-134206 GCA_000715605.1 Streptomyces speibonae | reverse complement strand
CCGCTCCTCGGCCTCCGTGTGCAGCCGGGTCAGTTCGTCCGCGGCCTCCGCGCGGCGCTCCTCGACGGCCCGCTCGGTCTCCTCACGCAGCTCGCGCGCGGCCCGCTCGGCGTCCTCCTTGAGCGCGTCCGCCTGCTCGACGGCCTCCGCGCGGTGCCGCTCGGCCTCCTTGCGCGTGCGGTCCAGCGTCTCCTCGGCCTGCCGGCGCAGCGTCGTGGCCCGCTCGATGGCCTCGGTGCGGACCTTTTCGCTGTCCGTCTGCGCGGTGGAGCGCAGCTCGTCGGCGTCGGCCTTGGCCTTGGCCAGCAGCTCCTCGGCGGACCTGGCCGCCTCCTCGATCTGCGCCACGGCCTCCTTGCGGGCCTCCGCGCGGATCTTCTCGCCCTCGGCGACCGCGTCCGCACGCAGCTGCTCGGCCTCGCCGCGCAGCCGGCGCGCCTCCTCCTGCAGCTCGACGGTCTTGGCGCGGTACTCCTTGGTGTCGTCCTTCGCCGCACCCTTGAGCTGCTGCGCGATGTCGTGCGCCTCCGCGCGCAGCCGGTCGGCCTCCGCCTCGGCCTCGCTGCGGATCCGCTCGGCCTCCTCGGCCGCCGCCTTCGTGGTCTGCTTGGCCTCCTCGGAGGCCTTGTTGAGGACGTCCTCGGCGGTCCTGGCCGCCTTGGACAGCTGGGTGGCGGACTCCTCCGCGGTGAGCGCGCGGGCCTTCTCGGCGGCCTCCGCGACGATCTTCTCGGCCTCCGCGCGGGCCTCGGCGACCAGCTGCTCGGCGTCCGCCTTGGTGGTCTCGGCCTCCTTGGTGGCCTCACTGACCAGCCGCGCCACCTGCTCCTTGGCGGTGCGCGTACGGGTCTCGTTGGCGGCCTCGGCGGAGGCGAGCGCCTTGTCGGCGGCCTCCTTCGCCTCGGCGAGCACCTTCTCCGCCTCGGCACGCGCCTCGCGCAGCGCGGTCTCGGCCTCCGTCATGCGCTGCTCGGCGGCCTTGGCCAGCTCCTGGGCCTCGCGGCGGGCCGACTCCGACTCGGTGGCCGTGGACGTCCGCACCTGCTCGGCGTGCTGGGCGGCCTCGTGCGCCTTGGTGTTGGCGGAATCCATCAGCCGGTCCGCGTCCGCGCGGGCCCGGCGCAGCAGCTGTTCGGCCTCCGCGCGGGCCGCCTCGGCCTCGCTCTGCAAC
>KL568533.1:121231-132813 GCA_000715605.1 Streptomyces speibonae | reverse complement strand
GCCGTCAGCCGCTCGGCCTCCTCGCGGGCGGCGGCCATGGCCTGCTCCCGCTCCGCGCGGGTCTCCTCCATCAGCCGGCGGGCCTGCTCCTCGGTGCGGGCCCGCAGCTGCTCCGCCCACGCCACGTTCTCGTTGACGTGCGCCTCGACCGTCTGGCGGCGCTCCGCCAGCTCCTGGTCGAGCTGCTGGCGCCGCGTCACCGCCTCCTGGTGCAGCTCCGCCTGCAGCCGGGCGGCCTGCTCCGCGTGCTCCTGGAGGATGCGCTGGGTCTGCGCCCGGGCCTGGCTCAGCTCCCGCTCGGCGTCCGCGCGCAACTGGTCGGCCTGCAACTGCGCGTTCCGCAGCAACTGCTCGGCCTGGTAGCCGAGATCGCCGCCGTCGTAGGCGGGCCGGGACATGATGGTGCGCCGCGCCTCGTGCAGCTTGGCGCGCAGCACCTCGACCTGGTAGCCGAGGTCCTCGGCGTGCTGGATCGCCTTTTCCCGCTCGGTCTTCAGCCGCTTCATCTCGGCTTCGAACCGAGTGAGGTGGTCGACGTCAGCCGCCGGCTCTCGCTCCTGGCTCTCGTAGCCCCGCACTGCGCGGTCCCATCCGTCCCCTGGTCGCAAGTCTGGCCGAGCTCCGTCCAACCGCTGAACGGGGCCCCCGGGGGAATGGTGTCAGATCAACGGCGGAGCATGGGCTGCTGCCCCGCGCTCGCCCCCCGAAACCCGGACCCCGGCGATCCCGTCGCCAAAGACGACGGGACTCGGTCACCACACAGGAGCGGCGACCAGACCCAACCCTACCGGCCCTTATGTACGTGGGTCAGTGCTCGGACGACTCAACGGGCGCGGAAGTGACCAGTTCTGTCAGTACGCCATGGCAGTCCTTGGGGTGCAGGAAGGTGATCCGTGACCCCATGGAGCCGCGCCGGGGCTCTTCGTACAGAACGCGTACGCCCTTCTCCTTGATGCCGGCCGATTCCGCGTCCACATCCGCCGTACCGAAAGCGATGTGGTGGACGCCCTCCCCGTTCTTCGCCAGCCACTTGGCGACGGTGGAGTCCTCCCGGGTCGGCTCGAGCAGTTGCAGGTAGGAGGCCCCGCCGTCGGAGGTGTCGTTGATCTTCAGCATGGCCTCGCGCACGCCCTGCTCCTCGTTGACCTCGGAGTGGAAGACCTCGAAGCCGTAGGTGGCCCGGTAGAACTCCACGGTCCGGTCCAGGTCGAAGCAGGCGATCCCGATGTGGTCGATTCGCGTCAGCATGGAATCAGTCCAGCGCTCCCACGGTGGTTACGCAACGTGCGCGCGATCACACCGAAAGGCCGATGACGGCGTCCACCGCACGTCAGTACATTCGAAGTAAACCCTCGTTCACTCCTCGGCTGTGCAGCCGGAAGGGGATCGCAGCTCATGTCTTCCGCAACTTCCGCATCATCCGCAACGAACGGCACGACCTCCGTGATCGTCGCGGGCGCCCGCACCCCCATGGGGCGGCTGCTCGGCTCGCTGAAGTCCTTCTCCGGAGCCGACCTCGGCGGCTTCGCGATCAAGGCCGCCCTCGACCGTGCGGGGATCGGCGGCGACCAGGTCCAGTACGTGATCATGGGGCAGGTGCTCCAGGCCGGGGCGGGGCAGATCCCGGCCCGCCAGGCCGCCGTCAAGGCCGGCATCCCGATGAACGTCCCGGCGCTCACGGTCAACAAGGTGTGCCTCTCCGGCCTCGACGCCATCGCGCTCGCGGACCAGCTGATCCGCGCGGGCGAGTTCGACGTGGTCGTCGCCGGCGGCCAGGAGTCCATGACCAACGCCCCGCACCTGCTGCCCAAGTCCCGCGAGGGCTTCAAGTACGGCGCGGTCCAGATGCTCGACGCCATGGCCCACGACGGTCTGACGGACTCCTTCGAGAACATCGCCATGGGCGAGTCCACCGAGAAGCACAACACCCGCCTCGGCATCGCGCGCCCCGAGCAGGACGAGATCGCCGCCCTGTCCCACCAGCGCGCCGCCGCCGCGCAGAAGAACGGCGTCTTCGAGGCCGAGATCACCCCGGTCGAGATCCCGCAGCGCAAGGGCGACCCGGTGCTGTTCAGCAAGGACGAGGGCATCCGGGGCGACACCACGGCCGAGTCGCTCGGCAGGCTGCGCCCGGCCTTCTCCAAGGACGGCACCATCACCGCCGGCTCCTCCTCGCAGATCTCGGACGGTGCGGCGGCCGTGGTCGTGATGAGCAAGGCCAAGGCGCAGGAGCTGGGCCTGGAGTGGATCGCCGAGATCGGCGCCCACGGCAACGTGGCCGGCCCGGACAACTCGCTCCAGTCGCAGCCGTCCAACGCCATCCGGCACGCGCTGAAGAAGGAGGGCCTGGAGGTCTCCGACCTCGACCTGATCGAGATCAACGAGGCCTTCGCCGCGGTCGCCGTGCAGTCAATGAAGGACCTGGGCGTTTCCACTGAAAAGGTGAACGTCAACGGCGGCGCCATCGCCCTCGGTCACCCGATCGGGATGTCCGGCGCGCGGCTCGTGCTGCACCTGGCGCTGGAGCTGAAGCGGCGCGGCGGCGGGGTCGGCGCGGCGGCGCTGTGCGGCGGCGGCGGTCAGGGTGACGCGCTGATCGTGCGGGTACCCAAGGCCTGAGCCCGGTTTCGGTTTCCTTACTGGTTTCCTCTCGTGAACGGAGCTGTGATGCAGGACGTCTCCTCGCTGGTCGCCCAGGCCAGGGAAGGCAGGCCGCGGGCCGTGGCCCGGCTGATCTCCCTGGTGGAGGGGGCGTCTCCGCAGCTCAGGGAGGTCATGGCGGCCCTGGCGCCGCTCACCGGCAACGCGTACGTGGTCGGCCTCACCGGTTCCCCGGGGGTGGGCAAGTCCACCTCCACCTCGGCCCTGGTGACCGCGTACCGCAAACAGGGAAAGCGGGTCGGCGTCCTGGCCGTCGACCCGTCCTCCCCCTTCTCCGGGGGCGCCCTGCTCGGCGACCGCGTCCGTATGTCGGAGCACGCCTCCGACCCGGGCGTCTACATCCGCTCCATGGCCACCCGCGGCCACCTGGGCGGCCTCGCCTGGGCCGCGCCGCAGGCCATCCGCGTCCTGGACGCGGCCGGCTGCGACGTGATCCTGGTCGAGACGGTGGGCGTGGGCCAGTCGGAGGTGGAGATCGCCTCCCAGGCCGACACCTCCGTGGTGCTGCTCGCGCCCGGCATGGGCGACGGCATCCAGGCGGCCAAGGCCGGAATCCTGGAGATCGGCGACGTCTACGTCGTCAACAAGGCCGACCGCGACGGCGCCGACGCCACCGCGCGGGAGCTGAACCACATGCTCGGCCTGGGCGAGGCCCGTGCCCCGGGCGACTGGCGCCCCCCGATCGTCAAGACGGTCGCCGCCCGCGCGGAGGGCGTCGACGAGGTGGTCGAGGCCCTGGAGAAGCACCGTGCCTGGATGGAGGAGCGGGGCGTGCTGACGGAACGCCGCCTGGCCCGCGCCTCCCGGGAGGTCGAGACCATCGCGGTCACCGCCCTCCGCGAACGCATCGGCGACCTCCACGGCGACCGCCGCGTGGGCGCCCTGGCGGAACGCGTCCTAGCCGGCACGCTGGACCCGTACACGGCGGCGGACGAACTGGTGCACAACCTGACCTCCACCAGCCCGCCCGCCGACAGCCCGCCCGCCCCTTGAGAACGAGGCCCGTCCCCACCAGCCCGTCCGGCGTTTGAGGACGAGGCCCGTTCAGGGCCGACCGGGGGTCTGGGGGCGGAGCCCCCAGGGGTCGGGAACGGGAAGGGGCGGCGGGGGCGACATCACCAGTCGGCTGTTTGAGCCAGCGGCACGAGCGGTGCCTGGCACATCCCGGCACCGCTGGCCCGCCCTGCCACCTGCTCGCCCGGCCGCGTCCGAGGCCGCTCAGCGATACTCGCTCGCCGAGCGGCCTCGAGGGGTCTCGAAGCCTGCGTCCCCAGTGGTGGGATGAGCAGACGCCGTCCGGTCCGCTCACGGGACATCGTGGGAAGCCGCCGTGCTACGGGGAGCGTTTGGGCGCTACGGCACTGCCGCGGCGACCGGCCGAGGGTGGGTGTGTTCGGCCAAGAGTCAGGGGCTGTCTGGCAGCGGTGAACCCCCCGAGGGTTGGTTGGCGAAAGCTCTGACGACATCCTGACGGAACGCTTGTGCTGCCGGAGCCAGCGGGATGCGGCCGAGCAGGCAGATGGTCCTGGTGACCGTTGGGGCGATCAAGGGCCGGAATGAGAGATCTTGGAAGCCGAGAAGGGGCAGTACCGATGCCGGCATGGCGCTGACTCCGACGCCAGCCGCGACAAGGCCGGCCACGGTTGCCACGCCTCGTGCTGTGACCAGTGAGTCGGGCACTGTGTCCGCCGACGCGAAGCCAAAGTCCGTCAGCGTGCGGACGCTGGTGCCGGGCTGCAGGGCCACGAACAGCTCGCGGCTCAGGTCGGCCCAGGTGACCTCCGTCGTGTCGGCCAGCCGGCTGTCGGGGAGCACCACGGCGTACAGGGAGTCTGCGCTCAGCACCTGCAGTTCCGCGGCCGGGCCCGCCTGGGCGGCCCGTTCGGCGTCGCAGATCGTCAGGTCGACCTTGCCGGCTGTCAGCAGCTCGATGCCCTCGTCGGCCGGGACGTCGAAGACCGTCACGGACCGGCCGGGCATGCCTCGGGTGAAGTCCACGATTGCCGCGGGCAGGACGGTCGCCGCCACCGAGGGCAGTGCGGCCACGTGGACGGCCCCTTCCGCGCCCGACGTGTAGCCCTCCCATTGCCGGCTCCCGTGCTCCGCGGCCGCCAGGACGCGGCGTGCGATCGCGAGGTAGGCGCGGCCGGCGTCGGTGAGCTCGACCGCGCGGGTGGTGCGGGTGAACAGGGCGGAGCCGAGGGTGCGTTCCACGAGGGCGACCGTCCGGGACACCACGGGCTGGCCGACGTGCAGTTCCCGGGCCGCTCCGCTGAACGAGGAGTGGCGTGCCACCGCGTCGAGGGTCGCCATCTGTGACAGGGAAACATTCATGCCTTCGCAGCATAGATGCATGTCAGATCAATGTCTTCTCAACAGAGGCGGGCGTACGTAGCGTGAATGAGGACAAGGAAAGGAGTACAGAAAGTGACAGGAATGCCGGACGTCGCGACCACCGCGACACGGATCGGATGCGGCGCCGGATTCGCCGGCGACCGCTTCGAGCCGGCCCTCGATCTCCTGGAACGGGGAAACCTGGACTACCTGGTGCTCGAATGTCTCGCCGAACGCACTATCGCGGCCGGCACACTGCGCCGGCGCACGGATCCCCAGGGCGGCTACGACCCGTTCCTCGAACGCCGGCTTGCGCCGCTTCTGCCGGTGGCCGCCGCCAGAGGGGTGAAGCTCGTGACCAACCTCGGGGCCGCCGACCCCACGGCAGGCGGCGAGGCAGCTGCCCGGCTCGCCCGCCGCCTGGGCCTCGACCTCGCCATCGCCGTGGTGACGGGCGATGACGTGTCCGCCTCGCTCGACATCGACCGGCCCGCGCTGGAGGACGGTCTGCCGCTGGGCGACCACGGCCGACTCGTCTCGGCCAACGCCTACCTGGGCGCGGACGCGGTGAAAACCGCTCTGGACGCCGGCGCGGACCTGGTCATCACCGGGCGCGTCGCGGATCCCTCACTGTTCGTCGGCTGCCTGGCACACCACCGCGGCTGGGACCTCGCGGACACGGCCCTGGCCGCCCACGGCACGCTGGTGGGTCACCTGTTGGAGTGCGCGGGCCAGGTCACCGGCGGGTACTTCGCGGATCCGCCGCTGAGCGAGGTCCCGGGCCTTGCACACCTGGGATTCCCGCTCGCCGAGGTCACCGACACCGAAGCCGTGATCACGAAACTGCCGGGCACCGGTGGCCGCATCGACGCGGCCACCGTCGCCGAACAGCTGGCCTACGAGATCGGCGATCCGTCCTGCTACCCCACTCCCGACGTACGAGCGGACTTCACCGCGGTCACCGTCGAGAACCTCGGCGGTGACCGGGTCAAGGTGGCCGGCGCGCGCGGCTCCCGGGCCCCGGACGACCTCAAGGTCAGCGTCGGCTACCAGGACGGCTACCGGTGCGAGGCCGAGATCGACTACGCCGGGACCGGAGCCCGCCGACGCGCCGAGCTCGCGGGCGCCATCGTCCGGGAGCGCACCGCCGGCCTCTTCCGCCAGTTCCACGAGGACCTCCTCGGCGTCGACCCGGTCAGACAGCCCGACGGCCAGCCTCTCCCCGGCTCGGGCCGCTGCAGACTGTCGTTGACGGCCCGGGCCAACGACGCCGATACCGCCGCCCGCCTCGGCGAAGAGGTCACCGCCCTCTACACCAACGGCCCCGCCGGCGGAGGCGGTGTCCGGGTGACCACCGAGCCGGTCCTCGGCGTGCTCTCCAGCACCGTCGGCCGGGCGGCGGCAACGGTCTCAGTCGCCGTGGCAAGGAGCGGCGCATGACCGGCCGCTCCGGAACCAAGCCCGCCACCCTGCGCGAACTCGCACACGCGCGTACGGGCGACAAAGGGCGCCTCGTGACCATGGCTGTCGTGGCCCGCAGCAAAAGCGACTACGACCGCTTGTGTGAACACCTGACCCCATTGGTCGTACGCACGCACCTGGCAGATCGCATCAGCGGCAACGTCACGCGCTTCGAGATGCCCGGCACGACGACACTCCTGTTCGTGTGCGAGCGCGACCCCACCGACACCGTCAACACCTCGCTCCACCGCGACCGGCACGGCAAGACCCTCTCCGGCCACCTGCTCGACCTCATCGTCCCGCTCCCGGACGCCCCAACCCCATGATCGGATCCACCATGACCACCTCCCCCCACCCCTCGACGCTGGAGACCCTCGCCGTCAAGGGACGGACTCGAACCATGAGGGTGCTGGGCGCTCCCGCAGAACAGGCGGCCCCTGTCGTGCTGCTCCTGCACGGCTCGAAACAGACCGGAGACAAACTCCGCGCCTTCACCGGGAACGCCTTCGACCGCCTTGCCGCCGGCGGAGCCCTCGTCGCCTACCTGGACGGCTTCAAGGAGCACTGGAACGACGCCCGCGTCTCCAACGCGTTCGCCGCGCGCACCGAGGGGTACGACGATGTCGCCTTCGCGCGCAGCGCGATCGAACGAATCATCGAGCGCTACAACGGGGACCCGGCACGGGTGTACGCCGTCGGCTTTTCCAACGGCGGCCAGATGGTGATTCGGCTGATCCACGAGATTCCGGATCTGCTGGCCGGAGCCGCGGTCATTTCCGCGACGCAGCCCGCCGCAGAGAACTTCGCCCCCACCGATCCACAGAGCCAGCCGGTGCCCGTCATGCTCGTGCACGGCACCAAGGACCCCCTCGTGCCCTACAACGGCGGGATGGCCAGCATGTGGGGATTCAAGCCGCGAGGACTCGGGCTGTCGGCGCCCGAAACCGCCCGGTACTACGCCCAGCGCAACGGGATCGGCGGCGCCCCTGTCACCGAGGACCTCGTCCCCGCGAAGCAGTCCAGGACGTCCGTGCAGGCTCTTCACTACCGCGATCCGGGACACGCCCCGGTCAGCTTGTACACCGTCACCGGAGGCGGCCATACGATCCCCGGAACCCGCAAGGCGCCATTCGTCATGGGCCGGACCGACATGACCTTCGACACGGTCGCTGCCGTAGCCACGTTCTTCCACCTTCCCATTAGCAACCAGGACTCCGCCTAGTACTGCAACGGTGCTTGTTCTGATTGCTGGGCAGTTTCAGGGACTGTGTCCGCGTCGTTTGTAGTGGCTGATGCGGGCTTGGTACTGGCGTCGTCGTCGCCAGTGTGACCAGTGCAGAACGTCGTCGGCCGGGGTGGGGCGGCGGTGGGTGAGGCGGGTGATCAAGCGTCTGATCTCGGCGAGGCTGAGGTGGATGAGCTGGGAGGATCCGTTTCTGCTTTGTCTGTGTCCAGCTCTCGGGCCCGCAGGACGGTCAGGCAGGCGTGGGCGGCCATGGCCAGGGTCATGTGGCGGTGCCAGCCGGGATAACGGCGAACCTGGTAGTCGTCCAGGCCGCATTCCTGCTTCGCGGTCTGGAAGCACTCCTCCACCGCCCAGCGGCTGCCCGCGATGCGGATCAGCTCGTCCAGCGTGGTTTCGGCGGGGCAGTAGGCGATGTAGTAGGAGATCTCCTCGGGCCGGCTCACGCTGCGGCGAGCGAGCACCCAGTGCCTGCGGTCCTCGCGGTGCCAGAGCCTCACTTCGACGCGGGCCCAGTCAAAGATCCGCCGACCATGGGCTCCTTCACCGCAGGAACGGCGTTTCCACTTCTGCCGTGGCAGTCCGGGAAACAGGTCGTGGACGGGGTGGTCGATGGACCAGCGGGTGACGACCGTGTCGTGCCGGGTGGTGGCCATGACGTGGAAGACGTCAGCCTGCTCCAGCTCGAACCGCCAGCCCTTGCTGTAGCCGTAAGCGGCGTCCGCCGTCACCCATCCGAACGGGATCTTCTCGGCGATGGCCCGGCGGACCATCGCCTTGGCCATCGCCACCTTCGTCCCGAAGCCCACGGCGCCGTCGATGCCCGCCCGTCGACACCGTTCCCGGTCATCCGTCCAGGACGTGGGCAGATACAGCCGCCGGTCGATCAGCGTGCGTCCGCGGCCGGTGGCGTAGGCGAGGAACACACCGATCTGACAGTTCTCGGTGCGTCCCGCAGTGCCGGAGTACTGCCGCTGCACGCCGGCCGAACGGACGCCCTTCTTCAAAAAGCCGGTGTCATCGACGATCAGGACAGCATCCCGGTCTCCAAGGTGTTCCACGACGTAGTCGCGCACGTCGTTCAGGACCTCGTCGGCGTCCTACTCGATCCGGTTCAGCAACCGGTGGATGCGATCGGGACCCGCATGCCCGGCCTCCTCCGCCAGCGTCCAGCCGTTCTTACGCTCCAGCGGCGCCACCAGCCCCCGCATGTAAGCCAGCGCCGACTGACGCGGCTCCTCCCGGTTGAACCGGTGCACGAACCGCTCATGCAGAGCGTCCAGTTCACCCGCCCACAACCTGACACCAGCAAGGCTCCACCCATAACCGCACCAACGACTGAGCTGGCCAGCAGTCACGACAAGCACCGTTGCAGTACTAGTCGTCATCGGAGCCGTCATCGGAGTCGTCGTCGGATTCGCGGCCGTCGTCGTCCCCCCGCTCCGCAGACACCTTGCCGCTTCCGAGATCGACCCGCCACTCCCGCTCACCCCCGCCGGAGGCCCGCGTTTCCGCCTCCCACCCCTCGTCATCGAGCTCCACGGAGACCACCGTCCCCTTGGCGGCAGCCGCCTCCGCCGCGTCCTCGGCCGAGACGGAAGCCCGCTTCAACACCCCCCGCACCTCCCCGGCGTCGTCCTCGTCGTCCTCCGACGCACCGAGCACCTTGCCGCTGCCCGGGTCGACCCGCACGTCGTACCAGCCGTCCCCGCGCCCGAGCACTTCGACCTCCCAGTGCCCGTCGTCCAGTTCGGCGGATACGGCCGTACCCGGCGTGTGCTTCAGCGCGGCAGCGATGGCGTCGGCGGCGCTCACCCGCCCCGACGGACGCGTCTCGACACGGTCGCCGTCACCACGCCGGTCGTCCCGGTCGTCGTCACCCCGATCGTCACCCCGGTCGTCAGACCGCCCGTCATCGCCCCCCGCCCGCGTCACCGACGCCGAGCCGGACCCCCCGTCGTCGCCCCCCGAGCCCGCGATGGCCGTCGCCGTCCCCCCGCCGACCAGAGCCGCAGCCGCCACGACGCCGATCACGATGTTGCGCTTCATCAGCATGCCTCCCGAGTCGCCGCGCTTTCGCGCTGTACGGCCTCAATCTCGCCGACCGACGCTGAGGGGAACCTGAAGCCACCTGAAGTGATCTTCAGCTTCCGTTTGCCACTCTTGACCCCATGCGCCTGCTGATCGTGGAGGACGAAAAGCGCCTCGCCCTCTCCCTCGCCAAGGGCCTCACCGCCGAGGGCTACGCCGTGGACGTCGTCCACGACGGCCGGGAGGGGCTGCACCGGGCCACGGAGGGCACGTACGACCTCCTGATCCTCGACATCATGCTGCCCGGCCTGAACGGCTACCGCGTCTGCGCCGCCCTGCGCGCCGCGGGACACGACGTGCCGATCCTGATGCTCACCGCCAAGGACGGCGAGTACGACGAGGCCGAGGGCCTGGACACCGGCGCCGACGACTACCTCACCAAGCCGTTCTCGTACGTCGTCCTCGTCGCCAGGATCAAGGCGCTGCTGCGCCGCCGGCACGGCGCGGGCGCCTCCCCGGTCCAGGTGCACGGCGACCTGAAGGTCGACACCGCCGCCCGCCGCGTGTACCTGGGCGAGGACGAAGTGACGCTGACCGCCAAGGAGTTCTCGGTCCTGGAGTACCTCGTGCTGCGGGCCGGCGAGGTGGTGTCCAAGGCCGACATCCTGGAGCACGTCTGGGACTTCGCCTACGACGGAGACCCCAACATCGTGGAGGTCTACGTCAGCGCCCTGCGCCGCAAACTGCGCCCCGGGCTCATCCGTACCGTGCGCGGGGCCGGCTACCGGCTGGAGACGGCGCCGTGAGCCGGGTGTTCGGATCGGTGCGCGCCAAGGCGACGCTCGGTGCCACCCTCGTCGTCGCGGTGGCCCTGGTCGCGGCGGGCACGGCGGTGCTGCTGTCGCTGCGCTCGAACCTGATCGGGGAGGCGGGCACCCAGGCGGACCGCTCGGCGCGGGCGGTGGCCGCCGAACTCGCCGCCCGGACGCCGTACGACAGGCTCTCCGGGCTGGACGCCGAGGACCGGCCGGTGCAGATCGTCGCCGAGGACGGCGCGGTGGTCGCGGCCTCCGAGGACCTGGAACGGATCACCGGCACCACGACACCCGAGGTGGCGCCCCGTCCGCCGACTCCCCCCGCCGCGACCGACGATGACGACGACTCCGACGACGCCGCCGACTCCGACGACGCGGACGACTCCCGCGACGACGATGACGACGACTCGGGCGAGTCCCTGGAGGTGGGAGAGATCGCCCGCGACAGCTCCTTCGGCAACGGCTCCGCGACGATCGACGGCGACACCCAGGACTACCGTTTCGCCTCCGTGGACGTGCGGACCCCCGACCGTGGACGCCTGACCGTCCACGCGGGCGCTCCGCTCGCCGCCGAGCACAGCGCCGTGAACACCGCGCTGACCGGGATGCTCATCGGCCTGCCCGTCCTGCTCGGCGTGGTCGGCGGCGTGACCTGGCTGGTCACCGGGCGCGCGCTGCGTCCGGTGGAGGGCATCCGGCGGGAGATGGCGACGATCACCGCCTCCGAGGATCTCGCCCGGCGCGTGCCCGAACCGGCGACGTACGACGAGATCGCCCGCCTGGCCCGTACCACCAATGTCACGCTCGCCGCGCTGGAGGCGTCCGTGGAGCGGCAGCGGCGGTTCGTCGCCGACGCCTCGCACGAACTGCGCAGCCCGATCGCCTCCCTGCGCACGCAGTTGGAGGTGGCCGCCGCCCATCCGGAGCTGCTCGACCTGGACGGCGCCGTCGAGGACACCGTACGGCTCCAGCAACTCGCCGCGGATCTGCTGCTGCTCGCCCGGCTGGACGCCTGTCTCTTATACACATCTCTGATG
>KL568533.1:120177-121038 GCA_000715605.1 Streptomyces speibonae | reverse complement strand
GCCGGCACCCGCGTCGACCTGGCGGCGCTCGCCCGTGAGGAGAGCGCCGGGCGGCCGGGTGTGACGGTGGACGCGGAGCCGGCGGAGGTGACCGGATCGCGGGGTCAGCTCGGGCGGGTGCTCGCCAACCTGCTGGACAACGCCGGGCGGCACGCCCGCGAGCGGGTGGTCGTGACCGTGCGCCGGGAGGGCGCGTGGGCGGTGCTCGGGGTGGACGACGACGGCGAGGGCGTCGCCGAGGCCGACCGGGAACGGATCTTCGAGCGGTTCGTACGCCTGGACGCCGCCCGCAGCCGCGACGACGGCGGCGCGGGCCTGGGCCTGGCGATCGCGCGGGACGTCGCCGTCCGACACGGCGGCACGCTCACGGCAGGCGAGGCACCGACCGGCGGAGCCCGATTCGAACTCCGCCTGCCCCTCGCCCCTGCGAGCTAGGGTGCCGGCAGCGCGCAATGTGTCCATGCCGAGGCTGCGCGCGTGGTGAATGAGGTCGTCGCGTGCTGCCCCGGGGCACGGTGCCGGGCTGACGGAAGATGGTGATCTGTTCGCGCACGATCATGGGGGTGGGATCGGCGTGATCTCGCATGCCTGCGCCAGTTCTCGCTGCGCCTCGGTGTCGATCTTGGCGAACACGATGGCCGTATCCTGTCCGAGACCTGCTCGAAGACGGCCCCGACGGTGCGGGCAAGGTCCGCACCATTCGGCCCGGAAGTCGATGATCACGAAGTCCTGTCCGGAGATGACCTCGCTGAAGTTGTCTGCGTCGGCTCGATGCTCACGGTGCCGCCCCCGCGTGTGATCGGGGTATCGATTGACCCCGTGGCGGTGTGTCGCGGCCGGGCACGCCGCGAGGTCACGGCG
>KL568533.1:119594-119944 GCA_000715605.1 Streptomyces speibonae | reverse complement strand
CGCGCGGGCGGTGTCGTGCCCCGTCCGCACGGAGTCTCTGCGAGGTCAGCGAGCGGCGACGTGGTCCGTGACCTCGATCTCGGGGGCTGCCTCGGCGTCGGCCTGGAGGGGTGCGGTGTTCTTCGGGCCGCGCAGGGCGACGTAGACGAACAGGGCGGCCATGACGGCGGCGCCGACCCACATGGACTGCTGCCAGCCGTCGACGAAGGACTGCTGCGCGGCGTGGATCAGATCCTCGGCGCGGCCTCCGGTGGTGGGCGCGACCTCGATGGCGTTGGCGATGCCCTCGCGTGCGGTGTCCGCGGCCCCGTCGGGGATGCCGTCGAGCTTGCCGTCGATGGCGCTGCGGT
>KL568533.1:115844-119387 GCA_000715605.1 Streptomyces speibonae | reverse complement strand
GCGGTAGCCGCTGGCCAGCAGTGCGCCGAGCATCGCGATACCAAGAGCGGTGCCGAACTCGCGGGTGACGTCGTTGAGCGCGGAGGCGACGCCCTGCTTCGCGCGGGGCAGAGAGCCGGTGATGGCCTCGGTGGAGGGCGTCATCGACAGGCCCATGCCGACACCCATGACGATCATGCCGGTCAGGATGGACAGGTAGCCGCCGTCCACGGACACGAACAGCGCCATCAGCGCCAGGCCGAGCGCGGACAGGGCGACGCCCGCCGTCATGGTGGAGCGCGCGCCGATCCTGGCGGCCACCTTGGGGGCCAGGCCCGAGCCCATCATCATCATGACGGCCATCGGCATCAGCGCCACGGTCGACAGCAGCCCCGACATGTTGAGCACAGCCTGGAAGAACGGAAAGAGGACCACGGAGATACCGGCCTGGACACCGAAGACGACCAGCAAGGTGATCGAGCCGCCGGCCAGTCCGCGCTCACGGAACAGGCGTACGTCCAACAGCGCGGCATCGCGGCGGCGCAGTTCCCAGGCCACGAAGGCAAGGGAGGCGGCGACGCCGACGGCCATGCTGACCAGCGTGACGGGCGCGGTCCAGCCGCGCTCGGGCCCTTCCTGCAGGACGAAGATGAGACCGGTCACGGCGATGACGGAGAGCAGCGCGCCGCTGGTGTCGAAGGAATGGGCGGAGCGTTCGCGGGAGTTGGGCACCGACTTCAGTGTCATCACCAGCGCCACGGCCCCCAGGACCACGGGCAGCACGAACAGCCAGCGCCAGTCGGCGACGTCGACCAGCAGGGCGGACAGGAACATGCCCACGATGCCGCCGCCTCCGGCGACACCGGTCCATACACCGATCGCCTTGCCGCGCTCCTCCTCGGGGAAGGTGGAGGTGATGACGGCCAGGGTGATCGGCATGATCATCGCGGCGCTGACACCGGCGGCCACCCGGGCGGCGATCATGATCCCGGCCGACGGGGCGAGTCCCGCGAGGACGCTGGCGGCGCCGAAGATGACCAACCCCGCGATCAGCATGGGCTTGCGGCCCAGGCGATCACCGATGGCGCCGAGCGGCAGCAGCAACGCGGCCAGGGCGAGGGTGTAGCTGTTGATCATCCACAGGACGGCGGTCTGCGAGACACCGAACTCGACGGCAAGGTGGGTCTGGGCGACGCTCAGCCCCGACACCGAGGCGATGACGGCCATCAGCGCGATCGAGACGGTGATCAGGACCGCGCGCAGCTGACGCGCATCCGGCGCATCGTCGACGCCGACCGGGGTGTCCGACGTGTGGGGAGGCTGATGGGTACTCATGGCTTCCTTCCAAAAGGGCATGCGGAACCAGCGCCGGGGCAGGGCCGGTCGCCAGTTGGGTGAGTCGGTTGATAGGCGGGTGGGCCAGGGACTTGCTCACCGCGCGGACCGCTGGATGGCGGCCGCGCGGGTTGTTCAGCGGAAGGGCGTTGTCAGCCGGTGGCCTTCTGCGCGGCGGCGCCGACCCGGGCGGCGGTGGTGGGAAGTCTGCGCAGACATCACGCGCCCTTTCGGCCTACCAGGCCCCCTGTGCCGGACCAGCTGTGTTCGACGTTAAGCCCACATTGCATCAAGGGCATACCATGTTGCCCATGACGCAAGAAGATGGTCAGCTGGACAGCCTCGTACGCAAACGGATCCGCGCCCTGCGCGTGGCACAGGGCTGGTCCCTGGAGGAACTGGCCACCCGGGCCCACCTCAGCCAGTCCTCACTGAGCCGCATCGAGAACGGTCAGCGCCGCCTCGCCCTGGACCAGCTCGTCACCCTCGCCCGCGCCCTGGACACCACCTTGGACCAGCTCGTGGAGAACGCCGCCGACGACGTCGTCATCAGCCCGATGATCGACGGCGCCCACGACCTGATGCGCTGGCCCATAAAGGGCGACCCCGGCATGAGCGTGATGCGTCAGCGGATGACCGACCCGCCGCCCGACAATCCGGCCCGTATGCGCGCGCATCCCGGTCGCGAATGGTTCGTCGTACTGTCCGGCACCGCCGTCCTCATGCTCGGCCACCGGCGCTTTCGGGTCGAGACCAACCAGGCCGCCGAGTTCCCCACCATGATGCCGCACGCCATCGGGGCCGAGGGCGGCCTCTGCGAGATCATGGGCATCTTCGACCGCGACGCCCGCCGGGGTCATCAGAAGGACGCCGGTGTCGACGCCCCCGATGCCGACGGCGGACACGCCCGCGGCCCCTGCGCATAGCGGGCCGCGGTCGAGCCGAAGCCTCAAGGCGCGACGGGCGCCGTTGCGCGCCGGGCAGCACGGCAAGCCATCTTCTTGCGCATTCCGCAAGTGATCATGCTGGAGGCGCATGACCGGCTTACGGTGGAGCCGTGACCCACACTCATCAGCACACCCACCACAGCAAGAGCGCTCACCACCCCGACCACGGACCCGGCGGCCTCCATGCGCACGGCGATCGCGGTCAGGCGGAGATCCTCGACCTGGACGCCGAGGTGCTCGCCGAGCACACAGCGTCCATTACCGGCTGGCTTCCGCTGAAGGACGAGCCGCGCCACATCGTGGACCTGGGCTGCGGGACCGGCGCGGGAACCTTCGCGCTCCTCGATCGCTTCCCGGACGCGCACGTCACCGCCGTCGACACCTCGGCCGGGCACCTGCGGCTCCTGCGCGAGAAGGCGCGCGCCCGCGGTGTCCAGGGGTGCGTGCGGACGGTGCAAGCCGATCTCGACGACAACGACTGGCCTGACCTCGGCAGGCCGGATCTGGTATGGGCCTCGGCTTCGATGCACCACTTGGCGAACCCCGACAGCGCACTGCGCAACGTCCGCGAACTGCTCGCCCCCGGCGGCCTGTTCGCCGTCGTCGAGCTCGCGGGCGTCCCCCGCTTCCTGCCCGCCCACGCCCCGGAGAACCGGCCTGGCCTCGAAGAGCGCGCCCATGCCGCGGCCAACAGCTTCCACGCCGAGCACGTCCCGCACCGGGGCGCGGACTGGGGCCCGATGCTGACAGCCGCCGGCTTCACCGTCGAGGACGGACGCGCCCTCACCGTCACCATCGAAGGGGCGCGCAGCGAAGCGATCGGCCGTTACGCCTACGGCATTTGGCAGCGCATCCGCAGCGTCGCCGCCCCCGCCCTCAGCCCGGAGGATCTCGCCGCACTCGATGAGCTCCTGGACACCAGCAGCCCGACCAGCCTTCTGCGCCGCGCGGACCTCGCCCTACGCACCGAGCGCACCGTGTGGGCCGCCCGCCGCGCCTGACGCGCGCCAGGCACCCCGGGGTGTGCGTCGGGTCCACATCGTCCCGTCCAGCTGAACCGTTCGCGAACGACGACCGCAGCGGGTGTCCCGCCTCCCCGGGCCCTGGCACCCGCCACCGGTCCGGCGAAAGGGCTGCGTCACCACCGCGCTTGACGGGCGGCCGCCCATCAGTCGCGGCAACAACTCTGCGGGTCAATACAGCCAGGTCTCCGCACGAGCCCCTTGCGGGCTGTGCCCTGCCGCCCGAGCCTGCCTGCGGGCTGCGGGCTGCGGGCTGCGGG
>KL568533.1:108662-115662 GCA_000715605.1 Streptomyces speibonae | reverse complement strand
GGGCTGCGGGCTGCGGGCTGCGGGCTGCGGGCTGCGGGCTGTCGCCCCTGCAGGTGTGGCCCGCCGCCCGCGTCCAGGGGGCCGCTGCCCCTCAGGGACGGCCCCTCTGCCCCCGCAGATGCTCGGCGATGGGCTTGAGGGCCTTGTCGAGTTCGATCAGCGCCTCGGGTGAGAGCAGATCGATGAAGTGCCGGCGTACGGACGCCACGTGGTGCGGTGCGACCCTCTGCATGGTCTCCATGCCGTGGTCGGTGAGGACCGCGTACAGCCCCCGGCGGTCGGACTCGCAGTTCTCCCGCCGCACGAGGTTCGCGTTCTCCATGCGGGTGATCTGGTGGGAGAGCCGGCTCTTGGACTGCATCGTCGCGGAGGCGAGGTCGCTCATGCGCATCCTCCGGTCCTCGGACTCGGACAGGTTCACCAGGATCTCGTAGTCGTTCATTGTCAGGCCGAACGGCTGCAGATCCTTCTCGAGCTGGTACGTCAACAGCTTGTTGACCTCCAGGTGGGTGCGCCAGGCGCACTGCTCCGCATTGGTCAGCCAGCGGGTGGCCGTCTCGGTCTCCATGAATGAAGTCTACCTAAGAAGTTGAATGGCGAACTAATGAGGCTTCCGTGTGACACCGCGGTCAGGCGTTCGATGTCACACCCCGCACACTACCGCTCACAGCCCGAAGCGACGCTGGAGGTCTCCCAGCTGTCCGGGAAGACGCGGTGCCCCCGCCCCCTGTCCACGGCTCCCCTGGGTCCCGCCCCCGGGCACTCCCGGCTCGTGCGGAGTGACCCCGGTCGCCTGCTCCGCCATCAACGTCTCGGAGGACTGGAGCAGCACCGTGCCCGCCCCCACGAACTCGAACTGGTGCTCCTCGCCGGAGGCCCCGCCCAGGCCCGTCATCGCACGTAGACCGCCCATGACGCCGGTCATGTAGCCGTGGTCGTAGTGGTGGCACGGGGACGGGCAGTCCGCCCAGCCGACCAGCGCCTGCGGGTCCACCCGGATCGGCGGTTCCATGAACACCACCGGACCGTTGGACGCGGCGACGAACTTCCCGGTTCCGATCAGGGTCAGGAAACCCGGCACGATCGACTGCTTGAGCGACAGACTTGGCTGAAAAGCTAGCAAGTTGCCCGAGCGAATGGTCAGGTTGCCGTCCTCGAGGTCGTACGAATTCACGTCGAAGGCCCGGTCGGCGAGGAGCATCTTGCCCGAGCCCTCCGCCACGACCCAGTCGCTCGCGTGCAGTGGCGAATGGAACGACGTACGGACAAGTCGGTCGAGTCGCCCGTGCCCGATGCCGTTGAAATCGATCGAGCCGTAGTAGGCGATCATCTTCCCCTTCTGCATGAACCACTGCGTGCTCTTGAGTTCGACGCAGAAGGTGTACGGATCGACGTTGTCGTCGGCCGGCAGGGTCATCGGGTCGTGCACAGGGCCGCTCACAGCTTCTCCTCCGACGCCTGGACGTACACGGCACCGCTGCCGCTCAGCTCCAATTGGAAGGCCTCGCCGGAGCCCCGGCCCACCATGTCCCGCCAGCCGAGGGCGGTCGACAGCTTGTTGCGGACGTCGCCGTGGTGGGCGACGTACGCCTGGGGGTCGACGTGCACGGGCCGCTGCGGGGTGATCGGCACCTCGATCACCCCTCCGTGGGCCATCACGGCGACCGCGCCGTGCCCCTTCAGCGACGTGGTGAACAGCCCCTGCCCGGAGACCTGCCCCCGGACCATGCCCATCACCCCGCCCTGGGAGCCGAGGAACACCGTGCCCTGCTCCAGCGTGCCCTCGAAGGCGAGCAGCCGGTCCGCCTCGACGTACAGCGTGTCCCCGGCGAGGTTGATCACCTGGATGTGGTGGCCGCCGTGCCCGAACAGGACCGTGCCGCTGCCCTCGACGGTCATCAGGGGCGTGTCCTCGTTGGCCACGCGCCGGCCGATCATCGACATCACTCCGCCCTGACCGCCGGTCATGTTCGGGGTGAACGAGACCTCGCCCGTGTACGCGAGCATCGCCCCGCGCTGGCTGAACAGCCGCTGACCGGGTGCCACGGTGACCTCGATCATCTTGGAGTTGATCTCCCGGAAGCCCATGTCAGACGTCCCCCGCGATCGTGTTGCGCTCACTGGGCTGGACGTAGACCACCCCGTCGCCCTCGAACCGGATCTGGAAGGCCTCGCCGCCGCCCTCTCCCATCAGCGTGCGGAAGGTCACGCCCGACTGGAAGGACTGCCGCAGATTCCCCTGGTGGGCCACGTAGGCCCCCGGGTCGACCGTCAGCGGGTACTGCGGGCTGACCCGGAGCAGCACGGCCGGACCGTCGGACATGATCGCCGCCTGGCCGTGCCCCTCGATCGTGGTCGTGAACAGCCCGTTGCCCTGCGAGGCCCCGCGCAGACCGGTGAACGTGGTCCCGGTGCGCAGCCCTCCGTCCGTGGCCAGCAGGTTGCTGGACTCCACGTACAGCTTGTCGCCCTGGAGCCCCACCAGGTTGATCTCGGAGGCCCGGTCCGCGAAGAAGCAGGTCCCGTGCCCCTTCACCTCCATCAGTGTCATCTGCTCGCCCGTGAGCCGCCGGGTCACCATCCCCCGCAGGCCCTCACCGCCACCCGTGAGCTTCTTGAAGGCCATCTCGCCGTCGTACGCGACCATGGAGCCGTTCTTCGCCTTCACGGCGTCCCCGGTCAGGTCGACGGCGAGCACCTTGCTGCTCTGAAGTCGGAACATCGCCACGCTTGCGACGGTAGCCGCCCCTTTGCCCCTCCGACAGATCCCCGGGGCGGAGTCGCACCCCGAGGAAACCCCGATGGCCCCCCTCAAGGCCCCCTCCTGAACCCCCTCCCGTGATCGCGTCCGGGGTTTGCCACAATGGACGCGCGCTTGTGCGTGTGTTCACAAACCACGCGCGCCAGCCGTCCGAACCGTCGACGCCGACGTCTCTCCCACCGAAGGTGACCCGTGGACATCAAGACCGCCACCGCCCTCCGCCGACTCCGCCTGGTCTCGGCCCCGGAAGCGATCTCGTTCCTGCTCCTGCTCGTCTGCTCGGTCCTGAAGCGGACCACGGACTTCAACGCCGTCCCGGTGATGGGCGCGGTCCACGGCTTCCTCTTCGTGCTGTACGTGCTCTTCTGGGCGGACGCCTGGAACCGCGCCAAGTGGCCGTTGAAGACTGCGGCGTTCTACTTCCTGATGTCGGTCCTGCCCACCGGCGGCTTCTTCGCCGACCGCCGGCTCAAGCGTGAGGCCGAGGACGCGGTGATCGCCTCCCGCGCCCGCACCGAGGGGGTCGTGAACGCGTGATCGTCGCCTTCTCCGTGACGCCGCTGGGCGTCGGCGAGGACGTGGGGGAGTACGTCGCCGACGCGGTGCGGGTGGTGCGCGAGTCCGGGCTGCCGAACCGCACGGACGCGATGTTCACCTCGGTGGAGGGTGAGTGGGACGAGGTCATGGACGTGGTCAAGCGCGCCGTGGCCGCCGTGGAGGAGCGCGCGCCGCGTGTCTCCCTGGTCCTCAAGGCCGACATCCGACCGGGTGTGGAGGACGGGCTCACCTCGAAGGTGGAGACCGTCGAGCGGCACCTGGCGCAGGGCGGAGAGGGAAAGCGGACCGATGTGTGAGACAGGGCTGACCGACATATGACCGGCCGGTAGGGTCTGCTCCGTGCCGAAGCCGCTCAGTCTCTCGTTCGATCCCATCGCCCGCGCCGACGAGCTCTGGAAGCAGCGCTGGGGAAACGTGCCGTCGATGGCCGCGATCACTTCGGTCATGCGGGCCCACCAGATCCTGCTGGCCGAGGTCGACGCGGTGGTCAAGCCGTACGGGCTCACCTTCGCGCGGTACGAGGCCCTGGTGCTGCTGACCTTCTCCAAGTCCGGTGAGCTGCCGATGTCCAAGATCGGCGAACGGCTCATGGTGCACCCCACGTCGGTGACGAACACCGTGGACCGCCTGGTGCGCTCGGGCCTGGTCGACAAGCGCCCCAACCCCAACGACGGCCGCGGCACCCTCGCGACCATCACCGACAAGGGCCGCGAGGTCGTCGAGGCCGCCACCCGCGACCTGATGGCCATGGACTTCGGCCTGAGCGCCTACGACGCCGAGGAATGCGCCGAACTCTTCGCCATGCTCCGCCCCCTGCGCCTGGCGGCGGGCGACTTCGAGGAGGACTGACGCCGGGACGGGCCGCGGGCGTCGCCCCGGCCGGTCCAAGCGCGGGCGCTCGGCCCTCAACTGTGCGTGCGCCGCCGTCGGGGCCACCCCGAAGCCTTCAACGGGGATGTGCGGCGGGCAGTGCGACGGCCTCCTAGAGGGCGATCCCCGCTCGCTTCGCCAGCGCTGTCACCTTGGGGTTGCTCCGCTTGTGCAGCGAGACGAGCACCCGGCTCAGTTCCTGGAAGGTCGGGTGCACCTTCGCCATCTGCGGTGTCGCCTTCCACGCGTCGGCGAGAGAGTCCACCGCTCCGTCGCGGTCGCCCAGCGCCAGCTTCGAGCGCGCCACGTTCATGTGCAGTGGTCCGATACGCGTGGCGGGCAGCGTGGGGCCCTCTCGCAGGTATCTCTCCCCGGTCTCCAGAGCATCCGCGTGCCGGTTCAGGTCCGCGTTGGTCGCCACCACGTGCGTTGCCGTGTTCTCCGGCCCGAAATGGATACCGTTGACGTTCACGTCGGTGTCGACGACCTCGGCCGCCTTCCGTGCCGCCTCGATGTGCCGCTGCGCCGTCTTCTTGTCCGCCAGCCGGCCGGCGAGCGTCATCCCCCGCAGATGCAGCAGACCGAGCCCGAGGCTGCGGGCCCGGCCCGACAGGGTCGACTCGGCCTCCACCACCGCATGGTCCACCACTGCGAGACCGCCCGCGAAGTCTCCGCCGTTGAGGAACGTACCGGCCTCGTCCCGGGCCGCGACGGCGCGAGTCAACGGGTTCGCCCGCTCCGCCGCCTGCTGCTGCTTGACCACCGCCAGTTCCGCCAGCGTCATCCAGCGGTGCCGCGCGGCGAGCCAGTAGGTCGTGCTGTAGACGTCGGTCACCTGTGCCCAGTGCTCCGGCAGACCTGTCGCATGCGCGCGGTCCTGCGCCCGGCGCAGCAGGCCGGGCAGGCGCTGCATCACGGCGGCCAGATCGGCGTCGCCGCGAAGGCGGACGAGTTCCGTCAGATCCTGCTCCAGGATCTCGGCGCGGACCGGCTCATCCGTGGGCAGATCGAAGCGCCGCATGACACTCCGCAGCTCCTTCAGTCGGTCCTCGTCACCCGGGCCGACCGGGCTCCGTCCGAGCAATTCGTCCAGCGTGATCCCGAAAGCGTTGGACAGCGCCGCGCCCATGCCCTGGGTCAGCGGCCGCTCACCTCGTTCGATCTTGCCGAGCATGGACTTCGACATGCCCGCCCTGGCGGCCAGGTGGTCCTGCAGCCAGCCCCGCTGCACGCGCAGAACCTTGACGTTGGCGCCCGGCCCAGGCGTGGTGCTCTCTGCGCTCATACGTGGTGTCTTCCCGGTCGGTGCTCCTGCTCTTCATGCTCTCAGCACACGACTACCCACGCGATGCCCTGTGCACTTCCTGTGCACCTTCACTCACGCAGAGTGTCGTTGACTGGTTACGGACAGCGAACAAGGGAAATGTCCGCGAGCTGAGGACAGACATGATGACCATGGCGGTGTACCGGGTGACTCCGGACGGCAAGAAGATCGTGATCCGCGAAGAGCACGAGGTGACGCCGATCAGGGCGATCCCGCTCTCCGACAACTGGCCGCCGTGCAGGTGCACTCGGCACCGTCACCACGCGGCCGCACTCCGGTGAGCACTCACGGACACATCGCGTGCCACCCCGCTGCCACCGAGGGCCGCCGACTCCCGGGCGACCCTTGGATCACCGGCACCTGCTGGCTGTACTGCCGACGCTCGAACGTGACCGTGACCTGGATCGGTCCCGTGGTCTCGTCCGGGGCACAGGCGCCGCTCCACGGCCGCGCCATGTGCATCGCCGAACTGGACCACATGGTGTGGCAGTACTGCGCAGCGAGGGACCGCGCCTGAACACCCGGCCCCGTCTCGTTGATTCCCACTCGCACCGACACCGGGGCGGGCTGCACGACGACATCCACCACCCAAGGAGACCATCCATGGCCACGACTCTCGTACCCCTCGGCGCTCAGGAACCGGCACCCGCTTACACCGTCACCATCGATCCCCACTCGTTCCGCTACGACGCGGACCGACAGGTCAACGTCACTCCTGACGGCGGGCTGTGGGCCTTGGAGCCCATCGCGGCCTCCTCCACGGCCACCAACAACGACTCCAACGGGCCGGCGGACGAGACGAAGGACCCGTACCTGTTCGAGGAACCCGACCCCAGGCAGGTACCGGCCGGGCACGGACTGATCAAGGTCGCGAGGTAACACGGTGACTGCACCGCGCGGGCACGTCCTGATCGTCGCCGAGCAACTCGACCCCACCGCTGACCTGGTGGTTCACGCACTCTCCGAGAGCGGAACCCCTGTGCTGCGGTTCGATCTGGCCGAATTCCCCCAGCGGATCGTCCTGGCCGCCGAGCACCGGGGCACGGCGCCCGGATGGCTCGGGAGCCTGGAGACCGTCCGGCGTGCGGCGCGGTTGGAGGAGGTCCGGGCCGTCTACTACGGCCGGCCCGGCCTCCCCGTCCTCTCTCCCCAGGTGGATGACGCCTACCGCGAATGGGCGCTGTCGCAGGCCCTGGTCGGCATGGTGCAAGTCCTGACTTCGCTGCCGGTCACCTGGATGAACCACCCCGACGTCTACCGGGCCGCCGCCCACAAGCCGGGGCAGCTCACCACCGCCACCGTGTGCGGCCTGCGCGTACCCCGGTCCTACATCGGCAACGACCTCGCCGCCGCACGCGCATGGGGCGAAGACATCGGTGGCCCACTCGCGTGCAAACCCATCGCCGCAGCTTCTCTCGACCTCGCCGGCCGTCCGTCCCTGATGATCCCCACCCGCCGGCTCGACGTCGGCGACCTCGACGAATCCC
>KL568533.1:106472-108471 GCA_000715605.1 Streptomyces speibonae | reverse complement strand
CCTGATGATCCCCACCCGCCGGCTCGACGTCGGCGACCTCGACGAATCCCTGGAATTGACGGCCCACTATCTCCAGGAGTGGGTGCCCAAGGCGTACGAGGTACGCCTCACCGTCGTCGGCAGTCGCATGTTCCCCGTCGCCATTCATGCCAGGAGCGAACAGGGACGCGCCGACTGGCGCAGCGACTACGACGCCCTGGAGTACGAGCCTGTCGATATCCCCGAAGATGTCGCCCGGCGAGTGCGACGCTTCATGAACTTCTACCGAATGAACTACGGAGCCTTCGACTTCGCCGTACGCCCCGACGGCGAATGGGTCTTCTACGAGTGCAACCCGGCCGGCCAGTGGCAGTTCATCGCCCAGGCCACCGGACTGCCCATCCCCGAGGCGCACGCCTCCCTCCTGCGAGGAGCGATCAGTTGAGCTACGCGGACCCTCCTGCCGTACAAGCCCTGCGGCAGGACATGACCCAACGGCTCGCGGACGACGGTCACCTCCACGATCCCGCCTGGTACAGAGCGGTCGCCGAGACACCCCGCCACGTGTTCGTCCCCCTCTTCCACCGCCAGATGGACGGTGAGTGGGCCGTCGTCACGGCCGACGACGACGGATACTTCGACGCGGTCTACAGCGACCGCGCACTGACCACGCAGGTGTCCGACGGCGTGGCCACCTCCTCCTCGTCCCAGCCCAGCCTCATGGTCCAGATGCTCGAAGCGCTCGGCGTCGAGGACGGTGACACGATCGGGGAGGTCGCCACCGGAACCGGCTACAACGCGGCACTGATGTGCCACCGGTCGGGCGACAAGAGCCTGATCACCGTGGAGGTCGACGCCAACCTCACTCGTCTGGCCAGGGCCCGCCTCGACGAGGTGGGCCACCACCCGACGGTGCTGACGGCTGACGCCCGGGCGGGTTTTCCGGCCGACACCCCGCTGGACCGTATGATCATCACCTGCGGGTTCGACGCCTTCCCGTACGCTCTGGCGCGCAGTGTCCGGACCGGCGGCGTCATCGTCTGCCCACTCGGCTGGGGCAATGCCCGGATGACCGTCGGCGAGGACGGCACCCTCCTGGGGCGTTTTCTGGCCGGTGGTTCCTACTTCATGAAGGCCCGCGACGAGAACGGCACAGGTGACGTCCCGTACCCGGGGGCGCCCGGCAACCCCACCCACCGGAACGCCGTCATCGACCCGCGGGACCTCGGCCACGACGGTTTTCGCTTCGTGCATTCCCTCGTCGTCGGTGAGATCGGGGAAGCCCGGGAGATGACTGACGGCACGGTCACCGGCCACCGCATGTGGGCCGGCGACGGATCATGGGCGTACGTTCAGCACGGCACGGTCCATCAGAGCGGTCCCCGCAGACTGTGGGACATTGTCGAACGCGCGTACGAGTGGTTCGAGTCTCACGGGTGCCCCTCGCGCGAACGTTTCGGTGTGACCATCACGCCTGAGGGCCAGGCGTACTGGCTCGACGAACCCGGCCAGGATCTGCCGCAGGAGTGGCCGAGTCGCCGTCCCTGACCCTCGGAGGTGCATGCCGGGCTCGGGTGGTGTCATCCACCGTCTCCGGCGTCGGCCGACCCCCGCCAAGATCTCCTGGAACGGCCGGTTACGCTCGACGGCATGAAGAAGAGCGTGTTCACCCGCTACCGGATCATGGCCTACGTGACCGGTGTTCTCCTCGTCGCGTTGACCTTCGGCATGATCGGCAAGTACGCGCTCAAGCTGGATGCCGCGGAGGACTTCACCCAGGTGGTGAGCATCGCGCACGGCTGGCTCTACGTGGTCTACCTGATCTTCGCCTTCGACCTCGGGTCCAAGCTGAAGTGGCCGGTGAAGAAGCAGCTCTGGGTGCTGCTGGCCGGCACGGTGCCCACGGCCGCGTTCTTCGTGGAGCGCAAGGTCAGCCGCGAGCTGGAGACCAAGCTCGCCGACAAGGCGCCCGCGGTCGCGTAGCGGGTTCCACCGCCGTACGGAGCAGCGAGCGGCGGGC
>KL568533.1:105595-106284 GCA_000715605.1 Streptomyces speibonae | reverse complement strand
CCCCCCGCCGTACGGAGCAGCGAGCGGCGGGCTGCCATCGACATTTACTTGGACGTCCTAGTAAATTCGAGGGTATGGACGCTGACGCCATCGAGGAGGGCCGCCGACGCTGGCAGGCCCGTTATGACGCCGCGCGGAAGCGCGACGCGGATTTCACCACGCTCTCCGGCGATCCCGTGGAGCCGGTGTACGGTCCCCGGCCCGGGGACACCTATGAGGGGTTCGAGCGGATCGGCTGGCCCGGTGAGTATCCCTTCACCCGCGGTCTGTATCCGACCGGCTACCGGGGGCGGACGTGGACCATCCGGCAGTTCGCCGGGTTCGGCAACGCCGAGCAGACCAATGAGCGGTACAAGATGATCCTCGGCAACGGCGGAGGCGGGCTCTCCGTCGCCTTCGACATGCCGACGCTCATGGGCCGCGACTCCGACGACCCGCGCTCGCTGGGCGAGGTCGGCCACTGCGGCGTGGCGATCGACTCGGCCGCCGACATGGAGGTGCTGTTCCGGGACATCCCGCTCGGTGACGTCACCACCTCGATGACCATCAGCGGGCCCGCCGTGCCCGTCTTCTGCATGTACCTCGTCGCCGCCGAGCGCCAGGGCGTCGACCCGGGCGTGCTCAACGGCACCCTCCAGACGGACATCTTCAAGGAGTACATCGCGCAGAAGGAGTGGCTGTTCCAGCCC
>KL568533.1:102822-105388 GCA_000715605.1 Streptomyces speibonae | reverse complement strand
GAGCCGCATCTGCGCCTCATCGGCGACCTGATGGAGCACTGCGCCGCCGGCATCCCCGCCTACAAGCCGCTGTCCGTCTCCGGCTACCACATCCGCGAGGCCGGGGCGACGGCCGCCCAGGAGCTGGCGTACACGCTGGCCGACGGCTTCGGGTACGTGGAGCTGGGCCTCAGCCGCGGGCTGGACGTCGACGTCTTCGCGCCCGGCCTCTCCTTCTTCTTCGACGCGCACGTCGACTTCTTCGAGGAGATCGCCAAGTTCCGCGCCGCCCGCCGCATCTGGGCGCGCTGGATGCGGGACGTGTACGGCGCGAAGAGCGACAAGGCGCAGTGGCTGCGGTTCCACACGCAGACCGCCGGTGTCTCGCTCACCGCGCAGCAGCCGTACAACAACGTCGTACGGACGGCCGTCGAGGCGCTCGCCGCGGTGCTCGGCGGGACCAACTCCCTGCACACCAACGCCCTCGACGAGACCCTCGCGCTCCCCAGTGAGCAGGCCGCCGAGATCGCCCTGCGCACCCAGCAGGTGCTCATGGAGGAGACCGGCGTCGGCAACGTCGCCGACCCGCTGGGCGGCTCCTGGTACGTCGAACAGCTCACGGACCGCATCGAGGCGGACGCCGAGAAGATCTTCGAGCAGATCAAGGAGCGGGGCCTGCGGGCCCACCCGGACGGCAAGCACCCGATCGGGCCGGTCACCTCCGGCATCCTGCGCGGCATCGAGGACGGCTGGTTCACCGGCGAGATCGCCGAATCGGCGTTCCGCTACCAGCAGGCCCTGGAGAAGGGCGACAAGAAGGTCGTGGGCGTCAACGTCCACACCGGGTCGGTCACCGGTGACCTGGAGATCCTGCGGGTCAGCCACGAGGTGGAGCGCGAGCAGGTCCGGCTGCTCGGCGAGCGCAAGGCCGCCCGCGACGACGCCAAGGTGCGCGGCGCGCTCGACGCCATGGTCGCGGCCGCGCGCTCCGGCGCCAACATGATCGAGCCGATGCTCGACGCCGTACGCGCCGAGGCGACGCTCGGCGAGATCTGCGGCGCCCTGCGCGACGAGTGGGGGGTGTACACGGAGCCGGCAGGCTTCTGAACCCCGGCCGCACTCGCACGGCAACCCGGCAGGCTCGGTGTCGACGGACAACCGTGCCTGCCGGCCGCGTTGTGCGGGGCAGCGGTTTCCGGGGGCACGCCGCGTGTGTCCGTCGCCCGGTGGGCCTGCCGTCGGGCCGAGCGGGGTCGTCGTGCCCGGCAGGTCGTCCGGCGCGCTCGGGTGCGGCGCGGCGGGGGCGTGCTGCCTCGCGGGAGCGCGCGTCAGCCGGAGATCAGCAGCACCCCGGCGTACGACAGGCCGGCCACGACCACCCACGCGCCCAGGCCCAGCGCCGCGACCCGGGCGCCCGTGCGGGTCAGGGCGGGCAGGTCGACCGCGCTGCCCAGGCCGAACAGCGCTGCGGCGAGCAGCAGTTCCCGCGCGACGTGGGCCGCGTCCAGGGCCGGCGCGGGCAGCAGGCCCGTGCTGCGCAGCGCCACGGCGGCGAGGAAGCCGACGACGAACAACGGCACGACCGGCACCCGGGGCGCGCCCGCGACGCGGCCCGTGCGGCGCCGGACGCCCAGGGCGACCACGGCGACGATCGGGGCGAGCAGGGCCACCCGCATCAGCTTCACCAGCACGGCTTCGCCGAGTGCCGCACCGCCCGCCGTCTGCGCGGTGGCGACCACCTGACCCACGTCGTGCACGCTCGCCCCGGCCCAGCGCCCGAACTCGGCGTCGCTCAGCCCGAGCACGCCCTGCAGCAGCGGCAGTACGGCGATGGCGAGCGTCCCGCAGAGGGTCACCAGGGCGACCGACGTGGCCGCGTCCCGTTCGTCGCTGCCCCGGGCCTCGCCCACCGCGCCGATCGCCGACGCCCCGCACACCGCGTACCCGGCGGCGATCAGCAGGGGCTGGTCGCCGGGCAGCCCCAGGCGTCTGCCGAGCCACCACGTGCCCAGCAGCGTGACCGTCACGACGCCGATCACCATCAGGACGGTGGCCCAGCCCAGCGCCCGGATGTCGGCGAAGGCGAGCCGCAGCCCGAGCAGGACGATCCCGGCCCGCATCAGCCGCTTGCCGGCGAACGACAGACCCGGCCGCGCGGTGGTCCGTACGACGCTGCGCAGCCGGGGCAGATGCGCCGCCACGACGCCCAGCACCACGGCCGCGGTGAGCATCGGCACCCCGGGCAGCACCCGGTGCACGCACCACGCCACGGCGACCGCGAGTGTCGCGAGGGCGAGTCCGGGCCGGCGGGACGCGGGCGTGGCGACGCCCGGCGACGGCCGTGCGGGCCGTTTGTCCAGCAGCGCCATCAGCGGTCGGCCGGCTGCGGGTAGACACGGCGGACGCTGGTGCCGAAGCGGGAGAGGTCGGCGCCGTAGACGTGCAGGGATATCGCCGTGCCGGGCCCCTCGTTGCGGACCCGGTGGATGTCCCCGGGCGGGGCGAAGCCGCAGACCTCGCCGCGCGCGTTGACCACGTCGGCGGTGGCGACGAGCCGTGCGCCCTCGTCCCGGCCGGCGGCCGGCAG
>KL568533.1:99641-102599 GCA_000715605.1 Streptomyces speibonae | reverse complement strand
GCCCCCAGCCGGTAGCGCCGCTCGTGCTCCCGGCCCTCGTGGACGCCGGTGGTGCACCAGGCGATGTGGTCGTGCACGGGCGTGCCCTGACCGGGCAGCCAGACCAGGGCGACGAGGGAGAAGCTGCCGTCGTGCTCGGCGTGCAGCAGGTGCTGCCGGTAGCGCGCCGGGTCGCTCGCGCACTGCTCGTCGGTGAGCAGGTCGGGGGCGCCCAGGTGCGGGGCGAGGCACTCGCCGACGAGGTGGGCCGTGGGGTCGGGCGGCAGCCCGCGACCGACCGTGGCTCTGATGTCCGCGATCAGCGCGGCGAGGCGCGCGGTGGGGCGCGGGACGGTGAAGGCGTCCGGGAGACTCGTGGCACCGGGAGCGGGAGGCATATCAGGAGCGTCGGCCCGTCGGACGCATTACGTCCAACGCGAGTTTCTTCACCTTTCCCAAGAGTCGCTTATGGATCGGGCCGTACGGCGGCGGCGTCAGCAGCCGTCCTTCGCGGCCGCCACCGCCTTCAGCCCTTCCAGCACCCGCGCCGCAGCCGGTATCCGCAGGTGCTCGGGCAGGACGTAGGCCGAGATCTTGCGCCGGGAGACGGGCCGCAGCGGACGCCCCGCGACCTTGGGGTGGCGCATGAAGTTCAGGACGAGCGAGGGCAGCATGGCGACCCCCAGCCCCTCCGCGACCAGGCTCTGGACGGCGAGGTTGTCGTCCGTCATGAACGCGATGTCGGGGACGAACCCCTCCTCCGCGCACTCGTGGAGCAGGTTGGCCCGGCAGCGCGGGCAGCCGGCGATCCAGCGCTCGCCGGACAGGTCGGTGAGCCGGACCGCCCGCCGCCGGGCCAGTGCATGGCCGGCCGGCAGCAGCACGGTCAGCTGGTCCTCGAGGAGCGGGATCTCCACCAGCCCTTCCGGCACCTGCTCGTGCAGCCCGGGATAAGTGAACGCCAGCGAGATGTCGCACTCGCCCCGGGTGAGCCGCCGCAGCGACTCGGGCGGCTCGTTCTCCAGCAGGTCCACGCGGAGCGCGGGGTGGTCGGCGGTCAGCCGCGCCAGGGTCTCGGGGATCAGGGTGGAGTTGGCGCTGGGGAAGGCGCACAGGCGGACCCGTCCGGCGCGCAGCCGCGTGAGGGCGTTCATCTGCTCCTGCGCGGCGGACATGGCGTCGAGAATGGTGGAGGCGTGCCGGGCCAGCGCCTCACCGGCCTCGGTGAGGCGCAGCCCGCGGCCGACCCGGACGAACAGGGCCGAGCCGGTGTCCCGCTCCAGCGCCTTCATCTGCTGGGTGATCGCCGGCTGGGTGTAGCCGAGGGCCCGGGCGGCGGCCGAGTAGGAACCGGTCCTGACCACCTCGTGGAACGTCTTGATGTGCCGGGAATCGAACACCGGGGCATCATAAGCGGGGTTTGGGGTGCCGTCGGGTCCGCGCCGGGGCGCTCACGGCTTGCGGCCCACCGCCCCGTAGAGCGAGATCACGGCGCTGTCGTCGGTGGTCTCGCCGACGGCGAGCTCGGGGTGCCAGTCGGTCACCTGGACCAGGCCGGGCTCCACGAGGTCGAGGCCCGAGAAGAAGCGGGCGACCTCCGCACGGCCGCGGGGGACGAGCGTGACCCCGCCCGCCCGGTACACCGCGACCCCGCGGGCGACCGACTCGGGGGCGAAGTCGGCGGTGAGCTGGGAGAGCACCAGATGGCTCCCGGAGGGAAGCGCGTCGACGAGCCGGGCCACCAGGGCGTGGGGGTCGTCCTCGTCGTCGAGGAAGTGCGTCAGTGCCACCACGGACAGCGCCACGGGCCGGTCGAAGTCCAGGCTCTCGCGCGCCCGGCGCAGGATCAGCTCCGGCTCGCGCACATCGGCCTGGACGTAGTCGGTGACGCCCTCGGGGGTGCTGTGCAGCAGCGCCTCGGCGTGCGTGAGCACGATGGGGTCGTTGTCGGTGTAGACGACGCGGCACTCGGGTGCCACGCCCTGGGCCAGTTGGTGCAGATTGGGTTCGGTGGGGATGCCGGTGCCGATGTCCAGGTACTGCCGCACGCCCGCCGGGCCGGCCAGCCACCGCGTGACGCGCTGCATGAACCAGCGGTTGGTGCGGGCGATGTGCCGCGCTGTGCCGTCGACGCCCAGGATCTGCCGCCCGAGTTCCTCGTCGACGGGGTAGTTGTCCTTGCCGCCGAGGAACCAGTCGTAGACCCGGGCCGGGTGGGCTCTGGAGGTGTCGATCCGTGCGGTGTCGGGTCCCATCCCGGTCATACGCCCTCCCTGACTGCTCGGTGTCCCGTGTCCCGGCGGGGATGATCGGGATCCTCGCAGGGGTGCGCGGGGTGGCGACAGGCGACTACCGGCCGACCCCGGCCCGTCCGGGGACTTCGGGCGTCAGGCGGAGCCGGCGGACCCGGGCGCGGCGGCCAGGCCCGACAACAGGACCTGGGTGAAGCCGTGCGCCCACTCCTCGTCGGCCGGTTCCGCGCTGATCAGCGTGCGGTGCACCACCGCGCCGGCCACCATGTCGAAGATCAGGTCGACCGTGCGGGCCGCCGCCTCGGCGTCGGGCTGGACCGGCAGCTCGCCCCGCTCCTGGGCGCGGGCCCGGCCCGCGTGGACGAGACGTTTCTGCCGTTCGACGATCGAGGCGCGGATGCGCTCGCGCAGCGGGTCGTCCCGGGTGGCCTCGGCGATCACGGCCATCAGCCCGCTCCTGGCCTCCGGGCGGGCCAGGATCGCCGCGAACTGGAGCACCACGCCCTCGATGTCGGCGGCCAGGGAGCCGCAGTCGGGCAGGTTCAGCTCGTCGAAGAGCTCCGCGACCGCGTCCACGACCAGCTCGTTCTTACCCGCCCAGCGACGGTAGAGGGTGGTCTTCGCCACGCCCGCGCGCTCCGCGACGTCTCCCAGGGTGAGCTTGGACCAGCCGAGTTCCACCAGAGCCTGACGGGTCGCGGCCAGGATCGCGGCGTCCGCGGCGGCA
>KL568533.1:86188-99435 GCA_000715605.1 Streptomyces speibonae | reverse complement strand
GGCTGTGGTGCGGCTCTGCATGTCACGACCATAACCGGCGGATACCGGGCGGTCCGTGGTGAGAGAGATCACGGAGAAGATCGCGGGGCGGGGTGCCGCGAGGACCCCGGTCGGCATTACGCTACGTCTCGTAGCGAAAGCGCGCGGGACCGGCGTGCCCGAGCGACGACCACCGGCGCGGGGTGGGGACCCCGGCGTCAACACCACACGTACGCCTGGGTTTCCCGGGCGCTTTTCACACACGCGCGCTGTACGGGGGAGGATAGGCGCATGCAGCCACGGAACATGTCCATGAGCGGAGTCGTCGACCTCGCCGCGGTGAAGGCGGCCCAGGAGGCCAAGGCGAAGGCGGAGCAGGCGCGCGCCGAATCGGCCCGGCAGGGCGGCGGGGGCGCCGTCTCCCCGGCCGACCTCGTCATCGACGTCGACGAGGCCGGCTTCGAGCGCGACGTTCTGCAGCGGTCTACCGAGGTCCCGGTCGTCATCGACTTCTGGGCCGAGTGGTGCGAGCCCTGCAAGCAGCTGAGCCCCCTCCTGGAGCGGCTCACCGTCGAATAC
The DNA here is from genome assembly GCA_000715605.1 of Streptomyces speibonae. Taxonomy (GTDB): domain Bacteria; phylum Actinomycetota; class Actinomycetes; order Streptomycetales; family Streptomycetaceae; genus Streptomyces; species Streptomyces speibonae. The sequence continues at coordinate 98,877 of KL568533.1, read as the reverse complement.
AACGGGCGCATCCTCCTCGCCAAGATCGACGTCGACGCCAACCAGATGCTGATGCAGCAGTTCGGGATCCAGGGGATCCCGGCGGTCTTCGCGGTGGTGGCCGGACAGGCGCTGCCGCTCTTCCAGGGAGCCGCGGGCGAGGCGCAGATCCGCCAGACCCTGGACCAGTTGGTGCAGGTCGGCGAGCAGCGCTTCGGCCTGACCGGTCTCACCGTCGACCCCGACGCCCAGCCGGGAGAGGACACGGCAGACGCCCCGGCCGAGGCCGCCGGGCCGTACGACGCCCTCCTGGAGGCCGCCGTGCGGGCGCTGGACAGCGGTGACCTCTCCGGTGCCGTCCAGGCGTACCGGAACGTGCTCGCCGACGACCCGGGCAACCCGGAGGCCAAGCTGGGGCTCGCGCAGGCGGAGCTGCTCCAGCGGGTCCAGGGGCTGGACCCGGCGAAGGTGCGCGCGGAGGCCGCCGAGAAGCCGAACGACGTCGCCGCGCAGATCACCGCCGCCGACCTGGATCTGGTGGGCGGTCATGTCGAGGACGCCTTCGGCCGGCTCATCGAGACGGTGGGGCGCACCAAGGGCGAGGACCGGGAGGCCGCGCGAGTGCGGCTGCTGGAGCTGTTCGAGGTGGTCGGCGCCGAGGACCCGCGCGTGGTCGCCGCGCGCCGGGCGCTGGCGCGGGCCCTGTTCTGAGCCGCCGGGCACGCGTGCCCGACGCCCTCGGGCGCGCGTGCCCGATTCGGCCCGGTTCACCGGCCGGCCGGGTGCCCGGTGCCCGAGTTGCGGACTGGTCGACAGGTGGCCGGTGCGGCCGCGCTTTACCAAATCTTGGTAATCGCGGCCGCTGTTACTGCAAGTAAGTTGCGGGCGTTGATCTGTCGGATTCTGTCCACGGATCAATAGTTTTGTACGGCCCCTTCGATGCACCGAGCGTCGCTGTGCGGGGCCTGCGTGTCGTGGCGTGGTTATGCGGCCGTTACTAGCGAGTAACGAACCCCCTTGTGCGGGCGGCGAGAATGCACCACGATCGGCGACGCTCGGTCCATTACCCGTACCCCGACAGCCGGTCGGGCCGCGGGAACTCCTGGGTCCCCACCGAGCAGGGCCGGCGGCAGTGGCGCCGGCTCTTGGACAGGGGGGTCTTCGCCCATCCGGCGAAGCCTGTCCAGCAGGGTTGTGCGTGATGCGTGTCAGGCGCGACCAGTGGTTGTCGCTCGGGGGTGATCGCCGGTGATTCGGGCGCATGTCGTGCGCCGCCGAGTGCGGGCGCTCTCCTTCCCGAGGACGTAGCACTTCTCCCATCCCTGCCCGGCCGGTCCGCCGTTCATGGCGGCGAGTCAGGGCAGGAGATGTACGTCCGAGAAGGAGGAAATATGGAGTCCCAGGTGCGTGGCGGGACCAGATGGAAGCGGTTCGCTGTGGTCATGGTGCCCAGCGTGGCCGCGACGGCAGCGATAGGTGTCGCCCTCGCGCAGGGCGCTCTCGCCGCGTCGTTCAGCGTGTCGGGGCAGTCGTTCAAGGTCACCACGGATCAGCTCGTCGGTAAGGGCTTCTCGCAGTACGGCGCCCTTGACGAGGGGTACACCCTCTCCGGCAAGAAGGCGGTTCACCCCGTCGCGGTCTCGGCCTTCAAGACCGCGACGATCAAGAACCTGTGTCAGTCGGTCGTCACCCCGAACATTCCGGTGCTCGGGAACGTCAGCCTGATCCTGCGGGCCGGCCAGGGTTCCGAACCGGTCAAGGCCGAGAACCTGTACATCGACGTCGCTGATCTGAACGCCGACGCGACGTTCACGAACATCGACATCGGTGTGGCCGCCAAGGACGCCAACAAGGGTCCGGGCATGAAGCAGGGGGAGGTCGCGAACAAGCAGGCCAACCCCTACGGGTTCGCCCAGCAGGCGGACAAGGCCGTGCTGAAGGACGTGAAGCAGACGGCGTGGGCGACCACCGCCGGAACCTTCAAGCTCAGCGGTCTGAAGATGTCGCTCTCGACGGGTGTCAAGGAGTGCTACTAAGCACTCGCTGACGGGCGGGGGAGCCGGTGGCGCCCCCGCCCGTCCACCTTCCCGCCGCGCCTTCACACGCGGCGCACATCACCACCACAGCAAAGCCGTACCAGGGAGCTGTTTTCCATGAGCGCCGAGACTCCTGCCGCCGTCGGCCAGTTCACCCGCCGCAGGCTGCAGTTCCGCGCCTGGCGGGGCGCGCGGCCGTTCTGGGCCGGGCTGTTCGTCATGCTCGGCGGACTCCCCATCGCCTACTTCCCGTACGCGAACCTCCAGATCGGGCATCTGACGCTGGCCATGGCGACCACCGCGGGCGCCGGGTCCCTGATCATCGGTGTGCTGCTCGTCGTGCTCGGCGTCAGCCTCTGGTTCCAGAAGCACGTCCGGGTCTTCGCGGGTGTCGCGGCGATTCTGCTGGCGCTCGTGTCCATCCCCGTGTCCAACCTCGGCGGCTTCCTCATCGGCTTCCTCTTCTCCCTGGTGGGCGGGGCGATGGCCGTGGCGTGGGCGCCGGGCACGCCGCCCGCCGAGGAGCCGCCGGCGAACGGCGACGGCCACGGTGGGACACCGGAGGGCGCGACCGAGGACACCATGGCCCTGGACCCCGTGGACGGAGCCGTGCCGGTGGGCGATGAGGATCACTTCCGGGCCCCCGAGGTGCCGGGAGAGAAGAACCTGTCAGGAACGAGCCCGGCCAACGGGGCGAACGGGAGGCACAGTGCCGGCTGACGAGGTGACCCACGGGACTGAGGTGGACAAGTCCCGTGTGAGAACCGGGCCGCGTCACGCGGCACCCAAGAAGCCGCTGTTCACCAGGTTCCACATGCCCGCCGGGAAGGCGATAGCCATCGCGGCGATGCCGACCGCGGTCCTCATGGGCATGGGCTTCACCCCGACGCTCGCCCAGGCCGACGACCAGCCGTCGTCGAAGAACCTGACGGCCGACGAGTTCAAGGAGTGCCTGGAGGCCATCGAGCAGGCCGAGAAGGGGGAGGACGCCGAGGCGTCGCCCACCCCGTCCGCCACGGCGAGCGACACCGCCTCGCCGGACGCCGAGCCCTCGAAGGAGCCGGCCTCCTCGGCCCCCGCGCGCAAGGCCCCTGACGCGGGGTCGGACAAGGCGACGGACAACGGCTCGGACTCTTCGCCGGATTCAGGTTCCGACGACAAGCCCGAGCCCGCGCCGAGCCCCTCCGCGACCGCGGGCGGCCAGGCCGCCGACGAGGAGCGCACCGAGCCCGCGCCCTCCCCGTCGGAGACCGACCGCAACCTCCTCGAGGACATCGGCGACGCCCTGAAGGACGTCTTCACCCCCGGGGACGAGAAGGAGGAGGGGACGGCCCCGAGCCCCACCCCGTCCGCCTCCGCCCCGTCCTCCGCCGACTCCGACGCCGGCAAGACGGACGGCACGACGGACGGCACGAGCGGGGACAGCGCGAAGAAGACGGCCACCGACGCGGTGAAGGACACCGCGCGGGACGTCGCGAAGGACGCCGGCGACACGGCCTCCAAGGCGGCCGAGGACGCCGCGGAGAAGGCCGGGGAGCCCACGGCCGAGGCGACCGCCACTCCGGGCGCCACCGCATCGCCCAGCCCCTCCGAGACGGCCGGCGTCGACCTCGAGGACTGCCCGGTCGCCACGGACGCCGAGGGCGGCGTCGACAACAAGGTCCCGCTGCCCGACGACCCGTGGTTCCTGAACGCCAGTTCGCTGCTGCTGAAGGGCGCCGACTACAAGGGCATCGTCGAGGTGCGGACCGCCAACGGCACCGTCAAGAAGGTGCTGAAGTACGTCATATCCGACGGCACCGACATCGGGGACCTGCACCAGACGGTCAAGGACGACCAGTCCGGCAAGACCTACCACGTGCAGGCCGCCAAGGGATCGACGTCCACCATCCGCGACGGCGACACCGTGATGTACACCGAGAGCATCTCCGGCAACCTGCTCGGCCTGATCCCGATCACGTTCGACCCGGAGCACCCGCCCCCGCTCAACATCCCGTTGATCTACTTCACCAACGTGAAGGTGCAGCAGGCCGGCCAGTTCGGCGGCACCCTGCACGTGCCGGGACTGCACCAGTACGTCACCGACTGAGCCGCCGTCAGCACCCTTCCGTGAGCCGCAGCACCGAGGGCGCCCCCCTCCACAGGGGGCGCCCTCGGTGTCGTACGCGCGTGCTACGGGTCAGGACGTCGCGCCGCCCAGGTGGTGGACCCGGACCATGTTGGTCGTGCCGGCGACGCCGGGCGGCGACCCGGCCGTGATCACCACGATGTCGCCCTCGCCGAACCGGCTCAGCCGGACCAGCTCCTGCTCCACCAGCTCGACCATCTCGTCGGTGCTGTTCACGAACGGCACGACGTACGGCTCCACGCCCCAGCTGAGCGCCAGCTGGTTGCGGGTGGACTCGTCGGTGGTGAACGCCAGGATCGGCTGGACGGCGCGGTAGCGGCACAGCCGCCGGGCGGTGTCGCCGGACTGGGTGAAGGCCACCAGGCCCTTGCCGCCGAGGAAGTCCGCGATCTCGCAGGCGGCACGGGCCACCGAACCGCCCTGCGTACGCGGCTTCTTGCCCTGCACCAGCGGCTGGAGGCCCTTGGACAGCAGCTCCTGCTCGGCCGCCTGGACGATCTTCGACATCGTCCGCACCGTCTCGATCGGGTACGCGCCCACGCTGGACTCGGCGGACAGCATCACCGCGTCGGCGCCGTCCAGGATCGCGTTGGCCACGTCGGACGCCTCGGCGCGGGTCGGCCGGGAGTTGGTGATCATCGACTCCATCATCTGGGTTGCCACGATCACCGGCTTGGCGTTGCGCCGGCACAGCTCGATCAGGCGCTTCTGCACCATGGGGACCTTCTCGAGCGGGTACTCGACGGCGAGGTCACCGCGGGCGACCATCACACCGTCGAACGCCATCACGACGTCCTCCATGTTCTCCACCGCCTGCGGCTTCTCCACCTTGGCGATGACGGGGACCCGGCGGCCCTCCTCGTCCATCACGCGGTGCACGTCGGCGACGTCCTTGGCGTCCCGGACGAAGGACAGGGCGACCAGGTCGCAGCCCATCCGCAGGGCGAACCGCAGGTCCTCGACGTCCTTCTCGGACAGCGCTGGCACGTTCACGGCCGCGCCGGGCAGGTTGATGCCCTTGTGGTCGGAGATGACGCCGCCCTCGATGACGATCGACTTCACCCGGGAGCCCTCGACGTCCAGCACCTTCAGCTCGACGTTGCCGTCGTTGATCAGGATCTGGTCGCCGCGCGAGACGTCGCCCGGCAGGCCCTTGTAGGTCGTCCCGCAGATCGTCTTGTCGCCCGGGACGTCCTCGGTGGTGATGGTGAACTCGTCACCGCGCACCAGCTCGACGGGACCCTCCGCGAAGGTCTCCAGGCGGATCTTCGGGCCCTGGAGGTCGGCGAGGACACCGATGGCCCTGCCGGTCTCCTTGGCGGCGGCACGGACCCGGTCGTACCGGCCCTGGTGCTCGGCGTGCGTGCCGTGGCTGAAGTTGAAGCGGGCCACGTTCATGCCGGCTTCGATCAGGGCGACAAGCTGCTCGTGGGAGTCGACCGCGGGGCCGAGAGTACAGACGATTTTCGAACGGCGCATGGGGCGATCCTATCGGTTTGTTTCGCTACGGAATATTCCGTCTGGCGGAATATACAAATGAGAAAGTCCCTGCTCAGTTGTTCTTTCCGACCAGTGCGTATGTCTGCTGAGCGATCTCCATTTCCTCGTCCGTCGGTACCACCGCGACCGCGACCCGCGCGCCCTCGGGCGAGATCAGCCGCGGCCCGCCGCCGCGTACGGCGTTGCGCCCCTCGTCCACCGCCAGACCGAGCCCTTCCAGGCCCGCCACGGCCGCCGCCCGCACCGGAGCGGCGTTCTCGCCGACCCCGGCGGTGAAGGCCACCGCGTCCACCCGGCCGAGCACTGCGTAATAGGCGCCGATGTACTTCTTCAGACGGTGAATGTAGATGTCGAACGCCAGCTCCGCCTCCCGGTCGCCCTCGTCGATCCGCCGCCGGATCTCCCTCATGTCGTTGTCGCCGCACAGTCCGACCAGACCGCTCTTCTTGTTCAGGAGAGTGTCGATCTCGTCGGCGGACATTCCGCCAACGCGCATCAAATGGAAGATGACGGCAGGATCCAGGTCTCCCGACCGCGTACCCATCACCAGCCCCTCCAAGGGGGTCAGCCCCATGGAGGTGTCCACGCAGCGGCCGCCCCGCACGGCCGAGGCGGACGCCCCGTTGCCCAGGTGCAGCACGATGACGTTCACCTCCTCCGGCGCCCGGCCCAGCAGCCGCGCGGTCGCCCGGGAGACGTACGCGTGCGAGGTGCCGTGAAAGCCGTAGCGGCGGATGCGGTGCGCGTCGGCGGTCCTCACGTCGATCGCGTAGCGGGCGGCCGACTCCGGCATCGTGGTGTGGAAGGCGGTGTCGAAGACGGCGACCTGCGGCAGATCGGGACGCAGTGCCATGGCCGTGCGGATGCCGGTCAGATTGGCCGGATTGTGCAGTGGCGCCACCGGGATCAGCCGCTCGATCTCCGCCAGCACCTGCTCGTCGATCACCGTGGGATCGGTGAAGCGCTTCCCGCCGTGCACCACGCGGTGGCCGATCGCGGCCAGCTCGGGGGAGTCCAGGCCCAGCCCGTCGGCCGCCAGCTCCTCGGCCATCGCCTTCAGCGCGGCGTCGTGGTCGGCGACCTGCCCGGTCCGCTCGCGGGTCTCCCCGCCCGACGCGAGCGGGGTGTGCCGCACCAGCGAGGTCCGCTCGCCGATCCGCTCGACCAGACCGGTGGCCAGCCGCTTGCTGCCGTTCATCTCCAGCAGCTGGTACTTCACCGACGAGGAGCCGGAGTTGAGGACGAGGACACGGGACGGGCTCACTGCTCGGCTGCCTTCTCGCTCGGGGAACCCGGGCCGCTCGGGGCCGGGGACTGGGCCTGGATCGCCGTGATGGCGACGGTGTTGACGATGTCCTGCACCAGGGCGCCCCGGGACAGGTCGTTGACCGGCTTGCGCAGGCCCTGCAGGACCGGGCCGACGGCGATCGCGCCGGCCGAGCGCTGCACGGCCTTGTAGGTGTTGTTGCCGGTGTTCAGGTCGGGGAAGACCAGCACGGTCGCCTGCCCCGCCACCTTTGAGCCCGGCAGCTTGGTCGCCGCGACCGACGGCTCGACGGCCGCGTCGTACTGGATCGGCCCCTCGATCCGCAGATCGGGGCGGCGGGAGCGCACCAGCTCGGTGGCGGTGCGCACCTTGTCGACGTCGGCGCCGGTGCCGGAGGTGCCCGTCGAGTACGACAGCATCGCGATCCGCGGCTCCACGCCGAACCGCGCGGCCGTGGCGGCCGACTGCACGGCGATGTCGGCGAGCTGCTCGGCGTCCGGGTCCGGGTTGACCGCGCAGTCGCCGTAGACGAGCACCTTGTCGGCCAGGCACATGAAGAAGACGGAGGAGACGATCCGCGCGTCCTCGCGGGTCTTGATGATCTCGAAGGCCGGCCGGATCGTCGCGGCCGTGGAGTGCACCGAGCCGGACACCATGCCGTCGGCGAGGCCCTCCTGCACCATCAGCGTGCCGAAGTAGTTCACGTCGGAGACGACGTCGTAGGCCAGCTCCACGGTCACGCCCCGGTGGGCGCGCAGGGCCGCGTACTGCTCGGCGAAGGACTCCCGCAGCTCGGAGACGGCGGGGTCGATCAGCTGGGTGTCGCCCAGGTCGACACCGAGGTCGGCGGCCTTCTTGCGGATCTGGTCCACGTCACCGAGCAGGGTCAGCTCGCACACGCCCCGGCGCAGCAGCACCTCCGCCGCGTGCAGCACCCGCTCCTCGGTGCCCTCGGGGAGCACCACCCGGCGCAGGTCGGAGCGGGCCTGTTCGAGCAGTTTGTGCTCGAACATCATCGGGGTGACCCGGTCGCTGCTCGGCGCGGAGACGCGCCGGGTGAGCTCGGCGGTGTCGGCGTACCGCTCGAAGAGGCCGAGCGCCCGCTCCGCCTTGCGCGGGGTGGCCGCGTTCAGCTTGCCCTCCAGGGAGAAGAGCTGCTCGGCGGTGGGGAAGCTGGTGCGCGGCACCGACAGCACGGGGGTGCCGGGGGCGAGGCGGTCGGCGAGGGTGAGGATGTGCTCGGCCGGAACCTCGCCCAGGGTCAGCAGCACCCCGGCGATCGGCGGGGTGCCGGCGCTGTGCGAGGCCAGCGCGCCCACGACCAGGTCCGCACGGTCCCCCGGAGTGATCACCAGGCATCCCGGGGTCAGCGCGGCGAGGAAGTTCGGCAGCATCGCGCCGCCGAAGACGAAGTCCAGGGCGTCGCGGGCGAGCCCGGAGTCGTCGCCGAGCACCACCTTCGCGCCGAGGGTGTGCGCGATCTGCGCGACGGTCGGGGCGGAGAGCGCCGGCTCGTCGGGGAACACGTAGCAGGGCACGGGCAGCCGGCTGGCGAGCCGCTCGGCGATCTCGTCCCGGTCCTCGCGGGCGACCCGGTTGACCGCCATGGCGAGCACGTCGCAGCCCAGGGTGGCGTAGGCGCGGTAGGCGTTGCGGGCCTCGGCGCGCACCGACTCGGCGGTCTGCTTGCGGCCGCCCACGACCCCGATCACCGAGGCGCCGAACTCGTTGGCGAGGCGGGCGTTCAGGGACAGCTCGTCGGGGAACTGGGTGTCGGCGTAGTCGGTGCCGAGGACGAGGACGACGTCGTAGTCGCGGGCCACCCGGTGGAACCGGTCGACGAGGGTGGACACCAGTTCGTCCGTGCCCTGTTCGGCCTGGAGCGCGGACGCCTCGTGGTAGTCGAGACCGTAGACGGTGGCCGGGTCCTGGGTGAGCCGGTAGCGGGCCCGCAGCAGCTCGAAGAGACGGTCGGGCCCGTCGTGCACCAGGGGACGGAACACCCCGACCCGGTCGACCTGCCGGGTCAGCAGCTCCATGACCCCGAGTTCGACGACCTGCCGGCCGTCGCCGCGGTCGATGCCGGTCACGTACACGCTGCGGGTCACGCGCGCTCTCCGTTTCGTCGGGGGCAGCAGGAGTCGTCCTCGTCGGGGGCCGTGCGAGTGGCCGGCGGGCCGCAGGTGTCATCCTGGGGCCACAAAAATCGCCCACCGAGGTGAGCAGATCCCTCTTGACAATACCTCTGGCGCTGGCTAGGACGCCCGCCCGTCCGTCGTCGGCACCGCGCCGGGGGACATGAAACAATCGGGACTGGCTCACCGGTATCGACAGGGACCAGGAGACACAGCACGATGCGTATCGGAGTTCTCACCGCAGGCGGCGACTGCCCCGGCCTGAACGCAGTGATCCGGTCGGTCGTGCACCGAGCGGTCGACAACTACGGCGACGAGGTCATCGGCTTCGAGGACGGCTACTCGGGCCTGCTGGACGGCCGCTACCGCACCCTCGACCTCAACGCGGTCAGCGGCATCCTGGCCCGCGGCGGCACCATCCTCGGCTCCGCCCGGCTGGAGCGCGACCGGCTGCGCGAGGCCTGCGAGAACGCCTCCGACATGATCCACGACTTCGGCATCGACGCGCTGATCCCGATCGGCGGCGAGGGCACGCTCACCGCGGCCCACATGCTGTCCGAGGCGGGCCTGCCGGTGGTCGGCGTCCCGAAGACGATCGACAACGACATCTCCTCCACCGACCGCACCTTCGGCTTCGACACCGCGGTGGGCGTCGCCACCGAGGCGATGGACCGCCTGAAGACGACCGCCGAGTCCCACCAGCGGGTGATGGTCGTCGAGGTCATGGGCCGGCACGCCGGCTGGATCGCCCTGGAGTCCGGCATGGCCGCCGGCGCCCACGGCATCTGCCTGCCGGAACGTCCCTTCGACCCGGCCCAGCTGGTCAAGATGGTCGAGGAACGCTTCGCCCGCGGCAAGAAGTTCGCGGTGATCTGCGTCGCCGAGGGCGCGCACCCGGCCGACGGCACCATGGACTACGGCAAGGGTGAGATCGACAAGTTCGGCCACGAGCGCTTCCAGGGCATCGGCACGGCCCTGGCGCACGAACTGGAGCGCCGCCTCGGCAAGGAGGCCAAGCCGGTCATCCTCGGCCACGTCCAGCGCGGCGGCGTACCGACGGCGTACGACCGCGTCCTCGCGACCCGCTTCGGCTGGCACGCCGTGGAGGCGGCGCACCAGGGCGAGTTCGGCAGGATGACGTCCCTGCGGGGCACCGACATCGTGATGGTCCCGCTCGCGGAGGCGGTCACCGAACTGAAGACGGTCCCCAAGGACCGGATGGACGAGGCGGAGTCGGTCTTCTAGGAAAGCTCACCGGACGGGTCCCGCTTCCGGGAGGGGCGCTCCGCTCACCGGGTCGCGTCCCCGACCGCCGTCCAGAAGTGGTCGACGATGCGGTCGAGGAACTCGCGGCCGCTGTCGCCCGCGTCGCCGTGGCCGCCGCCCCAGCTGAGGGTGGCGGCCATGTGGCCCTGGTAGTCCCGGTGGAGGCGGTGGAGGGCCTCCTCCAGCGGGCGGCGTTCCAGTGGGGCGATCTTCGACACCGGACGTACGTACGCCTGCCAGCGCGTCGTCGCCGCGCTGCGCAGCAGCTCCGCGAGCCGGTCCTCCCGGCCGGTGACGGTGATGACGTCGGCCAGGGACAGGCCGAGCATCCGGGCCAGCGCGGCCGACTGCCGCTCGGTGCCGCGCCAGTGGCCCGTCTCCTCCATCCGCAGATACGCGTGCAGTTCGTGGCCGACCGTGCGGGCGACGTCCTCGGGGGCCAGGCCGCGCGCGACCCGGTGCTCGCGCAAGGTGCGCGGCCGCCCTATGAGTTCGCCGGGCGAGCACCACAGCGCACCGGCCAGGGCGGCGAGTTCGGGATGGGAGGGGGTGGCGGTCCCGCGTTCCCAGGCGGCGACGAGCGCGGGGGTGACGTACGGCAGTCCGTACGAGCCGCGCAGGGCGTGGGCGACGTGCTCGGGGCCCATGCCCAGGGCGGTCCGCAGCCGGCGGGCGGCGGGGGCGTTGAACGGCGGGGGCGGATGGCGGTCGGTACGCGCGGAGGGATGGTGCACGGCCCTCAAGCTAGGCCCGCGCGCAAGGGGTGACTACGGTCTGTTCGGCCAGGATCACTGATTGTAGGAAGGTACGGCTACCGGGGAGTCGGTTCGCCGGGCGAGGAGCGGTGGCTGGGCGCGGGGAACACGCCGCCGATGGTGAACGGCAAGCTCAGTGGGCATATGCGTAGGCCGTCGTCGATGCCGCCCGCACCGCCGCCGGGGTGCGGGCGCACGGTGCTCGAATCCCCGTGCGACGCGATACCCCGCTCAGCTCCCCGCGCGACGGCCGTCCGCGCGGCGCGAATCCACCGCCGCAGGGCCGTCCGGAACGGCCGGACGGGTACCGGTGCCGTCCTCCTCCTCGCCGTCCGGCGCCGGCAGCGCGGGCAGCGGCACGGCGCAGACACCCGTGTCGGGATCGCAGAAGGCGTCGGTAGGGACGTCGAGAATCGTGAAGGGCTGAGGCTCGGTGCTCATACGGTCTGCTCCTTGTCCTGTCGGGCCGCACGGATGGCGTCGCGGTAGGCGTCGGCGGTCGCGACGCCGGGGATGGCGAGCCGGCCGTCGAACACGGTGAACGGGACGCCGGTGACGCCCGCCCGGAGAGCGGTGCGCCGGTCGGCGCGCACGGCGTCGGCGTAGGCGTCCGTGCGCGCCGCCGCCTCGGCCTCCTCGGCCGGAACACCGAGCCGGGTGGCCGTATCCACCAGGTGGGCGGTGTCGTAGATGTCGACCGCCTCGGCGAACAGGTCGCGCTGGAGGCGGACGAAGAAGGCGTCGCCCTGTCCGTGTGCCTGGGCCAGGTGCAGGAAGCGGTGCGCGTGGAAGCCGTTGGAGCTCGGGCGGTGCAGCCGGTACTCCTGGCCCTGGGCGCCCGCGAGGCGGGCCATGCCCCGCTCGTGCCGTTCGGCCGCGGCCCGGTCACCGCCGTACTTGTGCAGCACGTACCCGAAGGAGTCGACGCGTGTGTCGTCGACGTCGGGCAGCAGCTCGAAGGAGTGCCGCACGAGGGTGATCCTCGCGGTCCCGCCCTCGGCCGCCACGGCCTCCTCCAGCCGGGGCTCGGCCAAGTAGCAGGCGGGGCAGCAGAAATCCATCCACACGTCGACGCGCAGGGTGGCGCCGGAGGCGGGGGGTGCGGGTGCGGACATGGGGGTGTCCTTTCCGTTGGAGGGGGGTAAGGGCGGGCGCGTCAGGGCGCGAGCACGATCCGGCCGAAGACCTCGCCGGCGTCCATCCGCCGGTGCGCCACGACCGCCTCGTCGAGAGGGAGGACGTCGTGCCGCACCGTGGTGAGTCCGCCCCGTGCCGCGGCCGCGAACTGGTCCTCCCGCACGGCCCGCAGATCCGCGGCGGGAACCGTGGCGGCGCTGAAGGTGGCGAACGACAGCGACCTCTGGAACTGGGCCATCAGCGTCATCCCGAAGTCCGCGGGCGGTGGGCCACCCACCGCGCCGACGGCCACCAGGCGCCCGTTCGGGCGGAGCCGGTCGAACAGTCCCGGCAGTCCGGCGCCGCCCACCACGTCGAGGACGACGTCGAAGCCCTCCGGAGCGTCGGGCCCGCCGTCCCCGGAGCGGTCCAGCACATGCGTCGCGCCCAGCCGGCGCAGCCGCTCGCCCCGTTCGGCCGACGACGTGGTCACGGCCACGGCGGGGG
>KL568533.1:83272-85956 GCA_000715605.1 Streptomyces speibonae | reverse complement strand
GCGGAGGCGCCCCCGCGGGCCGCCAACTGCACAGCGACGACACCGATGCTGCCCGCCGCCCCGCGCACCAGCACTGCCTCGCCGGGGGTGAAACGGGCGTGCTCCAGGGCGAAGTGGGCCACCGCCCCGGAGCTTCCGAGGGTGACCGCGTCGGCCGGTGCCAGCCCTGCCGGCAGGGGCAGCACCTGGTCGAGCGGTACGCACGCCTGTTCCACGTAACCGCCGCCCACACCGGTGAAGGCCCACACCCGCCGGCCGGTCCAGGACGCGTCGACGTCCTTGCCGACGGCCGTGACCGTGCCCGCGACCTCGCTGCCCGGGACGAACCCCGGCTCGAAGCCGTAGGCGGCCAGGTCACCCCTGCGGATCACCACGTCCGCACCGGCGACCCCCACCGCCTCGACCTCGATCAGTACCTCCCCCTCGGCCGGGGAGGGAGCGGGCAGGTCGACGACGGCCAGTCCTTCCGGGGCGCCGTACGCGCGAATCTTCACGGCCTTCACGGTGTTCTCCTCCAGGTGAGTTCCGTGCCGGACGCTAACGGACGCCCCCGTCCGTTTCTCCTAAAGTGAGAGCATGACCGCGAAAGTGCCTCACACCCTGCGCTCCGACGCCCGCGACAACCGGGACCGGCTCCTCGACGCGGCCAGGGAGCTGTTCTCGGTCGACGGCCTCACCGTCGCGGTGCGGGACGTCGCGCGCCGCGCCGGCGTCGGGCCGGCCACGCTGTACCGGCACTTCCCGACCAAGGAGGCACTGGTCACCGCCGCCTTCGAGGACCAGCTGCGGGCGTGCCGGGACATCATCGACGAGGCCTGCGCGGATCCCGACCCCTGGCACGGGCTGTGCCAGGTCATCGAGCGCATCTGCGTCCTGCACGCACAGGACCGGGGCTTCACCGAGGCGTTCCTGTCGGCCTACCCCCGGGCCTTCACGGCGGCCGTCGGCCACGGCCACATGCTCGAGGCGATCGCCGACCTGGCCGGCCGCGCGCAGCGCACGGGCCGGCTGCGCCCCGACTTCGTACCGGACGACCTCGTCCTCATGCTCCTGGCCAACAAGGGCCTGCAGGCGGCCTCACCCGCCGCCCGCCCCGCCGCATCCCGCCGCTTCGCGGCCTACATCATCCAGGCCCTCACCCACGGCCCCCACAACACCCCCCTGCCCCCACCGGCCCGCCTGGCCACACCGGAACCCGGCACGGGGTGAGGACGGCGGGAGCCCGCCGCATCCGCGGAGGCGTCAGTCCGGTTGTCCGGCGGCGAGGGCGCGGGCGCGGTCGCGCTGGCGGGGTGCGCCTCGATCGCCATGTGCACGCGACCCGCCTGCTGCGGGGCGCCGCCGACATCGCCCCACTCCGTGTGGTACGCGAGGGCGGCATGAACGTCCCCTTACTACCTCAACCCCCTTTCTCCGCTCCCCGAACCCACCGGTACATCAGCTCCGGGCGGCCCACCGTGCCGTACTGGGGGCGGCGGGCCGCGCGGCCCGCGTCGACCAGGTGTTCCAGGTAGCGGCGGGCCGTGATGCGGGAGATGCCGACCGCTTCCGCCACGCCGGCGGCCGTGAGGCCCTCGCCGGCGTCGCGCAGGGCCACCGTCACCCGTTCCAGGGTCGGGGCGCTCAGGCCCTTCGGCAGGGCGGCCGGGCCGGGCGCGCGCAGGGCGGCCAGGGCTCGGTCGACCTCGTCCTGGCCGCTGGCCTCGCCCACCGCCGCGTGGAATTCCGCGTAGCGCACCAGACGGTCCCGCAGGGTCGCGAACGTGAACGGTTTCAGGACGTACTGGACGACGCCCAGGGACACCCCCTCGCGGACGACCGCCAGGTCCCGCGCCGAGGTCACCGCGATCACGTCGGCGTGGTGGCCGGCCGCACGGAGCGAGCGGGCCAGCTGGAGGCCGTGCACGTCGGGCAGGTGCAGGTCGAGGAGGAGCAGGTCGACGGGCGTGCGCTCCAGGGCCCGGCGGGCCTCCGCGCCGGTGTACGCCTTGCCGACCGCGACGAACCCCGGTACCCGGCCGACGTACATCACGTGGGCGTCCGCGGCGACCGGGTCGTCCTCGACGACGAGCACTCTGATGGGCCGCTCGGTCATGTGCGGGCTCCTGGGTCCTGTGCGGCCGCGCCGGGAGCCACGCCACGGGCGGCGTCGGCACGCGTGCTTCCCGAATCCGTCCCGGCCCGCGTGCTTCCCGGCCCTTCGGCTTCTTCCGCCCGCGTGCCCGGGGCCGGGGTCCTCAGCGGCAGCCGGGCCTCGAACACCGCGCCGCCCTCGTCGCCGGAGGTCACCGACAGGGTTCCACCGTGCCGGGCCACCGCCTGCTGGACGAGGGCGAGGCCCAGGCCCCGGCCGCCCGGGCCGGACGGCTTGGTCGTGAAGCCCCGCCGGAAGACCTCCTCCGCGTGGTCCGGATCGACGCCCGGGCCGGTGTCGGAGACCCGGAGGACCAGCTCCGCGCCGTCCTCTCCGGTCGACGCGGTGACCGTCACGCGGGGCCGGACCCCGCCCTGCGCCGCGTCCACCGCGTTGTCGATCAGGTTGCCGAGGATGGTCACCAGGTCCCGGGCCGGCAGCGAGCCCGGCAGCAGGCCGTCGTCCAGGCGGCTGTCCGCCGACACCACCAGCTCCACGCCCCGCTCGTTGGCCTGCGCGGTCTTGCCGAGGAGCAGCGCCGCCAGCACCG
>KL568533.1:82772-83045 GCA_000715605.1 Streptomyces speibonae | reverse complement strand
CCGCCGCGACCACCTGGTCGGTGAGCGCCTGCGCCAGCTCCAGCTCGGCCGTGGCGAAGTCCACCGCCTCCTCGGCCCGGCCCAGCTCGATCAGCGAGACCACGGTGTGCAGCCGGTTCGCCGCCTCGTGCGCCTGCGAACGCAGCGCCTGTGTGAAGCCCCGCTCCGAGTCCAGCTCACCCATGAGCGACTGCAGCTCGGTCACGTCCCGCAGCGTCACCACCGAGCCGCGCCGCTGGCCGCCGCTGACCGGGGGGGGGTTCACCACCAGCA
>KL568533.1:81875-82571 GCA_000715605.1 Streptomyces speibonae | reverse complement strand
CGCTGGCCGCCGCTGACCGGGGAGGTGTTCACCACCAGCACCCGGTCCGCGGCCAGATGCACCTCGTCCACCCGGGGCTCCGAGGCGAGCAGCGCGCCCGTCAGCGGCGCCGGCAGGCCCAGCTCCGCCACCGACCTGCCCACCACGTCCTCCTCCTGGTCCACACCCAGCAGCTCCCGGCCGCCGTCGTTGATCAGCGCCACCCGGTACTGGCCGTCCAGCATCAGCAGCCCCTCGCGCACGGCGTGCAGCGCGGCCTGATGGTAGTCGTGCATATGACTGAGCTCGGTGGCGTTCATGCCGTGCGTGTGCCGGCGCAGCCGCGCGTTGATGACGTACGTGCCGACCGCGCCCAGCGCGAGCGCGCCCGCCGCGACCAAGAGCAGCGCGGTCAGCTGGCCCTGGGCGCGCTGGCTGATCTCCTCGACCCTTATGCCCGCGCTGACCAGGCCGACGATACGGCCGTCGTCCCGGATCGGGGTGACCGCCCGGACCGACGGCCCGAGGGTACCGGTGTAGGTCTCGGTGAAGGTACGGCCGCGCAGCGCCGGGCCGGTGTGGCCCTGGAAGAGCAGACCGATCTGGTCGGGGTTGGGGTGGGTCCAGCGGATCCCCCGCGGATTCATGATGGTGACGAAGTCCACGTCGGTGTCGCGCACCACCGCCAGCGCGTACGGCTCTGTCTCTTATACACAT
>KL568533.1:79296-81677 GCA_000715605.1 Streptomyces speibonae | reverse complement strand
GGCGTACGGATCGCCTCCCGCACGGACGGCGAGTCGGCGACCGAACGGGCCACCGCGGTCGCCTGCCGGCCTGCCGCCTCCTCGGCCTGGCTGCGGTCGCTGACGTACGTGAACAGCGCGTACCCCGCCACGACGACCGTGATGAGCACGGCCTGCATGGCGAACAGCTGACCCGCGAGGCTGCGGGGCCGGGGGAGGGGGATGCGCATGCCGTCAGTCTGCCTGCCGCTTCCACGGTGAACTAAATGAACGGAAGGGTGACCGCGCTCACAAGGCAGGACATAGTCACGGCATTCCCCCTGGGCCCGACGACGGGCCCCGACCCCATCTCCCCGGACGTGAGCCGCACGCCGGTGATGCCGACGACGCCGTCAAGGAGGGCCGCCGTGTCCAGCACAGCCGCTACGGCACCTGCCGCACCCAGAGCCAAGCGTGACCGCACGCACTATCTCTACATCGCGGTGATCATCGCGGTCGCCCTCGGCATCGCCGTCGGCCTGATCGCCCCCGACTTCGCGACCGAGCTGAAGCCGCTGGGCACCGGGTTCGTCAATCTGATCAAGATGATGATCTCGCCGATCATCTTCTGCACCATCGTGCTGGGCATCGGCTCCGTGCGGAAGGCCGCCAAGGTCGGCGCCGTCGGCGGCATCGCCCTGGGCTACTTCCTGGTGATGTCGGTCGTCGCCCTCGCCATCGGCCTGATCGTCGGCAACATCCTGGACCCGGGTACGGGCCTGGCGGTGACCGACGCCGTCAAGGAGACCGGCCAGGCGCAGGTCGACGCGGAGGCCAAGAGCACCGTCGACTTCCTGATGGGCATCATCCCGACGACGATCGTCTCCGCCTTCACCGCGGGCGAGGTGCTGCAGACCCTGCTGATCGCCCTGCTCTGCGGCTTCGCCCTGCAGGCCATGGGCTCCGCCGGACAGCCCGTGCTGCGCGGCATCGAGCACATCCAGCGGCTGGTCTTCCGCGTCCTGGCGATGATCATGTGGGCGGCCCCGATCGGTGCCTTCGGCGCCATCGCGGCGGTCACCGGCTCGGCCGGTGTCGACGCCCTCAAGAGCCTGGCCGTGCTGATGCTCGGCTTCTACACCACCTGCGTGCTGTTCATCTTCGTGGTCCTGGGCACGCTGCTGCGGGTCATCGCGGGAGTGAACGTCTTCTCGCTCTTCAAGTACCTGGGCCGCGAGTTCCTGCTGATCCTGTCCACCTCCTCCTCGGAGTCGGCGCTGCCGCGCCTCATCGCGAAGATGGAGCACCTGGGCGTCAGCAAGCCGGTGGTCGGCATCACCGTCCCGACCGGCTACTCGTTCAACCTCGACGGCACCATGATCTACATGACCATGGCCTCGCTGTTCATCGCGGACGCCATGGGCACCCCGATGTCCATCGGCGAGCAGATCCCGCTGCTGCTCTTCCTGCTCGTCGCCTCGAAGGGCGCAGCCGGTGTCTCCGGCGCCGGTCTCGCCACGCTGGCCGGCGGTCTGCAGTCGCACAAGCCCGCCCTGGTGGACGGCATCGGCCTGATCGTCGGCATCGACCGCTTCATGAGCGAGGCGCGCGCCCTGACCAACTTCGCGGGCAACGCCATCGCCACCGTCCTGATCGGCACCTGGACCAAGGAGATCGACCGGGACCGGGTGGACGAGGTCCTCGCCGGCCGGGCCCCCTTCGACGAGCGGACGCTCCTGGACGACCACGGCGGCGCCGGCGACGCGGACGGCTCCGGCGCCGAGCAGGCCGAGCCGGGCGGCGAGAAGGAGCTGGCGAAGGCCTGACGGCCGGCCCGCTCCCCGCGGACCCCGGGCGGCAGGGCGCTCCCCCGTAGCCCTGCCGCCCGGCCCCGGAGGCCCGGCACCCACCCTGCCGGGCCTCCTCCCCCCCACGGCCGGACGGCCGGGCCACCTCCCCCACGAGCCCGGCCGCTCGGCCCTTTCCCGTCCCTCCCGGCTCCCTCCGCTCCTCCCGCCCTTTCCTTGACGCCGACGTCAAGGCTTACGTTCGTCCGTATGCGAATCGGCGAGCTGGCCGCACGGGCCGGGACCACCACGCGGACGCTGCGGTACTACGAGTCGCGCGGGCTGTTGCCGGCCCGGCGGGCCACGAACGGCTACCGGACCTACGACGAGAGCGACCTGAAGCTGCTGCGGCAGATCCGTACGCTTCAGGACTCCGGGTTCGACCTGGAGGAGACCCGCCCCTTCGTGGAGTGTCTGCGCGCCGGGCACCCCGAGGGCGACACGTGCCCCGCCTCGCTCCAGGTCTACCGGCGCAAGCTGGACGAGCTCGACGCGCTCATCGGTGAGCTGCGGACGGTGCGGGCGAAGGTCGGGGAGCAGCTGGCGCGGGCCGAGCGGGCCCGGGAGGCGCTGGCC
>KL568533.1:76145-79091 GCA_000715605.1 Streptomyces speibonae | reverse complement strand
GGCCCGGGAGGCGCTGGCCGCCGACGCGGCGGTTCCGGGAGGTCCGGAGCCGGTGTGCGAACTGGGAGGGGAGCTGCGGTGAGCGGTGTGCCCGAGGTGACGGACGAGGACTTCGCACGGGAGGTGCTCGGGGCGGAACTGCCCGTGCTGGTGGAGTTCACGGCCGACTGGTGTCCGCCGTGCCGGCAGATGGCCCCGGTGCTGGGCGCGCTGGCCGCCGAGGAGGAGGGCCGGCTGAAGGTGGTCCAGCTGAATGTGGACGCCAATCCCGGGACGCCCAACGCGTACAAGGTGCTGTCGATGCCCACCTTCATGGTCTTTCGCGGCGGGGAACCGCTGCGGTCGATGGTGGGGGCCAGGCCCGGACGGCGGCTGCGCCAGGAGCTGGAAGAAGTGCTCTGACCTGCGGATCGGCCCGACGCGAGGCGCGGGTCCGGACACGAATAAACCCCCGGGCAATTGCGTCCGGGGGTTTTCCCTGCGTATATTCATTGGTTCGCGACTTCGCATGAACGAAGGCGCGGTGAAGTCCAGTGAGCACAGTATATGCGGGCGGGAGCGGAATTGTCAAACACCGAATTTCCGGACGATGAATTGCGGCAGGAACAGGAATTCATCGACGGACTGTACGCACGCGTGGACGTCCTGCGCGGTGACGCCGAGACCGGTGTCGCGGACGCGCTGGCCCAGGGCCACACCCCCCGGCAGGCCAGGCTGGAGCGCGACATCCTGGTCGCCGAGCGCTCCGGGCTGCTCGCCGCGCTGAACGCCGTGGACGGCTCCCTCTGCTTCGGCCGGATCGACCTCACGTCGGGCCGACGCACCACATCGGCCGCATCGGGCTGCGCGCCGACGACACCGAGCGGACGCCGATCCTCATCGACTGGCGCGCCCGGGTCGCCCGCCCCTTCTACCTGGCCACCGGGCACACCACGATGGGGCTCAGGCGCCGCCGGCACATCGCCACCGAGGGACGCAGGGTCACCGCCCTGCACGACGAGATCCTCGACCTCGGCGACGAGACCCGCACCGGACACGAGGACCCCACGGGCGACGCCGTCCTGCTCGCCGCCCTCAACTCCGCGCGCACCGGCCGCATGGGCGACATCGTGCGCACCATCCAGGCCGACCAGGACCGCATCATCCGCGCCCCGCACCGCGGGGTGCTGGTCGTCGAGGGCGGCCCCGGCACCGGCAAGACCGCCGTGGCCCTGCACCGCGCCGCATACCTGCTCTACGAGCACCGCGAACTGCTGGCCCGCCGCGCCGTCCTGATCGTCGGCCCCAACCCGGCGTTCCTCGGCTACATCGGGGAGGTGCTCCCGAGCCTCGGCGAGACCGGCGTGCTCCTCGCGACCGTGGGTGAGCTGTACCCCGGGGTGCGGACCACCCGTACGGACACCCCCGAGGCCGCCGCCGTCAAGGGCGCGGCGCGGATGGCCGACGTCCTCGCCGACGTCGTACGCGACCGGCAGGCGCTGCCCGACCCGGTGATCGCGATCGAGCACGACCGCGAGATCCTCATGCTGGACGACGGCCTGGTCAACGTCGCCCGGGAACGCACCCGCGCCACCGGGCTGGCGCACAACGTGGCCCGGGAACACTTCGAGGGCCACATCCTCAACGCGCTCACCGACATGGTCGCCGAGCGCATCGGCACCGACCCCTACGACGGCAGCAACCTGCTCGACCCCAGCGACATCACCCAGATCCGCGACGAACTCGCCGAGAACCCCGAGGTCTGGTCCGCCATCGACCGGCTCTGGCCGCGGATCACCCCGGAGCAGCTGGTCGCCGACTTCCTCGCCGCCCCCGAGGGCTACCTGCCCGACGAGGACGCCGCCGCGATCCGCCGGCCCGTCACCCGGCACTGGACCGTCTCCGACGTGCCGCTGCTCGACGAGGCCGCCGAACTCCTCGGCGAGGACGACCGGCTCGCCCGCGAGCGCGCCGAACGCGAACGGCAGCGGCAGATCGCCTACGCCCAGGGCGTCCTGGACGTGTCGTACGCGTCGCGGACCTACGAGTTCGAGGACAAGGAGGAGGACGACCCCGAGGCCTCCGAGGTGCTCTCCGCGCACGACATCATCGACGCCGAGCGCTTCGCCGAACGGCAGGAGGAGGACGACCACCGCAGCGCCGCCGAACGTGCCGCCGCCGACCGCACCTGGGCGTTCGGGCACATCATCGTCGACGAGGCGCAGGAGCTGTCCCCGATGGCGTGGCGGCTGCTGATGCGGCGCAGCCCCACCCGCTCGATGACCCTCGTCGGCGACCCGGCCCAGACCTCGGAGGCCGGTGGCGTCGGCTCCTGGGCGGACATCCTCGAACCGTATGTCGAGGACCGCTGGGAGCACACCCGGCTCGGCGTCAACTACCGCACCCCGGCGGAGATCATGGACGTCGCCGCGGCGGTGGTGCGGGCGGAGCACCCGGGATTCGAACCGCCCGGCTCCGTGCGCAGCACCGGTGTACGGCCGTGGATCAGGGCGGTGGACGAGCTCCCGGGAGCCGTCGCCGAGGCGGTGCGCGAGCTCACTCCGGACGAGGGCCGGGTCGCGGTCATCGCCCCGCGGGAGCTGCACCGGGCGCTGGCCGCACGGCTGGACGGCGTCACCGCCGGGGCCGAACCCGACCTGACGCAGCGGACGGTCCTGCTGGATCCGCGTCAGGCCAAGGGGCTCGAGTTCGACTCCGTGCTGGTCGTCGAGCCGGGGCGCTACGGCACCAGCGACCTGTACGTGGCCCTGACCCGCGCCACCCAGCGGCTCGGCGTGGTCCACACCGAGCCGCTGCCCAAGGGCCTGGTGGACGTGGCCTGACGGTCCAAGCAGCCTGACGGTCTAAGCAGGGCGCAGCCACAGCGTCGCCAGGGGCGGCAGGGTCAGCCGGATGCTCGCCGGGTAGCCGTGCCACCCCTGCGGCTCCGGCTTGACCGGGTCGGGA
>KL568533.1:75412-75956 GCA_000715605.1 Streptomyces speibonae | reverse complement strand
GTCGGGATGCGTGAGGTCACCGCCGCCGTAGCGGCCGGCGTCGGTGTTCACCGTCTCGTGCCAGGCGGGGATGTCGTCGGGCACCCCGATCCGGTAGTCCTGCCGCACCACCGGCGCGAAGTGGGACACCGCCAGCAGCGGGGAGCCGCTCGCGTCGTACCGCAGGAAGGCGAACACGTTGTCGTCCGCGGCGTCCCCGGTCACCCAGCGGAAACCGGACGGCTCGGTGTCGCCCTGCCACAGCGCCGGGGTGTGCCGGTAGACGGTGTTGAGGTCGCGCACCAGGTCGCGCACCCCGCGGTGGTCGGCCTCGGCACCGTAGTGCGGGTCGAGCAGCCACCAGTCGGGGCCGTGCGCCTCGGACCACTCGGCGCCCTGCGCGAACTCCTGCCCCATGAACAGCAGTTGCTTGCCGGGGTGGGCCCACATGAACGCCAGGTAGGCGCGCAGGTTCGCGCGCTGCTGCCACCAGTCGCCGGGCATCTTCGACACCAGGGACCGCTTGCCGTGCACCACCTCGTCGTGGGAGATCGGCAGCACGTAG
>KL568533.1:74833-75136 GCA_000715605.1 Streptomyces speibonae | reverse complement strand
CGTCATCTCGCCGTGGTGGTGGCGGCGATGCACCGGGTCGTGGCTCATGTACTGCAGTGAGTCGTGCATCCACCCCATGTTCCACTTCAGCCCGAAGCCCAGCCCGCCGAAGCCGCTCGGGCCCTTGTGGTGGGTGGCCCGGGTGACGCCGTCCCAGGCCGTGGACTCCTCCGCGATCGTCACGACCCCGGGCACCCTGCGGTACACGGTGGCGTTCATCTCCTGGAGGAACGCCACCGCGTCCAGGTTCTCCCGGCCGCCGTGCTCGTTGGGCGTCCACTGGCCCGGCTCGCGCGAGTAGTC
>KL568533.1:73430-74595 GCA_000715605.1 Streptomyces speibonae | reverse complement strand
GTGGAACTCCTCGCACCAGTACAGGGCGTTGGCCACCAGGAAGTTGCGCACCTCGCGCCGGCCGAAGTCGAACTCCAGGGTTCCCCAGTCCGGGTGCGCCGCCCGCAGCGGATCCTCGTGCTCGTACAGCGGCCGGCCGTCGAACTCCGCCAGCGCCCACTCGTCGCGCGGGAAGTGCGCGGGCACCCAGTCCATCAGCACCCCGATCCCGGCCCGGTGCAGGGCGTCGACCAGGAACCGGAAGTCGTCGGGGGTGCCGAGGCGGGCCGTGGGCGCGTAGAACCCGGTGACCTGGTAGCCCCAGGAGCCCCCGAAGGGGTGCTCGGCGACCGGCATCAGCTCGACGTGGGTGAAGCCGAGGTCCTTGACATAGGCGGGGAGCTGGTCGGCCAGCTGACGGTAGGTCAGGCCCGGCCGCCAGGAGGGCAGATGCACCTCGTACACGGAGAACGGTGCCTCGTGCGCGGGCACCTGTGCCCGCTGCTCCAGCCACTGGGCGTCGCCCCACTCGTACGCCGAGGAGGTGATGACCGACGACGTCGCCGGCGGCACCTCCGTGCGGCGGGCCAGCGGGTCGGCGCGCAGGGTCTTCGAGCCGTCGGGGCGGGTGATCTCGAACTTGTACAGCTCGCCCTCGCCGATGCCCGGCACGAACAGCTCCCACACACCCGTCGAGCCCAGCGACCGCATGGGGAAGCCGGTGCCGTCCCAGAAGTTGAAGGAGCCCGCCACCCGCACGCCGCGCGCGTTCGGCGCCCACACCGAGAAGCGGGTGCCGGTGACGTCCTGGTGCGTCATCGGGTGCGCGCCCAGCACCGTCCACAGCTCCTCGTGCCGGCCCTCGCCGATCAGATGCAGATCGAGCTCGCCGAGCGTCGGCAGGAAGCGGTAGGCGTCCTCGGTCTCCTGCGTCGTCCCCTCGTACGTCACCAGCAGCCGGTACGCCGGGACCTCCCGCAGCGGCAGCAGACCCGAGAAGAACCCGTCGCCGTCGTCGTGCAGTTCGACGGTCAGCCCTCCGGAGACCACGGTCACCGCCAGGGCGTACGGCCGGAACGCCCGGAAGACCACCCCGCCGGGCACCGGGTGCGCGCCGAGCACGGAGTGCGGGGCGTGATGGGTGCCGTCCAGCAGCCACTCCCGGTCGGCGGCGTCCACGGCGGGG
>KL568533.1:72496-73249 GCA_000715605.1 Streptomyces speibonae | reverse complement strand
TCAGAGATGTGTATAAGAGACAGCTCCACCTCGGGCGGCGCGGACCGCGCGACGGGGGCCTCCGCGGCGATGCCCGTACTGTCCGGCAGCGCCTGCTCCGAGGCCGTGCGGGCCGCGTCCTCGGTCGCCTTCGCAGTCGCCGCCTCGGTCGCCTTGGTCGTCTTGGCCGCCTTCTTCGCCGTCTTCCGCGCCGTCTTCCCGGCCGCCTTCTTCACCGTCGACTTCTCGGCCGCCGCCTTCGTGGCCGTGGTCTTCGCCGCCGCGGCGCTCTTCTTCGCCGATGTCTTCTTCGCACTGTCCTTCTTCACGGCTGCCTTCTTCCGTGCGGGCGCCGGCGGCTCGCCGTGCCGCTGCTCGGACGGCTGCTCCGGATGCGAACCGCTGGACTCGGGGCGGGGGGTCACGGGCGAAGCCTCCTGGGCGAAGGTCGGATCGGGTCAGGTCAGGTCGGCCGCGGCGAGCCGGTGCACCGCGGCCATCGGTACGGGCAGCCAGTCGGGGCGGTGCCGGGCCTCGTAGACCGCCTCGTAGACCGCCTTGTCGGTCTCGTACGCGCGCAGCAGCACCGGCTCCGTGCGCGGATCCCGGCCCGCGGCCTGCGCGTACCCGGAGCAGTACGCCGCCCGGCAGTGCACGGCCCACTCCGGCTGCGGCGGGTCCACCGAGCGGGCCGCGTAGTCGAAGGAGCGCAGCATTCCGGCGACGTCGCGCACCGCCGGCTGCGGGATCCGCCGCTCGGCCAGGGGGCGGGCC
>KL568533.1:71821-72280 GCA_000715605.1 Streptomyces speibonae | reverse complement strand
CCTCGAAGTCGATCAGCGACCACTCTCCCGCCGGGGAGCGCAGACACTGCCCCAGGTGCAGATCGCCGTGCACCCGCTGGGCGGTCCAGGTGCGGCCCTCGGCGGCCAGGTCGTCCAGCGCCGTGTACGCGGTGCGGAGCCCGTCCGCGTACGGCCGCAGCGACGGCACCGCGTGCACCGCCGCCTCGAGCCGCTCCCGCATGCCGTCGACCAGGGAGCGCAGCTGGGTGTGGCCGAGCGTGACCGTCGGCAGCGCGCGGGCCAGCGCGGTGTGCACCTCGGCGGTGGCCCGGCCCAGCGCCCGCGCCTCGGCGACGAAGTCCTCACCCTTGGCGAGCTCCCGCAGCGCCAGTTCCCAGCCGTCCGTCGCGCCCTGCACATACGGCTGGAGCACCCCGAGCACATACGGTTCGGCCGACGGCGGCGGGCCGGGCGACTCGTCCGGGTCCGCGACCAGCC
>KL568533.1:70786-71586 GCA_000715605.1 Streptomyces speibonae | reverse complement strand
TGTATAAGAGACAGTCGCGGGCCAGCGCCAGCGGCAGCTCCAGGTCGGGATTGACGCCGGGCACGATACGGCGCAACAGCTTGAGAATGAACGTATCTCCGTAGACGACCGACGAGTTCGACTGCTCGGCGGTCACCAGGCGCGGCACCAGACCGGGGCGGATCTCCTGGTGCGGGTCCCGCTCGAAGCGAAGCCCGCCGATCCGGGCCCGGGTGCGCAGGGCCTCCAGGAGCAGTTCGGCGGGCCGGGTGTCGTGCAGGGCCTCGTAGACCGTCCGTCCGGCCAGCGGGCCCCGGGTGACATGACCGATCAGCGCGGGCGCCAGCCGGGGCGGCAGCGCCTCGCGCACACCTATGAACAGCTGGTAGCAGTCGCCGGGCAGCTCATGGCCGCCGTGGCCGGGCAGGAGCGGCTGGTGGGCGCGGACCAGCAGGTGGTACAGGCCCAGCTTGGCGCCGGCCGGCAGCAGCTCGGTGGCCGCGACCAGCTCGAACCCGGTGACCGGGCGGCCCTTTCCGGCGAACCAGCGCTGCCGCGGCAGCCACTCCCTCAGCAGCGGATCCAGTGACGCAAGGAGGCCGGGCGGTGTCGTGACGGTGCGTGTGACGGCTTCCGACATGGCGTCGCGTCCTTTCCCCTTCTTCGGCGCGCCACGAAGGACGCCGCCGGTGGGCGGGGTGTTACTGATGCGTGCCCAGGGCGGGCCGGTGAAAACCGTCCCGCCCCGGGTTCTACGCGGCGTCCTTGCGGAGCCGGAACTGTCTCTTATACACATCTCTGATGGCGCGAGGGAGGCGTGT
>KL568533.1:70397-70569 GCA_000715605.1 Streptomyces speibonae | reverse complement strand
TCATCAGATACGGCAGCTCGCCGATGGCGGGGAACCGCACCCCGCCGAACAGCTCGACCGGGTGCCGCCCCTCGAACGCGCTGAGATCCAGCTCCGTGGGCTGTGCGAAGCGTGAGAAGTTGTTCACGCAGAGCACCAGGTCGTCCCCGTCCTCCCCGTTCGGAGGTGCCTC
>KL568533.1:69313-70095 GCA_000715605.1 Streptomyces speibonae | reverse complement strand
GGTGCCTCGCGCAGGAAGGCCAGGACCGCGGGGTTGGAGGAGGGCAGCTCGGTGTAGGAGCCGAGGCCGAAGGCGGGGTTCTGCTTGCGGATCTCGATCATCCGGCGGGTCCAGTGCAGCAGGGACGACGGGGAGGCCATGGAGGCCTCGACGTTGGTCACCTGGTAGCCGTAGACCGGGTCCATGATCGTGGGCAGGAACAGCCGGCCGGGGTCGGAGGAGGAGAAGCCGGCGTTGCGGTCCGGGGTCCACTGCATGGGTGTGCGCACCGCGTCGCGGTCGCCGAGCCAGATGTTGTCGCCCATCGCGATCTCGTCGCCGTAATAGATGATCGGCGACCCGGGCAGGGACAGCAGCAGCGCGTTGAACAACTCGATCTGGTTGCGGTCGTTGTCGAGGAGCGGGGCGAGGCGGCGGCGGATGCCGATGTTGGCGCGCATGCGGGGGTCCTTGGCGTACTCCGCCCACATGTAGTCGCGTTCCTCGTCGGTGACCATCTCCAGGGTCAGCTCGTCGTGGTTGCGCAGGAAGATGCCCCACTGGCAGCCCGAGGGGATGGCGGGGGTCTTGGCGAGGATCTCCGAGACCGGGTAGCGGGACTCGCGGCGCACGGCCATGAAGATGCGGGGCATGACGGGGAAGTGGAAGGCCATGTGGCACTCGTCGCCGCCGGCGGCGTAGTCCCCGAAGTAGTCGACGACGTCCTCCGGCCACTGGTTGGCCTCCGCCAGCACCACCGTGTCCGGGTAGTGCGTGTCGATCTCCTTGCGCACCCGCTTCAG
>KL568533.1:68709-69104 GCA_000715605.1 Streptomyces speibonae | reverse complement strand
GGTAGTGCGTGTCGATCTCCTTGCGCACCCGCTTCAGGAACGCGTGGGTCTCCGGCAGGTTCTCGCAGTTCGTCCCCTCCCGCTGGTACAGATACGGCACCGCGTCGAGCCGGAACCCGTCGATCCCCAGGTCCAGCCAGAACTTCAGCGCGGAGATCATCTCCTCCTGCACCGCCGGGTTCTCGTAGTTCAGATCCGGCTGGTGCGAGAAGAAGCGGTGCCAGTAGTACTGCTTGCGCACCGGGTCGTACGTCCAGTTGGAGGCCTCGGTGTCGACGAAGATGATCCGGGCGTCCTGGAACTGCTTGTCGTCGTCGGCCCACACGTAGTAGTCGCCGTACGGTCCGTCGGGGTCCTTCCTGGACTCCTGGAACCACGGATGCTGGTCGCTGGTG
>KL568533.1:68195-68536 GCA_000715605.1 Streptomyces speibonae | reverse complement strand
CCTGGAACCACGGATGCTGGTCGCTGGTGTGGTTCATGACGAAGTCGATGATCACGCGCATGCCGCGCTGGTGGGCGGAGTCGACGAACTCGACGAAGTCGGCGAGGTCGCCGAACTCGGGCAGGACGGCGGTGTAGTCGGCGACGTCGTAGCCGCCGTCGCGCAGCGGCGACTTGAAGAAGGGCGGCAGCCACAGGCAGTCGACGCCCAGCCACTGGAGATAGTCGAGTTTGGCGGTCAGACCCTTCAGGTCGCCGATGCCGTCGCCGTTGCTGTCCTGGAAGGAGCGGACCAGGACCTCGTAGAAGACGGCGCGTTTGAACCAGTCGGGGTCCCGGTCC
>KL568533.1:66324-67940 GCA_000715605.1 Streptomyces speibonae | reverse complement strand
CGGGGTCCCGGTCCTTGGCGGGGGTGTCCTCGAAGGTGTCCGGGACGGGCTCGTTGACGCTCATGTGGTGGGTGACCCTCCGATCTGCGGGGTGGACGGTCGCAGAACCCTGCCGTGCGCGTCGGGGAGCCCTTCCCCGGACTCCTGGCCGACGACGAGCACATGCGCCCCGCCCGGGCCGAGACGCACATAGTTGGCCCTGCCCCATCGATAGACCTCGCCGGTGAGCTCGTCGCGCACCGGCACCGACTCGTGCCAGTCCAGGCCGAGTTGCGGCATGTCCAACGAGACCGTGGCCTCCTGGGTGTGGTGGGGATCGAGGTTGGCGACCACCAGAACGGTGTTCGAACCCTTCCGCTTCGAGTACGCGATGACCGCCTCCTGGTCCGCGTGGTGGAAGTGGAGGTCGCGCAGTTGCCGCAGGGCGGGGTGGTCCCGGCGGATGGTGTTGAGGCGGGTGATCAGGGGGGTGATGGTGCGGCCCTCGCGTTCGGCGGTGTCCCAGTCGCGGGGGCGGAGCTGGTACTTCTCGCTGTCGAGGTATTCCTCGCTGCCCTCGCGCAGGGGGGTGTTCTCGCACAGTTCGTAGCCGCTGTAGATGCCCCAGGAGGGGGAGAGGGTGGCGGCCAGGACGGCGCGGACCTCGAAGGCGGGGCGGCCGCCGTGCTGGAGGTAGGCGTGCAGGATGTCGGGGGTGTTGGCGAAGAAGTTGGGCCGCATGTAGGAGGCGGCGTCCCCCGACAGTTCGGTGAGGTACTCGGTCAGTTCCTGCTTGGTGGTGCGCCAGGTGAAGTAGGTGTAGGACTGCTGGAAGCCGATCTGGGCCAGGGTGTGCATCATCGCCGGTCGGGTGAAGGCCTCGGCCAGGAAGACGACGTCGGGGTCGGTGCGGTTGATCTCGCCGATCACGCGTTCCCAGAAGACCACGGGTTTGGTGTGGGGGTTGTCGACGCGGAAGATCCGCACGCCGGTGGCCATCCAGTGGCGCAGGATGCGGCAGGTCTCGGCGATCAGGCCGTCCATGTCGGCGTCGAAGGCGATGGGGTAGATGTCCTGGTACTTCTTGGGCGGGTTCTCGGCGTACGCGATGGAGCCGTCGGGGCGGTGGTGGAACCACTCGGGGTGTTTGTGCACCCAGGGGTGGTCGGGGGAGCACTGCAGGGCGAAGTCGAGGGCGACTTCGAGGCCGAGTTCGCCGGCGCGGGTGACGAAGCGGGTGAAGTCCTCCAGGGTGCCCAGGCGGGGGTGGACGGTGTCGTGGCCGCCTTCGGGGGAGCCGATGGCCCAGGGGACGCCGACGTCGTCGGGGCCGGCGTTGAGGGTGTTGTTGGGGCCTTTGCGGTGGGTGGTGCCGATGGGGTGGATGGGCGGGAGGTAGACGACGTCGAAGCCCATCGCGGCGATGGCGGGCAGGCGGCGGGCGGCGGTGTCGAAGGTGCCGTGGGGCTGCTGGGGGGTGCCCTCGGAGCGGGGGAAGAACTCGTACCAGGCCCCGTACAGGGCCCGCTCGCGTTCCACCAGCAGCGGCAGCGGGTCGCTGCTGGTGACCAGCTCCCGCAGCGGGTGCCGGGCCAGCACCGCGTCCACCTCCGGCGTCAACGCCGCCGCCAGCCGGG
>KL568533.1:65610-66132 GCA_000715605.1 Streptomyces speibonae | reverse complement strand
GGGACGCCGCCGGACGGCTCTCGTCCCGCAGCGCCTCCACCGCCGCGAGCAGCACGCTCCTCGGCTCCGCGTCCGGCACCGAGGCCGCCGCCCGCTCGTACAGCCGGGCGCCCTCCTCCAGCACCACCTCGGTGTCCATGCCCGCCGGGATCTTGATCCGCGCGTGGTGCCGCCAGGTGGTGACCGGATCGCCCCACGCCTCCACCGTGTACGTCCACAGCCCGGGCTCCCCGGCGGTGACGGTGGCCCCCCACCGGTCCGTGCCCGGCGCCAGCTCCCGCATCGGCGTGAACGGCCCCCGGCGCCCTTCGGGATCCCTCAGCACCACATCGGCGGCCACCGCGTCGTGCCCCTCCCGGAACACCGTCGCCGAGATCTCGAACGACTCACCGGGCACGGCCTTCGCCGGCCGGCGCCCCTCCCGGACCATCGGGCGGACGTCGAGCACGGGGATGCGCCCCACGGCGGTCGGGGGACCGGAGGCGGCCGGGGCCGGGTCCGGGGCGGGGGACGGGCGGGAGC
>KL568533.1:61187-65443 GCA_000715605.1 Streptomyces speibonae | reverse complement strand
GGTCCGGGGCGGGGGACGGGCGGGAGCCGGTCCCGGCAGGGCGGCCGGGAGAGGCCCCGGCCCCGCGTTTCACGGGCGCCGGGGTGCCGGGCGCCGGGGGTGGTGACGAGTGGTGCTTGGCGGGCATGACCGCTCCTGTCCGCGTCAACGAGGGTGGGCGGATGACTGTGGGGAGGTGGGTCCTGCGGGGTTTCTGTGGGGTGTACCCGCAGGAGCCTTCCCACACTGCTCGGGTGGGCAATCCGGCCCTTTGTTAACTACTCACGCGTATGTCGACACACAAGACCGGTCCTGTTCGCACGGGGGCAAGCCGGTCCCCGAAGCGCCTCGCGTGGGCTCGTTCCCACCCTCGCCGGCGCGGACCCGGCCCCTCGGCGTCCGGCGTTCCCGCAGGGAGCGCCGTCAGGAGCGCGGCACCTGGAGCAGCCGGTTCGGCGACCCGAGCCCGCGCCCCGTCACCCTTGCGTCCGCCGCCCCCTTGACCAGTGCCTTCGACACCTGGGCGGGGGTCGCCCGCCGGTGCCCGGCGAGATACAGCGCCGCCGCGCCCGCCACGTGCGGGGCCGCCATCGACGTACCCGAGTGGGTGGCCAGCGCGGTGTCGCCCGCGGCGGAGGCCGAGGTGACCGACACCCCCGGGGCGAACAGATCGACCGCCGAGCCGTAATTGGAAAAGGCCGGTTTCTTGTCCTGACGGTCGGTGGCGCCGACCGTGAGGGCCTGTTTCACGCCCGCCGGGGAATACAGCGCCGCCGGCATGCCGTCGTTGCCCGCGGCGACCGTGTAGGTGACGCCGGAGGCGATGGACGTACGGACGGCGGCGTTCAGCTCCGGGCTGTGCGGGCCGCCCAGACTGAGATTGGCGACCGCGGGCTTCCTCGCGTTCCGGGTCACCCAGTCGACACCGGCGATCACCTGGGCGGTGGTGCCCGACCCGGCGTCGTCGAGCACGCGCACGGAGACGATCCGGGCCTTCCCGGCGACGCCGTGCGCCGATCCCGCGACGATGCCCGCCACATGCGTGCCGTGTCCGTTGCCGTCCTGCGCGCCGGGGTCGTTCCGGACGAAGTCCCAGCCGTGCCGGGCCCGGCCGCCGAAGTCCCGGTGCGTGACGCGCACGCCGGTGTCGATCACGTACACCGTCACGCCGGCGCCCGCCGGCTCGGGTGCGGTGTAGCGGTGGTCCAGTGGCAGGTCGGGCCCGTCGATCCGGTCGAGGCCCCAGGGCGGCGGTCCCGGCCGGGTGCCCTCCAGCACCACGCGGGTGTCCTGGACGACCGAGACGACCCGGGAGTCGGCCGCCAGCCGCCGCGCCTGCTCCGGACCGGCCCGCACGGCGTACCCGTTCAGCACCGTGCCGTAGGTGTGGCTGATTCTCGCCCCGTACGCCGCGGCGAGGGCCCGGCCCGCCGCCGAGCGGGCCGCCGTCCCCTCCTCGAGCGTCACCAGGTAGCTGCCGGTCACGGAGCCGGGCGCACCGGCTCCGCGTATGTGTCCCTGAGGTGCGGCGTGCGCGGGCAGGGTGGCGGCCGGGAACGCCGCGGCGCACAGCACCGCCGCGCCCACCCCCACCCGGCGCAGACGCCGGGTCCGCGTCCGTGCCATGGTCCGAGTCCCCCTCCTGGGCCTGGGCCCTGTGCAGGGCAGCGTCTCGTGCGGGGAGAAGCGGGGCAAGGACGCCCAGGGGGGCGGAATCGGCCATATCCGCTTTGCGGTGAATCGTTTGGGTAGGGGATCCAAGGGGCCCGTGTCTTCCGGCTTCCCGCGCGGAGCGTGTTCGCGCGGGTACTGTCGGCAGCGATGCCCGGACGCACACCGCGTCTCTCACGAACGCGCCGAGGTGGCTTGTGAAGGCGATCCGTCGATTCACCGTCCGACCCGTGCTCCCCGAACCCCTGCGTCCCCTGAGCGACCTGGCCCGGAATCTCCGCTGGTCCTGGGACTCCGGCACCCGTGACCTGTTCCGCTCCGTCGACCCCGGGCGCTGGGCCGCGGCGGGCGGCGACCCCGTACGGCTGCTCGGCAGCGTGGCGACCGAGCGGCTCACGGAGCTGGCCGGGGACCGCGCCTTCCTGGACCGGCTGAACGCGGTCGCCGACGACCTGCACGCCTACATGACCGGCGACCGCTGGTACCAGGCGCAGCCCGGCCGGCTGCCCACCGCCATCGCCTACTTCTCCCCGGAGTTCGGCATCACCGCGGCCCTGCCCCAGTACTCCGGGGGCCTGGGCATCCTGGCCGGCGACCATCTGAAGGCCGCCAGCGACCTCGGCGTCCCCCTCATCGGCGTCGGCCTGCTCTACCGGCACGGCTACTTCCGCCAGTCCCTGTCCCGGGACGGCTGGCAGCAGGAGCACTACCCCGTCCTCGACCCCAACGAGCTGCCCCTGGACCAGCTCAAGGAGTCCGACGGCACCCCCGCGCAGGTCACCCTCGCCCTGCCCGGCGGCCGCTCCCTGCGCGCGCGGATCTGGCTGGCCCAGGTGGGCAGGATCCCGCTGCTCCTGCTGGACTCCGACATCGAGGAGAACGCCCTCGGCGAGCGCGGGGTGACCGACCGGCTCTACGGCGGCGGCAGCGAGCACCGGCTGCTCCAGGAGATGCTGCTCGGTATAGGAGGGGTCCGCGCGGTCCGTACGTACTGCGCGCTCACCGGGCACGCCGCACCCGAGGTCTTCCACACCAACGAGGGCCACGCCGGCTTCCTCGGCCTGGAGCGCATCGCCGAACTGCGCGCCGAGGGGCTGGACTTCGACGCGGCGCTGGAGGCGGTCCGCGCGGGGACCGTGTTCACCACCCACACGCCCGTCCCGGCCGGCATCGACCGGTTCGACCGGGAACTGGTCGCCCGGCACTTCGGTCCGCACGCCGAACTGCCGAACATGGAGGTCGACCGCATCCTCCGGCTCGGCATGGAGACCTACCCCGGCGGCGAGTCCAACCTGTTCAACATGGCCGTGATGGGCCTGCGCCTGGCCCAGCGCGCCAACGGTGTCTCCCTGCTGCACGGCCAGGTCAGCCGCGAGATGTTCTCCGGGCTCTGGCCGGGATTCGACCCCGAGGAGGTGCCGATCACCTCCGTGACCAACGGGGTGCACGCGCCGACCTGGGTCGCGCCCGAGGTGTTCCGGCTCGGCGCCCGGCAGATCGGCACCCAGCGTGCGGAGGAGGCGCTGAGTGTCGGCGACTCCGACCGCTGGGACTCCGTGGCGGACATCGCCGACCAGGACATCTGGGAGCTGCGCCGCTCGCTGCGCGAACTGCTGGTGCTCGAGGTCCGCGAGCGGCTGCGCGCCTCCTGGCGGCAGCGCGGCGCCGGGACGGCCGAACTGGGCTGGATCGACGGGGTGCTCGACCCGGACGTGCTGACCATCGGCTTCGCCCGGCGCGTGCCGTCGTACAAGCGGCTGACGCTGATGCTGCGCGACCGGGACCGGCTGATGGACCTGCTGCTGCACCCCGAGCGGCCGGTGCAGTTCGTGATCGCGGGCAAAGCGCATCCGGCGGACGACGGCGGCAAACGGCTCATCCAGGAGCTGGTCCGCTTCGCCGACGACCCGCGCGTGCGGCACCGGATCGTGTTCCTGCCCGACTACGGCATGGCGATGGCGCAGAAGCTCTACCCCGGCTGCGACGTCTGGCTGAACAACCCGCTGAGGCCGCTGGAGGCGTGCGGCACCAGCGGGATGAAGGCCGCGCTCAACGGGTGCCTCAACCTGTCCGTGCTGGACGGCTGGTGGGACGAGTGGTTCCAGCCCGACTTCGGCTGGGCCATCCCCACGGCGGACGGCGTCGGGACCGACCCGGACCGGCGCGACGCCATAGAGGCCGCGGCGCTGTACGACCTGCTGGAGCAGCGGGTGACCCGCGCCTTCTACGAACGCGGGCGCAGCGGACTGCCCGACCGCTGGATCGAGATGGTGCGCCGGACGCTGAGCCTGCTCGGGCCGAAGGTGCTGGCCGGCCGCATGGTCCGGGAGTACGTCGAGCGCCTGTACGTGCCCGCCGCGCACGCGCACCGCGCGATGGACCCGGACGCGGCGCGGGCGCTCGCCGCGTGGAAGGCGAGGGTGCGCGGCGCCTGGCACGGGGTGACGGTCGACCACGTGGAGACCTCCGCGACGACGGCCACGGCGGAACTCGGTACGACGCTGGGGCTGCGGGTGCGGGTGGGGCTCGGCGGGCTGAAGCCGGAGGACGTCGAGGTGCAGGCGGTGTCCGGGCGGGTGGACGAGGAGGACCGCATCACGGATGCG
>KL568533.1:60499-60910 GCA_000715605.1 Streptomyces speibonae | reverse complement strand
GGCCGATCAGGAGGGCCGCTGGGTGTACGAGGGTCCGCTGTCCCTCGACCGCACGGGTCCCTTCGGCTACACGGTCCGCATCCTCCCCAGCCACCGCCGGCTCGCCTCCGGCGCGGAACTGGGCCTGATCGCGCTGCCGTCGGAGGACTTGGCAGAAGCAGCAGGCCTCCTGATGCGCTGACCGCGGCCCCACCGGGTTCGGCAACGCCGTTCGCTGCACCTTCCAGCCCGTCCGGCGTTTGAGGACGAGGCCCGTTCAGGGCCGACAGGGGGTCCGGGGGCCTGCCCCCGGGGACGGACGGGACGGGAAGGGGCGGCGGGGGCGACAAACCGTGGGTGCGTGGCTGGGGGATGGAGCCGCTGCCCGCTGAAGGGGTGCCGCCTGCGCCCACCCTCCCCCACTCTCGGCTT
>KL568533.1:58757-60299 GCA_000715605.1 Streptomyces speibonae | reverse complement strand
GCCCCAGCGGCACGACTGCCCGCAGCTACGGCGGCGCGGCTGCCCGCGGGCTGCGGGACGGCTGTCCGCGGGTTGCCGCCAGGCTGACGTACCGTCGGGGTATGGGCGAGCTCGAGATTCGGCAGCTTCGGTATTTCATCGCCGTCGGCGAGGCGGGCAGCATCACCAAGGCGGCCGAACGCCTGATGATCACTCAGCCCGCCCTGTCCAGGGCGCTCCAGGCACTGGAGCGAAAGGCCGGCGTCACCCTCCTCGTCCGCGGCCCCCGCAAAGCGGAACTCACCGACGCCGGCCGCGCCCTCCTCACCGAGGCCCGCGAGATAGTGGAGCGCTCCCGCACCGCACTGGAGCGCGCCCGCGGTGCGCAGACCACGACCGCCACCCTGACGGTGAGCGTCTCCGAGTGCGACGTCGTGACCGTGTCGGCCGTCTGCAAGGCGTTCGAGGAGGCCCACCCCGGCACCCGCGTGCACGTCAACCCGCGTGAGTGGTCCCTGCCGCCCGACGACCTGCGCACCGGGCAGGCGGACGTCGCGTTCCTGCGGGACTGCTACGACCGGCGCGATCTGGTCGTCCACCGGCTCGCACTGGAGCCGCGCTCCGTGCTGCTCCCCGAGGGACACCCTCTGGCGGACCACGAGACGCTCACGGTCGCCGACATCAGGGACGAGCCGGTCACCCACTGGGCGGGGATGTCCGCCGCACAGGCGGAGCACTGGAGCGGCGCCGACTCCGACCGCCTCCCCCGCCGGCAGGGCCCCACGGTCCGCAGTAACACCGACGTTCTCAACGCCGTCATCCTGGGCCGGGCCATCGCCTTCGCGCACGGCTCGACGCTTCCCGACGCGCTGCCGGGAATCCGGATCCGCCCGGTCGAGGGCCTGTCCCCGAGCCGGCTGGACATCGCGACCTCCGTGCGTGCACATCCCGGTACCGCTCACCGGTTCGTCGAGTGCGCGCGCCGGTGGTGGGCCGGAATCCGCTGACCGCCGTATGCCCCCGGGACATGGCACGACGTGCCTGATCGGCATTTCCGGCCTGGTCAGCCGCCTGGTTGACTGATCGAAAAGCCATCCCGAGGCACGACGAACGGAGCACCATGCCCCCGACCATCTCCGAGGAGCCGTGGGACAGCGCCGACGGATTCCGCCTGCGCAAGGACATGGAAGTCGAACTGGCGGCCCGCTACGGCATACCCGACCAGGAGACCGAGAAACCCACCGCGGAGACCATCGAGGTCTTCCTCATCGCCCGGAACTCCGCGGGCGAGGCGACCGGTTGCGGCGCGCTCAAGCTGATGTCCGACGGCATGGGCGAGATCAAGCGCATGTACGTCGTGCCGGAGGCGCGCGGTACCGGTGTCGCCACAGGTATCGTGCGCCGGCTGGAGGAGCACGCCCGCCGGTGCGGGCTGCACACCGTGCAGCTGGCCACCGGTACCCAGCAACCCGACGCGATCAGGTTCTACGAGCGCGAGGGCTATGAGCGCTTCGAGGGCTACGGCCCCTTCAAGGGCCACCCCGAGGTCTGTCTCTTATACAC
>KL568533.1:58400-58514 GCA_000715605.1 Streptomyces speibonae | reverse complement strand
GGTTCTACGAGCGCGAGGGCTATGAGCGCTTCGAGGGCTACGGC
Source organism: Streptomyces speibonae (assembly GCA_000715605.1). GTDB lineage: Bacteria > Actinomycetota > Actinomycetes > Streptomycetales > Streptomycetaceae > Streptomyces > Streptomyces speibonae. The sequence goes on along the minus strand of KL568533.1, from coordinate 58,470 downwards.
CCCTTCAAGGGCCACCCCGAGGCCGTCTTCTTCACCCGCCGGCTGACCGGCGGCGACCGCTGATCAGTCC
>KL568533.1:56030-58161 GCA_000715605.1 Streptomyces speibonae | reverse complement strand
CCGCAGCACCTTCCCGCAGCGGCGGGCGTAGGCGTGCTGGAGGCCGCGGGTGGCGGGACCGCCCGCGCGGGCGTACCAGCGGGCCGGCCTGCTGAACGCCGAGACGGTCAGCCACACCGTCCCGTCCCCGGTGCGGTCCACCACGAAGGCCTCCTCGCCGCTCTCCGGATGCCCGGCCAGCGTGCCGTACGCCCAGCCCGCCCTGCGGTGTTCCTCCACCGTCCACACCACCCGGCAGGGGGCCTTGACCACCCCGGCGAGGGTGACGGTGACGTCGACGTCCGGGGCCGCCCGGTCGGCGCTGGCGTCGATGCCGACCCCCAGCTCCCGGTGGAGTTCCCAGGTGAGCAGCGCCTCCGCGGCCTGCCGGAAGACGGGTTCGCCCTCGCCGAGCCGGGTGCGCACCCGCATCGGGTGGAAGCCGGGAGGACAGAAGTCGGGGTCCCGGGTCGCGCCGACGTGGTCGTAGGTGAAGTCCGCGGCAGACATGGGACCCAAGAGTAGGGCGGCGCCCACGCCTCCGGGGAAGGCGGGGCGCCGCTCATGCACTCGCCTACGGGAAGGTGAGCGTCCAGCCGTTGATGTAGCCGGTGTCGTAGCGTGCCCGGTCCTGCACCCGCAGGTTCCAGGTGCCGTTGGCGGCCTCGGAGGAGGCGTTGACCGTGTAGGTCTCCTGGATGTTGTCCGCGGAGCCGCCGCTGCGGCTCCTCAGCGGGTACACGGTGCCGTCGGGAGCGACCAGGTCGACGACCAGGTCACCGCTCCAGGTGTGCACGATGTCGACCGTCACCCGGAGGTTGGACGGCGCGTTGCCGGACCGTCCGGTGACGGTGATCGGGGAGGTCACCGCGGAGCCGTAGTCCGGGATCGCCACGTCGTCGGTGCTCTCGAAGGACGTACCGCCACCGCCGCCGCCGTCGTCGGAGCGCGAGCCGACGTTGATGGCCGCCCAGGCGTCCTGCACCGCCTTGTACTCGGCGCTGTCCGTGCCGTACAGCTCACCGGTCGCCGCCAGGGTGCCGGTGCGGGCGCCCGCGTAGTTGGTGGTGGAGGTGAACTTGGTGGTCAGCGCGCGGAACCAGATCTTCTCGGCCTTGTCGCGGCCGATGCCGGTGACCGGGAGGCCGTCCGAGGTGGGCGAGTCGTAGGAGACACCGTTGATGACCTTGGCGCCGCTGCCCTCGCTCAGCAGGTAGAAGAAGTGGTTGGCGGGACCGGACGAGTAGTGGACGTCGATGTTGCCGATGCCCGAGTACCAGTAGTCCTTGGACCGGCTGTCCTTGCTCGGCTCGTCCATGTAGCGCAGCGGGGTGCCGTCGCCGTTGATGTCGATCTCCTCGCCGATGAGGTAGTCACCGACGTCGTCGGGGTTGTTCGCGTAGAATTCGACGGTGGAGCCGAAGATGTCGCTGGTGGCCTCGTTGAGCCCGCCGGACTCACCGCTGTAGATCAGGCCCGCGGTGGCCGAGGTCAGGCCGTGGGACATCTCGTGCGCGGCGACGTCGATCGCGGTGAGCGGGTTGACGTTGCCCGCCCCGTCGCCGTAGGTCATGCAGAAGCAGCTGTCCGACCAGAAGGCGTTGATGTAGTTGTTGCCGTAGTGGACGCGGGAGTAGGCGCCCACGCCGTCGCCGCGGATGCCGCTGCGGCCGTGCACGTTCTTGTAGTAGTCCCAGGTCAGCGCGGCCCCGTAGTGGGCGTCGGCGCCGGCCGACTCCGCGTTGGACGGGGTGCCGTCGCCCCAGACGTCGTCCGGCCCGGAGAACAGCGTGCCGGTGCCGGAGGTGCCGCGGTTGAGGTTGTACGTCCGGTGGTTGCCGCGCGCCCCGTCGGTGAGGGTGTACGAGGACCCGGACCGGGTGGTGGTCAGGTCGACGGTGCCGCTGTAGACGGTGTGGCCGGTGCCGTTCTGCACGGCCTGCCACTCGAAGAGCTTCTCGCCCGTGGTGGCGTCGGTGACGACGTGCAGTTCCTGCGGGGTGCCGTCGTGCTGGAGACCGCCCACCACGGTCTCGTACGCCACGACGGGTGTGCCCTCGGCGGCCCAGATCACCTTGCGCGGGGCGCGGTCGACGTCGGCGCCCTTGGCCTTCTCGGACTTCGCCGCGGACAGGGCCTGCCGTTCGGCGTC
>KL568533.1:53193-55875 GCA_000715605.1 Streptomyces speibonae | reverse complement strand
CTACACGCCTCCCTCGCGCCATCAGAGATGTGTATAAGAGACAGGGCCGGCACCTTGGCGGTGGTGGTCGCGGGCTTCACGGCGGCCCGGGTGGCCTTGACAACGGTGTCGGCCTCGCCGGGCGCGTCGCCCTGGACGACCAGGTCGCCGCCGAGGACGGGCAGGCCGTCGTAGGTGCGTTCGTAGCGGACGTGCACGGTGCCGTCGCGGTCCTTGAGCACGTCACGGACGACGAGCTTCTCCTTGGCGCCCAGACCGAGTTCCTTGGCGGTCTCGGCCTTGGTGGCGTTCGCCTCCCGGATCAGCTCGGCGCGCTGGGCGGGGCTGAGCTTGACCGGCTCGGCGCCCGGCCTGGCCTTGCTCGCGGCCGCCTGCGCCTGCTCGGGGGCGGCGGTGGCGCTGCCGGACTGCACGGCCGTGGCGATCAGCGCGGCCACCCCGGCGAGGGCGACGGCCGCGGCACGGCGGTGGGTGGTGTGGGGGGTGCGTCTGTGGGACGTCCTGGTTCTCAACGCTGACTCCTTCTGCGTGGACCGCGGGTCGCGCGGCCTGGGGAGACCGGGCGGCTGGTGAGTCGCCCGGGCAGAACGGAAGTGCTCTGAGCCGTGGCCGCCCTGCAGCGGAGGGGGTGACGCGGTGGGGTTGCTGTAAAGCGGCCGTGGGAAGCGTCGCAGGGGAGCGCGGTTGCTGTCAGGAGCGCGTCAAGATTTTGGCGGAAATCGTTCGCTGTCCGGGAGTCCGGTTCCGTTATACGAACCACCACGGACATGGGGCGGGAACGATCAGCCGTGCGGGGTCCCGAGCGGCGGCGAAAGGATCAGCCGTCCACCGACATCAGGCGTGTGACGTCGACGGATCCGTCTCCCGTCCGCGGTTCGGGGATCGCCGCCCACAGCGCGGCGAGCGTGGCGAACGCCGCGACCAGCGCCAGGGCGCCGCGGCGGCCCCGCGCCCACCCGGCCCGGAACCGCACCGGGTCCTCCACCAGCACCTTCGACAGCCAGGCCGCCAGCAAGGACACGGCGAGCAGGACGAACGTACGGGGCCAGCCGGACAGGCCGAGACGTTCCTCGTCGAGCAGCAGGAACACCGGCCAGTGCCACAGGTAGAGGCTGTACGACAACTCTCCGGTCCGGCGCAGCACGGGCACGGCCAGGGCGCGGCCCAGCGGGCTGTGCGGCGCCCGGGCGAGAGCGCCGATGAGCAGGGCGGCGGCCAGTGAGTGCAGGAACAGGCCGCCCTGGAACAGCGACGGGGTCCGCTGCCCGTCCGCCAGCGCCCAGTACACCCCGATCCCGACGGCGAGGACCGCGCCCGTCCAGGCCAGGGCGGCCTCGCGGGCGCGGGCGAACAGGCGCGCGGCCGGTGCCGTCGCCGCCAGCGAACCGAGCAGCAGCGCGAAGGCACGGGTGTCGGTTCCCTCGTAGACCCGGGTCGTGTCGCCGGGACCCCTCGCGGTGGTGAGGATGACCATGAGGACCAGCGAGCCGACCGCCCCCGCCCCGGCCACGACGGCGATGCGCCGGTGCGCGCCGCGCCCGCGGGCGAGCAGCCCCACCACCAGCGGCCAGAGCAGATAGAACTGCTCCTCCACGGCGATGCTCCACAAGTGGCCGAAGACCCGGGTGTCGGCCCCGTTCCAGTAACCGGCCTGATCGTTGACGAAGTGCCAGTTGGTGAGGTTGGCCGCCACCCAGGGTGCGTCGTCGAGCGCGAACCGCAGCAGGGACGGCGGACCGAACGCCAGGACGAGCAGCAGCGTGCCCGCCACCATGACGGCGAGCGCCGGCAGCAGACGGCGTGCCCGCCGTCCCCAGAACGCGACGAGATCGATACGGCCGCCGCCCTCCCGCGCCTCCTTCAGCAACAGGCCGGTGATCAGGAAACCGGACAGGACGAAGAACAGGTCGACGCCGAGGAAGCCGCCGCCGAGATGACCGGCGTGGAAGAACAGCACCCCCAGGACGGCCGCGCCCCGCAGCCCGTCCAGCGGTGCGATGTGCCGCCGCCCGGCGGTCGCCGCGGGCCCGGCGGTGCGCCGGTGCGTCGTTCTCGGGGGTGCCGTCTGCATGGGTGCGGATCTCCAGGGAGGGTGGGGTCGAAGCGGTCGCCGTTGTGCGTTACTTACAACCGAGTTGGCTGTAAACCTTCTCGCCGGTCCAGGAGCCGGTGGCCCACTTCTCCGCGTCCGCCGGGGTGAAGCCGTAGAGCTTGTGGAGTTCCTTGCCCAGCCACTGGGCGAAGGCGGCCGACCCCTGCTGGCAGGAGTGGATGCCGTCCTTGCTGCGCTGGGCCATGGCCGCGCCGCTGTCGGTGCCCCACAGGGAGGCGGAGTCGACGAAGCGGACCGCCTCGCCCTGCTCGTCCGCGACGGCCTTCGCCGTCTTCGGCGCGGCCTTGATCTCGGCCTCGTGCGGCTTGTAGAAGTCGTCCACCTTGAACGGGGGAGCGGACACGAGGAGCAGGTCGGCGCCCGCGTCGGTGACGGCCTCGGCCAGCCGCGTGTAGGCGGCGCGCTGCTCGTCGGGCGTGCCCCAGTCGTAGGTGGTGATCTGGTAGGCGACGACGTCCGGCCGGAACGACGTCAGCGACTTCGGCAGCGCCTTCCAGGTGGGTTCCGCGATCTCGCCGACCACCCCTGTCTCTTATACACATCTCTGAGCGGGCTGGCAAGGCAGACCG
>KL568533.1:52076-52998 GCA_000715605.1 Streptomyces speibonae | reverse complement strand
GCTGATGGAGTCGCCCATCCACAGCAGCCGCTGCGGCTTGGCGTCGTTCTTCTCTTCGGCCCCGCGGGCGTCGGAGCCGGCGACGGAGGTGCCGGCGTCGCCGTCCGGTGCGTCGGCGGAGTCCCCCGAGTCCTGGCAGGCGGTCAGCGCGAGCAGCGCCGCCGCCGACACCAGGGCCAGTCGTGCGGTACGGCGGGGGAGGGGAAGGTCGTCGAAGTTCATGCCCTCGAGCACAGACGACGCCCGCGTCGCCCGGAACCTCTGTCATCGTTTCCTCACATGGCGCGGAAACAGGCGTCATACGCTTCCAGCATCCTGGTCAAGAACGCCGCAGCCCCGCCGGAGAAGAGCGCACCACCCATGGTCCGAGTCCTGCTCATCGAAGACGACCCCGCCGTGCAGAAGGGGGTGACCCTCGCGCTGAAGCGCCGGGGGCACGAGGTGGAGGTCGCCGGCAGCGGCGAGACCGGGCTGCTGGCGCTGGAGCGTCGCCGGCCCGACCTGGTCCTGCTCGACCTGATGCTGCCCCGGATGAGCGGCCTGGAGGTGTGCCGCAGGATCCGGGAGGACCAGCGTCTCCCCGTCATCATCCTCTCCGCGCGCGGCGACGAGATCGACATGATCGTCGGCCTCGAGGCCGGCGCCGACGACTACATCGTCAAACCGGCCGGCCCGGAGATCCTCGCCGCCCGGATGAAGGCCGTCCTGCGCCGGGTCGCGCCCGCCCAGGACAGCCCCGGGGCACCCGCCCCCGGCGGGCCCGAGGAGCACGGCGGCCTCACCGTGGACCGCGCCTCCCTGGTCGTCGCCAAGCACGGCACGGAACTGGCGCTCGCGCCCTCCGAACTGAAGCTGCTGCTGTTCCTCACCGCCGCCCCCGGCCAGGTCTACTCCCGTCAGCAGCTCCTGGAACAGGTCTGGG
>KL568533.1:47897-51848 GCA_000715605.1 Streptomyces speibonae | reverse complement strand
CGCCCCCGGCCAGGTCTACTCCCGTCAGCAGCTCCTGGAACAGGTCTGGGAGCACTCGTACTACGGCGACGTCCGCCTCGTCGACGCCTGTGTGATGCGGCTGCGCGCCAAGATCGAGGACGAGCCCCGCAAACCGGTGTACGTGCAGACCGTGCGCGGCTTCGGCTACCGCTTCGGACCCGTGTGATGGCCCTCCGGCTCCGCCTCCCCCAGGGCCTGCGGACCAGGTTCGTCATCGCCTTCCTGCTCGCCGCCGCGTTCGGCGCGCTGCTCACCGCGGGCCTCACCTTCCAGCAGGCCCGCTCCGCGATCCTGGAGCGCACCCGCAACGCCGCCGTCACCGACCTGCGCACCCAGCTCGACTCCCTCGCCCCCGAACTGACCCTCCCGCCCGCCGCCGAGGACCTGCGGGACCTGACCGGACAGCTCGACCGGGCGGGCGGCAGCCGGGACTGGCACGCGGCCGCCGCCTACCGGGACGGCCCCCTGGTCTCGCGCACCGAGGACACCCCGCCGGTGCCCGACGCGCTCCGCCGCGCCGTCCAGGACGACGGGTCGGCGACCTACCAGTACGTCGAACACCGGGGCCGCTCCTGGCTGGCCGTCGGCATGCCCGTCGCCTACGCCGACGCCGCCGGCACCACCGACGCCGCGGACCGGCTCTCCGGGCTGACGGCCTACGTCTCCTTCCCGCTCGACGACGACGAGACCGATGTCGCCGCCCTGGTCACCGCCGCGCAGGCCGGCGCGCTCGCCGCGCTGCTGCTCGCCCTCGTACCGGCCCTGCTCGCCGCCCGCAGCGTGCTGCGTCCCGTACGGCGCCTGCGGCACGGCGCCGAACGCATCACCGCCGGAGAGCTCGGCACCCGACTCGACGCCGACGGCCACGACGAACTCGCCGCCCTCACCCGCTCCTTCAACACCATGGCCACCACCCTCGAGAAGGACGACGCCGAACTGCGCCGCATGGAGGCACAGGCGCGCCGCTTCGCCGCCGACGTCGCCCACGAACTGCGCACGCCGCTGGCCGCCATGTCCGCCGTCACCGAAGTGCTCGACGAGGACGCCGCCTCCGGCACCCTGCCCCCCGACACCGCCGACGCCGTCCGCCTCATCAGCGCCGAGACCCGCACCCTGGCCCGCCTGGTCGAGGACCTCATGGAGGTCTCCCGCTTCGACGCCGGAGCCGCCCGGGTGCACCTGGAGGACGTGGACCTGCGCACCATCGTGGCCAAGACCCTCCAGGTGCGCGGCTGGACCGACGACCCACGCGTCACCGCCCTCCTCCACGCACCGGTCCCGGTCCGCGTCGACCCCCGGCGCATCGACGTCGTCCTGGCCAACCTGGTCGGCAACGCGCTGCGCCACGGGCTGCCCCCGGTCACCGTCTCCGCCCGCGTCGCGCACGGCCGGGCCGAACTCACCGTCACCGACCACGGCCCCGGCATCCCCGAGGAGGCGCTCCCGCACGTCTTCGAACGCTTCTACAAGGCCGACACCGCCCGCACCCGCTCCGAGGGCAGCGGCCTGGGCCTCGCCCTCACCTACGAGAACGCCGTCCTGCACGGCGGCACGCTCACCGCGGCCAACGCCCCCGGCGGCGGAGCCGTGTTCACCCTGACCCTGCCCCTCGCCGGCACCCCGCGGGAGCGCCCATGACATCCCGTACCCGAGGCGCCCTGCTCGCCGTGCTGCTCGCGGTCCTCGCCACCGGCTGCGGCATCAGCCCCTCCGGTCCCGCGCGGGCGGGCGTCCCCGCGTCGGGCGTCCAGCGGCCCGGCGACGAGGACCGCTCGGTGCGCCTGTACTTCTCCGGCCCGTACGGCATCCGCGCCGTCACCCGGCCCGTCGCCCGGCCCCTCACCCCGGAGCAGGCGCTCGACCTCCTCCTGGAGGGCCCCACCCGGGCCGAGAAGGAGCGGGGCCTGACCAGCGAGGTGCCGCCCATGGAGGGACTGCTGACCGTCACCGCGACGACCGGGGCGGTCGACCTCGTCGTGCCCGGCACGGTCGGCACGGGCGAGCTCGACGTGACGGCGATCAGCCAGCTCGCCTGCACCGCCGCCCACGCCGACGTCCCCGGGGACCGGCCCGCCACCGAGGTCGACATCCGCGTCCACGAGGACCTCACCCGGTCCCGGGAGCCCTGGACCGTCCGCTGCGGGCCGGAGGGCGACGCGGTGCCCGTCATGCGCTGAGCGGTCCGGGGCCTCTTCCCGCCGGTCCGGACGCGGGGCGGTCGCCGTGCCAGGAGTGCCACAGGGACGCGTACACCCCGCCGGCCGCCACCAGGTCGTCGTGCGTACCCAGTTCGGTGAGCCGGCCGTCCTCCATCACGGCCACCCGGTCCGCGTCGTGCGCGGTGTGCAGCCGGTGCGCGACCGCGATGACCGTACGGCCCTGGAGGACGGCGGCCAGCGCACGCTCGGTGTGCCGCGCGGTCGTGGGGTCGAGCAGCGCGGTGGCCTCGTCGAGGATCAGCGTGTGCGGATCGGCCAGCACCACCCGGGCCAGCGCCAGTTGCTGCGCCTGGGAGCCGTCGGTGGCGTGGCCGCCCTCGCCCAGCTCGGTGTCCAGCCCCTCCGGCAGCTCCCGCACCCACGCGTCGGCGCCGACCACCGTCAGCGCCGCCCACACCCGCTCGTCGTCGGCGGCCGGTTCGGCGATCCGCAGATTGTCACGGACCGAACCGAGGAACACATGGTGCTCCTGGGTGACCAGCACCACCTGCCGCCGCAGCCGCTCCGGGTCGAGACCGGCCACCGGCACCCCGCCCACGGTCACCGTCCCCGTGGTCGGCGCGTCCACGCCCGCCAGCAGCCGGCTCAGCGTGGTCTTGCCCGCGCCGGACGGCCCCACCATCGCCAGCCGCTCACCCGGTCGCACGGTCAGGTCGACCCCGCGCAGCACCTCGCCGCCCCCGTCGTAGGCGTAGCGCACGCCGGTCACGTCGATGCGGTCGCCGTCCGGATCCGGGGTGTCCGTCCGCTCGGCCGCGCGCGGCGCCCGCGCCAGGCCCTCCACCCGGGCGAAGGAGGCGCCGCCCGACTGGAGCTGCTCCAGCCGCATCAGCACCTCGTCCAGCGGCCCGCTCAACTGCAGCAGATACAGGGAGGCCGCGACCACCGCCCCGAGGCTCACCATGCCCCGCTGGTGCAGCCACCCGCCGAACAGCAGCACCCCGGCCACCGGCACGACGTACGACACCTCGACCACCGGGAAGAACACCGTGCGCAGGAACAGCGTGTGGAAGCGGGTGCGCCGGGAGGTCTCCAGCGCGTCCCGGGCGGCCCGCACGCGCCGTTCCCGCAGCCCGAACGCCTCCACCGTGCGGGCCCCCGCCGCCGTCGCCGCGACGATCTCCGCCACGTCCGAGTTCGCCGCCCCCTCGGCGAGATAGGCGTCGCGGGCCCGGCGCAGATACCAGCGCAGCACCAGCCAGATCGGCGTCAGCCCGAGCAGCCCGAGCGCCCCCAGCAGCGGATCCACCACCAGCACCGCGCCCATCACGAACAGCGACTGCACGGCGTTGACCAGCAGTGAGGGGCCCGCGTCCCGCAGGGTCGTGCCCACGGTGGTGACGTCCCCCGTGCCCCGCGCCGTCAGATCGCCGGTGCCGGCCCGCTCCACCACGGACGAGGGCAGCGCCAGCGCCCGGTCCACGAACCGCTCCCGCACCCGGGCCAGCGTCCGCTCCCCGAACCGGTGCCCCACGTACCGGGCCCAGCGCGCCAGCAGCAACTGCGCGACGGCGCACAGCAGGATGACCGGCGCCAGCCGGTCCACCACCGCCACACCGCCCCCGTCCCGCACCTCGTCGATGATCCGCCCCAGCAGCCAGGGCCCGGCCAGCCCCGCCACGGCCGCCAGCCCGTTCAGCGCCAGCACCCCGGTGAAGGCCCGCCGGTCCGCCCGCACCAGCCCCACGGCGGCCCGGCGCACATCGGCGGG
>KL568533.1:47081-47693 GCA_000715605.1 Streptomyces speibonae | reverse complement strand
ATGTGTATAAGAGACAGGCTCCCCGCTCATCGCACGGCCTCCGCTTCGGTGTCCCGGGCCACCAGATCCCGGTAGCCGGGCTCCTCGTCGAGAAGCCGCTGGTGAGCGCCGCGCGCGACGGCCTTCCCGTCGACCAGGAAGACCACCTCGTCGGCCCGCGTGAGCACCAGCGGCGAGGAGGTCACCAGCAGCGTCGTACGGCCCCGGCGGGCCTCGCGCAGCCGGTCGGCGACCGTGGCCTCGGTGTGCGCGTCGAGCGCCGAGGTCGGCTCCACCGCCAGCAGCACCTCCGGGTCGGCCAGCAACGCCCGTGCCCAGCGCACCCGTTGCCGCTGACCGCCGGAGAGGCTGCGGCCCTGCGCGGACACCGTCGAGGCGAGCCCCTCGGGCAGCCCCTGCACCACGTCGTCGGCGGCGGCCGCGTGCAGCGCGCGCAGCACCTCCTCGTCCGACGCGTCGGCGCGGCCGGCCACCACCTCCCGCAGCGGACCGGCGAACAGGTCCGCCTCGGCGTCGGCGACCAGGATCCGCTCCCGCACCCGGGCGAGCGCGATCCCGTCCAGCCGCACCCCGCCCCAGGTGGCCGCCGACGGCGCGTACCGGCCGAGGCGG
>KL568533.1:45932-46795 GCA_000715605.1 Streptomyces speibonae | reverse complement strand
CCCGCCGCCCGGCCACCACACCGCGGCTCAGCTGGTATCCGCACTCGATGAGGAACATCACCGGCCACACCAGTACGGCCACATAGCCGTACACCGACACCAGCTCGCCCACCGAGATCGTGCCCTGCGCGGCCAGCCGTGCCGCGATCCAGGTGACGCCGGCCAGGAACAGCGTCGGCAGGCCCGCGGAGAGCGTCTGGATCCAGCTCGTCACCGCCCCGACCCGGTACCCCTGCTCCCGCAGCCGCCCCGAGTCCCGGCGGAACGCCTCCGAGACCAGGCTCTTCCCGCCGAGCCCGCTCAGCACCCGCAACCCGCCCGCGAGATCACCGATCCGCGCCGTCAGCACCCCCTGGCGTTCCCGGTACTCCGTCTCCGTCCCCCGCAGCCGCCCCGTCAGCGGCCCCACGACGAGACCGATCACCGGCACCCCGAGCAGCACGACCACCGCCAGCAGCGGCGACACCGACCACAGCAGCCCCGCCACCACCGCGTACGCCACGACCGCGCCGACCCCCGGCCCGACGGCGGTGAGCGACTGGGCGATCACCTGCACATCGCCCACCCCGATGGTGACGACCTCCCCGGCCCCGGTCCGCCGCTCCAGCGAGGCACCCAGCCGGACCGTCTGCCCGACCACCACCTTCACCGTGCGGAAGTTGGCGTCCATGCGCACCCGCGTCATGGTGCGGTGCCGCATGATGCTCAGCCAGGAGTTGAACCCGTTCACCGCGAACAGCGCCCCGGTCCACAGCGCCAGCGCCCCCGTGTCACCGGGCGCGAGGCCGTCGTCCACCGCCCGCGCCATCAGGTAGGGCGTGGCCGCGAGACCCACCATCCACACACTGCCGAACACGGCTCCC
>KL568533.1:42298-45704 GCA_000715605.1 Streptomyces speibonae | reverse complement strand
GCCCCGGCTGCCGCCGCACCAGCCACCACAGATACCGGGCCCCGCCCCGGCTGTCGGGCGTGCCCGGATCCTCGTACGCGTCGATCATGCGGTCATTCCCCCGTGCCCCGTCCTTCCCGCTCGGCCCTAGGCCAGACTGTCCCGCCACGCCCGGTGCAGGTCGGCGAACCTGCCGGTGCGGTCGATCAGTTCGGACGGGCTGCCGTCCTCCACGATCCTTCCCCGCTCCATGACCAGCACCCGGTCGGCGATCTCGACGGTCGACAGCCGGTGGGCGATCACCACCGCCGTACGCCCCTTCAGCACCGTCGCCATCGCCCGCTGCACCGCCCGCTCACCGGGCACGTCCAGGGAGCTGGTCGCCTCGTCCAGGATGAGGACGGCCGGGTCGGCCAGCAACGCGCGGGCGAAGGAGACCAGTTGGCGCTGGCCGGCCGAGATGCGGCCGCCGCGCTTGCGGACGTCGGTGTCGTAGCCGTCGGGCAGGGCGGCGATGAAGTCGTGCGCCCCGATCTCCTTCGCCGCCCGCTCGATCTCCGCGCGGGTGGCGTCCGGCCGGCCGAGGGCGATGTTCTCCGCGACCGTCCCGGAGAACAGGAACGCCTCCTGCGTCACCATCACCACCTCGCGCCGCAGCCCGCGTCCCGTCAGGTCGCGCAGGTCGACGCCGTCGAGCAGCACCCGGCCTTCGGTGGGGTCGTAGAACCGGGCGAGCAGCTTGGCCAGCGTCGACTTGCCCGCGCCGGTCGAGCCGACGACGGCGACGGTCTGTCCGGCCGGGAGGGTGAGGCCGAAGCGAGGGAGCACCTCACCGCCGGTGCGGTAGGCGAACCGCACGCCGTCGAAGACGACCTCGCGGCCGGGGAGGCCGGCGCGCCGCTCGGGAAGCTCCTGGGGGCGGACCGGCTCCGGCACCGTCGGGGTCTGCGCCAGCAGACCGGCGATCTTCTCCAGCGAGGCCGCCGCCGACTGGTAGGAGTTGAGGAACATGCCGAGCCGGTCGATCGGGTCGTACAGCCGCCGCAGATACAGCACCGCGGCCGCCAGCACACCGAGTTCCAGCGACCCGTCCGCCACCCGGTAGGCGCCCCAGAGCACGATCAGCGCCACCGTGGTGTTCGCGGTGACCCGCGAGCCCACCACGTAGCGGGCCATCTCGAGGAGCGCGTCGCCGTTGGTCCGTTCGTGCCGCCGGTTCAGCACCGCGAAATCGGCGTCGTTCGCGGCCTCCCGGCGGAAGGCGCGCACCGGCCGGATGCCGTTCATCGTCTCGACGAATTTCACGATCACCGCGGCGATGGCCGTCGACCGCTTCCGGTACACCCGCACCGCCCGCCGCCGGTAGGAGCGGATGAGCAGATACAGCGGCACGAAGGACGCCACCGCGACGGCCCCGAGGCCCAGGTCCAGCCAGAGCAGCAGCACCGAGATGTAGATCGCCGACAGCGTGACCATCACCAGCTCCTGCAGGCCCTCCTCCAGCAGTTCCCGCAGCGACTCGACGTCGGTGGTGGAGCGGGAGATGAGCCGGCCCGAGGTGTAGCGCTCGTGGAAGTCGACGCTGAGCTCCTGGGCGTGGCGGAAGATCCGGCCGCGCAGATCGAGCAGGACGTCCTGGCTGACCCGGGCCGACGCCGTGACGAACGCGTACTGCAGCGCCCCCGCCGCCACCGCGCACAGCAGATACCCCACCGCCACCGCGATGAGCGGCCCGTTGTCGTCCGCGCGGAACGCGGGCACGGCCCGGTCGATGGCGTACGCCACCAGCAGCGGGCCCGCCTGGACCGCGGCCTGCTGGAGCAGCAGCAACAGCGCGGTGACGGCGACCCTGCCCCGCATCGGAGTGAGCAGGGAACGCAGCAGCGTGCCGGTGGCACCCGGGGGAGCGGGCAGCTGATCCCGGTCGAAGGGGTCGCCCGACTCCGCCGTCGGGCCGTCGTCCTCGTCCCGGACCGGTGCGGTGGTGGCCGCCGTCATCGCTGGTACTCCTGTTCCGCGGCCGGGTCGCCGGACATGAGGTGCGCGTACTCGGGGTGGGTGCGCAGCAGTTCGTGGTGCGTGCCGACCGCGGTGATCCGGCCGCCGGAGAGCAGGGCGACGCGGTCGGCGAGCAGGACCGTGGAGGGGCGGTGCGCCACGATGAGGGCCGTGGTGTCCGCGAGCACCCGGCGCAGGGCGGCCTCCACCGCGGCCTCCGTGTGCACGTCGAGCGCGGACAGCGGGTCGTCCAGGACCAGGAAGTCGGGGCGTCCGACGACGGCGCGGGCCAGCGCGAGGCGCTGGCGCTGGCCGCCGGAGAGGCTGAGGCCCTGCTCGCCCACCTGGGTGTCCACGCCCTGCGGGAGCGCGTGCGCGAAGTCGGCCTGGGCGACGGCGAGGGCCCGGCCGAGGTCGTCGGCGCCGGCTCCGCCACCCATCAGCACGTTCTCGCCGACGCTCGCGGAGAAGAGGGTGGGTTCCTCGAAGGCGACGGCGACGCGTGAGCGCAGCTCCTCCCTCGACATCTCCGTGATGTCCTCTCCGTCGAGGGTGATGCGTCCGGAGGTCACCTCGTGCAGCCGGGGCACGAGCGCGGTGAGCGTGGTCTTCCCACTCCCGGTCGCCCCGACGAGCGCGAGCGATTCCCCACGGCGGATGTGCAGGTCGATCCCGTGCAGCACGGGCGGGGAACCGGCGGGCGCGTCGGGGTACCGGAAGCTGACGTTCTCGAACACGAGCCCGTGCTCCCGCGGGCAGTCGTGCCGCTCGAGCGGGGGGACCCCCATCGCCCCAGCGGCACGACGGCCCGCACTTGCGGAGGACTCCTCTTCCGCGTCCATCACCTCGAAGTACCGTTCCGTCGCCGTCGCCGCCTCCTGGCTCATCGCCAGGAGGAAACCGATCGAGTCCACCGGCCACCGCAGGGCCAGCGCCGTCGACAGGAACGCCACCAACGTCCCCGCGGACAGCGACCCGTCCGCCACCCGCACGGCCCCCAGCACCAGCGCCGCCCCGATCGCCAGCTCCGGCAGCGTCACGATGACGCCCAGGATCGTCGCCAGCAGCCGCGCCTTGTGCAGCTCCGTGCCCCGCAGCTTCCCCGACAGCTCCCGGAACGCCCGAGCCTGACTCCGGTGCCGTCCGAACCCCTTGATGATCCGGATGCCGAGCACACTCTCCTCGACCACCGTCGTCAGATCACCCACCTGGTCCTGTGCCCGCCGCGCCGCACCGGAGTACCGCTTCTCGAACACCACGCACGTGATCAGCACCGGCGCCGCCGGTACCAGGATGACCAGCCCCAGCGTCCAGTCCTGCACCAGCATGATGCTCACGCCGACCAGGATCGTGACCCCGTTGACCAGCAGGAACGTCAACGGAAACGCCAGGAACATGCGCAGCAGCATCAGATCTGTCTCTTATACAC
>KL568533.1:41122-42050 GCA_000715605.1 Streptomyces speibonae | reverse complement strand
CAGAGATGTGTATAAGAGACAGGTACAGATGCGCCCGCATCTCCGCCTCGACGTGCGACAGCGGACGGGCCACCAGCCACCGCCGGAACCCGAACAGCAGCGCCTCCGCGAGCCCGAGCAGCAGCAGGTACAGCGCGCCCAGCCACACCCCCGCCGGGTCCCGGTCGGCGACCGGACCGTCCACCATCCACTTCAGGACGAGGGGGATGAGCAGCCCTGTGCAGGAGGCGAGGATCGCGACGAACGCGGCGGTGAACAGCCGCGCCCGCACGGGCCGTACGTACGGCCACAGCCGCAGCAGCGTGCGCACGGCGGAGCGGGTTTCCGGGGGAGGAGGTGTCGTGGGCATCAGCAGCGAGCCTACGGATCGCCACTGACACTGCCCACCGAGTTTTGGCCGGACCGTGTTCGTCCGTTGGTCCTACGACCTGCGCGGACGGGGCAGCACCCGCAGCAGCAGCACCGACCGTTCCGGCACCGTGATCCGTGTCCCCGCGCGGTGTTCCACAGCCGGGGCCGCCTCCTGCTCCTCCCGCGCGGTGTCGACGACCACCTCGTACCGCTCGGCCCACGGTGCCCCCGGGAGCGCGAACTCCACCGGATCTCCACCCGCGTGGAGGACGGCCAGAAAGCTGTCGTCGAGGATCGGCGCACCCCGCTCGTCGCGCCCCGGGATGTCCCGCCCGGAGAGGTACATGCCGAGCGTGGCGGCCGGCGCGTACCAGTCGCCCTCGGTCATCTCCGTGCCCTGCGGGGTGAACCAGGCGAGGTCGCGCAGCCCGTCCGCGGAGTGCGCCCGGCCGGAGAAGAAGGAACGGCGGCGCAGTACCGGATGCCGGTGGTGCAGGGCGATCAGGCGGGAGGTCAGCTCGAACAGCGGCCGCCACTCGGGGTCGTCCAGCAGGCTCCAGTCCACCCAGCCGGTCTC
>KL568533.1:40469-40889 GCA_000715605.1 Streptomyces speibonae | reverse complement strand
CCATCTCGTCGCCGGCGACCAGCATCGGCACGCCCGTCGACAGCAGCAGCGTGGTCAGCAGGTTCCGCAGCTGCCGCCGCCGCAGCGCCCGTACGCCGGGGTCGTCCGTCCCGCCCTCCGCCCCGCAGTTCCAGGAGCGGTTGTCGTCCGTGCCGTCCCGGTTGCCCTCGCCGTTGGCCTCGTTGTGCTTGCGGTCGTACGACACCAGGTCGCGCAGCGTGAAGCCGTCGTGCGCGGTGACGTAGTTGACCGAGGCGTAGGGGCGCCGTCCGCCCCAGGCGTACAGGTCGCTCGACCCGGACAGCCGGTAGCCCATCTCCCGCACATCCGGCAGCGCGTGCCGCCAGAAGTCCCGCACGGTGTCGCGGTACCGGTCGTTCCACTCCGTCCACAGCGGCGGGAACGCGCCCACCTGATAGC
>KL568533.1:30201-40246 GCA_000715605.1 Streptomyces speibonae | reverse complement strand
CGCGCCCACCTGATAGCCGCCGGAGCCGACGTCCCACGGCTCGGCGATCAGCTTCACCCGGCGCAGCACCGGGTCCTGCGCGATCACCGCGAGGAACGGCGACAGCATGTCGACGTCGTGCATCGAACGGGCCAGCGCGGCCGCCAGGTCGAAGCGGAAGCCGTCGACGCCCATCTCCGTCACCCAGTAGCGCAGGGAGTCCGTGATCAGTCGCAGCACGTGCGGCTGCACGACGTGCAGGGTGTTGCCGCAGCCGGTGTAGTCGGCGTATCTGCGGGCGTCGGGCTGGAGGCGGTAGTAGCCGCGGTTGTCGATGCCCTTCAGGGACAGGGTGGGGCCCAGCTCGCCCGCCTCCGCGGTGTGGTTGTAGACCACGTCGAGGATCACCTCGATCCCGGCCGCGTGCAGGGCGCGCACCATCCGCTTGAACTCGCCGACCTGCTGCCCGGCCGTCCCGGAGGCCGCGTAGCCGGCGTGCGGGGCGAAGTAGCCGATGGAGTTGTAGCCCCAGTAGTTGCGCAGCCCCCGGCGCAGCAGATGGTCCTCGTGGGCGAACTGGTGCACCGGCAGCAGCTCCACGGCCGTGACCCCGAGCGCGGTCAGATGCGCGATCGCGGCGGGGTGCGCCAGCCCCGCGTAGGTGCCGCGCAGCTCCTCGGGTATGCCGGGGTGGCGCTGTGTGAAGCCCTTGACGTGCAGCTCGTAGATGACGGAGTCCGCCCACGGTGTCTTCGGCCGGCGGTCGTCGGCCCATTCGTCGTCGGGGCCGTCATCGTGGACGACCACCCCCTTGGGGACGTACGGGGCCGAGTCCCGGTCGTCGCGCACGGTGTCCGCGACATGCTGCTCCGGCCAGTCCCGGACGTGCCCGTACACCTCCGGCGGCAGCGAGCCGTAGTCGTCGCCCGGGCCGGCGTCCACCGCGCGGGCGTAGGGATCGAGGAGCAGCTTCGCCGGATTCCAGCGGGCGCCGGTCCACGGGTCCCAGCGGCCGTGCACCCGGTAGCCGTAGCGCCGGCCGGGACGCACCCCCGGCACGAAGCCGTGCCAGATGCCGTGCGTCAGCTCGGTGAGCCGGGCCCTGCTCTCCCTGCCGTGCTCGTCGAACAGGCACAGCTCGACGCCCTCCGCGCCGCCCGCCCACAACGCGAAGTTGGTCCCCGCCACCCCGTCCGGGCCCACCCGGAACCGGGCACCCAGCGGCGTCGGCCGGCCCGGCCGCACGGGCACCGTGGGGACGGGCGGCGCCGGCCGCGCGCCGTTCACGACGGCGGCCGGGTGTCCGTCCCCGGTGGCCCGCTCTCCGGCCACCGCCTCCTGCTCGGCTGCGCTGGACACCTGTCAGCCTCCCGCGGCTCGTGGGGGACGGCGGCGGACAGGGGGTGGCGGCCCGTTCAGCGGCTCGGCCGTGGCTCCCCGGCGCGTCGTCCTCCCACTGTTCTGCCCAGAGCGCGGCTCGCACTCACGTTTCCCCGGGGGGCGGCATGGTCGTTTCCCGGAGCCGAGGCCCGTCGTTGGGTACCGCGTGAGGCACGTACAAGGGCGCGCACGGCGCGCGAGGGCCGCACTGGCCGTCGTACTGACATGGGCAGGACTGCTGACCGGGACCGTCGGGTGTACCGCGGACGGCCCCATCGAGGGGGCGTTCGGGCCGCCGGGCCGCGGGGACGTCATCCGGGTGGTGCCGGACGACGGCAGCGAGGACGTACGCCCCGACGCCAAGCTGCGGGTGCGGGTACCGGACGGGCGGCTGGAGTCGGTGAAGGCGGTCGCGTCCCAGGACGCGCGGGAGTCGCGCGTACCGGGCCGTATCTCCGCCGACGGGCTGACCTGGACGCCCGAGGACGACCGGCTGGCGCTGGCCGCGAAGTACACCGTGGACGCGGTGGCCGTGGACGGCGAGGGCCGCCGTTCCGCCCGGCACACCACCTTCACCACGTATGTCCCGGAGGAACGCTTCATCGGCTATGTGGCGCCCGACGACCGCTCCACCGTCGGCACCGGCATGATCGTCTCCCTGGAGTTCAACCGGAAGATCGTCCACCGCGCGGCCGTCGAACGCGCCGTCCGCGTCACCGCCCGCCCGGCCGTCGAGATCCGCCCGCACTGGTTCGGCGACACGCGCCTGGACTTCCGGCCCGAGCGGTACTGGAAACCGGGCACCAAGGTCACCGTCGACCTGAACCTGCGCGACGTCGAGGGAGCCCCCGGCGTCTACGGGCTCCAGCACCGCACCTTCACCTTCACCGTCGGCCGCAGCCAGGTGTCGGTGGTCGACGCGGCCGCGCACACCCTGCGCGTACGCCGGGACGGGGAGCTGCTGACCACCGTGCCCGTCACGGCGGGGGCGAAGAAGACCCCCACGTACAACGGGAAGATGGTCATCACCGAGATGCTCGAGGTGACGCGCATGAACAGCCGCACGGTCGGCTTCGGCGGCGAGTACGACATCCCCGACGTCCCGCACGCCATCCGGCTGACCAGCTCCGGCACGTTCCTGCACGGCAACTACTGGGCCGAGCCCGATGTCTTCGGCCGCAGCAACGTCAGCCACGGCTGCGTCGGCCTGCGCGACGTGAAGGGCGGCGGCGCGGACACCCCGGCGGGCTGGTTCTTCGACCGCAGCCTCATCGGTGACGTCGTCGAGGTCGTCAACAGCAAGGACAAGAAGGTGGCGCCGGACAACGGTCTCGGCGGCTGGAACATGAACTGGAAGGAATGGAAGGCGGGCGGGGCGGTGAAGCAGCGCTGACCGAACCCTCGCACGGACCGTTGAAGTTGGAACGGAACGGTGACACTTCCGCCCCTTCGAACGCCTCTGGCCTGTGGTTACTATCCCTCGTGAGCGCGAGGGGCGCGGGGGCGCGGGCCGGGCCAGGCCCGCCGAGGGGAGAAACAAGTGAACGTGGGGCCGATATCGGGGGCTTCGATTGGCGTGCGCGGGCGGGGCGGCAGAAAGCTCGCCGCGCTGGCGCTCGGAGTGATGCTGGCGGTCACCGCCTGCGGCGGCGGAGGATCCGACGAGGGATCCGGCTCGGGCGACGGCAAGGGCAAGGACAAGGCCGCCGGCGCGGCGCAGAGCAAGCAGTCGGAGGCCGTGATCGGCATCGCCCCCGAGGACGGGGCGAAGTCCGTCAGGACCACCGGGGCGCTGAAGGTCGACGCGACGAAGGGCAAGCTGACCGAGGTCGTCGTCAAGGACCCCGACGGCGACGCGATCGAGGGTGAGATATCCAAGGACGGCGCCACCTGGACGCCGTCCACCCACCTGGCCGCGGCCACCAAGTACACGGTGCACGCGGTCGCCAAGGACTCCGAGGGCCGCACCGCCGCCGAGGACTCCAGCTTCACCACCCTGACGCCGAAGAACACCTTCGTCGGCACCTTCACTCCCGAGGACGGCTCCAAGGTCGGCGTCGGCATGCCGTTCTCGCTGCGCTTCACCCGGGGCATCACCAACCCGGAGGACGTCGAGAAGGCCATCCGCATCACCACCGAGCCGGCCGTCGAGGTCGAGGGCCACTGGTTCGGCAACGACCGCCTCGACTTCCGTCCCGAGAAGTACTGGAAGCCCGGCACCAAGGTCACCGTCGACCTCAACCTCGACGGCGTCGAGGGCCGCGAGGGCGTCTACGGCGAGCAGGACAAGACCGTCTCCTTCACCATCGGCCGCAAGCAGGTCTCCGTCGTCGACGCCAAGAAGCTGACCATGAAGGTCGAGCGGGACGGCAAGGTCATCAAGACCATCCCCGTCACCACCGGCAAGGCCGGCATGGAGACCTGGAACGGCCAGATGGTCATCAGCGAGCGGCTGAAGGTGACCCGGATGAACGGCGAGACGGTCGGTTACGGCGGTGAGTACGACATCAAGGACGTCCCGCACGCCATGCGCCTGACCACCTCCGGCACCTTCCTGCACGGCAACTACTGGGGCGGCGGCGCCTTCGGCAACTACAACGCCAGCCACGGCTGCATCGGCCTGCGCGACGTGCGCGGCGGCTGGGACAAGAAGGCACCGGGCTCCTGGTTCTACGAGCACTCCATGATCGGCGACGTGGTGATCGTCAAGAACTCCAACGACGCCACCGTCGCCCCGGACAACGGCCTCAACGGCTGGAACATGTCCTGGGAGGAGTGGAAGAAGTAACCCCGGCGCCCGGCCGGACCCCGGCCGGGCGTGACCGACCGCACCTTCGCCGAGCGCGTTAGTGGCCGTTAACCTGCTGCCATGACCGTACATCTCGAAGTCGCCGAAGGCGTCGGCACGCTCCGGCTGGACCGGCCGCCCATGAACGCGCTGGACGTCGCCACGCAGGACCGTCTGAAGGAACTCGCCGAGGAGGCCACGCGCCGCGAGGACGTGCGCGCCGTGGTGATCTACGGCGGCGAGAAGGTGTTCGCGGCGGGCGCGGACATCAAGGAGATGCAGGCGATGGACCACGCGGCGATGATCGCGCGGGCCCGCGCCCTGCAGGACTCCTTCACCGCCGTGGCCCGCATCCCCAAGCCGGTCGTCGCCGCCGTCACCGGCTACGCGCTCGGGGGTGGCTGCGAACTCGCGCTCTGCGCCGACTACCGCATCGCCGGGGAGAACGCCAAGCTCGGCCAGCCCGAGATCCTGCTCGGGCTGATCCCGGGCGCGGGCGGCACCCAGCGGCTGTCCCGGCTGATCGGCCCCTCCCGGGCCAAGGACCTCATCTTCACCGGCCGCCAGGTCCGGGCCGACGAGGCGCTGACGCTCGGCCTGGTGGACCGCGTGGTCCCCGCCGACGAGGTCTACGCGCAGGCGCACACGTGGGCGGCGAAGCTCGCCCAGGGCCCGGCGATCGCACTGCGCGCGGCCAAGGAGTCGGTCGACGCCGGCCTCGAGACGGACATCGAGACCGGCCTCGCCGTCGAACGCAACTGGTTCGCGGGCCTGTTCGCCACGGAGGACCGGGAACGCGGGATGCGCAGCTTCGTCGAGGAAGGCCCCGGCAAGGCGAAGTTCCTCTGACGGTCGTGTGAAAACCTCACGTACGTCTTGCAATTGACGCGATGTCTGATCCGGGTCCCTCGATGGGGCGGATTGTGGGAGTCTGGGTACACCCTTAAGCCGTTCGTGTCGAGGGAGCCCGTCGATTGCCTGAGAGCGAGCCGTTTCCGCAGGTAGGACGGGCTTTCGGCGACCCCGAAGTGCCGCCCGCATATGCCGGTGGCCCAGTGCCGGAGGGGGGCGCACAGGGGGCGTATTCCCCCGGAACGGCCCCGGAGGGCCCCTCGGACGGCCATGATGGGGTCATGGCGGGGCTGGATGGCAGGGAACAGCCGCGGGGAGACGGACGCGCGACCGCGTCGCGCTGGTCGCCGACGGTCGAGGACGAACGCGCCCTCAAAGCACTGGAGTTGTTCGGCGACCCCACGGAGGCGGAGGTTCCGCTGCCGTCCCGTCCCGAGTCCGCCGCCACCGCACGCCGGCTCGTCCAGATCGTCGTCCTGCGCCACTGGGGACTGAACGCCAGGACCACCGAGGACGCCGTCCTGCTCGTCTCCGAACTCGTCGGCAACGCCGTGCGCCACACCGGGGCCCGGGTCTTCGGACTCCGGATGCGCCACCGGCGCGGCTGGATCCGTATCGAGGTGCGCGATCCCTCCCGGGGCCTGCCCTGCCTCATGCCGGTCCAGGACCTCGACATCAGCGGCCGGGGCCTCTTCCTCGTCGACAAACTCGCCGACCGCTGGGGCGTCGACCTCCTCCCCCGGGGCAAAACCACCTGGTTCGAAATCCGCACAACAGACCGCTGACCCGCGATAGCTGCGGGCAGTCGTGCCGCTGGGGCGATGGGGAGGGGGCGCAGGGGCACCCCGCAAACGCCGGGCTGCGCACCACTCTCCGGCCCAGGTGAGCAAGCTGAGCCGTGCAACACCCCCCCGCCTCACTCCGGCAGGAACAACGCCTCCGCCCCCAGGAACGCCCGCAAACTCCGCGCATTCCCCGGAGAGACCTGCGCCCACACCGCCTCACCCCCCGCCAGCTCCCGCGCCGCCCGTGCCAGCTCCCGCCCCACCCCCCGATTCCGCGCCCCCTCCGCCATCTCCACCGCGACCTCCAGCCGCCCCGCCACACCCCGCCCCAGCACCAGAACGCCCTGGCCCCCCTCCACCACCCACACCCGCACGTCGTCCCGCCGCCGCCGCGCACTCACCACCCGCGGATGCCCGGGATCATCGATCTCCTCGAGAGCGAGCAACGGAGCGTCGGCGGACCCGAGCCCCGGCGCCACCGTCATGACATCGATCGTGTCCGTCCGCCGCCCCGTACGCTCCATGAACGCGGCCAGGAACCGCGCGTTCATCGTGGCGGCCAGCGCGTCGCAGTCGAGCGCGGCCAGCGTTCGCCGCACCCACGCCGGATCCTCGTCGGTGAAGACGACGGAGTGCGCGGTGAACGCCAGCACCCCCGCGTCCCGGGCGGAGGGCTGGGGCACCACCGTCGTCCCTCCGTCCGCCGCCGGGAAGACACCGCGCGCCGCCGCGTCGAGAATGTCCCGCAGCGTGTCCGTCTCCGTGCCCGAGCCACTGTCCGCCACCGAGCCGCTCCTTGAGTCTCCACCCACTGGAAGGCCCAGACTCCCAGACATGATCGACGACGGCACCGGACTTCTCACCATCGGCGAGCTCGCCCGGACCACCGGCCTGTCCGTGCGCACCATCCGCTACTGGTCCGACGAGGGCGCCCTGCCGCCGGTGGCCCGCTCCACGGGCGGCTACCGGCTCTACGACGCCGGCTCCGTCGCCCGCCTGGAACTGGTCCGCACCCTGCGCGAACTGGGTCTCGGCCTGGACGACGTACGCCGGGTGCTGACCGGGGAGACCACGGTGGCGCAGGTCGCGGCGGCGCACGTGGCCGCGCTGGACGCGCAGATCCGCTCCCTGAAGGTGACCCGCGCGGTGCTGTCGACCGTGGCACGACGAGGCTCGACCGCCGAGGAGACGGCACTCATGAACAAACTGGCCCGACTGTCCGCCGCCGAGCGCCGGCGCATCCTGGACGACTTCATGGCAGAGGTCTTCGAGGGCATCGACACCGCGGACCCCGACATCCGGCAGCGCCTGCGCTTCGCCGCGGCCGACCTGCCCGACGACCCCACCCCGGAACAGGTGGACGCCTGGGTGGAACTGGCCGAGCTCATCCAGGACCCGGAGTTCCGGGCCACGATGCGCAGGATGATCGAGTTCAACGCCGCGGACCGGGGGCCCGACGTCCCCACCGGCAGCTCCCTGTGGTTCATGAGCCGCCTGATCCGGCTCGCGGGCGGCGCCCTCAAGGACGGCGTCGACCCGGGCACCCCGCGCGCCGAGGCCGTACTGCGCGAACTGATCGGCGACGCCGACCCGGCCGCCGTACTGGAACGCCTCGCGTCGGCGACCGACGTCCGTCTGGCCCGGTACCGCGAGCTGTCCGCGATCGTGAACGGCCTGGAGCCCCCGTCCTCCTACGAGAAGGAGTTCGGGTGGGTGGTCGCCGCACTGCGGTCCCAGCTGGCCCGATAATCTGACCTGCGTCAGTAGGACGCACAGCACAAGACGAGGGGCGGACCGGTGGCGGACATCGAGGAAGCGCGCAAGCAGTTCGAGCGGATCGACACGGACGGGGACGGGTTCATCACCGCTGCCGAGTTCAAGACCGCGCTGGCCCAGGGCGGGGACTGGAACGTCACCGAGGCGGTCGCCGAGGCCCTGATCAAGTCCCGCGACCTGAACGGCGACAAGGTCCTTTCGTTCGACGAGTTCTGGGCCCACCTGGACAAGGAGGAGCGGGCCTAGGCCTTCTCGGCCCACTGTCGCAGCGCCGACCTGCTGGAGAAGTCCGCGACGTTCTTGTCCAGCGGGTCGTCGGTGTACTGGTGGAAGCGCCACTTCGCCTGGATGCGGGGTTTCCCTGCGGTGACGTAGTCGGCGATCCAGAGACCGTCGCCGGCGTAGGACGTCGTATCGACGTTCAGCCAGAAATTCCTGTTGCAATACAGAATGACTCTGTTGTTCGGACGCAGCTCCTTCACCTTGCGGATGAAGCGGTCCTTCTCGGCGTTGCTCGCACGCGATCCCGCGCCCGTCGTCTCCCAGTCGACCGCGAGGATGTCACCTCGTTTCTCCGGCGCCTTGCTCACGAAGTACTCGGCCTGTGCGGTGAGGTTTCCCGGCCAGAGGAAGTGGTAGAACCCGACCACCAGACCGGCCTCCCTGCCGGTCCTGGTCTGGGCGCTGAGTTTGGGGTTCACATAGGTACGGCCTTCCGTCGCCTTGACGAAGACGAACGAGAGGCCGTCGGTGTCGTACGAGGACGACTGGTACGAGCTCACGTCGATGCCACGCAGCATGCGGGTCTCCCGTGTAGTGCCGTGGGGGGAACGGGAGTTGTCTTATTCCCCGCATCAACCGTGTTGACGCAAAACGCGGTTCAGCATTCGATGATGTTCACCGCGAGACCGCCGCGGGCCGTTTCCTTGTACTTGACCGACATGTCCGCGCCGGTCTCCTTCATCGTCTTGATGACCTTGTCCAGGGAGACCTTGTGGGAGCCGTCGCCGCGCATCGCCATCCGCGCCGCGGTGACCGCCTTCACCGCGGCCATGCCGTTGCGCTCGATGCACGGGATCTGCACCAGGCCGCCGACCGGGTCGCAGGTCAGACCGAGGTTGTGCTCCATGCCGATCTCGGCGGCGTTCTCCACCTGCTCCGGTGATCCGCCCAGCACCTCCGCGAGGGCACCCGCCGCCATCGAGCAGGCGGAGCCGACCTCGCCCTGGCAGCCGACCTCGGCGCCGGAGATGGAGGCGTTCTCCTTGAAGAGCATGCCGATGGCGCCCGCGGCGAGCAGGAAGCGGACCACGCCCTCCTCGTCGGCGCCGGGCACGAAGTTCATGTAGTAGTGCAGGACGGCCGGGATGATGCCGGCCGCGCCGTTGGTGGGCGCCGTGACGACCCGGCCGCCGGCCGCGTTCTCCTCGTTCACGGCCATCGCGTAGAGGGTGATCCACTCCATGGCCAGCGCCTGCGGATCGCCCTCCGAGCGCAGCTTGCGGGCGGTGTTCGCGGCACGGCGGCGGACCTTCAGACCCCCCGGCAGGATGCCCTCACGGGTCATGCCGCGCTCCACGCACGCCTGCATCACGCGCCAGATCTCGAGGAGCCCCGCGCGGATCTCCTCCTCGGAGCGCCAGGCGCGCTCGTTCTCCAGCATCAGGGCGGAGATCGACAGACCGGTCTCCTCGGTGCGGCGCAGCAGCTCGTCGCCCGTGCGGAAGGGGTACTTCAGGACGGTGTCGTCGAGCTTGATGCGGTCGGCGCCCACCGCCTCCTCGTCGACGACGAACCCGCCGCCCACCGAGTAGTACGTCCGGCTCAGCACCTCCGCCCCGGACGCGTCGTACGCCCACAGCGTCATCCCGTTGGCGTGGTAGGGAAGCGACTTGCGGCGGTGGAGCACCATGTCGTCGTCGAAGGAGAACGCGATCTCGTGCTCGCCGAGCAGCCGGATCCGGCCGCCGTCCTTGATCTTCTCCACCCGCTCGTCGGCGGACTCCACGTCCACCGTGCGCGGTGAGTCGCCCTCCAGGCCGAGCAGCACCGCCTTCGGCGTGCCGTGGCCGTGCCCGGTGGCGCCCAGCGAGCCGTACAGCTCCGCCCGCACCGAGGCGACCCGGTCCAGCAGGTCCTCGTTGCGCAGCCGCCGGGCGAACATCCGGGCCGCCCGCATCGGGCCGACCGTGTGCGAACTGGACGGGCCGATGCCGATCGAGAAGAGATCGAAGACCGAGATGGCCACGGGGGACTCCTAAGGGTTCGGCGGACGACGCTGTCCGCCTGCGGTTCATGGTGCGGGGCACCGCGCTCACCGACCCAGTGTGCGCGATGCCCCGGATGTCCGTACAAAAAAGCGTACGAAACTATGTCAGACCGGGGTAGAGCGGGTGCTTCCCGGCGAGGGCCGTCACCCGGGCCCGGAGCGCCTCGACGTCGTAGGACGGCTTGAGCGTCTCCGCGATGACGTCCGCGACCTCGG
>KL568533.1:29335-29978 GCA_000715605.1 Streptomyces speibonae | reverse complement strand
GACCTCGGTGAAGTCCTCGGCCGTGAAACCGCGGGTGGCCAGGGCGGGGGTGCCGATCCGCAGACCCGAGGTGACCATCGGCGGGCGAGGGTCGTTCGGGACGGCGTTGCGGTTGACGGTGATGCCGACCTCGTGGAGGCGGTCCTCGGCCTGCTGCCCGTCCAGCTCCGAATCGCGCAGGTCCACCAGGACCAGGTGCACGTCCGTGCCGCCGGACAGCACGTCCACGCCCACGGCCTTCACGTCGTCCTGCACCAGGCGCTCGGCCAGGATGCGGGCGCCCTCCAGGGTGCGGCGTTGGCGCTCCTTGAACTCCTCGGAGGCGCACACCTTGAACGCGACCGCCTTGGCGGCGACCACATGCTCCAGCGGACCGCCCTGCTGGCCGGGGAACACCGCCGAGTTGATCTTCTTGGCCAGCTCGGCCGTGGAGAGGATCACACCGCCGCGCGGGCCGCCTAGGGTCTTGTGCGTGGTGGTCGTCACGACATGGGCGTGCGGGACAGGGTTCGGGTGCAGGCCCGCGGCCACCAGACCGGCGAAGTGCGCCATGTCGACCATCAGGTACGCGCCGACCTCGTCCGCGATCCGGCGGAACGCGGCGAAGTCCAGCTGACGCGGGTACGCCGACCAGCCGGCGACG
>KL568533.1:28809-29110 GCA_000715605.1 Streptomyces speibonae | reverse complement strand
GAGATGTGTATAAGAGACAGGACCTGGCCGTCGTCGCCGACGTGGTAGGCGACCACGTCGTAGAGCTTGCCGGAGAAGTTGATCTTCATGCCGTGGGTCAGGTGCCCGCCGTGCGCGAGGTTCAGGCCCATGATCGTGTCACCGGGCTTGAGCAGCGCGAACATCGCGGCCGCGTTGGCCTGCGCGCCCGAGTGCGGCTGCACGTTGGCGTGCTCGGCGCCGAACAGCTCCTTCACCCGGTCGATGGCGATCTGCTCGATCACGTCGACGTGCTCGCAGCCGCCGTAGTAGCGGCGGGCCC
>KL568533.1:21710-28599 GCA_000715605.1 Streptomyces speibonae | reverse complement strand
AGATGTGTATAAGAGACAGGGGTAGCCCTCGGCGTACTTGTTGGTGAGGACCGAGCCCTGCGCCTCCATGACCGCGACCGGGGCGAAGTTCTCCGAGGCGATCATCTCGAGGGTGGACTGCTGACGGTGCAGCTCGGCGTCGACCGCGGCGGCCACCGCCGGGTCGAGCTCGTGCAGGGACGTGTTCAGAAGCGACATGCGGCTACGGCTCCTCAGCCCGCGGTGTGGGCGTCGTACTCGTCGGCGGTCAGCAGGTCGGCCGGCTCGTCGGTGACGCGCACCTTGAACAGCCAGCCCCCCTCGAAGGGGGCGGAGTTCACCAGCGACGGGTCGGCCACCACGTCCTCGTTGACCTCGGTGACCTCGCCGGAGACCGGGGAGTAGAGGTCGCTGACCGACTTGGTCGACTCCAGCTCGCCGCAGGTCTCGCCCGCGGTCACGGTCGAACCGACCGCCGGGAGGTCGACGAAGACCACGTCGCCGAGCGCGTTGGCCGCGTGCTCCGTGATGCCGACCGTCGACACGCCGTCCTCGGCGGCCGTCAGCCACTCGTGCTCCTTGCTGTAACGCAGCTGCTGGGGGTTGCTCATGGCCTGAATTCTCCTGTACGCGGGGGACTGCTGATGACGGTGGGACAGCGGAAAGCGCTGTGGGGCGGGTACGCCGTCGCCGGCCCGGGCGCGCGCGGGGCCCGCCCGGGGGCATGCCTACGACGGTGTCACTTCTGCCGCTTGTAGAACGGCAGCGCCACGACCTCGTACGGCTCGTGGCTGCCGCGGATGTCCACGGCGACGCCCTCGGTGCCGGGCGCCGCGTGCGCCGCGTCGACATAGGCCATCGCGATCGGCTTGCCCAGGGTGGGGGAGGGGGCGCCGGAGGTGACCCGGCCGATCACCTCGCCGCCGGCCACGACCGCGTACCCGGAACGCGGCACCCGGCGGCCCTCGGCGACCAGGCCGACCAGCACCCGCGGCGGCTGCGCGGCGGCGCGCTCGGCGGCCTCGGCCAGGGCGGCGCGGCCCACGAAGTCGCTCTCCTTGTCGAACTTCACCACCCGGCCGAGACCGGCGTCGAAGGGTGTCAGCTCGGTGCTCAGCTCATTGCCGTACAGCGGCATGCCCGCCTCCAGGCGCAACGTGTCCCGGCAGGACAGCCCGCACGGGACCAGGCCCTTCTCCTCGCCGGCCTTGGTCAGCGCCTGCCACAGCTCGACCGCGTGCTCCGGCTTCACGAACAGCTCGAAGCCGTCCTCACCGGTGTAGCCGGTGCGGGCGATGAGCGCGGGGACGCCGGCGACCGTGCCGGGCAGACCGGCGTAGTACTTCAGGCCGTCCAGATCGGCGTCGGTGAGCGAGGCGAGGATCGCCGGGGACTCGGGGCCCTGCACGGCGAGCAGCGCGTACGCGTCGCGGTCGTCGCGGACCTCGGCGTCGAAGCCGGCCGCGCGCTCGGTGAGCGCGTCGAGCACCGTCTGCGCGTTGGAGGCGTTGGCGACCACCATGAACTCGGTCCCGCCGAGCCGGTAGACGATCAGATCGTCCAGGATGCCGCCGTCCGCACGGCAGATCATGGTGTAGCGGGCGCGGCCCTCCTTCACGCCGCTCATGTTGCCGACGAGGGCGTGGTCGAGGAGGGCGGCCGCCTGGGGGCCGGTGACCGTGATCTCGCCCATGTGCGAGAGGTCGAAGAGGCCGGCCCGGTTGCGCACGGCGTTGTGCTCGTCGCGCTCGGAGCCGTAGCGCAGGGGCATGTCCCAGCCGGCGAAGTCGGTCATCGTCGCGCCGAGCGACCGATGCAGGGCATCGAGCGCGGTCCGGCGGGGTTCGGTACTGCTCATCGGTCGGTCTCCCAGAGGCGATGGGGGTCCTTCCCACGCCGGGTCGGGCGGGCGCGGGAGAAGGCGAGGACATGTCCTCCCCATCTGTCATCGGAACCTGAGAGGTTCGCCATGACCGCCCGTACCGGGGAGGGGTCACGGCTTGCACCTTGGGTGGGGTCGCCGGAACGGCTCCGGCGGCCCGCTTTTCAGATGTGCCTCGCCCACGCGGTAACGGTGCCTGAGAGATTCAAGGGAGGGACTTGCTCCTTCGGCGCCCCGGCGGCACATGATGCCGGGGACTCTCCCGCGCGGATTCAAACGGCCGGTATGCAGTTGCGGGCACATCATTGCACGCATCGCCGGGGTCCGGCAGGGGGACCCTTCCCAGGGGTGTACCGGTAGTACGGGCGCGGTCACAGGGAGCTGTGACAGGCCTGTTTCACGAAAGGCACGGAAACGAGAGACACCCGGCATTACCTTCTCTTGACACTCGGCGGGGTGGGACGTGTGCCGGCCCCAGGGGAGGACCTCACGGTGAACAGGACCACGGCGTGCGCCACCACCACCGGCGCCGCGCTGCCCGCGCAGTCGGCCACCCGGGCCGGCCGGGCCCGCAGCGCGCTGCCGGCACCCGTCGTCCGCGATCTGCGGGCACGCGCCGGCCGCAGCCCGCACGTGCTGCTCTTCGGACCCCGTGACCTCGTCGTGGTCACCGGACTGCCCGGCAGCGGCAAGTCCACGCTGATGCGGCGCGCGGTGCGGGGCACCCGCGTCGACTCCCAGGACACCCGCGACCGGTGGGAGTGCCGCATGCCGCGCTTCCTGCCGTACGCCGTGTACCGCCCGCTGGTCCGCGTCGCCCACTACGCCGGGCTGCGCCGCGCGCTGCGCGGCGGTGACGCGATCGCCGTCCACGACTGCGGTACCCAGGCATGGGTGCGGCGCTGGCTGGCCCGTGAGGCCCGGCGCCGGGGCGCGAGTCTGCATCTGCTGCTGCTCGACGTCACCCCGCAGGAGGCCCTGGCCGGCCAGCGCGAACGCGGGCGCGGGGTCTCCCGGTACGCCTTCCGC
Organism: Streptomyces speibonae; assembly: GCA_000715605.1. Classification (GTDB taxonomy): domain Bacteria; phylum Actinomycetota; class Actinomycetes; order Streptomycetales; family Streptomycetaceae; genus Streptomyces; species Streptomyces speibonae. Next base: position 25,709 of record KL568533.1, on the reverse strand, counting down.
CGCCACCGCGCGGCGAGCGACCGGCTGTTGCGCGCCGTGCAACGCGGACGGGTGCCCGCGGGCTGCGGCTCGACGGTGCTGCTCGACCGGGACGCGGCCGACGCGCTGCGCCGGATCGGCTTCGGCGGATGACCCGATAGCCTTTTCAGCCACAGCAGTGGTTCCAGGCAGGCGGTAGGCGACAGATGGACTTCCCGGCGGACTTCTCGGACCGGACGCACTCCCATCCGCACGGCGGATGGCCCGGTAACGAACTGGAGGAGGTGCTCTCCGCCTCCCTCGGTGTCCCCTCGGCGGGGGCCAGGATCATCGAGGTGCTGGGCCGCAGCTTCATCTGGGTCCCGCTGCCCAAGGGCGGAGGCCCGGACAGCGGCCCGCTGGACCTGCCCACCATGGAACTCGACGGCCAGGCCTACGTTCCCGTCTTCAGCTCCGAGGAACAGTTCCGGCAGGTCGTCGGCTCCCACATGTCGTACACGATCGCCCCCGCCGTGGAGTTCGCCCGCGGCCTGCCGCCGCAGGCGGGGATCGCCGTCAACCCCGGTGGCGTGGTCTCCGCCCCGCTGCCGCCGGGCGCCGTGGCCGAGCTGTGCCGGGCCGGGCGCGGCCCGCTGGACGGCCCGGCGAGCGGCGGCCGGGTCCGGCTGTTCGAGCCCGACTGGCAGGACGACCCGGTCGACTTCCTCGGCGCGGCCTCCGAGGAGTTCGACGCCATCGGCGTCGTGACGAGCGCCCGCCGCTGTCTGGCGGCGATCGAGACGGCCGACCCGGTGCTGTTCGTCGGCGTGGAGCTGTCCAGGACCGAGGACGACGCCCGCCCCCTCCCGCTGGACGCCCTGGGCCGGGCCCTGGGCCGCGTCCCGGCCCGCTGGCCGGTCAACCTGATCCTGATGGACCTGGCCCAGGACCCGGTGGCCGACTGGATGCGCGCCCGGGTCACCCCCTTCTACCAGCGGCACCCGTGACCGCCGCGGGGTGCGGGCCCTGCCGCGTACGGAACGCAGACCGCCGGGGGCCGTCGGCTTAAGCTAGGTTCGTTGGCTGGCGAGGTGTGTTACGGAGGGGCGATACAAAGTGAGCGCTGGCACCGCGGCGGCCGGGCAGGTCGAGCACATGCTGCGCCAGGTGACGCCCGGGCGTTACGACGCCTACGAGGCGTTGCTGCGCGCTCTCGCGACCCCTTCGACCGGCCAGGTCTGGATGCTGCTGTGGCACGGCCAGGCCGGCTCCCCGGACGCCCAGTACGGCAACATGGACGTCGACGGCTTCGGCTACGCGCCCTGCGTCACCTCCGCCCAGGAGCTGTCGGCCAGCGGCTGGAACCGGTCCTACGAGGTCGTCGACGGCCTCGAGGTGGCCCGTGCCCTCTACCCCGACCGCTACGGACTCTGGCTCAACCCGCATGCCCCGGGCGGCGGCGTCGGCATCCCCTGGCTGGACCTGCGCCGGATCGCCGGCGGCCTGGACCGCCAGCCCGCCGGACCTCTGCGGCTGTCCGAACCGGCCGTCGAGATCCCGCAGTTCTACGCCCTCCTCGCACAGAACGCCCACCGCACCCCGGCCGTCCGCTCGCTGCGCCGCGCCTGGGTGCAGCCCGCGCTCGGCGCCCCGTACCTCGCCATCGGCCTGGACGTGTACGACACCTCCCCGCCCGCCGTGGACGCGGTGCGCGCGATGATGCAGCAGTCGCTGGGGGCGGTCCCGGACGGACTGCCCGTGTCGACGGTCGCGCTCTCCGACGAACACGACCCGGTCGCGATGTGGCTGCGCGCCAACGCCCGGCCGTTCTACGACCGGGAGGCGCACGGCGCGGTCCAGCCGCCCGTGTCGGGGTACGGCTACCCGCCCGCGCAGCACCGCTGACCGGGCCGGATCCCGCGTTTGAGGCACACCCTCCGCGGGAAGCGTGACCGTGCCCCGGTGACTCAGCGTCACCACGTGTCCACCAGGTGGACACGTCCGCCGACGGGGCGGAACCGGGTGGGACGGGGGTTGATTTCGCGTCAGATTTTCGGCCATACGCGCGGAGCGACGACCCGTTGACCACGTGTCACCTGCGGTTTCACGGCGTCTTTACGCCGTCTCCCGATCTTCGAACGGGCCCGCGGAGGCCGGATTTTGTGTCTCCGGGGTTAAAAATCGACGGTCGGCTGCCTGAAGCATCCCTTATGTCAAGTGTTCAGATCTCAGGTAGGTATCACCGCTATCCGGACTGTTCCTGACTGACTGCGAACGTCTGTAGTGTTCGGCCGGTCAAGATGCATCCACATAGCGGACCCGGAGTGGCCCCAATATGCGCATACCCAAGTCCCGAGTCGCTCGGGCGATCACGGCCGCGGTGGCGGTCGGTCTGATTGCCACGGGCTGCTCCAGCGAGCGGGACAGTGACAACAAGAGCGACGGCTCGAAGGACACCTTCGTCTTCGCCGGTGCCGGTGACCCGGGTTCTCTCGACCCTGCCCTCGCGAGTGACGGTGAAACCTTCCGTGTGACGCGGCAGGCGTTCGAGGCCCTGCTCGAGCACGAGTCCGGCGGCACCGAGCTGGTCGGCGGCCTCGCCGAGAAGTGGTCGAGCAACGACGAGGGCACCGTCTGGACCTTCAACCTCCGCAAGGGCGTGAAGTTCCACGACGGCGAGGAGTTCAACGCCGCGGCCGTCTGCGCCAACTACGACCACTGGTTCAACTGGACGGGCACCTACCAGTCCAGCGCGGTCTCCTACTACTGGCAGACCATCATGGGCGGCTTCAAGAAGAACGAAGACCCCGAGACGCCCGAGGCGAACTACAAGTCCTGCACCGCGAAGGACGAGCACACCGCCGTCATCGAGGTCAAGGAGCCCTCCGCCAACCTTCCCGGCGGCTTCTCCCTCAACGCCCTCGCGATCCACTCGCCGAAGGCCATCAAGGAGTACGAGAAGCAGGAGGCGACCGCCAAGGGCGACGCCATCACGTACCCCAAGTACAGCCAGGAGGCCGGCACGGTCGCCGGCACCGGCCCGTACAAGATCACGAAGTGGAACAAGGGCAACAAGGAAGTCACCCTTGAGCGCTTCGACGACTACTGGGGCGACAAGGCGAAGATCAAGAACCTGGTCTTCCGCACCATCGACACCGAAGAGGGCCGCCGCCAGGCGCTCCAGGCCGGTGACATCGACGGCTACGACCTGGTCGCGCCGGCCGACGTCAAGACCCTCGAGGACGAGGGCTACGTCGTCCCGACGCGTGGCGTCTTCAACCTCTTCTACGTCGGCATGAGCCAGTCCGCCAACAAGGCGCTCAAGAAGAAGGAAGTCCGCCAGGCCATCGCGCAGGCGATCGACAAGGAGAACCTGGTCAAGACCCAGCTGCCCGAGGGCGGCAAGGTCGCCGACCAGTTCATGCCGGAGACGATCGAGGGCTACTCCAAGAAGGTCACGCAGTACCCGTTCGACACCGCCAAGGCCAAGGACCTCCTCAAGCAGGCCGGTGAGGAGAAGCTCGAGATCGAGTTCTGCTACCCGACCGAGGTCACCCGCCCGTACATGCCTGCCCCGCAGGACCTGTTCGAGCTGATGAAGTCCGACCTCGAGAAGGCCGGCATCACCGTCAAGCCCAAGGCGATGAAGTGGGCCCCGGACTACCTGGACGCCACCGAGTCGGGCTCCTGCGCCCTGCACATGCTCGGCTGGACCGGTGACTTCAACGACGGCTACAACTTCATCGGTACCTGGTTCGCCGAGTTCGACAAGCAGTGGGGCTTCAAGGACAAGAAGGTCTTCGACGCCGTGAACGCCGGCTCGAAGCTCGTGGGCGAGGAGCGCATCGCCGCCTACGAGAAGGCCAACGAGGTCATCATGGACTACATTCCGGGTGTCCCGATCTCCTCCTCCCCGCCGGCCATCGCGTTCGCCAAGAACGTGAACCCGCCGAACGTCTCCCCGCTGACGCAGGAAGTCTTCGCCGAGACCTCGTTCAAGTAGCCGCTCGACCGGCAGGTGAACCAAACGGGGGGTTCCGC
>KL568533.1:17582-21499 GCA_000715605.1 Streptomyces speibonae | reverse complement strand
CCCGCCCGCCGCAACTCGGCGGCCGGGCGGGTCCATTCATGTAAGAAACCACGCAAGAAAGGGGCATGCGGGGTGCTGCGTCTCGTCGTACGAAGACTGCTCCAGCTCATACCCACGCTGCTCGGACTGTCGGTGTTGCTCTTCCTCTGGCTCGACCGGCTGCCCGGTGGACCCGCCTCAGCGATCCTGGGGGAAAAGGCCACCGAGGCCGAAGTGGCGCGCATCAACCGTGCTCTCGGGCTGGACCAGCCCGTCTACGTTCAGTACTGGCGCTTCCTCAAGCGCATCTTCGAACTCGACCTGGGCACCTCCACCCAGACCGGACAGCCGGTGTGGGACGAGTTCGTCCTGCGGTTCCCCGCGACCGTGGAACTGTCCCTGACGGCGATCCTCCTCGCCGTGGCCGTCGGCATCCCGCTCGGCTACTTCGCCGCCCGCAAGCGCGGCGGCTGGCTCGACGTCGGCGCCGTCTCCGGCTCGCTCATCGGCATCTGCATCCCGGTCTTCTTCCTCGCGCAGATCCTCAAGGGCGTCCTGGCCGTCAACATGGGGCTCTTCCCCAGCTACGGCCGCCTGGACACCGGCATCGACGCCACCAAGGTCACCGGCTTCGCCGTCCTCGACGGCATCCTCACCGGCGAGTTCGACGCCTCCTGGAACGCCATCACCCACCTGGTCCTCCCGGCCATCGCACTGGCGACCATCCCGCTCGCGGTGATCGTGCGCATGACCCGCGCCAGCATCCTCGAGGTGCAGGACGAGGACTACGTGCGCACCGCCGAGGCCAAGGGCCTCAAGCGCGCCGTCATCCGCAACCGGCACGTGCTGCGCAACGCGCTGCTCCCCGTGGTCACCTCGGTCGGCCTGCTCACGGGCTCGCTGCTGTCCGGCGCGGTCCTCACCGAGTCGGTGTTCACCTTCGGCGGCATCGGTTCCTTCATCCGGACCGCGATCGACGGCCGTGACTACCCCGTGCTCGTCGGGTTCATCATGTTCATCGCGCTGATATACGTCCTGATCAACCTGTTGGTGGACCTCGCGTACAGCCTCATCGACCCGAGAGTGCGGGTGCACTGACCATGAGTGTGGCCACCAAGACAGACAAGATCCAGCGCCTCGCGGAACTCGCCGCCACCAAGGAGACCAGCACCGGGGCCAGCCTGTGGCGGGAGGCGTTCCGACGTCTGCGGCACAGCAAGATGGCGATCGTCGGCGCGGTCATCATCGCCCTGTTCGTCCTTCTCGCGATCATCGGGCCCTTCGTCGCTCCGTTCTCCCCGACCGCCCAGACCTGGCGCGGCGAGGTCTTCCCCAACCGGGGCGAATTCGTCGGCATGCGCGGCGAGAACTGGTTCGGGCTCGACCACCTCGGCCGCGACATGTTCTCCCGCATCCTGGTCGGCGCCCGCCAGACGCTGCTCGTCGGCGTCGTCGCCACGATGATCGGCCTGATCGTCGGCTTCGTGATCGGCGGTCTGGCCGGCGCCTTCGCCACCCTCGGCGGTGACACCGGAAAGCGCATCGACTCCGTCATCATGCGCTTCATCGACATCATGCTGGCGATGCCCTCGCTGCTGCTGGCCGTGTCCATCGCCGCCGTCATGGGCCAGTCCCTGACCACGGTGATGATCGCCGTGGGTGTGGTGCAGATCCCCATCTTCGCCCGGCTGCTGCGCGGCTCCATGCTGGCCCAGGGCAACGCGGACTACGTGCTCGCCGCCCGGTCCCTCGGGGTGCGCAAGCGGCGCATCGTCCTCTCACAGATCGTGCCCAACTCGCTCAGCCCGGTGATCGTGCAGGCCACGCTCTCCCTGGCCACCGCGATCATCGAGGCGGCCGCCCTGTCCTACCTGGGCCTCGGCAACCCCGATCCGGCCATCCCCGAGTGGGGCGTCATGCTCACCCAGGCGCAGCGCTTCTTCGACAACGCGCCGATGATGGCGGTCTACCCCGCCGTCGGCATCATCATCACCGCCCTCGGCTTCACCCTCCTCGGCGAGGCCATGCGGGAAGCCCTCGACCCGAAGCTGAGGGGCTGAACCACCATGTCACTGCTCACTGTCGACGAACTGACCATCACCTTCGGCGGCCGCGGCCGCAAGGAGTCCCGGGCGGTCGACGGCGTCTCCTTCGAGGTCGACCAGGGCCAGGTCGTGGGGCTGGTCGGCGAGTCCGGCTGCGGCAAGTCCGTCACGTCGCTCGCCCTGATGGGACTGCTGCCGCACAAGGGCGTCACCATCGGCGGCCGTGCCGACTTCGACGGCGCGAACCTGTTCACGATGAGCCCGTCCGCCCGCCGTGACATGCGCGGCAGCGAGATGGCGATGATCTTCCAGGACCCGCTGTCCTCGCTCAACCCGGTCGTACCGCTCGGCGTGCAGGTCACCGAGATCCTCGAACGCCACCGCGCGATGAAGGGGCAGGCCGCACGCAAGGAGGCCGCCCACCTGCTGGACCGGGTCGGCATCCCCGACCCGACCCGGCGGCTCAAGGAGTACCCGCACCAGCTCTCCGGCGGTATGCGCCAGCGTGCGCTGATCGCCATGGCGGTGGCCTGCGCCCCCCGCATGCTCATCGCCGACGAGCCCACGACGGCCCTCGACGTGACCATCCAGGCCCAGATCCTGGAGCTGCTCAAGGAACTCGTGGACCAGGAGGGCACCGCCCTGCTGATGATCACCCACGACCTCGGTGTGGTCGCCGGTCTCTGCGACCAGGTCAACGTGCTCTACGCCGGCAAGGTCGTGGAGTCCGCCGGGCGCCGGGAGCTCTTCGGCCACCCGACCCACCCCTACGCGCACGGACTGCTGGGTTCCATCCCGCGTCTGGACGCGCCCCGGGGCGAGCCCCTCAACCCGATCCGCGGCTCCATCAACGACCGCATCGCCTGGGCCGACGGCTGTGCCTTCGCGCCCCGCTGCGACCGGTACGAGATGGGCTGCCTGACCGGCACCCCGCAGCTCTCCGAACCCCGCGGGGCCGGTCACCAGGTGCGGTGCGTCAATCCCGTACTCGACGACGCGAAGGCCGAGGAGGTCACCGCATGAGCCTGCTCGAACTGGACGGCGTCAAGGTCCACTTCCCCATCAAGAAGGGTGTCCTCTTCGACCGCACGGTCGGCCACGTCTACGCCGTGGACGGGGTCTCCCTGAAGGTCGAGGCCGGCCAGACCTACGGCCTGGTCGGCGAGTCCGGCTGCGGCAAGACCACCCTCGGGCGGTCCGTGCTGCGGCTGGTGGACATCACCGAGGGGTCCGTCGTCCTCGACGGCACGGACCTGGCCAAGCTGCCCGGCGAGGAACTGCGCCGCATCCGCCGCCGGCTGCAGATGGTCTTCCAGGACCCGCTGGGTTCGCTGAACCCCCGGCAGAACATCGAGTCGATCCTGTCCGAGGGCATGATCGCCCACGGCATCGGCAAGGACCAGGAGGAGCGCCGGGAGAAGATCAAGTCGATCCTGGACAAGGTCGGCCTGCCCTCCAACGCCCTCTCCCGCTACCCGCACGAGTTCTCCGGCGGCCAGCGCCAGCGCATCGGCATCGCCCGCGCGCTGGTCCTCGAACCGGACGTGATCATCTGCGACGAGCCGGTCTCCGCGCTCGACGTGTCGGTCCAGGCCCAGGTCATCAATCTGCTGGACGAGCTCCAGGAGGAACTCGGCCTGACGTATGTGGTGATCGCCCACGACCTCGCGGTGGTCCGGCACATCTCCGACATGATCGGTGTAATGTACCTGGGCTCGCTGGTCGAGGAGGCGCCGAGCGACGCGCTCTACGCCGAGCCGAAGCACCCGTACACCAAGGCCCTGATGTCGGCGGTGCCGGTGCCGGACCCGGATGTGGAGGACCGGCGCGAGCGCATCCTGCTCACCGGTGACCTGCCCTCCCCGGCGAATCCGCCGAGCGGCTGCCGCTTCC
>KL568533.1:16925-17340 GCA_000715605.1 Streptomyces speibonae | reverse complement strand
TTCCACACCCGCTGCCCCTGGGCCCAGGCCTCGCGCTGCTCGACCGAGCGGCCCGAGCTGCGGGACATCGGCGGCGGCCACCGGGTGGCGTGCCACTACGCCGACGAGATCGCGGCCGGGACGCTGAAGCGGACCGCCGGTGAGGTCGTGTCCGCCACGCGCGAGGGTGTGGACGACGCCCCCGCGCCGGAGACCCCGGCACCGGCGAAGGTGCCGGAGCAGCCGGGCCCGCCGAAGCAGGAGCTCCTGAAGGCGGAGAAGGCCGAGAAGAAGGCCGAGGCGACCGCGAAGAAGGCCGAGAAGGCCGAGGCGACCGACAACAAGGTCGAGAAGAAGGCGGAGCCCGCCGCGGCCGAGAAGGCGGAGAAGGCCGAGAAGGCGGAGAAGGCCGAGAAGGCGGAGAAGGCCGAGAAGG
>KL568533.1:12458-16730 GCA_000715605.1 Streptomyces speibonae | reverse complement strand
AGGCCGAGAAGGCGGAGAAGGCCGAGAAGGCGGACAAGACAGTCGGTTAACCCGCCGAAGACAGCAAGCTCAACCCGCCCCTCGCCTTATTTTGCAAGGCGGGGGGTGCTTGCTGAGTAAGAATGTACGGGTGCTCCAGCAACTGTTCAGTCCGTCCGTCCTGCATGTGCTCGACCTGATCGGCATCTTCGTCTTCGCGATCTCGGGTGCCCTGCTGGCCGTCCGCAAGAACTTCGACGTCTTCGGCATCGCCGTGCTCGCCGAGGTCACCGCCCTGGGCGGCGGGCTCTTCCGCGATCTGGTGATCGGCGCGGTACCGCCCGCCGCCTTCACGGACCTGGGCTACTTCCTCACGCCCCTGATCGCCACGGTGCTCGTGTTCTTCCTGCACCCGCACGTGGAGCGCATCCAGGCGGCCGTCAACGTCTTCGACGCGGCCGGTCTCGGCCTCTTCTGCGTCGTCGGGACCACCAAGGCGTACGACTTCGGCCTCGGGCTGACCGCCTCCGCCTGTCTGGGTCTGGCCACCGCGGTCGGCGGCGGTGTGCTGCGCGACGTGCTCGCCAACGAGGTGCCCTCGCTGCTGCGCTGGGACCGCGATCTGTACGCGGTGCCGGCCATCGTGGGCGCCACGATGGTCGCGCTGTGCATCCGCTACGACGCGCTGAACCCGGTGACCAGTTCCTCCGCCGCCGTCACGGCCTTCGTGCTGCGGCTGCTCGCGATGCGCTACCACTGGCGGGCGCCCCGCGCGTGGCACCGCCGGTCGACGGTCCGGGAGGAGGAGTAGGCGGTCCGACCGGGGCCGGGAGGGCAAAGCTACCGCTTAGTATTATCTTCTTGTACTGTTCAGCCATGTCAGAAGCAGCCACCGCCCAGGCCGCCCGGGCCGTGATCGGCGCCAGCGAGTTCGACCGCGACACCGCTCTCACCCGGCGGGCTCCCGGCGTCTACGACATCGACCTCTCCGCCGGCTGGACGATCCTCAACGCCGTCAACGGCGGCTACCTGCTGGCCGTTCTGGGCCGTGCGCTCGCGGACGCCCTGCCGCACCCCGACCCGTTCACCGTCTCGGCGCACTATCTGACCGCGTCCCGGCCGGGTCCGGCGGTGGTCCGCACCGAGACCGCGCGCACCGGGCGGACGCTGTCCACCGGTCAGGCGTCCCTGTTCCAGTTCGACGAGCAGGGCGCGGAGGTGGAGCGCATCCGCGTGCTCGCCTCCTACGGCGACCTGGACTCGCTCCCCGCCGACGTGCGGACGACGGCCGGGCCGCCCGCGATCCCGCCGATGGAGCAGTGCTTCGGCCCCGCGGACGGACCCACGCCCATCGACGGCAGCTCCGCCATCACCGAGCGCCTGATGCTCAAGCTCGATCCCTCGACCCTCGGCTGGGCGCTCGGACAGCCCTCGGGCAAGGGGGAGATGCGTGCCTGGTTCGGCCTGGCCGACGGCCGGGACCCGGACCCGCTGGCGCTGCTGCTCGCGGTGGACGCGCTGCCGCCGACCGCCTTCGAGATGGGCCTCTCCGGCTGGGTCCCCACGGTGGAGCTGACCGTCCACGTCCGCTCCCGCCCGGCCCCGGGCCCGCTCCGCGTCTCGGTCACCACCCGCAACCTGGCCGGCGGCTTCCTGGAGGAGGACGCCGAAGTCTGGGACACCGACAACCGCCTGGTGGCCCAGTCCCGCCAACTGGCGAGAGTCCGCCTGGCTTAGCCATCCTCTCCTCCGGGGGCACGCCCATCCCGCCCGGGAGGTGCTTGCCCCCATTCCCCCCGGACATGCTCAGCCCGCCCAGGGCACCGCCCCATCCGCCCGGGGCGCCCTCGGCCCTCTCGGGGTCTCCCCATTCCGCCCGGGTGCGCGCATCCCGTCTGAGGGTTCATCCCGTTCGGGGGCACCCCCGGCCCGTCGGGGCAGCCACCGAGCCCGTCCGGGGGTTCGGTCGGCCCGTCGGGGCCCCATCCCGCCGTCGGGGCCCCATCCCGTCCGGGCGGCTACCCGGCCCGTCCGGTCGCACTCCGGCCCGTCGGGGTGGCCATCCAGTCCGTCCGGGGGTTCGCCCGCCCGTCGGGGCCAGTTGCCCAGCCCGTCCGACGTTTGAGGACGAGGTCCGTTCAGGGCCGATGCGGGGGTCGGGGGCAGCGCCCCCGGGGACGGGACGGGACGGGAAGGGAAGGGGTGGCGGGGGGCGAACCAATCCCGGCCTCACCCACCCCCACCCGGCCGATCCAGCCAATGTTCCCGCCCGATCCCGATCAACCGCATCTGTCGAGCAGCCACCCGGGCCACCCGCTCCCGAGCCTCCCCCGTCTCGTCCCCCGACGCCTCCAGGAACAGCGACGCAGTCCCCAGCATCAGGTCCACATACAACTGCGCCAGCATCCCCACATCCTCCGCACTCCACCCCGCGGACACCGGATCCGAGGCCAACGCCTCCCCCACCTCCACGGTGAACCGCCCCAACTGGTCGCGGATCGCCTCCCGCACCACCCGCACCCCGCCATGCCGCTCCCGCGTGACGAACCGCACGTGCGCCGGATACGCGTCCACATGACCGGCGATCAGTTCCAGCGCCCGCGCGATGCGTTCCTCGCCGTCCCCCGTCGTCTCCACCGTCGTCCGGATCATCGGGTGCAGACTGTCCAGCGCCTCCTCGACCAGCGCCACGCCCAGGTCCTCGATCGACCGGAAGTGCCGGTAGAAGGCGGTCGGCGCGATCCCCACGGCGCGGGTGACCTCACGCAGGCCCAGGCTGCTCAGGCTCTGCCCCTCGAGCAGCTCCAGCGCCGCGTCGAGCAGCGCCTGCCGGGTCTTCCGCTTCTGTGCCTGCCGGACGCCGGGAATGTGACTCATACCATGCAGTTAACAACTGTTCTCCGGAATCGCAAGGCCTGAGTCCCGTTAGACTGGATAGTCAGTGAACAAGTGTAACCGTAAACGTTCACCGACTCTGGGGGATCCACTCATGCTGTTCCTCGTCGCCGCGCTCCTGCTGCTGGGCGTCGTCCTGGGCACCGTGGCCCACGCACCGCTGTCCTTCTCCGTGGCGGCCGGAGCCGTCATCGCCGTCTGGCTGGGCGTCTTCGCCCTGCGCGAGCACCACGGCCGCCGCCGCGGCACCTCCGCACGCTGACCACTCGGCACGCTGACCACCACCCGACCTGGGAGCCGATCACCATGCACCTCACCGCACCGGCCGGCCGGCGCACCGGAATCCAGGACGCCGACGGGATGGCCGTCGCGTCCTTCGTCCTGGGCCTGCTGGGCCTGCTCGTCCTCAACGTCTTCCTCGGCCCCACCGCCATCGCGCTGGCCGTCGTCGCGCTGTGGCGGGGCACGCCCCGGCGCGGCCGCGCCCTCCTCGGGCTCGGACTCGGCGTCGCCGACCTCCTCGTCCTCGCGGCGTTCATGCAGGCGGACGGCACGATCTCCTGGAGCTTCTGAGCCGCCGCGCGATCCGGCCGACCGCGGACCCGCCCCGGCGCACGGGCCCCGTAGAATCGGCCCCACCATGGCTTACCTCGACCACGCCGCGACCACCCCGATGCTTCCCGAGGCGGTCGAGGCGCTCACCGCGCACCTGGGCGTCACCGGCAACGCCTCCTCCCTCCACGCGGCCGGTCGCCGCGCCCGGCGCGCCGTGGAGGAGGCCAGGGAAACCCTCGCCGAAGCACTTGGCGCCCGCCCCAGCGAGATCGTCTTCACCTCCGGCGGTACGGAGGCCGACAACCTCGCCGTCAAAGGCCTGTACTGGTCCCGCCGCGACGCGGACCCGGCCCGCACCCGGGTGCTCGCCAGCCCGGTCGAGCACCACGCGGTCCTCGACGCCGTCCACTGGCTCGACGAGCACGAGGGCGCCACCGTCGAGTACCCTGCCGGTCGACGCGTACGGCAGGGTCCACCCACGTGCCCTGCGTGAGGCCATCGCCCGCAACCCCGACGACGTCGCCCTCGCCACCGTCATGTGGGCCAACAACGAGATCGGGACCATCCTGCCGGTCCGTGAACTCGCCGAGGTCGCCGCCGAGTTCGGTGTCCCGCTGCACTCCGACGCGGTCCAGGCCTTCGGCCAGATCCCGGTGGACTTCGCCGCGTCCGGGCTCGCCGCGATGGCCGTCTCCGGCCACAAGATCGGCGGCCCGTACGGCATCGGCGCGCTGGTCCTGGGCCGCGAGCACACCCCCGTACCCGTGCTGCACGGCGGCGGTCAGGAGCGTCATGTCCGCTCCGGCACCCTCGACGTCCCCGCCATCGCCTCCTTCGCGGCGG
>KL568533.1:5622-12260 GCA_000715605.1 Streptomyces speibonae | reverse complement strand
CGCGGCGGCGGGACGGCTCGCCGCCGAACAGCAGGAGTGGTTCGCCCGCGAGATCGGCCGGTTGCGCGACGCGCTGGTCGCCGCGGTCCTCGACGCCGTCCCGGACGCCGTCCTCGGCGGCGACCCCGACCCCGGCGGACGGCTTCCTGCCAACGCCCACTTCACGTTCCCCGGCTGCGAGGGCGACTCCCTGCTGCTGCTCCTCGACGCCCAGGGCATCGAGTGCTCCACCGGCTCCGCCTGCACCGCCGGCGTCGCCCAGCCCAGCCACGTCCTCCTGGCCACCGGCACGGCCCCCGAACTGGCCCGCGGCACCCTCCGCTTCTCCCTGGGGCACACCTCCACCGAGGCGGACATCGAGGCCCTGGCCAAGGCCATCGGCCCCGCGGTCGAACGCGCCCGCGCGGCAGGCCTGACGTAGACGGCCGAGTGCGCGTCGGCGAAGGAAGCATGCAGCGGCACCGCGGGGGAGTTCGGACGGGTCGAACTGACCTACCAGGCGAAGCGGCACGGCGACCGCTGAGGCCACCGACCTGGCGCCGGCCGTCGTGATGGCCGGGGTCATCATCCGCAGCCTCACCCGGGGTGGTGCCGTCCGCGCCCTGTTCGGCAGGTCGCTGGCGTGGCTGGAGATCTTCCAATGACGGGTTTGCGCCCGCGGACTCCGCGGTCCGGGGGCCCGCTCAGGCGCCCGACGTGGCCGTCGAGGTGTTCCCCGAGGTGCCGGCGCGGCGGACCAGCTTGAGGTAGCGGTCCCAGTCCCAGTGGGGGCCCGGGTCCGTGTGGTCCGTGCCCGGGACCTCGACATGTCCGATGATGTGCTTCCGGTCGACCGGGATGCCGTAGCGGGCGCATATGCGCGCCGTGAGGCGGGCCGAGGACTCGTACATCTCGTCGGTGAAGTCCTCCGGCCGGTCCACGAACCCCGCGTGCTCGATGCCGACACTGCGCTCGTTGTAGTCGCGGTTCCCCGCGTGGTACGCCACGTCCAGCTCGCGGATCATCTGGGTGACCCGGCCGTCCTGGCCGACGATGTAGTGCGCCGACGCCTTGTGACCCGGGTCCTGGAACGCGCTCACCGCGCTGTCGAAACTGCCCTGGGTGACGTGGACGATCACCATGTCGATGCGGAAGTCGTCCGGCCGGTCCGCGCTGCGCCAGTTGGCGTCCGAGGCCGCCACCCAGCGAGCCCCCGCGTAGTCCACCGCGCCCTGCTCGCGTGACTTCTCCACACCGGGCAGACGCCACCACAGGCGCGCCAACTGGTCCCGCGCCAGTACCGCGGTGCCCACACCGGCCGCCGCCCCGCCCACGATCAGGGCACGCCGGCCTATGCGTCGGTCCCCGTCCTCGGACTCCTTGCTGTCTCCGTTCTCTCCCATATACCTGTAAACGGGTTCTCGGCGGCCGGGGTTCCACCGCACCCGTACCCTGGAGGGGTTATGACTGACACCCCGCAGCCCTTCCGCCCCCTCCGCGTCCTGGCCGCCATGTCCGGCGGCGTCGACTCCGCCGTCGCCGCCGCCCGCGCGGCCGAAGCGGGCCACGACGTGACCGGCGTCCACCTCGCCCTGTCCGCGAACCCCCAGTCGTTCCGTACCGGCGCGCGGGGCTGTTGCACCATCGAGGACTCGCGCGACGCCCGCCGCGCCGCCGACGTCATCGGCATCCCCTTCTACGTCTGGGACCTCGCCGACCGCTTCCGCGAGGACGTCGTGGAGGACTTCGTCGCCGAGTACGAGGCCGGCCGCACCCCCAACCCCTGCCTGCGCTGCAACGAGAAGATCAAGTTCGCCGCGCTCCTGGACAAGGCGCTCGCGCTCGGCTTCGACGCGGTCTGCACCGGCCACTACGCGAAGGTGATCCTCCGAGCGGACGGCACCCGCGAGCTGCACCGCGCCTCCGACATGGCCAAGGACCAGTCGTACGTGCTCGGCGTGCTCGACGACCGCCAGCTCGCCCACGCCATGTTCCCGCTGGGCGACACGGTCACCACCAAGGAGGAGATCCGCGCGGAGGCCGAGCGGCGCGGACTGGCCGTGGCCAAGAAGCCCGACTCGCACGACATCTGCTTCATCGCCGACGGCGACACCCAGGGCTTCCTCGCGAACCGTCTAGGCAGGGCCGAGGGCGACATCGTCGACGAGTCCGGCACCAAGGTCGGCACCCACGAGGGCGCGTACGGCTTCACCATCGGTCAGCGCAAGGGCCTGCGGATCGGCACCCCCGCCCCCGACGGAAAGCCCCGCTACGTCCTCGACATCTCCCCGGTGGACAACACGGTCACGGTCGGACCCGCGGCGGCCCTGGACGTCACCGCCCTGTCCGCGGTCAAGCCCCGCTGGTGCGGCGCCGCCCCGTCCGGACCCGGCGGCTACACCGCCCAGCTGCGCGCCCACGGCGGCGAGACCGAGGTGACCGCGGAAGTCGTCGACGGGGAGCTGCGGGTCCGCTTCACCGAGCCCGTGCGCGGCGTCGCCCCCGGCCAGGCGATCGTGCTGTACGACGGCACCCGCGTGGTCGGCTCCGCGACGATCGCGTCGACGGTGCGGGCCACGGCGGACGTGGCCTGAGCGCTCTCGGGCCGCCCGCGGGGGGCGGCCCGGCGCTCACCGCGCGAAGAACTCCGCGAGGACCGGCGCCAGGACGTCCGGCTCGACCATGTGGGTCTGGCCCTCCAGGGTGCGGTACGTGCCCCGGGGAACCGACCCGGCGATCGCCCGCGCGGCCTCGCGCATCCACGCCGGGCTCGCGTCCCCCGCGATCGACAGCACCGGGACCCGGATCGACGACAGCATCTCGCGCGGGACGCCGCCGTCGCCCATCACGGCGTCGTCGTGGGCGAGGCTCGGCGCCATCGACTCCATCCCGGCCCACATCGGGGACTGCCGCGCGCCCTGGATGACCCCTTCGTCCAGTCCGGTCAGCCGCAGGAACAGCTCCACCGCGTCCCCGCGCCGCCCCTCCGCGAGCGCCGCCGTCAGCTGTTCGGTGTACCGGGCGCGCTCCGCGAGGTCCTCGTCCGACATCGCGTACGGCGTCTCGTAGACGGCGACATGGCGCACCGGCAGCCCGCTCGCCGCGGCCCGGAGCGCCAGCGCGCCGCCCGAGGACACGCCGTACAGCGCCGCCTCGCCGCCCACCGCCTCGATCAGCGCCGCCAGGTCCTCGACCTCGCGCTCGACCGCGTACGGCGCCGTGTCGCCGCTCGCGCCGCGGCCCCGGCGGTCGTAGACGACCACCCGGAACCGCTCCGACAGGGGCGCCGCCAGTGGTGCCACCGTGGCGCCCGTCGACATCGCCCCGCTGACGAGGACGATCGTGGAACCCCGCCCGGCGCTCTCGTACGCCAGGGACGTTCCGTCGCGCGAAGTGATGTTCTTGTCCATGTCACACCAGACTGCCGCACGGCACGGACATCGTCGGGGAGGCGGGCGGGCGCGTCCGCCGATCGCAACCCGTCCACGCCATCAGCTCACGTCCACCTCGTAGAAGCACAGGTGGCCCTTGATCGGGGCGGCCGCGTCCACGTCCGGCTCCTGATACGCCCAGACCAGATCCTCGGCGTCCGGCAGCGACCAGTAGGAGGCCTCCCCCTTGAACGGGCAGCGCGTCCGGGTCTCCGACGGCGTCAGCAGGTCGAGACGTACGTCCTCCGGCGGAATGTAGTACCGAGGGGGACAGCCCCTCTCGTGCAGCACCAGCGCGCGGTCGCTCTCCGCCAGGACCTGCCCGCCGTGCACCACGCGCACGTGCCGCTCACTGGGTTCGATGGTCATGTGATCACGTAGGGTCACGATCGCTCCTTCGGGTAGCCGACTCGGCGGTTACAGCGCACGCTGTAGCGGAGTTCTTCCCGAGGAGGCGCCATGGGAGCAAAGGACACCCGCAGGAACCGGGGGACCCTCGCCCACCGCGCCCGCTACGCCCTGGGGCATCCGGGCCGCGTCCCCGCCCACGCGCGGCGCGCCCTGCGCGACGCCTGGCTGCGGCTGCGGCACCGCGACCACATCGCCTACTACCGCGCGGTGATGGCCTCCGACGCCGCCCGCAGCGCCGAGGCGGCGGTCGGCCACAATCCCTCGCGCGAGCAGTGGGCGCGCATCGGCCGGATGCAGTTCGACTACCTGGTGCGCCACGGCCTCCGGCCGCACCACCGGATGCTGGAGATCGGCTGCGGCAACCTCCGCGCGGGCCGGCTCTTCATCGACCACCTGGAACCCGGCCACTACTACGGCATCGACATCTCGCCGCACATCCTGCTCGCCGCCCAGGACACCCTCGTCCGCGAGGGGCTCCAGGCCAAGCTGCCCCACCTCACCCTCGCCGACGACCTCACCTTCGCCTTCCTGCCCGACGGCCACTTCGACGTCGTCCACGCGCACAGCGTCTTCTCGCACTCGCCCCTGCACGTCATCGAGGAGTGCTTCGCGCACGTCGGCCGGGTGCTGGCGCCCGGCGGGTTCTTCGACTTCACCTTCGATCGCACGGAGGGCGAGGAGCACCAGGTGCTGCACGAGGACTTCTACTACCGCACACAGACCCTGGCGGAACTGGCCGCCCGGTACGGACTGGCCGCGGAGTTCATGGCGGACTGGGAGGAACTGCCGCACCGGCAGTCCAAGATGCGGCTCACCACGATGTCCGACCGGGCCAGTACGGTGAGGCCGTGAACATTTGCGTCTTCCTCTCCGCCGCCGACCTCCACGACCGCTACACGCGCCCCGCGCGGGAGTTCGCCCGGCTCCTCGGCAAGGGCGGTCACACCCTGGTGTGGGGCGGCTCCGACGTCGGCCTGATGAAGGTCGTGGCCGACGGTGTGGAAGAGGCGGGCGGCCGGCTCATGGGCGTCTCGGTGGAGTTCCTCGCGGCGAAGGCACGCGCGGGCGTCGACCACATGGTGATCGCGCGGGACCTCGGTGAGCGCAAGCGCCTGCTGCTGGAGAAGGCGGACGCCGTCGTCATCATGGTGGGCGGCACCGGCACCCTCGACGAGGCGACCGAGATCCTGGAGCTGAAGAAGCACGGCCGCACCGAGAAGCCCGTGGTGCTGCTCAACACCGCCGGCTTCTACGACGGGCTCAAGGAACAGTTCCGCCGCATGGAGGACGAGGGCTTCCTGCCCCGCCCGCTCACCGACCTGGTGTTCTTCGCCGAGGAGCCGGTGGGCGCGCTCGCCTACCTGGAGGAGAGCCTCGGCGTGGCATGAGCACCCGGTGGTGCGAGCATGGCGGTCATGGCTACACATGTGATCACCGGAGCGGGCTCCGGCATCGGCGCGGCCGTCGCCCGCCGCCTGCACGCGCGCGGGGACGACCTCGTGCTCCACGCGCGCGACGCGGGCCGGGCGAAGGAACTCGCGGCCGGGTTCCCCGGTGCCCGTACCCTCGTCGGCGACCTCGCCGACCCCGACCGGCTCAGCTGGGCCTTCTCCCACCAGTCGCTCCCGGACCGCGTGGACTCCCTGCTCCACATCGCCGGCGTCGTCGACCTGGGGCCCGTCGGGGAGCTCACCCCGAAGACCTGGCGGCACCAGCTCAACGTCAACCTCGTCGCGCCCGCCGAGCTCACCCGCCACTTCCTGCCCCAGCTCCGCGCGAGCCGCGGCCACGTGATCTTCGTCAACTCCGGCGCCGGCCTGAACGCCCACGCCGGCTGGTCCGCCTACGCGGCCTCCAAGCACGGCCTCAAGGCCCTCGCCGACTCCCTGCGCCAGGAGGAGCACGCGGCCGGCATCAGGGTCACCTCGGTCTACCCCGGCCGCACGGCCAGTCCCATGCAGGCCAAGGTCCACCAGCAGGAGGGCAAGGAGTACGACCCCGCCCGGTGGATCGACCCGGACTCGGTCGCCACGACCATCGTGACGGCCCTGGACCTCCCGAGGGACGCGGAGATCAACGACGTCACGGTGAGACCGGGACGGTAGAGCCGGCTCGTCCCGCACAATCCGGCCCGTCCGGCGTCTGAGGACGAGGCCCGAAGGGCCGACGGGGGTTCCGGGGGCTTGCCCCCGGGGACGGGACGGGACAGGGAAGGGGCGGCGGGGGCGAAAACCCCCTGCCCACCCACTGCGTACGCTTCCCCTGTGAATGCCAACCACCGTTTCGGCCCCGCCACCGGCATCGGCTCCCTCCCCGGCACCGACGCCCGGGAAGCCGCGAAAACCGTCACCGGCAGCTTCGAGGACTTCCCCCACCTCCCCGAACTCCCCGCCCGCGGCCCCGGCGCGGACATGATCGGCCGCACCGCGGGGATGCTCGTGGAGCTGTACGCCCGCGTCGAGCCCAGCGGCTGGCGCCTCGGCGACCGCCCGGGCCGCGACACCAGGCGCGCCCGCTCCTGGCTCGGCGAGGACCTCGACGCCCTGGAGGAGTTCACACAGGAGTACCGGGGCCCGCTGAAGGTCCAGGCCGTCGGCCCGTGGACGCTCGCCGCGGGCCTGGAGCTGAGGAACGGCGAGGCCGCCCTCTCCGACGCCGGCGCCTGCCGCGACCTCGCCGCCTCCCTCGCCGAAGGGCTCCGCCTCCACCTCGACGAGGTGCGGCGGCGGGTGCCCGGCGCGCAGCTCGTCCTGCAACTCGACGAACCGTCCCTCACCGCCGTACTGTCTCTTATACACATCTCTGAGCGGGCTGGCA
>KL568533.1:1284-5437 GCA_000715605.1 Streptomyces speibonae | reverse complement strand
GCTACCGCACCCATCGCGCGGTGGACCGGCAGACCGTGGAGGCCACGCTGCGGGACGTCGTCGGGGTTCACGGCGACGGGCCCGTCGTGGTCCACTCGTGCGCACCGGACGTCCCGTTCGCCCTGCTGCGCCGGGCGGGCGTGGCGGGCATCTCCTTCGACTTCTCCCTCCTCACCGAGCGTGACGACGAGGCGATCGGGGAAGCGGTGGAGGGCGGGACCCGGCTGCTCGCCGGTGTCGTCCCGGGCACGGACGGCCCGTTGTCAGACCCGGGCGGTAGCGTCATGGGTGTCAGGACGCTGTGGCGCAGGCTGGGGCTGCGGCCGGGGCTTCTCCCGGAGGCGGTCACGCTCACCCCGGCGTGCGGGCTCGCGGGGGCTTCCCCCGCGTACGCACGCACGGCCTACGCCCACTGCGTCCGGGCGGCGAGATCGCTCGCGGACAACCCAGAGTAACGGGAGGACACACGGTGGCCGGCGACAAGCAAGCGGAGACGACGAGCGTGCCAGCCGAGGCGCGGGAGAAGCACGCCAGGCTCGCTGAGCAGATCGAGGAGCACCGCTTCCGTTACTACGTGAACGACGCCCCCGTCATCAGCGACGCCGAATTCGACCGGCTGCTGCGCGAACTGGAGGCGCTGGAGGAGGAGCATCCGGAGCTGCGCACCCCGGACTCGCCGACCCAGAAGGTCGCCGGGGCCTACGAGACGGAGTTCACCTCCGTACAGCACGTCTCGCGCATGCTCTCCCTGGACAACACGTTCAACGACGAGGACCTCGCCGCCTGGGCCGAGCGCATCCACAAGGAGCTGGGGGAGCAGAAGTTCCACTTCCTGTGCGAGCTGAAGGTCGACGGCCTCGCCGTCAACCTGACCTATGAGCGGGGGCGGCTGGTCCGCGCGGCCACCCGCGGCGACGGGCGCACCGGCGAGGACATCACGCCCAACGTGCGCACCATCGCGGAGATCCCGGACCGGCTGAAGGGCGACAAGGTGCCGGACCTGGTGGAGATCCGGGGGGAGGTGTACTTCCCGATGGAGAAGTTCCAGGAGCTCAACGCGCGGCTGAACGCGGCGGGCGAGAAGCCGTTCGCCAACCCGCGCAACGCGGCGGCCGGTTCGCTGCGCCAGAAGGACCCGCGGGTCACCGCGACCCGCCCGCTGCACATGGTGGTGCACGGCATCGGCGTCCTGGAGGGCTACAAGGGCCTGACCCGCCTCTCCCAGGGCTACGAGCTGCTCAAGGCCTGGGGCCTGCCCACCTCGGAGCACAACAGGGTCGTCGACGACCTCGCCGGTGTACGGGAGTTCATCGCCTACTACGGCGAGCACCGGCACTCCGTGGACCACGAGATCGACGGCGTCGTCGTCAAGCTCGACGAGATCCCGCTGCAGGGGCGCCTCGGCAGCACCTCGCGGGCCCCGCGCTGGGCCATCGCGTACAAGTACGCGCCGGAGGAGGTCAACACCAAGCTGATCGACATCCGGGTGGGCGTGGGCCGTACCGGCCGCGTCACGCCGTACGCGCAGGTGGAGCCGGTGACCGTGGCCGGCTCCGAGGTCGAGTTCGCCACCCTGCACAACCAGGACGTCGTCAAGGCCAAGGGCGTGCTCATCGGGGACACGGTGGTGCTGCGCAAGGCCGGTGACGTGATTCCGGAGATCCTCGGGCCCGTCGCCGACCTGCGGGACGGCAGCGAGCGCGAGTTCGTGATGCCCTCCGAGTGCCCCGAGTGCGGTACGCCGCTGAAGGCGATGAAGGAGGGCGACGTCGACCTGCGGTGCCCCAACGCCCGCACCTGCCCCGCCCAGTTGCGGGAGCGGCTGTTCTATCTCGCCGGGCGCAAGGCGCTGGACATCGAGCACTTCGGCTATGTCGCCGCTGCGGCGCTGACCAAGCCGCTGGAGCCCGAGGAGCCGCCGCTGAAGGACGAGGGCGACCTCTTCGACCTCACCGTCGAGCAGCTGCTGCCCATCAAGGCGTACGTCCTCGACCAGGACAGCGGGCTGCCCAAGCGGGACCCGAAGACCGGCGAGGAGAAGGTTGTCCGGGTCTTCGCCAACCAGGAGGGCGAGCCGAAGAAGAACGCGGTCGCGATGCTGGCGAACATCGCCGCGGCCAAGGACCGTCCGCTGGCCCGGGTGCTGACCAGCCTGTCGATCCGTCATGTCGGTCCGGTCGCGGCCGAGGCGCTGGCCCGTGAGTTCCGCTCCATCGACCGCATCGAGCAGGCCTCCGAGGAGGAACTGGCGGCCACCGAGGGGGTCGGTCCGACCATCGCCGCCTCGCTCAAGCAGTGGTTCGCCGAGGACTGGCACCGCGAGATCATCCGGAAGTGGAAAGCGGCCGGTGTGCGCATGGAGGACGAGCGGTCGGGGGAGGACGAGGGGCCGCGTCCGCTGGAAGGGATCACCGTCGTGGTGACCGGAACCCTGGACGACTTCACCCGCGATGGCGCGAAAGAGGCACTCCAGAACCAGGGCGCGAAGGTGACCGGATCCGTCTCCAAGAAGACGTCGTTCGTCGTGGTGGGTGACAATCCCGGGTCAAAGTATGACAAGGCGATGCAGTTGAAGGTGCCGGTTCTGAACGAAGAGGGTTTCAAAGTCCTTCTCGAGCAGGGCCCGGAGGCCGCGGCCGAGGTCGCTCTTTCGGCCGAGGAGTAGCGGTTGAACCCCACCCGATCGGCGCATACCAGATGCATACGGGTGGCTGGGGCGCATTCGGGCAACCGTCGGCGACCGGTGCCCGTGAGAGCCTTCCGCGGCCTACTGTTGGGATGTGCGCCTGCCGTGCCCAGTTGCGGTCGGGGCAACCCCGTACCCGTGAAGGGTCCGGGGAGGGGCTTTCCACCGCGGAGCCGCTGAGGGTTGTCGGGCATCGGGCCGCGTGGCGTGGGCACCGCCGGCTGTGAGAGGGACGGGAATGGAACCGACCGAGAGCGCCGCCCCGGGCTCACGGCTGCGCCTGCGCCGTATGGCGGTCGCGTGGCGGCGTGGCCGGGGGGACGGGCGGCCCGCGGGGCAGCCGGGCGCGCAGGGGCGCACCGCAGCGGGCGCCGCGGACGCGCGCGGCGCGGGACGGGCGGGCGTCGGCGGGTCGTCGGGGGGCGAGCCGGTGCGGGCGGTGACTTCGGGCGCCGGGCAGGGTGGTTCCGGGTTTCCGGGTGCCGGGCAGGCGGGTTCCAGGCTGTCGCGTTCCGGGCTGTCGGGTCTGCGGCAGGCGGGCTCCGCGGGCGGGCCCGGGGGGCCCGAGGCGGAGAGCGAACGGCACCCGTCCTGGCCCGCGTTGCCCACCGCCGTCGTCGCCGCGGCCGGGTTCGTGCTGGGCGCGGGGTTCCTGCGGGCGTTCACCGGAGGGCACGCGCTCTTCCCGTCCGGGACCGTCGGCTGGTCCCTGGCCGTGCTGACCGGCATCATCGTCGGGCATCTGGTGATGCTCGGGCGGTCGCGCTGGTGGGGCGGCACCGGTTCGGGCGCCGCCCTCACCCTGGCCGTGCTGTTGATGTACGGCTGGGTCGCTGCCGGAATGGTCAGCCTCACCGTCGTCGTGCTGGTCGGCATCGCCCGGCGCGGCCGCTGGCGGCAGGGCGTGCTGCACGGCGCGGTGGATCTGCTCGGCATCGGCGCCGGGGCGCTGGTGCTGGCCGCGTTCGGCTCCGTGCCGTCCGTCGAGTCGCCGTCGACTCCGGACACCTGGACCTTCTACACCGGCCCCGGGGTGGTGCTCGTCGCCACCGTCTATCTCGCGGTCACCCGCGCGCTCCTGTGGTACCTGCAGACCCCGCGCGAGGGGCTGCCCACCGTCGCCCGTACCGCCCTGGTGCGGCAGGGGCTGGTCGCCGTCGCCCTGCTCGGCATAACGCCGCTGGTGTGTGTCGTCGCCGACGCCAAACCGCTGCTGCTGCCACTGTTCTCCATCCCGTTGATCGCCCTCGACTCCACACTGTGGATAGCCCGCGCGCGGGCCGAGGAGCAGCTGCGCGACCCGCTGACCGGGCTGCCCAACCGGCAATGGCTGCTGGAGCGGATCTGGACGGCGCTGGACGACGCGGAACGGATCGGTGCGCGTGCCGCTCTGATGCTGATCGATCTGGACCGGTTCCGGTCGGTCAACGACACGCTCGGGCACCTGTCTCTTATACACATCTCTGA
>KL568533.1:0-1052 GCA_000715605.1 Streptomyces speibonae | reverse complement strand
CAGATCGCCGACCGGCTGAGAGCCGCGCTGCCCCGCGGGGCGGAGGCCGCGCGGCTCGGCGGTGACGAGTTCGCGGTCTTACTGCCCGTCGCCGACTCCACGACCTCCGCGACCCGTGCCGCCCGCGGCCTCGTCGCGGCCCTCAGCTCCCCGCTCGACCTCGACGGACTCACCCTGGTTCTGGAGGCGAGCGCGGGAGTCGCCGTATTCCCGGACCACGCGGTGGACGCCGAGGGTCTGCTGCGGCGGGCGGACGTCGCGATGTACCAGGCCAAGCGGGACCGTACGGGGGTCGAGGCGTACGAGTCCAAGCGCGACTCCAACACCCCCGACCGGCTCGGGCTGCTGGGCGATCTGCGCAGGGCGCTGGACGCCCACGAGGTGGAGCTGCACTACCAGCCCAAGGTCCGCTTCGACGGGCAGGTCGCCGGGCTGGAGGCGCTGGTGCGGTGGGTGCATCCGGAGCGGGGCAAGGTGCCGCCGGACGAGTTCATAGCGATCGCGGAGTCGTCCGGGCTGATGCCGCACCTCACGGAGTACGTGCTGGAGACCGCGCTCGGGCAGGTCGCCGAGTGGCGGTCGCAGGGGTTGTTCGTGCCGGTCGCGGTCAATGTCTCGCCACGCGATGTGCACTCGCCCGGGTTCGCCGGGTCCGTGGCCGCGCGGCTGGCGCGGCACGGCGTTCCCGCGGGAGCGCTCCAACTGGAGATCACCGAGCATGTGCTGCTGGAGGACCCGCAGCGTGCGGCGGACACGCTGAACGCGCTGACGGGGCACGGGGTGAAGATGTCCCTGGACGACTTCGGGACGGGGTACTCGTCGTTGGTCCATCTGCGGCGGCTGCCGGTGAGCGAGCTGAAGATCGACCGGTCGTTCGTGGCGCGGCTGGCGGTGGACAACGAGGACGCCGAAATCGTGCGCTGCACGGTGGATCTGGCGCACTCGCTCGGGCTGCTGGTGGTGGCGGAGGGCGTCGAGGACGACGAGACCTGGGAGCGGTTGCGGGATCTGCGGTGCGACGCGGTGCAGGGGCTGTCTCTTATACACATCTC
>KL568532.1:164075-169903 GCA_000715605.1 Streptomyces speibonae | reverse complement strand
CTTCAAGGGACGCCATCGCGGGGCTGATGCCCTTGATTTTGGCAAGTTCGATGAGGGTGCGACCGTGGACGATGTGCTGCTCATGGAGCCACTCCCGGCTGATGATGACCTTGAACCGGCGGCCGTGGTGGGTGACGGGAATCTCGTAGTGGTGGATCAGCTGTTGGATGACGTGCCGGGAGGTGCCGAACCGATTGGCAATCTGGGCGAACGACAGGTTCTCTTCCGAGTGGAGCCGGGCCAGTTCGTCTTTGTCGATCTTTTTGACCATAGCGGTCCGTGGTCCGGCAAGCCGCCCTTCGCCCTTGGAAACCTGCCGGGCGGGGGCGGGGGCTTCGTCCAGTAGGCAGCGGACGACCGCCAGCGTGGTGCCGAGTTCGGCGGCAGCTTTGCTGGGTGACTGGCCGGAAAGGAGAAGCCGGTGCAACTCGCTGATATCGACCTGGCGGGGGTATGGGCCGGGCAGGGCGAGGTCGGTGATCAGGTCCAGGGGTGGTTGCCAGACGGTCGGCTCTCCGGTGACGCCGTGACGGGCGAGGAAGTCCTGGCCGGCCTCATCGAGGGCGTCGACCAGTTGAGGGAACCGGGTTGTCACGAAGGCAGCGATGCCGTTGCGGAAGACGTTGTCCTTGGGGACAGGGATGTCGCGTGCGGCTTCGCAGGGCAAGCCGCTGAGTCGTCCGAACAGGTAGGCGCGGGCAAGGGCGGCCTTGCGGCCGTGGCCGCGGAAGGCTCCGGTGGCGCGACAGATGTTCCTCCCACTGTTCGTCCGGCAGCAGTCCGGTGTAGTCGAGGCCGCGGCGGTGCCGGTAGTCAATGGGGGGTGGATTCCGCGCGAGGTGGTCGGCCAGCCGGGTCAGCGCCGCTGTGATTTGCGGCCAGCTCGGGGTGTCCTCCAGAACCTGAAGGATGCGGCTGATGTTGTCCGGGTCGATGGCTTTGCCGAGCTCGGCGGCGACGGTGTCGATCTCGATGCGGGTGCCGGTGATCAGCACGCAGGCCGAGAACGCCGGCCGCAGGAAGCGGTCCCAGGTCCCTCCGGGCGATAGGCGAGCCGCCCAGGCCGGCCAGAGCAGGCCGGGTGTGCTGCGGGAAAGCATGTCGACGCGCTCGCCCGAGCGGTCCGGGTAGGAGGGAAGCGGGCTGGCAGTGCGGTAGCGCAGACGGTCGCTGGGACGGAAGTCCTCCTCAAAGGAGACGAGTTGGGTGGCGAGCAGGACGGGCTGGTTCCGCTTCCCCACTTGCTGAGGGTGCTGGCGGTCACGGTCACGTCGCGCTCGCGGGCCTCGGTGGTCAGCCAGCGCATCCGCTCGGCGGCCTGACGGATATCGGGTGCGGTGAGGATCTCGTCGGCGGCGGTCACTCCGACTGCGGCGACCGCGGCCTGGGAGGGGGCCATGAACAGGTGTGTCCCGCTGCGATCGTCCGCAAGCGGGGCAGGCATCCAGCAGGAGGCAGTGGTGCCGCACTTCACGGCTTCACCTAACGAGTGATGGTCGCGACCTGCGGGTCTCAAGACCCTGTCGCATCCGACTCTGATCCGACATCAGCTCTGAGATTCCAACACGAAACCTGAGACCCTACAGCGGTTCGCGTCAGGTCTGGGCCATGTCCACGAAGCGCGAGTAGTGGCCCTGGAAGGCGACCGTGATCGTCGCCGTCGGACCGTTGCGGTGCTTCGCCACGATCAGGTCGGCCTCCCCCGCACGCGGTGACTCCTTCTCGTAGGCGTCCTCGCGGTGCAGCAGGATGACCATGTCGGCGTCCTGCTCGATGGAACCGGACTCACGCAGGTCGGAGACCATCGGCTTCTTGTCGGTGCGCTGCTCAGGGCCGCGGTTGAGCTGGGAGAGCGCGATGACCGGGATCTCCAGCTCCTTGGCGAGCAGCTTGAGGTTGCGGGACATGTCCGAGACCTCCTGCTGGCGGCTCTCGGCCCGCTTGGAGCCGCCGGACTGCATCAGCTGGAGGTAGTCGATGACGACCAGCTTCAGATCGTTGCGCTGCTTCAGGCGGCGGCACTTGGCGCGGATCTCCATCATCGACAGGTTCGGTGAGTCGTCGATGTACAGCGGTGCCGCGGAGACGTCCGGCATCCGGCGCGCCAGACGTGTCCAGTCCTCGTCGGTCATCGTGCCGGACCGCATGTGGTGCAGGGCGACGCGCGCCTCGGCGGAGAGCAGACGCATCGCGATCTCGTTGCGCCCCATCTCCAGCGAGAAGATGACGCTGGGCAGGTTGTTCTTGATGGACGCGGCCCGCGCGAAGTCCAGGGCGAGCGTCGACTTGCCCATCGCCGGACGCGCGGCGATGACGATCATCTGCCCCGGGTGGAGCCCGTTGGTGAGCGAGTCGAAGTCGGTGAACCCGGTGGGCACGCCGGTCATCTCGCCGCTGCGCGACCCGATCGCCTCGATCTCGTCGAGGGCGCCCTCCATGATGTCGCCGAGGGGCAGATAGTCCTCGCTCGTGCGCTGTTCGGTGACGGCGTAGATCTCCGCCTGCGCGCGGTTGACGATCTCGTCGACGTCGTCGTCGGCCGCGTATCCCATCTGTGTGATGCGCGTACCGGCCTCCACCAGGCGCCGCAGCACGGCGCGCTCGTGGACGATCTCGGCGTAGTAGGCCGCGTTCGCCGCCGTGGGAACCGTCTGGACGAGGCTGTGGAGGTAGGAGGCCCCGCCGACCTTGTTGATCTCACCGCGCTTGGTCAGCTCCGCGGCGATCGTGATGGGGTCGGCGGGCTCGCCCTTGGCGTAGACGTCGAGGATGGCCGTGTAGACGGTCTCGTGGGCCGGCTTGTAGAAGTCGTGGCCCTTGAGGATCTCGACGACGTCGGCGATGGCGTCCTTGGACAGCAGCATTCCGCCGAGCACGGACTGCTCGGCGTCGAGGTCCTGCGGCGGCACCCGCTCGAACGCGGAGCCTGCGCCGTCCCATCCGCCGCTCTCCCGTCCGCGGTCGTGCTGCTCGTCGCGGCCCCTGCCGTGGTCCTCACGACGGCGGGAGGCGGGCAGACGATCACTGGGACCGCTACCGGCCCACGGGTCGTCCAAGGGCTCGGAAATGCTCACCGAGCCACCTCCTCCCGTCCGCCGAGCGGACCTCGCCGTGCCCCTCTGTTCTACGGCACGGCACTGACAAATAAGAGGCCCAACTCCGTTTGTCGCGCGCCGGATTTGTGTCGTTTCTGAAACCGGCGGACGGAGCGGGCGCCGGACCACGGTAGGCCCGTCGGCAGCGTCAGCCAATCTGGTTATCCACAGGCCATGTGGACGACGGGCCCAATGCTGTGGAGAACTCCGGGAAACCTGTGCACGAGCCGGTGGACAGCCCTGTGAACAAGCTCGGCACACCCTGCCGAGAGAGCCTGTGACCTGCAATGTTGCCGTCCACCGGCTGTGCAGAAGAAAAACTTGCCCAGCAGGATCAAGATCGGTGCGTGCGGTGTACGCACGCCCACACCCTCCGCCACAAAGTAAGACCCAAAGATGCTTTGCATCTCTTACCTGTGGACGATTAGATTGGTGCACATGACACAGGCCCCCGCGCGCCCCGGAGCCGCCCGACGCAAGCACGACCGAGAGATCGTCCTGCTGGCAGTCCCCGCCTTCGGCGCCCTCGTCGCCGAGCCGCTGTTCGTCATGGCCGACAGCGCCATCGTCGGCCATCTCGGAACGGCACAGCTCGCCGGCCTCGGAGTCGCCTCGGCGCTCCTGATGACGGCGGTCAGCGTCTTCGTCTTCCTGGCCTACGCCACCACGGCCGCCGTTGCCCGGCGGGTCGGCGCGGGCGACCTCCCGTCGGCCATCCGCCAGGGCATGGACGGCATCTGGCTGGCGCTGCTCCTCGGCGCCACCGTGATGGCCGTCGTGCTGCCCACGGCGCCCGGCCTCGTGAACCTCTTCGGCGCCTCCGACACGGCCGCCCCCTACGCCACCACGTATCTGCGGATCTCCGCGCTCGGCATACCCGCCATGCTCATCGTCCTCGCCGCGACCGGTGTCCTGCGCGGACTGCAGAACACCAGGACCCCGCTCTACGTCGCCATCGCCGGCTTCCTCGCCAACGCCGTACTCAACGTCACCCTGGTCTACGGCGCCGGTCTCGGCATCGCCGGTTCCGCCTGGGGCACCGTGATCGCGCAATGGGGCATGGCCGCGGTCTATCTGGCCGTGGTCCTGCGCGGAGCACGCAGGCACGGAGCCTCACTGCGGCCGGACGCCGCCGGGATCAGAGCCTCGGCCCAGGCGGGCGCCCCGCTACTGGTACGCACCCTCTCCCTGCGGGCCATCCTGATGATCGCGACGGCCGTCGCCGCCCGCCTCGGCGACTCCGACATCGCGGCGCACCAGATCATCCTCTCGCTGTGGAGCCTGCTCGCCTTCGCGCTGGACGCGATCGCCATCGCCGGACAGGCCATCATCGGACGCTATCTGGGGGCCGGGGACGCCCAGGGAGCCCGCGACGCCTGCCGCCGCATGGTCGAGTGGGGCATCGCCGTCGGTGTCGTCCTCGGCGTCCTGGTGGTCCTCGCCCGGCCGGTGTTCCTTCCGCTGTTCACCAGCGACCCCACGGTGAAGGACGTGGCCCTGCCCGCCCTGGTGATCGTGGCGCTGTCCCAGCCGATCTGCGGCATCGTCTTCGTCCTGGACGGAGTCCTGATGGGCGCCGGAGACGGACCGTACCTGGCCTGGGCCATGCTGCTGACCCTCGCGGTGTTCACTCCCGCCGCCCTGCTCGTTCCCGCGCTCGGCGGCGGACTCACCGCGCTGTGGGCCACGATGACGCTCATGATGACCGTGCGCATGCTGACCCTGTGGGTGCGCACCCGCTCGGGTCGCTGGATCGTCACCGGCGCTGCGCGCTGACGGTTTCGGATGTCGCGTGACCTTCACTGGACCGGACTGTTTCACGTGAAACATGACGATGGGGGCCACTTCCCGAAGGATGTGGCCCCCATCGTCACTGCTTCAGCACGTCGGCACTCAGGCGGCGACGACCTCGATGTTGACCTTGGCGTCAACCTCGGGGTGCAGACGCACGGACGTCTCGTGGGCGCCCAGCGTCTTGATCGGCGCACCCAGCTCGATGCGGCGCTTGTCGACCTCGGGGCCACCGGCGTCCTTGATCGCGGAAGCGATGTCGGCCGGGGTGACGGAACCGAAGAGCCGACCGGCGTCGCCGGAGCGGACGGCCAGGCGGACCTTGACACCCTCGAGCTGGGCCTTCACCTGGTTGGCCTGCTCGATGGTGTGGATCTCGTGGATCTTGCGAGCACGACGGATCTGCTCGACGTCCTTCTCGCCGCCCTTGGTCCAGCGGATCGCGAGCTTCCGCGGGATCAGGTAGTTGCGAGCGTAGCCGTCCTTGACGTCGACGACGTCGCCCGCGGCGCCGAGGCCGGAGACCTCGTGGGTGAGGATGATCTTCATGAGTCGGTCACCCTTCCCTTATCGCGCGGTGGAGGTGTAGGGCAGCAGCGCCATCTCACGGCTGTTCTTGACGGCCGTGGCGACGTCACGCTGGTGCTGCGTGCAGTTGCCGGTCACGCGGCGGGCACGGATCTTGCCGCGGTCGGAAATGAACTTCCGCAGCATGTTCGTGTCCTTGTAGTCCACGTACGTGACCTTGTCCTTGCAGAATGCGCAGACCTTCTTCTTCGGCTTGCGCACAGGCGGCTTCGCCATGGTGTATCTCCTGTGTGATCAAGAAGTGTGGGTACGGCCCGCCTAGAAGGGGGGCTCGTCCGAGTAGCCGCCGCCGCTGCCGCCGGAGCCACCGCCCCAGCCGCCGCCACCGCCCTGCTGGCCACCGGCGCCACCGCC
>KL568532.1:160288-163880 GCA_000715605.1 Streptomyces speibonae | reverse complement strand
CGGGTCGTCGGCGGGAGCGCCGCCGCCCTGCTGGCCGCCGCCGGGACCGCCGCCCCAGCCGCCGCCACCCTGGCCGCCACCGCCACCGCCGCCGTAGCCGCCCTGGCCACCGCGGCCGGTGGTCTTGGTGACCTTGGCCGTGGCATTGCGCAGGCTGGCGCCGACCTCGTCGACGTCCAGCTCGTAGACCGTGCGCTTGATGCCCTCACGGTCCTCGTAGGACCGCTGCTTCAGCCGGCCCTGCACGATCACGCGCATGCCTC
The DNA here is from genome assembly GCA_000715605.1 of Streptomyces speibonae. Classification (GTDB taxonomy): domain Bacteria; phylum Actinomycetota; class Actinomycetes; order Streptomycetales; family Streptomycetaceae; genus Streptomyces; species Streptomyces speibonae. Next base: position 163,617 of record KL568532.1, on the reverse strand, counting down.
GCTGGAGCGACTCGGCGACGTTCTCCGCCGCCTGGCGCCAGACGGAGCAGGTCAGGAACAGGCTCTCGCCGTCCTTCCACTCGTTCGTCTGACGGTCGAAGGTGCGGGGGGTCGACGCGACACGGAACTTCGCGACGGCCGCACCGGACGGGGTGAAGCGCAGCTCGGGGTCGTCGACAAGATTGCCGACGACCGTGATGACGGTCTCGCCTGCCATGGGGAACCTCTCGGCGGGTTTGCTGCTGGCTGCTTGTGCTGCTACTCGGATCCCGAGATCGGCTGAGCGGAAGGGCTCAGTGGGTCTCGGGACGGAGGACCTTGGTCCTGAGGACCGACTCGTTCAGGTTCATCTGGCGGTCGAGCTCCTTGACGACCGCAGGCTCGGCCTGCAGGTCGATGACCGAGTAGATGCCCTCGGGCTTCTTCTTGATCTCGTACGAGAGACGACGACGGCCCCAGGTGTCGACCTTCTCGACCTTTCCGCCGCCGTCACGGACGACAGAAAGGAAGTTCTCGATCAGCGGGGAGACAGCACGCTCCTCGAGATCGGGGTCGAGGATGACCATCACCTCGTAGTGACGCATGTGGAACCCACCTCCTTTGGACTCAGCGGCCACGGTCGTTCCGTGGCAGGAGGGTCGTGATGCGTTGCGCAACGATGCCTGTCAGTAAAACAGCCGCCACTGACAATCGAGGCCGGGTGGCGGCTCCAGGTCCTGCCTGGCTCTGTCCGGGCAGACACCGGTGCGGACGGTACAGAGTACCCGCACAGCGGCGTGCGGTTGAAATCCGCCCGTGAGAACCCCCAATCTGTACACATCGGGTGTGTACGGCGCTACGATCCGCCGCCTTTCGCAGGAGGTGCCCCATGGCACAGGCAATGCGACCCAACACCGTCGGAGGCCTTTTCGCCACGGACGGCAAGCCCCACCCCGTCCAGGACACCCTGCTCGTGGTGACCCTGGTACTGGGCCTCACGTCCTTCGTCACGGCGATGTTCCACCATCTGCACCTGCTCAGCTCCTGGACCGGTCTGGTGGGAATCCTCACCGGCGCCTACGGCCAGTGGATCTCGGTGACGACGCGCGAGCGCTTCGGGCTGATCCTGGGACTCGGTGCGTCGGCGGTCGGGTTCTTCCTGGGCATGGCGCACGGCGGCCTCTTCGGCGGGATCACCTGACCGCCCCCGGACACCACTCCATCCGCACAGCGTCCGTCGCCCCGGCCGGCACGGGGCCGGGGCGAAGGTCCCGTGCGCCCAACCGGGGCGCACCCCAGGCGCAGTAGGCTTCGCGCGAGAGCCGGAGCCCCTGACCCATGGGGACACACCAGCCCGAGGAGCGCCCCGAATGAGCCTGACCCTGAGGACCATCAGTCGAGAGCAGCATCTGGCCTACATCCAGAGCCTGCCGTCGGCGAGTCACATGCAGGTCCCGGCCTGGGCTGATGTCAAGGCGGAATGGCGCTCGGAGAACCTCGGCTGGTTCGACGACCGGACCGGCGAGATGGTCGGTGCGGGTCTCGTCCTCTACCGGCAGCTGCCCAAGATCAAGCGCTACCTCGCCTATCTGCCCGAGGGGCCGGTCATCAACTGGTACGCGCCGAACCTTCAGGAGTGGATCGAGCCGATGCTCGCGCACCTGAAGCAGCAGGGTGCCTTCTCCGTGAAGATGGGTCCGCCGGTGATCATCCGGCGCTGGGAGGCCGCGACCATCAAGAAGGGCATCCAGGACCAGGACGTGAAGCGTCTGCGCGACCTGGAGGCCGACTTCATCGAGCCCCGCGCCTTCGAGGTCGCCGACAAGCTGCGCCGCATGGGCTGGCAGCAGGGCGAGGACGGGGGCGCCGGCTTCGGTGACGTCCAGCCCCGCTACGTCTACCAGGTGCCGCTGGCCAACCGCTCCCTGGAAGAGGTCCACAAGAACTTCAACCAGCTCTGGCGCCGCAACATCAAGAAGGCGGAGAAGGCCGGCGTCGAGGTTGTCCAGGGCGGCTACAACGACCTGCCCGAGTGGCAGCGGCTCTACGAGATCACGGCCGTGCGCGACCACTTCCGGCCCCGCCCGCTGTCGTACTTCCAGCGCATGTGGACGGCCCTCAACACCGAGGACCCCAACCGCATGCGCCTGTACTTCGCCCGGCACAACGGCGTGAATCTGTCCGCGGCGACGATGCTGATCGTCGGCGGCCATGTCTGGTACTCCTACGGCGCCTCCGACAACATCGGCCGCGAGGTCCGGCCCTCGAACGCGATGCAGTGGAGGATGCTGCGCGACGCCTACGCGCTCGGCGCCACCGTCTACGACCTGCGCGGCATCTCGGACTCGCTGGACGAGACCGACCACCTCTTCGGCCTGATCCAGTTCAAGGTGGGTACCGGCGGTCAGGCCGCCGAGTACCTCGGCGAGTGGGACTTCCCGCTGAACAAGCTGCTCCACAAGGCACTCGACATCTACATGTCGCGCCGCTGAGCCGCTCTTCGTCACGGTCTTCGTCTTCGTAGCCCCCCGGGCTTCGTTGGCTCCCATACCTTTGATACACCGCAGCCACGAGAAAGGTTCCAGGTCCGGCCATGGCGCTCACGCTCTACGTCGACACCGCGCGCTGGCGGGCGCATCACAAGCACGTGCAGGAGCAGTTCCCGGGACTGGTCCCGGTCTGCAAGGGCAACGGCTACGGCTTCGGCCACGAGCGCCTCGCCGAGGAGGCCACCCGGCTGGGCTCCGACGTCCTCGCCGTCGGCACGACGTACGAGGCCGCACGGATCAAGGACTGGTTCGGCGGCGACCTGCTGGTGCTGACGCCCTACCGGCGCGGCGAGGAGCCGGTGCCGCTGCCCGACCGGGTCATCCGCTCGGTGTCGTCGGTGGACGGCGTGTACGGCCTGGTGGGTGCCCGGGTGGTCATCGAGGTGATGTCCTCGATGAAGCGGCACGGCATCAGCGAGCAGGACCTGCCCCAGCTGCACGCCGCGATAGAGAACGTCCGGCTGGAGGGTTTCGCCATCCATCTGCCGCTGGACCGTACGGACGGCTCGGACGCCGTCGAGGAGGTCATCGGCTGGATGGACCGCCTGCGGGCGGCCCGCCTCCCGCTGCACACGATGTTCGTGAGCCACCTCAAGGCCGACGAACTCGCCCGGCTCCAGCAGCAGTTCCCGCAGACCCGCTTCCGCGCCCGGATCGGCACCCGGCTGTGGCTCGGCGACCACGAGGCCACCGAGTACCGCGGCGCGGTCCTGGACGTCACGCGCGTCACCAAGGGGGACCGGTTCGGCTACCGGCAGCAGAAGGCCGCCTCCGACGGCTTCCTGGTGGTCGTGGCGGGCG
>KL568532.1:158071-160070 GCA_000715605.1 Streptomyces speibonae | reverse complement strand
CCGGCAGCAGAAGGCCGCCTCCGACGGCTTCCTGGTGGTCGTGGCGGGCGGTACGTCGCACGGGGTGGGTCTGGAGGCCCCCAAGGCCCTGCACGGGGTCATGCCGCGCGCCAAGGGCGTCGCCCGCGCCGGCCTGGCCACGGTCAACCGCAACCTGTCCCCCTTCGTCTGGGGAGGCAAGCAGCGCTGGTTCGCCGAGCCGCCGCACATGCAGGTGTCGATCCTGTTCGTGCCGACCGACGCACCGGAGCCGCAGGTCGGCGAGGAACTGGTGGCCCACCTCCGGCACACCACCACACAGTTCGACCGTCTCGTCGACCGCTGACACGACGGCCGCGTGAACCGCTGACACGACGGCGAAGGCCGGGCACGGGGCTCCCGTGCCCGGCCTTCGCCGTATGAACCAGGCCCCTGGTGAGGGTAGTTCGCTCAGAGCGAACTACCCGGTGACCCCCGACCTGCCCCACTCGACCCGAGGGCCCTCGAAGTGGGCCGCGTGCCGGGCGGGCCGGGCCGCGGGCCCGAACACGAAGACGTCCTCGGCCCCGTCGAGCACACCGCCCGAGGGGTCGTCGTCCCCGGACCGGCGTACAGGATCCCGCTCCGGCATCAGGATGTCGCGCACGACCATGACGCACAGGTAGAGCGTGCCCAGCAGATGAATGCCAACGACCCAGTGGTAGCCGTCGGTGGGCAGACCCTTGTGGGCGTCGCCGCTGGTCGTGTAGGCGAGATACATCCAGATGCCCAGGAAGTACGCCACTTCGCAGGCCTGCCAGACAAGGAAGTCCCGCCACTTCGGCCGGGCCAGGGCGGCGAGCGGCACCAGCCACAGGACGTACTGCGGCGAGTAGACCTTGTTGGTGAGGATGAACGCCGCGACGATCAGAAAGGCGAGCTGGGCGAAGCGGGGACGGCGGGGAGCGGTGAGCGCGAGTGCCGCGACACCCGCACAGGACAACAGCATCAGCACGGTGGCGAGCGTGTTGACCGTGTCGGTGCTCAGCGGGTCGTCAGAGTTCTGCGCCAGGATCAGCCAGAAGGACCCGAAGTCGACGCCCCGCTCCTGGCTGAACGTGTAGAACTTCGACCAGCCGTCGAAGGCGAACAGCATCACGGGCACGTTCACGACGAGCCACGCGACGGCCGCGCCCGCGAGGGCCGTGCCGTACTGCCGCCACCGGCCCGCGCGCCAGCACAGCACCAGGAGCGGTCCCAGCAGTAGTACGGGATAGAGCTTGGCGGCCGTCGCCAGGCCCAGGAGGACGCCGAAGGCGAGGGAACGCCCTCGCGACCACATCAGCATCGCGGCGGCCGTCAGAGCGACGGCCAGCAGGTCCCAGTTGATGGTCGCGGTCAGCGCGAAGGCCGGTGCCAGCGCGACCAGCAGACCGTCCCAGGGCCGCCGTGCGTGCGTGCGGGTCACACAGACCGCGATGACGGCCGCGCACACCATCAGCATCCCGGCATTGACCATCCAGTACCACTGCTCCTGGTCCTGGATGCTGCCGCTGCCGGGCGTGAGCCACGCGGCGACCTCCATGAAGACACCGGTCAGGACCGGGTACTCGAGGTACTGCATGTCCCCGGGGAGCTGGTCGAAGTAGGGCACCAGCCCGTCGGCGAAGCCGCGACCCTGGTAGAGGTGGGGAATGTCCGAGTAGCAGGCGTGTGTGTACTGGGAGCTGGCGCCGAAGAACCAGGCGCCGTTGTAGCAGGGCGCCTTCTGCACGAGGCCGAGGGTGAACATGCCGATCGCCACCAGCGCGATCACCCGCACCGGTGTCCACCAGGACCTGCCGGTCACGGCACGCCGTCCGAGCGGGCCGCCGATCAGCTCGCTGCCGGCCGCGGCGATCCGGTCCTCCTCGGTCGGCCGCACCGGCTCCGGCTCGTGGACGCTCGCTTGCGTCGATTCTCCACTGGGCATGCCGCACATCCTGCCGTACGAGGCCGGGGATACGCCGAGGGCCGCCGTACCCGAGGGGTACGGCGGGCC
>KL568532.1:155267-157897 GCA_000715605.1 Streptomyces speibonae | reverse complement strand
AGGGGTACGGCGGCCCGTGTTTCACGTGAAACACCCAATCCGGGCGTCGGGCGGGATCAGCCGCCCGGGCCTCCGAGGAAGTTTCCTCCGTTGTCGTTGCCCCGGCTGTTTCCGGGATCCTCACTGTTCGTGGGATCCGGAGAGGAGGTCGAGCCTCCGTCCGTACCTCCGGGGCCCGTCCCGCCGGGTCCGGTGCCGCCCGGACCCTCCTCCTCGTCCTCGTCGTCGTCGTTGCAACGGAAGTCGAAGGGCGCACAGGTTTCGCCCTGCGTGGGCGGCGGCGGCGCCGAGGTCTCGGGCTGAGTGGGCGGCGCCGTCGTCGGGGGCGCCGACTCCTCGGTCTCCGTCTTGGTCGGGGTCGGGGAGGGCGCGCCGATCCCGTCGGCGATCTTGCCGATCTTCTCCGCCTTGGGGAATCCGGGGTCTTCCTTCCCCTTCAGCGCGGCCTTCATGTACTCCGTCCACACCTGCGTGGGGACGTCACCACCGTGGATGGAGTCCATACCCGCGGTGCCATTCATGGAGAGCAGCTTGTGGCTCTTGGGGTCCTCGCGGAACATCGCGACCGAGGTCGAGAGCTGCTGGGTGTAGCCGACCCACCAGGCCGACTTGTTCTCGTCCGTCGTACCCGTCTTGCCGGCGGCCCTGCGCCCCAGCTCCTGCGCGCGGGTGCCGGTACCGTTCTTGATCACGTTCTCGAGGGTCTTGGTGACGTTGTTCGCCACGTTCTCGGGCATCGCCTGCTTGATGCGCGGCTTCTCGAAGCCGGGCAGCTCCGAACCCTTGTGCTTGACGGACTTCACCGAGTACGGGTCGGCCTGCTTGCCGGAAGCCGCGAACGTCGCGTAGGCATCGGCCATGCGGATCGCGCTGGGGGTGGAGGTACCCAGGGCGAACGACGCGTTCAGGCCGGCGAAGCTCTCCTTCAGGATTCCGGACCGCTGCGCGACGTCCGCCACGTGCTTCATGCCCACGTCCATGCCGAGCTGGACGAAGGGCGTGTTGACGGACCTCTCCATCGCCTTGTTGAGGGTGATGTAGCCCCACTTCTGGTCGCTCTCGTTCTCCTGGAAGAAGGGCGTGTTGTCCTTGTTGAGAACGAACGAGCCGTCCTGGTTCCTGATCTTCAGGTGGTCGTCGCCGTTGTACTTGCTCTGCGGTGAGACGCCTTCGCCGTCCGTCTTGTACGTACCGTGCTGCATCGCGGCGGCCAGCACGAACGGCTTCCACGTCGAGCCGACGGGAACACCCGAGGTGTCCGCGTTGTTGTTGAAGTGGCCGTTCTCGAATCCGGCACCACCGTAGAGGGCCACGATCGCCCCGTCGTTGGGCCGCACCGACGCCGCGCCGAACTGGACGTGCTCGTCCTGCTTGCGCTTCTTCGGGTCGATGTATTCCTTCTCGACCTTCTTGACCGCCTTGGCCAGCGCGTCGACCTTGTCCTTCTCGAAGGTCGTGTAGATCTGGTAACCGCCCTGGTCGAACTGCGCCTCCGTGATGTCGGTGTTCTTCAGGACGTACCGCTTCGCCGTGTCGACGAGGTAGCTGACCTGGCCGGTCATGCCCTTGGCGGCCTTACGGCCCTGCGGCATGGGGTACTTCGCGGTCGCCTTCTGGTACTCGGCGTCGGAGAGGTGCCCGTCGTCGTGCATCTGCTCGAGGATCCAGCCCCAGCGCTCCTCGGAGCGCTCGCGGTTGGCCTGCGGTGTCGCTGTGCTGTCGAGGTTCTGGTTGCCCGCCGGGTCGTAGTACGTCGGGCCCTTGAGCACCGCGGCGAGGAAGGCGCACTCGCTCGCGTTGAGGTCGACCGCGTCCTTGCCGTAGTAGGTCTGGGCGGCGGCCTGGATGCCGTAGGCGCCACGGCCGTAGTACGAGGTGTTCAGGTAGCCCTGGAGGATGTCGTCCTTGGAGAGCTGCGTGCCCACCTTGATCGAGATGAACATCTCCTTGAACTTCCGGGAGAGCGTCTGCTCCTGGGTCAGGTAGGTGTTCTTCACGAACTGCTGGGTGATCGTCGAGCCGCCCTGGGTGTCACCACCGGTGGCCATGTTGGTGAGCGCCCGGGCGATACCCCTGGGGTCGATGCCCGAGTCGTCGTAGAAGCTCTTGTTCTCGGCCGAGATCACCGCCCACTGCATGGCTTCGGGGATGCGGTCGATCGTCACGTTCTGCCGGTTCTGGCCGGCTCCCGTGGCGACCATCTGATCACCGTTGGCCCAGTAATAGACGTTGTTCTCGGACAGCGCCGCGGCCTTTCCCTCACTGGGAACGCTCACCATGGCGTACCCGATGCCCGCCACGGCGACCAGGCTGCCGAAGAAGGCGAGGAACAGGCCGGACACGAGCTTCCAGGACGGCACCCAGCGACGCCAGCCGTCCCTGTCGAAGCGCGGATAGTCGATGATCCGCTTCTTTCCGGGAGGGGCCGCGCGTCCCCTTCCACGGCCGGCCGCGGCGGACCCGGCTCGGCGGGCTCCTCCCCGCTGAGCCGCGCGCCGCGCCTCGGCGCGGCCCCCGTGTGTACGGTCACCACCCGAGCCGCGGGAACCCGCCCCATAGGCATCGGACGGAGATCCGGTGGCGCCTCGCGGTGCCGCGCGGCGGCCGGAGGACGAGCCGGACTGGCCGCG
>KL568532.1:143890-155077 GCA_000715605.1 Streptomyces speibonae | reverse complement strand
GCCGGAGGACGAGCCGGACTGGCCGCGTCGGGCCGCGGCACGTCCGCCTCCCTGCGGCTGCGGCGGTTTGCGACGGTGCTCGCTCATCGAACGACTACTCCTCGGGCAGGCGCACCTTTGCGCGCCTGGAAACGGCGGCTGGTTTCCGGTCCCCCCGAAGTACGGATATGACGCTTTCCGCATTCACCCGTACTGCACCGGGGACAGGGACGCCCCCGGGCGTCACTTGGTTCCCGGTGGTGTGCATGGCGCACAGACTACGCACCGTCAAAACCCGCCGAGCACAGAAGTTCACCTCAAATGTGGCAACTTGCTCGCAACGAATCAGTGATGTGACCCCGCTCACTCTCTTCCCTCTTGTCCCTCCCGGGTGGTCGTTCTATCGTCGTGATGTATCGAGTCGATACATCAGCTCGACATAAGGACGGCGACGAGCCGCACAGGATGACCGTCACGGCATGACCGCGGGAGAGGGGAGGCGACGATGAGCCGGCGTTCCGGGATCCTCGAGTTCGCCGTACTCGGCCTGCTCCGCGAATCTCCGATGCACGGCTATGAGCTGCGCAAACGACTCAATACGTCACTGGGTGTGTTCCGTGCGTTCAGCTACGGGACGCTGTACCCCTGCCTCAAGACGCTGGTCGCCAACGGCTGGTTGATCGAGGAGCCGGGGAACACCACCGAGGACGCCCTCGCCGCTCCCCTCACGGGGCGGCGCGCCAAGATCGTCTATCGGTTGACGGCGGAGGGTAAGGAGCACTTCGAGCAGCTGCTCTCCCAGACGGGGCCGGACGCGTACGAGGACGAGACCTTCGCCGCGCGGTTCGCCTTCTTCGGGCAGACGTCACGCGACGTACGCATGCGCGTGCTCGAAGGCCGCCGCAGCCGGCTGGAGGAGCGCCTCGAGAAGATGCGCGCCTCCCTGGCCCGGACCCGGGAGCGCCTCGACGACTACACCCTCGAGCTCCAGCGCCACGGGATGGAGTCCGTGGAGCGCGAAGTGCGCTGGCTGAACGAGCTCATCGAGAGCGAGCGGGCCGGGCGGGACCTGAAGGGGTCCGCCACCGGGGGACCCGCTCAGCAGGACACCACATCTGGAGCGCCGGGCGGCCTGCCCCGGGCGGGGGACGCCCCCCGCCCGGATACGCCCGACGACACCGCCACGTGAGACCCGCTCAGGGCCTCACTCGTACACACAGGGAGCAACCGGAATGGGTTCGGTTCGCGTAGCCATCGTCGGCGTGGGCAACTGCGCCGCCTCGCTGGTACAGGGAGTCGAGTACTACAAGGACGCCGACGCGGCGTCCAAGGTGCCGGGCCTGATGCACGTCCAGTTCGGCGACTACCACGTCGGCGACGTCGAGTTCGTCGCCGCCTTCGACGTGGACGCCAAGAAGGTCGGCCTCGACCTCGCGGACGCCATCGGCGCCTCCGAGAACAACACCATCAAGATCTGCGACGTGCCCAGCACCGGTGTGACGGTCCAGCGCGGCCACACCCTCGACGGACTCGGTAAGTACTACCGCGAGACCATCGAGGAGTCCGCCGAGGAGCCGGTCGACGTCGTCCAGGTCCTCAAGGACAAGCAGGTCGACGTCCTCGTCTGCTACCTGCCCGTCGGCTCCGAGGACGCGGCGAAGTTCTACGCCCAGTGCGCCATCGACGCCAAGGTCGCCTTCGTCAACGCCCTCCCGGTCTTCATCGCCGGCACCAAGGAGTGGGCGGACAAGTTCACCGAGGCGGGCGTCCCGATCGTCGGTGACGACATCAAGTCCCAGGTCGGCGCCACCATCACGCACCGCGTGATGGCGAAGCTGTTCGAGGACCGGGGTGTCATCCTGGACCGCACGATGCAGCTGAACGTCGGCGGCAACATGGACTTCAAGAACATGCTCGAGCGCGACCGCCTCGAGTCCAAGAAGATCTCCAAGACCCAGGCCGTCACCTCGCAGATCCCCGACCGGGAGCTCGGCGAGAAGAACGTCCACATCGGCCCGTCCGACTACGTCGCCTGGCTGGACGACCGCAAGTGGGCCTACGTCCGCCTCGAGGGCCGCGCCTTCGGTGACGTCCCGCTGAACCTGGAGTACAAGCTCGAGGTCTGGGACTCCCCGAACTCCGCCGGTGTCATCATCGACGCCCTGCGCGCCGCGAAGATCGCCAAGGACCGGGGCATCGGCGGCCCGATCCTCTCGGCGTCCTCGTACTTCATGAAGTCCCCGCCGGTGCAGTACTTCGACGACCAGGCCCGCGAGAACGTCGAGAAGTTCATCAAGGGCGAGGTCGAGCGCTGAGACCTCCCGCTGCGGGCAGTTGAGGGTCTCCGGGTCGTATGTCCCGGAGACCCTCGTCATATGTGAGGCTGTGCCCCATGGCCGTCGTCCGTGACCTGCGCGTTCTGCTGCGCTTCCAGGGCTTCCGGCGCCTGCTCGCCGTCCGGCTGCTCTCCCAGGGCGCCGACGGCGTCTTCCAGGTCGCGCTCGCCTCGTACGTGGTCTTCTCACCGGAGCGGCAGACCTCGGCCGCGGCGATCGCCTCCGCGATGGCGGTCCTGCTCCTGCCGTACTCCCTGGTCGGGCCCTTCGCCGGGATCCTGCTGGACCGCTGGCGCCGCCGCCAGGTCTTTCTCTACGGCAATCTGCTGCGCGCCCTGATGGCGGCCGTCACCGCGCTCCTCGTCCTCGGCCGGGTGCCCGACTGGCTCCTCTTCGTCTCCGCCCTGTGTGTCACCGGCGTCAACCGCTTCGTCCTCGCGGGGCTCTCCGCCGCGCTGCCGCGCGTGGTGGACGGCGAGCGACTGGTCATCGCCAACTCCCTGTCCCCGACCGCGGGGACGCTCGCCGCGACCGCGGGCGGTGGCCTCGCCTTCGCCGTCCGTCTGGTCGTCGCCGACTCCGACGCGGCGGTGGTGCTCGTGGGCGCCGTGCTGTATCTGAGCGCGGCCCTGGCCTCGCTGCGCATCGCCAAGGAACTGCTCGGCCCCGAACCCGCGTTGCTGCGCCCCCGCCTCTCCACGGCACTCGCCGGGGCCGTCCGCGATCTGAGGGCGGGGCTGCGCCATCTCGCCGCACCCCCGCGCCGGGAGGCGGCCTGGGCGCTGACGGCGATGTCCCTGATGCGGTTCTGCTACGGCGCCATGCTCGTCCTGCTGCTGATGCTGTGCCGGTACGCGCTGACCTCGACCACCGACGAGGGACTCGCCTTGCTGGGGCTGGCCTTGGGAGCCTCGGGCGCCGGATTCTTCGCGGCGGCCGTCCTGACGCCCTGGGCCGCCGGGCGGCTCGGTCCCGGCGGCTGGATGGTGGTGTGCGCCGCGTCGGCGGCGGTGCTGGTACCCGCGTTCGGACTGCCGTTCGCCACCGGTCCGCTCCTGGCCGGGGCCTTCGTCCTGGGACTGACCACTCAGGGCTCCAAGATCGCCACGGACACCATCGTCCAGGCCGTCATCAAGGACGGTTTCCGCGGCCGGATCTTCTCGCTGTACGACGTCCTGTTCAACGTGGCCTTCGTCGGCGCCGCCGCCGTGGCAGCGCTGATGCTTCCCCCGGACGGCCGGTCGGTCCCGCTGGTCGTAACGATCGCCGTTATCTACGCAGCAGTAGCTGCGACTTTGGGGCGTTTTGCGCGCCAGTAAGTGTCACATCAGCGCCACAGAGCCTTAGAGGGCTACGAAGTTGTCAGCGCGGGCCGGTAGCTTACGTGCATCTTATCGGCGCAGCTTTCGCGCCAGACATCTATGTTCTTAGGGGGACTCCCAAGTGACCACTCCGCCGCCCCAGGGCAACCCGTTCGCACAGGGCCAGCAGCAGCCCTACGGCCAGCCCCAGGGCCAGGCCCCCTACCCGCCCCAGGCCGGCCAGCCGGGCTTCCCGCAGCCGGGTGCCCCCGTTCCGCCGCAGCAGGGTCGCAAGCTGAGCTTCAAGACGATCAAGAACATCGTCATCGTGCTGATCGTCGCCGGCGTGGCGATCGGCGGCTACCTCGCCAGCCGGGACGACGCCAACACCGCCGCCGTCGGTGACTGCATGCACCGTGGCAACTCGGACAACAACAACCCGGACCTCGAGGTCGTCGACTGCAGCGACTCCAAGGCCCAGTACACGGTGCTGGCCAAGATAGAGGGCAACTTCTCCGGCATCACCGCTCAGAGCAAGTGCGAGGCGGAGGCCAAGGACTTCGAGTACGTGTACACCGAGACCAACGGCAGCGACAGCTTCCTGCTCTGCCTGAAGGACAAGTAGAACCGGACGTCGAAGGGCGGTGTTTCACGTGAAACACCGCCCTCGTCATCTCAGCAGGGTCATGTTTCACGTGAAACATGGCCCTGTTCCGCGCTTCAGTCCTGCTGCGCGGCCCACCACTCCTTGAGCGCCGCCACCGCTTCATCGTGCTCCATCGGACCGTTCTCCAGCCGGAGCTCCAGCATGTGCTTGTAGGCCCGTCCGACGGCGGGACCCGGCTTGATACCGAGAATTTCCATGATCTCGTTGCCGTCGAGGTCCGGACGGATGGCGTCCAGCTCCTCCTGCTCCTGAAGCTGCGCGATCCGCTCCTCCAGCCCGTCGTAGGCCCGGGAGAGCGCGGCGGCCTTGCGCCGGTTACGCGTGGTGCAGTCCGAGCGGGTCAGCTTGTGCAGCCGTTCGAGGAGCGGTCCGGCGTCGCGCACGTAGCGACGGACGGCGGAGTCCGTCCACTCTCCCGTGCCATAGCCGTGGAACCGCAGATGGAGCTCCACGAGACGCGATACGTCCTTCACCAGCTCATTGGAGTACTTCAGCGCGGTCAGGCGCTTCTTCGTCATCTTGGCCCCCACCACTTCGTGGTGGTGGAAAGAGACACGGCCGTCCTTCTCGAAACGGCGCGTGCGGGGCTTGCCGATGTCGTGCAGCAGGGCGGCCAGCCGGAGAGTCAGGTCAGGACCGTCCTCCTCCAGCGCCATCGCCTGCTCCAGAACGATCAGCGTGTGCTCGTAGACGTCCTTGTGTCGGTGGTGCTCGTCCCGCTCCAGATGCAGGGCCGGCAGTTCCGGCAGGACGTACTCGGCAATGCCCGTGTCCACGAGCAGGGACAGTCCCTTGCGGGGGTGCGCGGACAGGATCAGCTTGTTCAGCTCGTCCCGTACCCGCTCGGCGGACACGATCTCGATCCGTCCGGCCATCTCCTTCATCGCCGTGACGACCTCGGGTGCCACCTCGAAGTCGAGCTGCGCCGAGAACCGGGCGGCCCGCATCATCCGCAGCGGGTCGTCCGAGAACGACTCCTCGGGCGTGCCCGGAGTGCGCAGCAGACGCGCCGAGAGATCGCCGAGGCCGCCGTGCGGATCGATGAACCGCTTCTCCGGCAGGGCGACGGCCATCGCGTTCACCGTGAAATCGCGGCGGACGAGATCCTCCTCGATGGAGTCGCCGTACGACACCTCCGGCTTGCGCGAGGTGCGGTCGTACGCCTCCGACCGGTACGTGGTCACCTCGATCTGGAAGCTCCGGTCAGCGCCTCCCACACGCGCGTTCTTCTGTGCGCCCACCGTGCCGAAGGCGATCCCGACCTCCCACACGGCGTCCGCCCAGGGCCGCACGATCTTCAGCACGTCCTGCGGACGGGCGTCCGTGGTGAAGTCCAGGTCATTGCCGAGACGGCCGAGCAGCGCATCCCGCACCGACCCGCCGACCAGGGCGAGAGAGAACCCGGCCTCCTGAAAACGGCGGGCAAGGTCGTCGGCGACCGGGGCGACCCGGAGCAGCTCGTTCACGGCGCGGTCCTGCGCCTGGCTCAGGGCACTGGTTTCTTCTTTGGCGTTCGGCACAACAGAAGAGGGTACGTGTCCCGAACGGCCGGCAGCGCCTCCCTTACGCGCACGCGGACACCCCCGGCGATACTCGGACAAGGCCCACGTCCCCCGATCTTGCGCGCCGGACCGCGGCACTTCCCCTCAGCGCGCATCGTTACCATGCGTGGACGCACATTCCGACGACCACTGACGACGACGAGGGACGGGCGAGCGCGTGGCCGAGGCGGCAGACTTCCAGGGGACGAGTCCCTCACCTGCCCGCCGCTGGCTGCGGCGCACCGGAGCCCTGCTCACCGGAGCGCCGCTCCTGGCCGGGTTCCTCCAGCTGCCGGCCGCCGCCCCCGCGGACGCCGCCGCCCCGGAGGCGTCGCAGGCCCCCGCCGGCGCGGGCTCGGTCGCCGTGTCGGTCGACTCCCTGACCCCCGGCGCACCGACCGACGGCGACACCCTGACCGTGTCCGGGACGGTGACCAACAAGGGCAAGCAGCCCGTCACCGACGCCCACGTGGGCCTGCGCCTCGGGCCGCTGCTCAACACCCGGTCGGCGATCGACTCCGTCGCCAAGAACGGCGACGACGTCCAGAACATCGTCGGCGCGGAGATCGACGACAAGTTCTCCGAGAAATTCTCCGAGCTCGCCCCGGGTGTCCCGCGGCCCTTCACCCTCTCGGTACCGGTGGACGAGCTGAATCTGGGGCAGGACGGCGTCTACCAGCTGGCCGTCTCACTCGCGGGGGAGACCTCGTCCCAGCCGTGGGAGCAGACGCTCGGTATCCAGCGCACCTTCCTCCCGTGGCAGCCCGAGGACGTCGGCACCAAGGCGAAGACGAGGACGACGTTCATGTGGCCGCTGATCTCCACCGTCCACATGACGGCGGAGACACGATCGGACGAGCAGCAGACGCCGGTCCTCCACGACGACGACCTCGCCAAGGAGATCTCCCCCGGCGGCCGGCTGGACCGGATGGTGGCACTCGGCAAGGACCTGGACGTCACCTGGGTGATCGACCCGGACCTGCTCGCGACCGTCGAGGCGATGACCGGCCGCTACGAGATCCCCGGTGAGGGTGAGGACAACCTCGTCGGAGGCCAGCAGGACGTCGCCAAGCGATGGCTCACCGAGCTGCAGGAGGCGGTGGCGGACAAGGAAGTCGTCGCGCTGCCGTTCGGCGACCCCGACCTGGCCTCCCTCGCCCACAACGGCACGTCCGTCACCGGGTCGCTGAGCCATCTCAAGGAAGCCACCGAGGTCGCCTCCAGCACCGTCGAGTCGATCCTCCACGTGAAACCCACCCCGGACTTCGCCTGGCCCGTCAACGGCGCCGTCGACCCCTCGGTGATCAGGGTCGCCACGTCCGCCGGAGCGGACAAGGTGATCGCCCGCAGCGACACCTTCGAGGAGCGCGGCCTGACGTACACGCCCACCGCGCCCCGTCCCATCGGGGGCGGCACCACGGCCGTCGTCTCCGACGCACGCCTGTCCACGGCGTTCCAGGGCGACATGACCAAGGCCTCCACCTCGACGCTCGCGGTGCAGCGGTTCCTGGCCCAGAGCCTGACCCTCGGCCTGCAGACCGACCGGCAGCGCAGCGTCGTCGTCGCACCGCAGCGCACGCCGTCCGCGAGCCAGGCGCAGACGATGGCCGAGGCCTTCGCGATCCTCCAGGACGGCACCTGGTCGCAGTCCCAGAACCTCACGGCGGCCGCCAAGGCCAAGCCGGACCCCGCTGCCGCCACCAAGGTCCCCGCGGCCTCCTCCTACCCCTCGTCGCTGCGCAAGCGGGAGCTTCCGAAGACGACCTTCGAGCAGATCGCCCGGACCCAGGACAAGCTCGACAAGTTCAAGGTGATCCTCTCCGACCAGTCCCGGGTGGTGACCCCGTTCGGACGCGCCCTGAACCGCGGCATGTCCGTCTCGTGGCGGGGCCGGGAGTCCGAGGCCGCGATCTACCGAAGCGGTGTCGAGGCCTATCTGGACGAGCTCATCGGACAGGTGCGGCTCATCGACAAGTCGGAGACGAAGCTCTCCGGCCGGAGCGCCACGATCCCCGTGACGGTCCAGAACAACCTGGTGCAAGGTGTCGAGCACCTGGTGCTGCGGCTCACCTCCACCAACCCGACACGCCTGGAGATCGGCGGTGACGCCTACGAGGAGCAGCCCGTCGCCGTCTCCGGCGGCCACAGCCAGTCGGTGAAGTTCACCACGTCGGCCAACGCCAACGGCCGGGCCACCGTGGTCGCCCAGCTGTACACGCAGGACGGCCAGAAGTACGGCGCTCCCGTCACCTTCGACGTCAAGGTCACCGAGATCACCGCAACGGTGATGCTGGTCATCGGCGGCGGCGTGCTGCTCCTCGTTCTCGCGGGCTTCCGCATGTACACCCAGCGCAAGCGCGCCGCGGCCCGGGACGCCGAGGAGCAGGACCCGGAGCCCGAGGCGGACGAGGACGCCGACGGCCCGCAGAACCCCGCGGCACGCGAGACGCGTCTCCCCCAGGAGTCCGCGAAGGGCTCGCGGAAAGAGGAGCCCGAGCAGCCGAGTGACCCGGCGCCGGACACCGCACCGGAAAGCGCCGGCCCGTCCGGCCCGGGTGAGAGAGTGGACCGTTGAGGAAGTCGTGGCCGTCGGCCCGGGACGATGAGGTGGGGTAGCCATGAACGCGCCGTACGACGGTGACCGCGGCCATGCCGCGGGCAACTCGGGCCACCCCGAGTCGGACCCCCCACAGGGTCCGCCGCCCGGGCACGGCCAGGTGCCGCAGCCACCCCCGGACCCGTACGTCCAGGACGCCTACGATCAGGACCCCTACCGCGCGCAGGACATCGCCGCCCAGGACCCGGTCGGTGAGGCGCTGTACGACCGCGCCGCGCACCCGCCGCCCCCGCCGGGCGCCCACCCCCCTCAGCAGCCGCTGTACGGACAGCCACCCCAGTCGCCGTACGCCCCCGACCCGCGGGTGTGGGCCAGAACGCCCGCACCCGAGCCGGACGGCCCCACGCAGTACCTGCCGTACGGCGACGATCCACGCACGACGCAGTTCGTGGGCGTGGACGACCTGGTCGGCCAGGCCGGCGACGAGCGCCACGAACCGGACGCCTTCGCGCACCTCTTCCGCGACCAACAGCAGAGCGGAGCCTTCCCGGACCAGCAGCAGGGCACCGGTTACCCGCCCCAGCAGGGCGGTGGGTACCCGCCGCAGCACGGAGGTGGGTACTCCCAGCAGCACGACGGCGCCTACCCCCAGCAGCACGGCGGCGGACACGCGCCGGTGAGCGGCGGGCAGCACTACGCGCCCGCACCGGTGCCGGGGCCCGCGTCGTCCCCCGCACCCGGCCACTACGCGGGTGCCACATCGCCGCCCGCCGCCGAAGCTCCGGCCCCCGAGGCGCCCCCCGCCGCCGCGCCCAAGAAGGGCGGCCGGGCCGGAGGCCTGCTGAAGTCGAGCGCCGTGATGGCGGCGGGCACGATGGTCTCCCGCCTCACGGGGTTCATCCGTTCCGCGATGATCGTCTCGGCGCTCGGCCTCGCTCTTCTGGGCGAGTCCTTCCAGATCGCCTACCAGCTGCCGACAATGATCTACATCCTGACCGTCGGCGGCGGCCTCAACTCCGTCTTCGTGCCGCAGCTGGTGCGGGCGATGAAGGACGACGAGGACGGGGGCGAGGCCTACGCCAACCGCCTGCTGACCCTCGTCATGGTGGCCCTGGCCGC
The DNA here is from genome assembly GCA_000715605.1 of Streptomyces speibonae. Taxonomy (GTDB): domain Bacteria; phylum Actinomycetota; class Actinomycetes; order Streptomycetales; family Streptomycetaceae; genus Streptomyces; species Streptomyces speibonae. Next base: position 145,577 of record KL568532.1, on the reverse strand, counting down.
CCTCACCGCCCTCGCGTGGCTCGCCGCCCCGCTCCTGGTGCGCGCGCTGTCGGTACCCGTCGCCAACGACCCCGCGGCCAACGACGTCGCCGTCACCTTCACCCGCTTCTTCCTGCCCTCGATCTTCTTCATGGGCATTCACGTGGTGATGGGTCAGATCCTCAACGCCCGCGGCCGGTTCGGCGCGATGATGTGGACCCCGGTCCTGAACAACATCGTCATCATCGTCACCCTCGGCACGTTCATCTGGGTCTACGGCACCGCCGCGGACTCGAACATGAAGGTCACCAACATCCCGCCGGAGGGACTGCGGCTGCTCGGCGTCGGCGTCCTGCTCGGGCTCGTCGTCCAGGCCCTGGCGATGGTGCCGTATCTGCGTGAGACCGGCTTCCGTATCCGCCTGCGCTTCGACTGGAAGGGCCACGGGCTCGGCAAGGCCGCCATGCTCGCCAAGTGGACCATCCTCTTCGTCCTCGCCAACCAGGCGGGCGCCCTGGTCGTCTCCCAGCTGGCCACCGCGTCGGTCAAGGACACGAACATCGCCGGCACCGGCTTCAGCGCCTACTCCAACGCCCAACTGATCTGGGGCCTGCCCCAGGCCATCATCACCGTCTCCCTGATGGCCGCGCTCCTGCCCCGCATCTCACGCTCGGCGGCCGACGACGACCCCGGCGCCGTCCGCGACGACATCTCCCAGGGCCTGCGCACCACGGCTGTCGCCATCGTGCCGGTCGCCTTCGGCTTCGTCGCCCTCGGCATCCCAATGTGCACGCTGATGTTCGGCTCCTCGGGTACCGGCGCCGCCACCAACATGGGCTACATGCTGATGGCCTTCGGCCTCGGCCTGATCCCCTATTCGGTGCAATACGTCGTCCTGAGGGCCTTCTACGCCTACGAGGACACCCGTACCCCCTTCTACAACACGGTCATCGTGGCCGCGGGCAACGCCATCGCCTCGGGCATCTGTTTCCTGCTGCTCCCGCCCCGCTGGGCCGTGGTCGGCATGGCGGCCTCCTACGGCCTGGCCTACGTGATCGGTGTGGGCGTCGCGTGGCAGCGGCTGCGCCAGCGGCTGGGCGGGGACCTGGACGGCGCCCGGGTGCTGCGGACGTACGCACGGCTGTGCATCGCCTCCGTGCCGGCCGCCCTGCTCAGCGGCGCGGCCTGCTACGGCATCAGTCAGTCCCTGGGCCAGGGGGTGCTGGGCTCGTTCGCCGCGCTGCTCGGCGGAGGGGCAGTTCTGCTCGGCATCTTCTACGTGGCGGCCCGCCGCATGCGTATTGATGAGGTGAACTCTCTGGTGGGTATGGTGCGCGGACGCCTGGGACGCTGAGTCGGGGGGTAGGCGCACAACCATCAACGGCCCTTGTGTGTCGTGCATAGCGGCGGACTGTGGGCACAATTGGTTTCGGCGTCGGACGGCGCGCGACGGACGCCGGCCGACGCGCAATGGATGGGGAGGCAGGGAACGACGGTGGCGGAACGGAGCACAGCTGCCGTCGACGTGGCAGACAACAGCGGCGAGCAGCCGCTGACCGCACAGGCGGACCAGTCCACGGCCGACGGGGTGGCCAAGAACCGGGAGCGGGACACGGACAGCGACGAGGCACAGGAGAGCACCGGGGCCGAGGGCTCCGGTGAGGCGTCGCCGCCCGAACTGCACAGCGGCTGTCTCTTATACACATCT
>KL568532.1:140301-143670 GCA_000715605.1 Streptomyces speibonae | reverse complement strand
CCAGACGCTACCGCCTCGAAGAGTGCGTCACCCGTCTGGACGGATTCAGCAGTTGGCGTGCCGTGGACGAGATGCTCCGCCGCGCCGTCGGTGTGCACGTCCTGCCCGCCGATCACTCCCGTGCCCGCTCCGTGCTGGCCGCGGCCCGTTCCTCAGCCCTGCTGGGGGACCCGCGCTTCGTGCAGGTGCTGGACGCCGTCGAGGAGAACGACCTCGTCTATGTCGTCCACGAGTGGCTTCCCGACGCCACCGAGCTGACCACGCTGCTGGCGGCCGGTCCGCTGGAGGTGTACGACGCCTACCAGATGGTCAGTCAGATCTCCGCCGCCATGGCCGCCGCGCACCGCGAGGGCCTCGCCCATCTGCGCCTCAACCCCAACGCGGTGCTGCGTACCTCGACCGGCCAGTGGCGCATCCGCGGCCTCGCCGTGAACGCGGCCCTGCGCGGCATCAGCTCCGACACCCCGCAGCGCACCGACACCGAGTCCATCGGCGCCCTCCTCTACGCGGCGCTCACCCAGCGCTGGCCGTACGAGAGCGACGCCTACGGCATGTCGGGCCTGCCCAAGGACATCGGTCTGATCCCGCCCGACCAGGTGCGGGCCGGTGTGCACCGCGGTCTGTCCGAGCTGGCCATGCGCGCGCTCGCCAACGACGGCGCCACCGCTTCCCGCCACGAATCGCCCTGCACCACACCGGAGGAACTGGTGAAGGCGATCGGCGAGATGCCCCGCATCCGCCCGCCGGAGCCGGCGTTCACCGCCCCGCCCGACTTCCAGCGCACCACGTACCAGCAGGGCAGCTACGGCCGGCCGGCGCCGCGTCCCGGTGTCACCCAGCCGACGCCGGTTCCGCCGCCCCCGCTGCAGAGCCGCACGGGCAAGGCGCTCAAGTGGGCCGTCTCGGGCCTGCTGATCGCCGCGCTGGGCCTGGGCAGTTGGCAGCTCGCGGACGCCCTCATGGAGCAGGGGGGCAAGGCGGACGACACCAACAAGACCCAGACCACGGAGGGCGACGACAAGAGCCCGAAGAAGCCCGTCAGCAAGCCGATAGCGATCCAGGGAGCGAAGGACTTCGACCCGTTCGGCAGCGACGGCTCCGAGAAGCCGGGCGACGTGGGCAAGGTGTACGACAGCGCGCCCGACACGTACTGGCAGACGGACTACTACCTGAGCGCGGACTTCGGACGGCTGAAGCCCGGTGTCGGTGTCATCCTCGATCTCGGCAAGAGCCAGAACGTCGGGAAGGTCACCGTCTCCTTCGTGGGGGACACCTCGGTCGAACTGCGCGCCGCTTCCGGTGACACCCGGCCCGCCTCCTTCGACGGCTACTCCAAGGTCGCCGAGGGATCCGGCTCCTCGGTGACCCTCGAGCCCAAGAAGGCGGTCGAGTCCCGGTACCTTCTGGTGTGGCTGACCGAGCTGCCGCCGACGAACGACGGCACCTTCCGTGGCCGTGTCGTGGACGTCAAGGTGAGCAGCTAGGCCTTCTGCGACCAGGGGAGGACGGCCGATGGCGGACGGCGCCGCGTTCGAAGGGGCGAGTGACCAGGAGCTGCTCACGCTCCATGGGAAGGGCGACCCGGATGCCTTCGGCGAGCTCGTGCGCCGGCACCGCGATCGGCTCTGGGCGGTGGCCCTGCGCACGCTGGGCGACCGCGAGGAAGCCGCTGACGCCGTGCAGGACGCCCTCGTCTCCGCCTACCGGGCCGCCCACACCTTCCGGGGCCAATCGGCCGTCACGACGTGGCTGCACCGGATCACGGTGAACGCCTGTCTGGACCGTGCCCGGAAGGCCGCCTCCCGCAAGACCGCACCGGTCGACGACCCTGAGCGCCTGGACCAGCTCCTCGAGCCCCACGAGTCCGCCGCGGGGCCCGCCGAACGCAATGACCTGCACCGCCAGCTCATCGAGGCGATGGGCACCCTCCCGCCCGATCAGCGTGCCGCACTCGTCCTCGTCGACATGCAGGGTTACCCGGTCGCGGAAGCCGCCCGCATCCTCGATGTGCCCACCGGCACCGTGAAGAGCCGCTGCGCCCGGGGCAGAGCCAGACTCCTGCCCCTCCTCACCCACCTACGGCCGGACGGCACCGGTGAGCCCCGGACGGGAGCGGAACGGAACCGGACGCCCGGGACGTCCGTCCCACCTGCAGCGGGTCACCGGCGACCGGACCCGCAGGACACAGGACCGAATGACCCGGCTGCAGCGAAGGGCGGAGGTGGGCGAGCGTGACGTCGACGAATGACATGGCGGAGCACCCGGACGTCGCGGAGATCTCCGACCTCACCGAGGGACTCCTCCCGACGGCCCGGAGCACAGAGGTACGCCGGCATCTGGACACGTGCGAGCTCTGCGCCGATGTCCATGCCTCACTCGAGGAGATCCGGGGCCTCCTCGGCGCCGTACCGGGACCGCCCCGCATGCCCGCCGAGGTGGCGGGGCGGATCGACGCGGCCCTGGCCGCGGAAGCCCTGCTGCACGCCACCACCCCCGCTGCCGGGACCGTCGGGGAAGACCCGGCCCCGTCTCCCGCACCGCCCGACGCGGATCCCTCGCATGTTTCACGTGAAACATCGATGCCCTCGGACCGGCTGGCCGGACGTCCTCGCCCCTCCACCACCGGGCCGGGCCGTAAGGGCCGCCTGCGGAGCGGGCGCCGGCGGATCGCCGTCCTGGGAACCGTGTTCACCGTCGCGGCGCTGGGACTCGGAACTGTGGTGCTGTCGTCCTTGAAGGACGACGCTGGGCCCGACGACGCGCGCCGGACGACTGCCTCGGACACCTTCTCCGAGGAGAAGCTCGAGAAGCAGGTCACCGACCTCCTGGCCCGCAACCAGGAGACGGGCAAGGATTCCGCCTCCCCGCGGACCTTCGGCCTGGAATCGGAGGCGGACGCGGCGAATCCCCGGGTTCTGAAAGCGCCCTCGGTGCCGGAGTGCGTCCGCGAGGGCATCGGCCGGGATGATGCCGCCCTCGCCGCAGAGCCCGGTGTCTACAGGGGAGAGGAAGCGCTGCTCGTCGTGCTTCCCGACACGTCGGACGACACCCGGGTGATCGCGTACCTCGTCGAGTCGACGTGTGTGAGCAACCCCTCCTCGTCCACCACGGCGAAGGTTCTGCTGCAGCACTCCTACACGCGCTGACGATCGCCGCCCGGTCCGCACGCCCTGCCTAATGTCCCCTACGGTGTGGCCCACCCCTGTCAGCCGGGGGTGTATCCGTGTGCCCGGGCACAGCGGGAATGCCCGCCCCTTAGGATCCGTTGGGTGGGGTGAGAGGTTCGCAAGAAGCTCCCCCGGTCGACCGACGCAGACCAGAGACGAGGAATCAAGCCGTGAGCGACGTCCGTAACGTGATCATCATCGG
>KL568532.1:130559-140093 GCA_000715605.1 Streptomyces speibonae | reverse complement strand
CAGAGATGTGTATAAGAGACAGCTCTACACCGCCCGTGCGTCGCTGAAGCCGCTGGTGTTCGAGGGAGCTGTCACCGCCGGCGGTGCGCTGATGAACACCACCGATGTCGAGAACTTCCCGGGCTTCCAGGACGGCATCATGGGACCCGAGCTCATGGACAACATGCGTGCCCAGGCGGAGCGCTTCGGCGCGGAGCTCGTCCCGGACGACGTGGTCTCCGTCGACCTGACCGGCGAGATCAAGACCGTCACCGACACCGCCGGCACCGTACACAAGGCGAAGGCCGTCATCGTCGCCACCGGCTCGCAGCACCGCAAGCTCGGCCTGCCGAACGAGGACGCCCTCTCCGGACGCGGTGTCTCGTGGTGCGCCACGTGTGACGGCTTCTTCTTCAAGGACCAGGACATCGCCGTGATCGGCGGCGGCGACACCGCGATGGAGGAGGCCACCTTCCTCTCGCGCTTCGCCAAGTCCGTGACGATCGTCCACCGCCGTGACACCCTGCGTGCCTCCAAGGCGATGCAGGAGCGCGCCTTCGCCGACCCGAAGATCAAGTTCATCTGGGACAGCGAGGTCGCCGAGGTCCAGGGCGACCAGAAGCTCTCGGGCCTGAAGCTGCGCAACGTGAAGACCGGCGAGCTCTCCGACCTGCCGGTCACCGGCCTGTTCATCGCGATCGGCCACGACCCGCGCACCGAGCTCTTCAAGGGCCAGCTGGAGCTGGACGAGGAGGGCTACCTGAAGGTCGACGCGCCGTCGACCCGCACCAATGTCACCGGCGTCTTCGGCGCCGGCGACGTGGTCGACCACACGTACCGCCAGGCGATCACGGCGGCCGGCACCGGCTGTGCCGCCGCCCTCGACGCCGAGCGCTACCTCGCCGCTCTCACGGACGGTGAGAAGCCCGAGCCCGAGAAGACCGCTGTCTGACCACCACCCGCCCCCTGCACCAACCAGTTAAGGAGCCCGCCGTGGCCGGCACCCTGAAGCATGTGACCGACGATTCCTTCGAGCAGGACGTCCTCAAGAGCGACAAGCCCGTTCTGGTGGACTTCTGGGCCGCCTGGTGCGGTCCGTGCCGTCAGATCGCTCCGTCCCTCGAGGCCATCGCCTCCGAGTACGGAGACAAGATCGAGGTCGTCAAGCTGAACATCGACGAGAACCCGGGTACGGCTGCCAAGTACGGCGTCATGTCCATCCCGACCCTGAACGTGTACCGGGATGGTGAGGTCGCCAAGACCATCGTCGGTGCGAAGCCGAAGGCCGCCATCGTGCGCGACCTCGAGGACTTCATCGCGGAGTGACAGCTCACCGCCTGCGTGCGGTGGATGTTTCACGTGAAACACGAATGGGCCGGCCCTGATGGGTCGGCCCATTCGCGTGAGGTGCGCCGGTGTCGGGGGTGCGAGGTCAGAGCGGGCGCAGCACCGGCTCCTTCTGCACGGCACCGAGCAGCCGGTCCAGCGCCATCTCCACATCTTCCTTCCAGGAGAGGGTCGTCCTCAGTTCCAGCCTGAGCCGGGGGTATGTGGGGTGCTGGCGGACCGTCTTGAACCCCACGGCCAGCAGATGGTCCGCGGGCAGGACACAGGCGGGCTCCTTCCAGCGCGCATCGCCGAAGGCTTCGATCGCCTTGAACCCGCGGCGCAGCAGATCCTTCGCCACGGTCTGCACCATCACCCGCCCCAGGCCCTGCCCCTGGTACTCCGGCAGGATGAACGCCGTCATCAGCTGCACCGCATCGGGCGACACCGGGCTGGTGGGGAACGCCATGGAGCGGGGCACATAGGCGGGTGGGGCGTAGAGAACGAAGCCTACCGGGACGTCGTCGACATAGACGACCCTGCCGCAGGATCCCCAGTCCAGCAGGACGGCCGAGATCCAGGACTCCTTCTCGAGCGCGGCGGTTCCCGCCTTTACCGCTGCCTCGCCGCTGACGGGGTCACGCTCCCAGAAGACGCACGAGCGGCAGCGCTGGGGGAGGTCCTGAAGGTTGTCCAGCGTGAGCGGTACGAGCCGACGGCCCATGAAGGCTGTTCCTCGCTTCCTTCGTCCGCTGCCTCGCGGGCGGCTGTCAGAGCGCTCCTTTCCCTGAGCAGACTGCCGACGAAGCCGCTGACGGCGCCCACTCCCAGTCCCGCGTACAGCAGTCCGGTGCGGCTCGTCTTTCGCATGGCCCCTACCTTGGTCTCAGAGGTACTGCCCGAAGGATGCGCCATCTACGACCGCATCGTAACCACGAAGCGATTCCGTCGATACCGACAAAAAGCAAAGGGCGGACCGTGTTCCGGTAACCGGGACACGGTCCGCCCTCGTCGACTGACAGCTGGGCCGCCGACAGCTCAGGACTCGGCCTCCACGGAGTCGTCGTCCGCCAGGCTCTGCTGCAAAACCGGACCCTCACCCGGGGCGAGTGTGCCGAGGATGCGCTCCAGGTCCTCCATGGAGGCGAACTCGACGGTGATCTTGCCCTTCTTCTGGCCGAGGTCGACCTTCACCCGGGTCTCGAAGCGGTCCGACAGACGCGTTGCCAGATCATTCAGTGCGGGCGACACACGCGCACCGGCCCGGGGACCCTTGGCACGCTGAGCCTTCTGGGGCCGGGAGCCCATCAGGGTGACGATCTCCTCGACCGCCCGCACCGACAGCCCCTCGGCCACGATCCGGTGAGCCAGCCGATCCTGCTCTTCGGAGTCCTCGACGGACAGCAGCGCGCGTGCGTGTCCGGCGGACAGCACGCCGGCGGCGACCCGGCGCTGAACGGTCGGGGAGAGTTTCAGCAGCCGCAGCGTGTTCGACACCTGCGGCCGGGACCGGCCGATACGGTCGGCCAGCTGGTCGTGCGTGCAGTTGAAGTCCTTCAGCAGCTGGTCGTAGGCGGCCGCTTCTTCCAGTGGATTCAGCTGGGCGCGGTGCAGGTTCTCCAGCAGCGCGTCCAGAAGGAGCTTCTCGTCGTCCGTGGCCCGCACGATGGCCGGGATGGCTTCCAGCCCCGCCTCGTGACAGGCCCGCCACCGCCGTTCCCCCATGATGAGCTCATAGCGCCCGGGACCGACCTGCCGTACGACGACGGGCTGGAGGAGACCGACCTCCTTGATGGAGGTGATGAGCTCGGACAGGGCATCCTCGTCGAACACCTCCCGCGGCTGCCGAGGATTCGGCGTAATGGCGTCGAGGGGGATCTCGGCGAAGTGCGCGCCCACGGGCGGGGCGGGCACACCCGCGGCACCCGTCGTCGCGGGCTCCTCCGTTTCACGTGAAACAGAGGGCAGTGTGGCCACCTTCGCGGCAGCCACCCCACGCTCGTGCGGCAGTACCGGGACCGCCGCAGGAGACGTGGACGCCGTACCTCCCAGGGAGGCCGGCGGCGCCGATTTCTCCGTCGGGGCAGCAGGGATCAGGGCACCGAGACCACGGCCCAGCCCCCTCCGTCGATCACTCACTGGACGCCCTCCACCATGTTCGGATCATTCTGCTGTGCGCCGATGTGCGCCTGCGATGCGTCATAACGGACGCCGACGCCTCGCAGCGCGATCTCTCGTGCCGCCTCGAAGTAGGAGAGGGCACCGCTCGATCCAGGATCGTAGGTCAACACGGTCTGCCCGTAGCTGGGCGCCTCCGAGATACGGACGGACCTGGGGATGCTCGTCCGCAGGACCTCATCGCCGAAGTGGGTGCGCACCTCGTCGGCGACCTGGGACGCCAGCCGCGTCCGGCCGTCGTACATGGTGAGCAGGATCGTCGATACATGCAGGGCGGGGTTGAGGTGCCCCCGCACCAGATCGACATTGCGCAACAGCTGCCCCAGGCCCTCCAGCGCGTAGTACTCGCACTGGATCGGAATCAGGACCTCCTGCCCGGCCACCAGGGCGTTGACCGTGAGCAGGCCGAGGGAGGGCGGGCAGTCGATGAGGATGTAGTCCAGTGGCTGCTCATAGGACTGGATGGCCCGTTGCAGCCTGCTCTCCCGTGCTACCAGGGACACCAGCTCGATCTCCGCACCGGCGAGATCGATGGTGGCGGGCGCGCAGAAGAGTCCCTCGACATCGGGGACCGGCTGAACGACGTCCGCCAGAGGCTTGCTCTCCACCAGTACGTCGTAGATGGAGGGGACCTCGGCGTGATGGTCGATCCCCAGGGCCGTGGACGCATTGCCCTGAGGGTCGAGGTCGATCACCAGGACACGGGCGCCGTGCAGGGCCAGCGACGCGGCAAGGTTGACCGTGGTCGTCGTCTTGCCGACTCCGCCCTTCTGGTTGGCGACCACGATGACGCGGGTCTGCTCGGGCCGCGGCAGCCCCTCACCGGCACGGCCCAGAGCCTCCACCGCCAGCTGGGCGGCTCGACCGATGGGAGTGTCGTCCATCGGAGGCGGTGTTTCACGTGAAACATCCACCCCCGTCGATTCGGTACGGGGACCGGGGACCGGATCGGTCATCGGTCCCGCGATGTTGGCGTCGGACCGCAAGGATTCACTCTCCTCGACTTCAGGCTCGCAATGAACAGAGCCTCCCATGCCTTCGGGGTCGTGAACCAGTGAGGCCTGACGTTCTGTGGAGAAATCCACCTCTGTGGACAACTCCGTGCCCCTCGGGGAGGCCGATGTTTCGTCGGGACCGGACCCCTCTCCGAGCGCGCCGAGAGGTTTCCGGTCACGGGGTTCGGCCGCAGCGCGGCCCCGACTGATGATGCCGTGCAGCAGTGAGCGACGTTTCACGTGAAACACGATGCACAGCGGCCGAGGCGGCGCTGCCGCGACACTCCGGAATGCACAGGTTTGGCAGCTTATGTGGAGTACGTCCGGCCCTCGGAGCGGGCCGGCCTTCCGCTTGAGTACCCCCGTCGGACACGCGGCGCCCGCTACCCGCGCCGTCGTCGCGCCCGACCGGTGCGGGCCGCCTTCGCACGCTTGGCGGCGAAACGCACACCGCCGGGGCTCTCACCGACCTCGACCCGCACCACGGTGGACATCGGGTCCACGACGCCCTCGCCCACATGCACGATCGATGTCGCCACGGCACCGAGCTTGCTCAGCGCCGACGACGCGCTCTTCAGTTCCTCCTCGGCGGCATCACCCTTGAGCGCGAGCATCTCGCCGTACGGCCGCAGGAGGGGGATGCCCCAGGTGGCAAGGCGGTCGAGCGGAGCAACGGCACGAGCGGTCACCACGTGCACCGCCGGCAGCTTCCCCATGACCTCCTCGGCGCGGCCGCGTACCACCGTCACGTGGTCCAGGCCGAGCAGCTCGACGACCTCGGTCAGGAAGTTGGTGCGCCGCAGCAGCGGCTCCAGCAGTGTGATCTTGAGGTCCTCACGCACCAGCGCCAGGGGAATGCCCGGCAGACCGGCCCCCGAGCCGACGTCGCACACCGTCACGCCCTCGGGTACCACTTCCGAGAGCACCGCGCAGTTCAGCAGATGCCGCTCCCAGAGGCGGGGCACCTCGCGCGGACCGATCAAGCCACGCTGCACACCTGCCTCGGCGAGCAGCTCCGCGTAGCGGACCGCGTCCGCGAAGCGATCACCGAACACCTCGCGGGCCTGCTCGGGCGCGGGGGGAAGCTCCGCTGCCTCCGTCACGGGGGACCGTCCTTCCGTACCGTGCCGGCACAGGGCGCCGGCACCAGAACTATCAGGCTGACAAAATTCGGCCCCGTCTGCGCAACAGACGGGGCCGGTGGAATGGGGGGACCGATCAGGCGGGAAGTACGACGACGAAGCGCTGCGGCTCCTCGCCCTCGGACTCGCTGCGCAGGCCGGCCGCCTTGACCGCGTCGTGCACGACCTTGCGCTCGAACGGCGTCATCGGGTCGAGCTTCACCGGCCGGCCGCTGCTCTTGGCCTCGGCGGCGGCCTTCGCTCCGATCTCGGACAGCTCGGTCCGCTTCCGGGCCCGGAAGCCCGCGATGTCGAGCATGAGGCGGCTGCGGTCCCCGGTCTCCCGGTGCACGGCCAGACGCGTGAGCTCCTGGAGTGCCTCCAGCACCTCACCGTCCCGGCCCACCAGCTTCTGCAGATCACGGCTGCCGGTGTCGCTGATGATCGAGACAGAGGCGCGGTCGGCCTCGACGTCCATGTCGATGTCGCCGTCGAGATCGGCGATGTCGAGCAGACCCTCCAGGTAGTCCGCCGCGATCTCGCCCTCCTGCTCCAGGCGGGTCAGGGTGTCTGCGCCCTCGGCAGCGGCGGCGGTGGTGCCTTCCGTCACGGGATGGACTCCTTCTTACTTCTTGGACGGGGACTTGGGGCGCTGCGGGCCCTTGCGCTGTCCGGACTGGGCCCTGCTGCGGGTACCGCCGGCGGACTTGGCGTTGCCCTTCTTGGCAGCGGGAGCGGGCTTGGCGCTCTGCGGCTCGCCGGACTTCGTCAGCGAGGTGGTCTCACCCGCTGCCTTGGACGCCCCGGCCTGGCGCTGGGACTTGCTCTGCCTCTTCGGCTGCTGCCGCTTGGGAGCGGTGGTGGTCGACGTGCCGTCCTCGGTCTGGTCCACGGCGCTGCTCTCGCTCTTGACCACCGCGCCGTCGGCCTGGGCGGCCAGCCCCGCCTTGCTCAGGCCGTTGATGAACTTGCGCTCGTACTCGTTGCGGTCGCGACCCTTGGCGACGATGGCCTTGACGATGGCGCGCTCACGGCGGTTGCGGGTCTTGCCGTGCCGGGTGACGTGCTTGGACAGGCGCTCAAGGTACGCGGCCTGAGCCTTGGAGCCCGGGGTCGGGTTGTTGTGGATGACGTACATCTGCTGGCCCATGGTCCACACGTTGGTGGTCAGCCAGTAGACGAGGACACCGACCGGGAAGTTGATGCCGAAGACGGCGAAGATGACCGGGAAGATGTACATCAGCATCTTCTGCTGCTGCATGAACGGCGTCTTCACCGAGGTGTCGACGTTCTTCGTCATCAGCTGGCGCTGCGTGTAGAACTGCGACAGCGACATCAGCACGATCATGATCGCCGTGACGACGCGGACGTCGGTCAGCGAGGAGTTGAGTGCCTCGACCTTGTCCGAGCTGTCCGTGAACTTCGCCGCGAGCGGGGCACCGAAGATGTGGGCCTTCTGCGCGCTCTCCAGCAGGCGCTCGTTGATCACGCCGATGGTGTCGTTCGACGCGATGCTGTTGAGCACGTGGTAGAGGGCGAAGAAGAACGGCGACTGGGCCAGGATGGGAAGACACGAGGAGAGCGGGTTGGTGCCCGTCTCCTTGTAGAGCTTCATCATCTCTTCGGACTGGCGCTGCCGGTCGTTCTTGTAGCGCTCCTGGATCTTCTTCATCTCCGGCTGGAGCGTCTGCATCGCACGCGTCGCCTTGATCTGCTTCACGAAGAGCGGGATCAGGCAGATACGGATCAGGATCACCAGGGACACGATGGACAGGCCCCAGGCCCACCCGGTGTCAGGGCCGAAGACGGCGCCGTACACGCTGTGGAACTGGACGATGACCCAGGAGACAGGTGTTGTGATGAAGCTGAAGAGGCTGGCAATCGTGTCCACTAATCATGCTCCTTGGGCATGGGACGAGGTCTCTGCGGCCGGGCTCGAAGGACTCGTCGGACGTTCGGAAGGAGTCTGTCCTTCGGTGGCCGGTTCGGCGGCGGAGGTCCCGCCCTTGCGTGCACGCCAGGCGTTACGCAGCATTTCGTGCCACCGCGGACGCTTGCGCGGCGGGACATGGTCCACACCGCCCAGCGACCACGGATTGCACCGCAGGATGCGCCAGGCCGTGAGTGCGGTGCCTTTGAGGGCACCGTGCCGGTCGATGGCCGTGTAGCCGTAGTGGGAACACGACGGGTAGTACTTGCATACCGGCCCCAGCAGCGGACTGATCGTCCACTGGTAGAGCTTGATCAGAGCCAGCAGCGGGTACTTCATCGCGCGCCCCCTCCCAGCAGCCGCTGCAAAGCGGCATCCAGGTCTCGGGCCAGCTGTCCATGGTCGGCGTCACCCGCACCGGGCAGCGCTCGTACGACTACCAGGCTACCGGGGGGCAGCCGGTCGACTCGCTCGCGCATCAGATGGCGAAGCCTGCGCTTCACCTTGTTGCGCACCACCGCACCGCCCACGGCCTTGCTCACGACGAAACCCGCACGCGGTGGGGGAGCACTCTCCCCAGGCGCATGCGGGTCCGTTGCACCGCTACGAAGATGGACGACGAGATGCGGGCGCCCGGCCCGGCGCCCCCGTCGTACCGCGGTCGCGAAGTCCTCGCGCCGCCTCAGCCGGTTCTCGGTGGGCAGCACGACGTCATGACCTGACCGGGATCAGGCGGACAGGCGGGCGCGACCCTTGCTGCGGCGGGACGCGAGAATCGCGCGGCCGGCACGGGTGCGCATACGCAGCCGGAAGCCGTGGGTCTTGGCGCGGCGACGGTTGTTCGGCTGGAAGGTGCGCTTGCTCACTCGGGGGCTCCAGAAGAAATCGGTTCTTGCGGGGTGCCGTCCTGGCTGTCACCGTGCGCCCACGAGTAGCTCGCGTTACGCCCCAGTGCACCGCTGACCGATCATCTTGCGCGATCTGTGCCCATCGGAGGCAGGCGGCAGCAGCCATCGACAACTCGACCTCGTTACGGTACGCGCGGCTGCGTCAATCGGTCAAACCAGCGGTTGCCGGGAGACACTTGTCCACAGCCTGGGGACAACAACTTGAACCGTACCGGCCGCGCTGACTACCGTGACTGGACTCCGATTCGTTCCCTTGACCCTTCACCACCCGATTTACATCCCGACCCGTCTCTCGCTTCACACGATCGAGGGACCTGTGAGAGAGCGTGCCCTGTGGCTGACGTACCTGCCGATCTTGCCGCAGTGTGGCCACGCGTACTGGAACAGCTACTCGGAGAGGGGCGCGGACAAGGGGTCGAGGGCAAGGACGAGCACTGGATCCGGCGCTGCCAGCCGCTGGCCCTGGTCGCCGACACCGCGCTGCTCGCCGTGCCGAACGAGTTCGCCAAGGGTGTGCTCGAGGGCCGCCTGGCCCCCATCGTCAGCGAGACCCTGACACGCGAGTGCGGCCGCCCCATCCGGATCGCGATCACCGTGGACGAGAGCGCGGGCGAGCCCCCGGCCCCGCCGGCGCCCCGGCCGCAGCCGCGGTACGAGGAGCCGGAGCTCCCCGCCGTGCGCCAGGAGCACCCCGAACGCCCGGACCACTCCTCCGACCACCGTGATCACCGCGAGCGGCCCGACCGGCAGGAGCGCGAGTCGTACGACGGATACGAGGGATACGGCCGGCGCCGCGCCGATCAGCAGCCGGGGCCCTCCGGTGACCAGCTCCCCACCGCACGCCCCGCCTACCCTTCGGAGTACCAGCGCCCGGATCCCGGCTCGTGGCCGCGGCCGGCGCAGGAGGAGTACGGCTGGCAGCAGCCGCGCCTCGGCTTTCCCGACCCGGACCCGTACGCCTCGCCGCCGCAGGACTCCTACGGTGGCCAGGACGCGTACGGCAACCAGGACGCGTACGGCGGCCAGGACACATATGGCTCACAGGAGAGCTACGGCGGCTCGCCCGCGCAGGACTACCGCTGTCTCTTATACACATC
>KL568532.1:126407-130415 GCA_000715605.1 Streptomyces speibonae | reverse complement strand
GCGCAGGACTACCGCCCGCAGCCGATGGAGCGGCCGTCCTACGACCAGCCGCGCTCCGACTACGACGCGCCGCGCGGCGACTACGACCAGCGCGACGCCCGGCGCCGCGAACTGCCCGATCCGCCCTCCGGTTCGGGCCACGTCCACCGCGGCGGCCCCGTGGGCCCGAACCTGCCCACCACCGGCGCGCCCGGCCCCCTCGCGGCGCAGCCCGCCCCGGCGCCAGGTCCCGGTGAGCCGACCGCACGGCTGAACCCGAAGTACCTGTTCGACACGTTCGTCATCGGTGCCTCCAACCGTTTCGCGCACGCGGCCGCGGTCGCCGTCGCGGAGGCACCGGCGAAGGCGTACAACCCCCTGTTCATCTACGGGGAGTCGGGGCTCGGCAAGACGCATCTGCTGCACGCGATCGGACACTACGCGCGGAGCCTCTACCCGGGCACGCGCGTGCGGTACGTGAGCTCGGAGGAGTTCACCAACGAGTTCATCAACTCCATCCGCGACGGCAAGGGCGACAGCTTCCGCAAGCGCTACCGCGAGATGGACATCCTGCTCGTCGACGACATCCAGTTCCTCGCGGACAAGGAGTCGACACAGGAGGAGTTCTTCCACACCTTCAACACGCTCCACAACGCCAACAAGCAGATCGTGCTCTCCAGCGACCGGCCGCCCAAGCAGCTGGTCACCCTGGAGGACCGGCTGCGGAACCGTTTCGAGTGGGGCCTGATCACCGACGTCCAGCCGCCGGAGCTGGAGACGCGCATCGCGATCCTGCGCAAGAAGGCGGTCCAGGAACAACTCAACGCCCCTCCGGAGGTGCTGGAGTTCATCGCCTCCCGCATCTCGCGGAACATCCGTGAGCTCGAGGGCGCGCTGATCCGGGTGACGGCGTTCGCCTCGCTCAACCGGCAGCCGGTGGACCTGGGGCTGACGGAGATCGTCCTCAAGGACCTGATGCCCGGGGGCGACGACTCGGCCCCGGAGATCACGTCGACGGCCATCATGGGCGCGACCGCCGACTACTTCGGGCTCACCGTGGAAGACCTGTGCGGCACCTCGCGCGGCCGCGCGCTGGTCACCGCCCGGCAGATCGCCATGTACCTGTGCCGGGAGCTGACGGATCTCTCCCTGCCGAAGATCGGCGCACTGTTCGGCGGCCGCGACCACACCACGGTGATGCACGCCGACCGGAAGATCCGCAATCTGATGGCCGAGCGGCGCTCGATCTACAACCAGGTCACGGAGCTCACCAACCGCATCAAGGCCGGCTGACGGCCCACAGGACGCACAAGGGCGCCTCCGGAGGGATCCGGAGGCGCCCTTCTTCATGCACCGGCCGTGCACCGATCGCCCGGCGGTGTTCGATTCCGGAGCCGGGTTACGGCCGTCCTCCACAGATTCGGTGACTTTTTCCCGTCCACATCCTGGGGACCGGGAAGTTGTCCCGATCTTGTCCACAGCAGGGGGTGCCGGGACACCATCGGGCCAGCTCAAGCGCCTGTGGATTCGTGGACGAACGATCTCCACAGACTGTGGACGAAGCCGCGATCCACACCCTGTGCATCAAGTTGTCCACGGACAACCCACAGGCGGGGCCCGGTTGTCCCCAGTGATCGGCCACTTCTCCACATGGCTGTCCACTGTTCGGCAACGCGACGCGCTCTCTCACCGGGGCGAGTGAAAGGCGTCACATCAAGGTGCCGCAGGGGGCTGTGGGAAAGGTCCGCAAAGCTGGGGACGGAGCTGGGGAGAACTGGCCCCTGCCTGTGCATGGGGTGTGCAGAACTTTCCGTTCTCCACAGAAGGGCCTGGTTGTCCACGGGCCCCGCCCACAGGACCCGTGGATAAAAAACCGCCGCTGAACTGGGAGAACAAGGTTATCCACGGTATCCACAGGCCCTACTACTACTCCCGACCATAGAGAGCGAGGAATTCGTTTCGAAGGGGGTCCTGTGCACAACTTGCTCTCCGGGCCCCGACTGCCACTCGTCACGACTTGACCCCGAGGGGCACCTACTGTCAGTGCGGTGCGTCAGACTGGTCCCCGGTGTTCTTCCCCTCCCGGGGGCCGACGACACCGAGTCAGACGACGAAGCCAGGCAGGGCGAGAAGCGCCGGCAACAGCAGGAGGCGGCAACAGTGAAGATCCGGGTGGAACGCGACGTACTCGCGGAGGCAGTGGCCTGGGCGGCGCGCAGCCTCCCGGCCCGTCCGCCGGCCCCTGTCCTCGCCGGCCTGCTGCTGAAGGCCGAGGACGGCCAGCTGAGCCTGTCCAGCTTCGACTACGAGGTCTCCGCGCGGGTGTCGGTGGAGGCGGAGGTCGAGGAGGAGGGCACGGTCCTGGTCTCCGGCCGGCTGCTGGCCGACATCTCCCGGGCCCTCCCCAACCGGCCGGTGGAGATTTCCACAGACGGTGTACGGGCGACGGTGGTGTGCGGCTCCTCGCGGTTCACCCTCCACACACTGCCTGTGGAGGAGTACCCGGCCCTGCCGCAGATGCCGAACGCGACGGGCACGGTCCCGGGCGAGGTCTTCGCCTCCGCCGTCCAGCAGGTCGCCATCGCGGCCGGCCGGGACGACACGCTGCCCGTCCTCACGGGTGTGCGCATCGAGATCGAGGGCGACACCGTCACGCTCGCCTCCACCGACCGCTACCGCTTCGCGGTGCGCGAGTTCCTGTGGAAGCCGGAGAACCCTGAGGTCTCCGCGGTGGCCCTGGTGCCCGCCAAGACGCTCCAGGACACCGCCAAGGCGCTGACCAGCGGTGACCAGGTGATCCTGGCGCTGTCCGGCTCGGGCGCGGGCGAAGGTCTGATCGGTTTCGAGGGGGCCGGCCGCCGTACCACCACGCGGCTGCTGGAGGGCGACCTGCCCAAGTACCGCACGCTGTTCCCGACCGAGTTCAACAGCGTCGCCGTGATCGAGACCGCCCCCTTCGTGGAAGCCGTCAAGCGCGTGGCCCTGGTCGCCGAGCGCAACACCCCGGTGCGGCTGAGCTTCGAGCAGGGCGTGCTCATCCTGGAGGCGGGTTCCAGCGACGACGCACAGGCTGTGGAAAGGGTCGACGCCCAGCTGGAGGGCGACGACATCTCGATCGCCTTCAACCCGACGTTCCTGCTGGACGGCCTGAGCGCCATCGACTCCCCGGTGGCGCAGCTGTCGTTCACCACGTCCACCAAGCCCGCGCTGCTCAGCGGCCGCCCGGCCGTCGACGCGGAGGCGGACGAGGCCTACAAGTACCTGATCATGCCTGTGCGGCTCAGCGGCTGACGTTCCGGGCGTCCGAGGTCCTCGGCGGCCGATCATCTGCGCATGGATAGCCGCAGGTGAGAGGGGTTGCGTGTGAGCGCGTATGCCCACAGATGTGCGCGAGCGTCCGGGTTTAGGCTCGGACGCCGGGCACGTACGTCATGTACGTGTCGTCACGCCACGTCGCATACCTAAGGAACACAACTGATGGAGCTCGGTCTCGTCGGCCTCGGCAAGATGGGCGGCAACATGCGCGAGCGGATCCGCCGCGCCGGCCACACCGTCCACGGATACGACCGCAACCCGGACCTCGCCGATGTGCACAGCCTGCGGGAGCTTGTGGACAAGCTCGCCGGACCGCGTGTGGTGTGGGTGATGGTCCCGGCCGGCGAGCCGACCCAGTCCACGATCGACGAGCTCGCGGAGCTCCTCGAGCCGGGCGACGTCGTCGTCGACGGCGGCAACTCCCGCTGGACGGACGACGAGAAGCACGCCCGGGAGCTCGCGGCCAAGGGCATCGGCTTCGTCGACTGCGGAGTCTCCGGAGGTGTCTGGGGCCTGGAGAACGGCTACGCGCTGATGTACGGCGGCGACAAGGAGAACGTCGCCAAGGTGCAGCCGATATTCGACGCCCTCAAGCCGGAGGGCGACTTCGGTTCGGTGCACGCCGGCAAGGTCGGCGCGGGGCACTTCGCGAAGATGGTCCACAACGGCATCGAGTACGCCATGATGCAGGCCTACGCCGAGGGCTGGGAGCTG
>KL568532.1:118714-126158 GCA_000715605.1 Streptomyces speibonae | reverse complement strand
GCTCGAGAAGGTCGACTCGGTGACCGACGTCCGGGAGGTCTTCCGCTCCTGGCAGGAGGGCACCGTCATCCGTTCCTGGCTGCTGGACCTCGCGGTCGACGCCCTCGACGAGGACGAGCACCTGGACGGGCTCCGGGGTTATGCACAGGACTCCGGTGAGGGACGCTGGACTGTGGAGGCCGCGATCGACCACGCGGTCCCGCTGCCGGCGATCACGGCCTCGCTGTTCGCGCGGTTCGCCTCCCGCCAGGAGGACTCGCCGCAGATGAAGATGATCGCGGCGCTGCGCAACCAGTTCGGCGGCCACGCGGTCGAGAAGAAGTAGTCCACAGGGCACGCACGTATCCAACGCATCTGTCCACAGGACCGTTCGGCGGTCCACAGTGCCGGGGGAGGTCGGCGAAACGACCATGCACGTCACGCATCTGTCGCTGGCCGACTTCCGCTCCTATCCCCGGGTCGAGGTCCCGCTCGACCCGGGGGTGACGGCCTTCGTCGGCCCCAACGGGCAGGGCAAGACGAACCTCGTCGAGGCGATCGGCTACCTCGCCACGCTCGGCAGCCACCGGGTCTCCTCCGACGCCCCGCTGGTCCGCATGGGAGCCGACCGCGCGGTCATCCGGGCCCAGGTCCGCCAAGGGGAGCGTCAGCAGCTGGTCGAGCTGGAGCTCAACCCGGGGCGTGCCAACCGCGCCCGCGTCAACAGGTCCTCGCAGGTGCGGCCCCGGGACGTGCTCGGGATCGTACGGACCGTGCTGTTCGCGCCGGAGGACCTGTCCCTGGTCAAGGGCGATCCCGGTGAGCGGCGCCGGTTCCTGGACGACCTGATCACCGCGCGGGCGCCGCGCATGGCCGGGGTCCGCTCCGACTACGACCGGGTGCTCAAGCAGCGCAACACACTGCTGAAGTCGGCCGCGCTGGCCCGCCGGCACGGCGGGCGCACCCTGGACCTGTCCACGCTCGACGTCTGGGACCAGCACCTCGCGCGTGCGGGTGCCGAGTTGCTGGCACAGCGCCTGGACCTGATCGCCGCCGTGCAGCCGCTGGCCGACAAGGCGTACGAGCAGCTCGCACCCGGCGGCGGGCCGGTGGCGCTGGAGTACCGGCCGTCCGCGCCCGGAGAGGCCCACACCCGCGAGGACCTGTTCGAGCAGCTGATGTCCGCGCTCGCCGAGGTCCGCAAGCAGGAGATCGAGCGCGGTGTCACCCTGGTCGGTCCGCACCGTGACGACCTGCTCCTCAAGCTGGGGCAGATGCCCGCCAGGGGGTACGCCTCGCACGGCGAGTCCTGGTCCTACGCACTGGCGCTGCGTCTGGCCTCGTACGACCTGCTGCGCGCCGAGGGCAACGAGCCGGTGCTGGTGCTGGACGACGTCTTCGCCGAGCTGGACACGCGCCGCCGGGAGCGCCTGGCCGAGCTGGTCGCGCCCGGTGAGCAGGTGCTGGTGACCGCCGCCGTGGACGACGACGTACCTCATGTGCTGGCGGGTACGCGGTTCGCCGTGGCCGAGGGGACGGTGGAGCGCGTATGAGCGCACAGGAGCCGCCCGAGGGCGGGGCCGGCAGGGCTCCCGAGCCCTCCGGGGTCGACCTGGCGCGCGTGGCGCTGCGCGCGGCCAGGGAGGCGGCGCGCGCGCGGGGAGACGCGGCGCAGCAGAAGAAGCAGGCGCGGCGCGGCGGACTGCGCTCCGGCGCGCGCGCCGACGGGCGGGACCCCATGGCGCTGGGCGCGGCGATCAACCGGCTGCTCACCGAGCGCGGCTGGGAGGCCCCGGCCGCGGTGGGCGGGGTGATGGGGCGCTGGCCCGAGATCGTCGGCGAGGACGTGGCCAAGCACTGCGAGCCGGAGCGCTACGACGAGGACGAGCGGGTGCTGGTCGTGCGCTGCGACTCCACGGCCTGGGCGACCAATCTGCGGCTGCTCGCGCCGACCCTGGTGGCGCGGCTGAACGAGGACCTGGGGCACGGCACGGTGCGGCTGATCAAGGTGGTCGGCCCCGCCGGTCCCGCCCGCCGCTTCGGGCCCCTGCGCGCCCCCGGAAGCGCCGGCCCCGGTGACACGTACGGGTGACCGGGCGGCGTCTCCGTCCCCTCCCGTCCCACGTGACCGACTTCACATCGGGGCTTCTCAACGGGGCGTTCGCACCGTCGGTACCCGTTTCGTCGCGGGACCGCACACGGTTGCGAATCGCCACCTGACTCCGAAGTAGCAAAGGGTTGACGGCCGGAAGCGCTGAGTGCCCTCGTGGGGCTCTTGGAGCCCCCATCCGCATATCGGGAGTCGGACGAGACCGGTTGAGGGCGGCACATGCGGACTCAGGTGCCCGCAAACCCCCATCGATGTCAGCGCTACCGGTAGAATGGAACGCAATCCCGCCCCGATCGTGGGGACCGCCCGGGAAGAGCTGAGCAACGCTGATCAAGGCTTACCAACGCAACATGCCGCAGCCGCTCCGGCAACCTGCCGACGAGCCCGGCTCGTGCTGTGCCAGAAAGGGCGCTTCGTGGCCGATTCCGGCAACCCCAACGAGAACATCCCGTCCACCGACACCGGCGTCAGTGACGCGGCGAGCACCTCGACCGGCGAGGCCGCCGCGTCGTACGACGCGACCGCCATCACCGTCCTCGAGGGTTTGGACGCGGTCCGCAAGCGACCCGGTATGTACATCGGGTCGACCGGCGAGCGGGGACTGCACCACCTCGTGCAGGAGGTCGTCGACAACTCCGTCGACGAGGCGCTGGCCGGGCACGCGGACACCATCGACGTCACGATCCTGGCGGACGGCGGCGTACGCGTCGTCGACAACGGCCGCGGCATCCCGGTGGGCATCGTCGCCTCCGAGGGCAAGCCCGCCGTCGAGGTCGTCCTGACCGTGCTCCACGCGGGCGGCAAGTTCGGCGGCGGCGGCTACGCGGTCTCCGGCGGTCTGCACGGTGTGGGCGTCTCCGTGGTCAACGCGCTGTCGACGCGGGTGGCCGTCGAGGTCAAGACCGACGGTTACCGCTGGACCCAGGAGTACAAGCTGGGTGTGCCCACCGCGCCCCTCGCCAGGCACGAGGCCACCGAGGAGACCGGGACGTCGGTCACCTTCTGGGCCGACGGCGACATCTTCGAGACCACCGACTACTCCTTCGAGACGCTCTCCCGGCGCTTCCAGGAGATGGCGTTCCTCAACAAGGGTCTGCGGATCAACCTCACCGACGAGCGCGAGTCGGCCAAGGCCACCGCCGGTGCGGACGAGGCGGGCGAGGACGAGAAGCACGAGGTCAAGTCGGTCTCGTACCACTACGAGGGCGGCATCGTCGACTTCGTGAAGTACCTCAACTCCCGCAAGGGAGACGTGGTGCACCCCACCGTGATCGACCTGGAGGCCGAGGACAAGGAGCGCCACCTGTCCCTCGAGGTCGCCATGCAGTGGAACAACTCCTACCAGGAGGGCGTGTACTCCTTCGCCAACATCATCCACACGCACGAGGGCGGCACGCACGAGGAGGGCTTCCGCGCGGCGCTCACCTCGCTGATCAACAAGTACGCGCGGGACAAGAGGCTGCTGCGCGACAAGGACGACAACCTCACGGGTGACGACATCCGCGAGGGCCTGACCGCGATCATCTCGGTCAAGCTGAGCGAGCCCCAGTTCGAGGGCCAGACGAAGACCAAGCTGGGCAACACCGAGGTGAAGACCTTCGTGCAGAAGGTCGTCTACGAGCACCTCGCCGACTGGCTGGACCGCAACCCCAACGAGGCGGCGGACATCGTCCGCAAGGGCATCGCTGCGGCCACCGCGCGCGTGGCGGCCCGCAAGGCCCGCGACCTGACCCGGCGCAAGGGCCTGCTGGAGTCGGCGTCCCTGCCGGGCAAGCTGTCCGACTGCCAGTCGAACGACCCCACCAAGTGCGAGATCTTCATCGTCGAGGGCGACTCCGCCGGCGGTTCGGCCAAGTCCGGCCGCAACCCGCAGTACCAGGCGATCCTGCCGATCCGCGGCAAGATTCTCAACGTCGAGAAGGCGCGCATCGACCGGATCCTGCAGAACCAGGAGATCCAGGCGATGATCTCCGCGTTCGGCACCGGCGTGCACGAGGACTTCGACATCGAGAAGCTCCGCTATCACAAGATCATTCTGATGGCGGACGCCGATGTCGACGGCCAGCACATCAACACGCTGCTGCTGACGTTCCTGTTCCGCTTCATGCGGCCGCTGGTCGAGGCCGGGCACGTGTTCCTCTCCCGCCCGCCGCTCTACAAGATCAAGTGGGGCCGGGACGACTTCGAGTACGCGTACTCCGACCGTGAGCGCGACGCGCTGATCGAGATGGGCCGCCAGGCCGGCAAGCGCGTCCGCGAGGACTCCGTCCAGCGCTTCAAGGGCCTCGGCGAGATGAACGCCGAGGAACTGCGCGTCACCACGATGGACCAGGAGCACCGCGTCCTCGGCCAGGTCACCCTCGACGACGCCGCGCAGGCCGACGACCTGTTCTCGGTCCTGATGGGCGAGGACGTCGAGGCCCGCCGCGCGTTCATCCAGCGCAACGCCAAGGACGTCCGCTTCCTCGACATCTGAGTCGGTCTCAGCTGACCGCACCAGGAAGGACCACCACCAGCAATGACCGACGAGAACACCCCCGTCACGCCCCTCGAGGACCCGGACGCGGCCGGACTGCGCGTGGAGCCGGTCGGGCTCGAGACCGAGATGCAGCGCTCGTATCTCGACTACGCGATGTCCGTCATCGTCTCGCGCGCGCTGCCCGATGTCCGTGACGGTCTCAAGCCCGTCCACCGCCGCGTGCTGTACGCCATGTACGACGGCGGCTACCGCCCCGAGCGCGGCTTCTACAAGTGCGCCCGCGTCGTCGGCGACGTCATGGGCAACTACCACCCGCACGGCGACTCCTCGATCTACGACGCGCTGGTGCGCCTCGCGCAGCCGTGGTCGATGCGGATGCCGCTGGTGGACTCCAACGGCAACTTCGGCTCGCCGGGCAACGACCCGGCGGCGGCCATGCGCTACACCGAGTGCAAGATGGCGCCGCTGTCGATGGAGATGGTCCGGGACATCGACGAGGAGACCGTCGACTTCACGGACAACTACGACGGCCGCTCCCAGGAGCCGACCGTCCTGCCGGCCCGCTTCCCGAACCTGCTGATCAACGGCTCGGCCGGTATCGCGGTCGGCATGGCGACCAACATCCCGCCGCACAACCTGCGCGAGGTCGCCGCCGGCGCCCAGTGGTACCTGGAGAACCCCGAGGCGTCCAACGAGGAGCTGCTGGACGCCCTCATCGAGCGCATCAAGGGCCCCGACTTCCCGACCGGCGCCCTGGTGGTCGGCCGCAAGGGCATCGAGGAGGCGTACCGCACGGGCCGCGGCTCGATCACCATGCGCGCGGTGGTCGAGGTCGAGGAGATCCAGAACCGCCAGTGCCTGGTCGTCACCGAGCTGCCGTACCAGGTCAACCCGGACAACCTCGCGCAGAAGATCGCCGACCTGGTGAAGGACGGCAAGGTCGGCGGCATCGCCGACGTGCGCGACGAGACGTCCTCGCGCACCGGTCAGCGCCTGGTCATCGTGCTGAAGCGGGACGCGGTCGCCAAGGTCGTCCTGAACAACCTCTACAAGCACACCGACCTGCAGACCAACTTCGGCGCCAACATGCTGGCCCTGGTCGACGGCGTGCCGCGCACCCTCTCCCTGGACGCGTTCATCCGTCACTGGGTGGCGCACCAGATCGAGGTCATCGTCCGGCGCACGCGGTTCCGGCTGCGCAAGGCCGAGGAGCGGGCGCACATCCTGCGCGGTCTGCTGAAGGCCCTGGACGCCATCGACGAGGTCATCGCGCTGATCCGGCGCAGTGAGACCGTCGAGATCGCCCGCGGCGGCCTGATGGACCTCCTGGAGATCGACGAGATCCAGGCCAACGCGATCCTGGAGATGCAGCTGCGCCGACTGGCCGCACTGGAGCGCCAGAAGATCGTCCAGGAGCACGACGAGCTGCAGGCGAAGATCAACGAGTACAACGAGATCCTCGCCTCCCCCGTGCGCCAGCGCGGCATCGTCAGCCAGGAACTGACGGCGATCGTCGAGAAGTTCGGCGACGACCGCAAGACGAAGCTGATTCCCTACGAAGGCGACATGTCCATCGAGGACCTGATCGCCGAGGAGGACATCGTCGTCACGGTCACGCGCGGCGGCTACATCAAGCGCACCAAGACCGACGACTACCGGGCCCAGAAGCGCGGCGGCAAGGGCGTACGCGGCACGAAGCTCAAGGAAGACGACATCGTCAACCACTTCTTCGTGTCCACCACCCACCACTGGCTGCTGTTCTTCACCAACAAGGGCCGGGTCTACCGGGTGAAGGCCTACGAACTCCCCGACGCCGGCCGGGACGCGCGCGGGCAGCACGTGGCCAACCTGCTGGCCTTCCAGCCGGACGAGACCATCGCGCAGATCCGCGCCATCCGCGACTACGAGGCGATGCCCTACCTGGTGCTGGCCACCAAGGGCGGCCTGGTGAAGAAGACGCCGCTGAAGGACTACGACTCGCCGCGCTCGGGTGGTGTCATCGCGATCAATCTGCGCGAGCGCGAGGACGGAACCGACGACGAACTGATCGGCGCCGAGCTCGTCTCGTCCGACGACGATCTGCTGCTGATCAGCAAGAAGGCGCAGTCGATCAGGTTCACGGCGACGGACGAGACGCTGCGGCCCATGGGCCGTGCGACCTCGGGTGTCAAGGGCATGAGTTTCCGCGAGGGGGACGAGCTGCTCTCGATGAATGTTGTTCGACCCGGTACGTTCGTGTTCACTGCCACAGACGGCGGGTACGCGAAGCGGACCGCCGTCGACGAGTACCGCGTCCAGGGGCGCGGCGGCCTCGGCATCAAGGCCGCCAAGCTCGTCGAGGACCGCGGCTCCCTCGTCGGCGCGCTGGTGGTTGAGGAGACCGACGAAATCCTCGCCATCACGTTGTCGGGCGGTGTGATTCGTACGCGAGTCAACGAGATCAGGGAAACCGGCCGTGACACCATGGGCGTCCAACTGATCAATCTGGGCAAGCGCGATGCCGTGGTCGGCATCGCTCGTAACGCCGAGGCGGGACGCGAGGCGGAGGAAGTCGACGGCGACGTGGCCGTGGACGAGACCACCGACGGGGACGCGACCACCGGCACGGACGAGGGTGAGGCGCCCTCGGCCGAGTAGCACGAGGAGTGAGTCAGCGTGAACGGAGCCACGGGCGCCGGATCGGCCGGTACCAGTTCGGGAACGGACGGCGGTGGCCGTGGCTCCGCCGCGCAGGCGGCAGATCCGCACACGACCAATCTCAAAGCGATCAAGTCGCCCGCCAAGGACGCCTCCTCGTCCGACAGACAGGGATCCCAGGGGGGAACCGTGACGGACACCCGGGGCCGACAGCAGGCCGCGCCGGACCAGGGCGCGGC
>KL568532.1:112756-118475 GCA_000715605.1 Streptomyces speibonae | reverse complement strand
GGCCCGTCCCCCCCGCCGCAGGCCTACCCGGCACAGGGCGGCGCGGCAGCCGCCCAGACCGGCGTGGTACGGCGCCCCCGCACCGGGGCGCGCACCACCCCGCGCGTTCGCAAGGCGCGCCTGCGTGTGGCCAAGGCCGACCCCTGGTCAGTGATGAAGGTCAGCTTCCTGCTGTCCATCGCGCTCGGCGTCTGCACCATCGTCGCCTCCGCGGTGCTGTGGATGGTCATGGACGCCATGGGCGTGTTCTCGACGGTCGGCGGCACGATCTCCGAGGCGACCGGCTCCAACGACTCGAACGGCTTCGATCTCCAGTCGTTCCTGTCGCTGCCCAACGTGCTGCTGTTCACGACGATCATCGCGGTCATCGACGTCGTCCTGGCGACGGCGCTCGCGACGCTGGGCGCGTTCATCTACAACCTTTCCGCGGGCTTCGTGGGCGGCGTCGAACTGACGCTGGCCGAGGACGAGTGACCTGCTCACGACGCTTTCCCCGCCGCCACCCACGGCTTGTGGACAACCGATTTTGGGACTGCCCGGGTCGTGCGCTAATCTTCAGGAGTCAGCGCGCGGGGCAGCCCGCAGAGCGCGGCGGGGCTATAGCTCAGTTGGTTAGAGCGCATCCCTGATAAGGATGAGGCCACAGGTTCAAATCCTGTTAGCCCCACAGATGAAGATTGGAGAGAGCGGGCGTTTCCCCAGGTGGGAGATGCCCGCTCTTCGCTTTGGGGTGCGCGTGACGTGTCGGTCCGCGTTGGTCCGACGGTCGGCTGGTACACCGCGTCGACTTGTAGGGTTCGTACGTTGACGGAGCGCCGGAGGGGATTCTCGTGCGGATAACGGCCGACGGGACGACGACCCAGGTTCTGGTGAAGGCGTACACGACCCTGCTGATCGAGGACTTCTCCATGCAGGTGAAGCAGAGGACCGCGCGTATCAAGAAGGCGACGGTCCACTGGATCTACCTGGACGGCGGTTGGCAGATCAGCTTTGTGCAGGTCTGGGGTCCCGTCATCCGCAAGAGCGACGGTGCCGAGTCTTCCCAGCACGTCTCCGAGGCAACCAAGCCGGCGGGCGCTGAAGGAGCGGCGTACGGCGTTGTCACTCCTCAGGAGATCGTCGACGTGGCTCTCGCGAACACCCCGGACTGGATCCCTGAGATCAACGGGACGAAGTACCCACGGACTGCGAAGCTCAAGAGCAGCCTTTGATCCGGCCGGCCCTGGGTTCGATGGAAGGATCACGCAGGGAAAGGCCCCCGTCGGATGTCGACGGGGGCCTTTGTCGTGCCGTGGTGCTGTACGCAAGTTCGCCAGGACTCGGGGGGCAGCGACGGCACGAAGGGGTTCTGGTGCTGCGGAGGGTCAGCGCTGGAGCGGGATGAGTCCGGTGACGGGTTCCGGCAGGGGGACCGGCGCCGTGTCGTCGGAGCACTCGGCCGGGCCGGACTCCTCCGCGGTGTCCGAGAGGGGACGGTGGCGGCAGCTGGGGGCCTTGCCGTGGGCCTCGGCGTGGATGCGCTGCTTCATCGTGGGGGGCAGGGCCCTGATCAGTGACCAGGACCACAGGGGTGCGGCCGGTGCCGAGGTCTTGGGCGTGCTGTCGCTGTTGCGCGTCTTCTCGGGCTGCGGTACGGCCGCGGAGGCGGTCGTGGTGATGAGTCCGAGCGCTGTGCAGAGCGCGAGGAAGGCGGTGACGACGGCGTTCCACAGCTTCATGACCTTGTTCCGGGCCATGGCCCCTCACTTTCGGGTTGGGCGATTTGCGTACTTTCCTCATGATGTGTATGAGGGTCGCGAAGTGGTGGACCGACGCCCGTGGCGCGTGGATGTTCAGATGAACACCACCCGGATGGAGTCAAGGAGGTGGAAAAGATGCCTGGACGGGAGGGAAAGGGTCGAAGCGACCGTGCGTGGAGGTGTGATCACCTTCCGATCGGATCGCCGTACTCCGCTTCCAACGCGCCCGTCCCAAGGGCGGTTCAAGGCCTCGACGCAGGTCACCGATCGGTATCGACCGGTGTGTATAGTCGGGCGCCAGAGGTCCCCTACGTCAACGAAAGACGAGGTCGCGCGGTGAAGAAGCTTCTCCTGGTCGCACTGGCCGCCATCGGCGGGCTCCTCGTGTACCGCCAGATCCAGGCGGATCGCGCCGAGCAGGATCTGTGGACGGAGGCGACTGACTCCGTGCCCACGGGTTCGTGAGTACCGATATCCGACGCTGAACAGACCCCGGCCGCCCTCGCGGTCGGGGTTTTGTGTGCGCGGGGCCTTGTGGACCGGGCTCGTCCACGGGGCAGGATGGGCGGCACGGTGCGACGTCCGGGCAGCGACGAGGGGTGGCGCGTGAGGGGACGGCAGTGGACGGCGCGGCGGCGGGCCGGGAGGCGTCCGGCCGCCGGGTGTGTGGGGGTGGCGGTCGTCCTGGGGCTGGGCGGTGTTCCGGCGGCGCAGGCGGCGTCCGGCGCCGAGGCCGCCGGGGGTTACGCCTTCGCCGAGGACGCCCGGAGGATCGAGGGGGCCGCGAGCACCGCGGACGCCGCCGAACTGGTGCCCGGCCGGATCTACCGGAGCACCCTGCCGGCCTCCGGCAAGGTCCACTACCGCCTCGAACTCGACAGCACCACGAACACCTACGTCTCCGCCACGGCCGCTCCGCCCGCCGGCCGTGACACCTCCGTCATCGACGGCGTCAGAATCTCCGTGCAGGACGGCGACGGCCGGTCCTGCGACTCCGGTACGGCGACCTTCGGCGCCGGCGGCAGCCCGCATCCGGTCGCCGCGTGGGCCGGGCGGGAGATCTCGCCCAGGAGACCACTGTGCAGGGACGCCGGTACGTACTACGTGACCGTCGCACGGACCGACCCGGACGGGAAGAACTCCTCCCCCACCCCCTGGGACATCGAGCTCATCACGGTGTCGGAGCCGGCGCTGGAGGAGCCCGGTCCCACCGAGGCGCCCAAGGAGTGGAACTCCGCCTCCCCCCGCCCTGCCACGGGCGATCCGGAAAGGCGGCCGGGCGGTGCGGGCTTCGCCGATGCCACCTCCATCGGCCAGGGAGTGTGGCGGGACGACATACGTCCCGGCCAGACCCTCTTCTACAAGGTCCCCGTGGACTGGGGGCAGCAGCTCCACGCCACCGCCGAACTGGGCAGTTCGAGCTCGGCCGGCGGCGGCTATGTCGCCGCCGCACTGGACCTGGACCTCTACAACCCGGTCCGGGGCCATGTCGAGGACGTGGGCGTCGGCTACGACGGCGGCCAGAAGTCGAGGAGCCTGGCGCCCCTGCCGCCGGTGGCGCACGTCAACCGCCATGCCGCAGGCGGACAGGTCGCGGCGATGCGGTTCGCCGGATTCCACTACCTCGTCGCCCACCTCTCGCCGGAGGTCGCGGACGACTTCGGCGACGGGCCCGTTCCGCTGACGCTGCGGATCCGGCTGAGCGGTGAGGCACAGGACGGGCCCGGCTACGCGGGGCGACCGGTGCCTTCGGACGTCTTCACGGTCACGGGGGAGGACCGGGAGACGGCCGCCCAGGGAGGCGGAACGCCGGATGACGACGCCGCGTACCGCGCGCTCGCGGCGGGCGGCATCGGCACCGGCAGCGCACTGCTGGTGGGGCTCGGCGTCTGGACCCTGGTGGCCCGGCGGCGGGCCCGTCCGTAGGCGGCGGCCGATCAGATGCGGGTGAGCGCCCAGAACCCCACGGCGTAGCAGGCCAGGGCCAGGAGCAGGACCGGGACGGTCACCTTGGCCGGAGGGCCGGGCCGACGGCTGCGCCGACGGTGGGACCGGGCGGGCGTGCCGTGCTGCGCGATCGCCCCGCCGGAAGGCGGAACCCGCGGGCCTTGGGCGGTGTATTCAGCAGTGGAGACGTCGGGCGGCGCGGTCGGCCGTGGCAATGGGGAGCGCAGCGGATGAGTGGGGTCGTGGGGCGAGACGACGGGATGGGGGTGGGCCGGCTGGTGCGGGCTGCCGTGTGCGGCCTCTTGCGGGTGCTGAGGAGTCCAGGGGCCGTGGGTCGGAGGCGGGGGGCCGGGCACGGGGGAGGGGGTGACCGTGGCGCGGGGCGGCGGGAGGTGGAAGCTGCCGGTGTCCGACATGCTCGTCGGCTGCGGGGAGGATCCGGCAGGCGCAGCGGGGGATGCGTCGCTCCGGCGGGGATCGCCGGGGGCGCCGGCCCTGCTCCCGCCCGTGCCGCGGTCGAGACCCAGTGGGCCCGGACCGGCTCCGGTTCCGGTGGCCGCGGCGGCGCCCGCTTCCGGGGCCGATGGCGCGGATACGGGGCCGGTCGGGCCCGCGGGGTCTCCGGTGACGCCCGCGCCTTCCGGTGCGGGTGCGGCGTCGTCTCCCCCGGCCGGCCCGGCCTCCACGCCCGGAGCACCCGGAGCACCCGGAGCAGCACCCGGACTGTCCGGCGTGCCCGGCTCCGGGCCGGAAGCACCGGCCGCGGGCCGCTGTTCCTCCTCGGCATCGAGCCCTGCGGGCGCCGTGGCGCCCCTGCCGTCCCGTCGTACCCCCGAGGCCCTCTTCAGAGGGCCGTCGGCGGCGAACCCCGGGGGCAGGGGGCCCAGTTGGTCGAAGATCTCGATCTGTTCGTCGTCCGGGCCGGGTTCCGGCAGCAGCTCCGCGGCCGCGGCGAGCGCCTTGCGCGCCCCGGTTGCCGTGCGGAACCGCGCCAGCGGATCCGGCTGGAGCAGCGTGGCGACGACCTGCCACAGCGGTTCGGGAATGCCCTGGGGAGGACCGGGTGTCCCGTGGTCGACGAAGTGCTGGATGAGGGCCTTGCTGTCCGGCTTGGCTCCCTCGAGCAGATACAGGGCCACCAGGCCCACGGCGAACAGGTCGGAGGGGAAGTCCGGTTCGGAGCCCAGCATCTGCTCCGGCGCGAGATAGCCCGGCGTGCCCACCACCAGGTTGGTCTCCGTCAGCCGGGGTTCGCCCAGCCGCATCGCGATGCCGAAGTCGGACAGCCGCAGCCGGGGCCTGCCCGTACCGGTGGCCTCCAGGAGCACGTTGGCGGGCTTGATGTCACGGTGGACGACGTCTTCCGCGTGCACCGCGGCGAGCCCCGCCAGCAGTTGGTCCAGCAGGGTGCAGACGAAGGCCGGCGGCAGGGGGCCGTAGTCGCCGATCAGGTGGATCAGGGAGCCGCCGGCCACCAGATCCATGGTGAACAGGACCTGGTCGTCGTCGGCGGCCCAGCTGGTCGGGGCGAGGACGTGGGGGTGATCGATCCGCAGTGCCTGTTCGCGGACGAAGCGCAGGAGGGAGTGGGCGTCGCTCTGGAGCAGGACCTTGGCGGCCACATAGCGGCGGCGGCGGTGGTCCCAGGCGCGCCAGACGGCGCCGACGCCCCCGCGTCCGATCGGATCGACCAGTTCGTACCGGCCGGCGAAGACCTCACCCATGGCTGTACGTCGCTCCTCCCCCTGCGGTGTCCCCCTGTCACTCCCCCTCGACGAGTGATGCGACTCCCCTCGCGCCTCTGGTCTCTCGGCTGTGCCCGGCCCGCTCCGCGCCGGCTCGGTCTCCCGGACCTTCCCGTGTGCACCCGGCGGCCGGCCCCCTTCGGCCGCCGGGTGGGAGATCAGTTCTGGTGCGACTGGTAGTGGGTGACCGCGTCGGCGGTGCGGCCGGCGCCGTAGACCCGCAGGAACTCGGCCAGTTCGGGGTGGGTGGGAGCGAGGGTGTCGGCGGCTTCGATGATGTCGCCGGCT
>KL568532.1:112242-112500 GCA_000715605.1 Streptomyces speibonae | reverse complement strand
GGCTGCCGCCACCGAGCGCAGCAGGGACTGGATCTCACGGACCACGCGCTTGACGGTGGGGGCTCCCGAACTGCTCGTCGTCTGCGTGGTGTTGCTGAGCACCGAGCCCCCCTGGGACTTCTTGATCTCCTCCATGCGCTCGGTCGCCTCGGCGGCGCTGACGCTGCCGTCCGCGACCTGCCCCGCCAGGTCCTGCAGCAGCTGTACCCGCTGAACCACCGCCGGATTGCCGATCTTCGCCCGCTGGCCGCTCATCAG
>KL568532.1:103259-111979 GCA_000715605.1 Streptomyces speibonae | reverse complement strand
CATCAGCTGCGAGAGCATCGGCGCGGACAGTCCCAGTACCCCCGCGAGACGAGCCTGGTTGAGGCCCAGGTCGTCTATGAGCCTACGGAAGAGCGCCCCCAGTGGCTCCCCATACCAATTCCGCTGCAGTTCCCGCGCTCTGGCGGTGGCTTCCTGCTGTGCGGCGTCCATTGCGTCTCCCCATCGCTTCCCCATGAACCGCGGTTCGCTGTAGCGAACCCCGCCGAGCATCTTACGGAGAGTGGTTGGTCACGGGGACCCCCAATCTTTTTGCGGAATCCCCGGGGGGACCCGGTACTCTGGTGTCGGGCGCCCACCGGGATGTGTTCTTCCAGGTGGACGCTTTCCTTCCGGGGCCTTAGCTCAGTTGGTAGAGCGCTGTCTTTGCATGGCAGATGTCAGGGGTTCGACTCCCCTAGGCTCCACACCCGGACCCCTCCCACCGGCGGATACATGGTGGGAGGGGTCCCGCCTGTTTCACGTGAAACGGCGCGGTGGGGCAGAAGACGCTCAAGTCTTCTGCCCCACCGCGCCGTTGACGTGGGTACCTGTGGGTGCCCGTCAGGGCTCGTCGCGCCTTGCGGCCTCCTCCGCGGCCTCCTTGGCCTCGACCTCGGGGTCGAGCGCGCCCAGGTCGCTGCCGTCCACCGCCGTCAGCTTGGACGAGCCCGACACATCCGTCGCGGCCGGGGGCTCCACCAGCCAGTCCGGGTTGGCCTGCTTGTCCCACCACTTCCAGGCGGCGAAGGCACCGCCGGCCACGGCGCCCAGGATCAGGACCATCCGCGCGGCACGGCCGGCCTTGGCCCGCCGCTGCTGCCTGCGGACCAGCTTCTGGATGTCCCGGGCCGACACCTGGCCGCGCAGAGCGGCCAGCGCGGCGGCGCTGCGGGCCGCGGCCTGCTCCCTGGCGGGACCGGCGGCGGCCACCGCCTGCTCGATCACCGGCCGGGAGTAGTCCGCCGCCTGCCGGGCGGCCGTGCGGGTGCGGACGGCGGCCTGCTGGGCGGCCTTGTCGACCTTCGGCGGCACATGCGTCCGGGCCTGTTCCAGGTACGGCTGCACATGGGCGCCGTACTGGACGCGGGCTTGCCCGGCGGCCTGTGTCACCTTGGGCGCCAGCCGTACGCGGGCCTCCTGTGCGTAGTGCGCGGCCCTGACCTTGGCCGTGTCGGCGTAGGGCGCCACCACTTCCGCGGCGTGCAGCACGCTGTCCTTCGCCGAACCGGTCGCGGCGCGCACGCTGTCGATGCGGGTCACGGGTTCCTCCTCCTCGGTGGCGTACGGTATTTCGACTTTCCACCCTTTTACGGATCATGCCTGCCGGGTCGCCGTGCGGCATGCGCGGACGGGCATACGGGTGCCGGTGTGCTTGATCGATGGTGATATCGCATGCCATTCCGGATGAATCCGGGGTAACGGGAGCTTGTCGTCGACAATGCCACGGATTGCCGCCCGGCGCCCCTGGCACGGGAGTACTCGCGCTGTTTTCCGCAAGCCGAACGGCCGTGTTGCTCTGCTGTGAACGCAGGCCGGGCGACTGGGCGTCCGGTCCGTGCGAGGATCGGGGGGTCACGGAAAACAACGGAAGGCACATCGTGGCTGAGCAGCTCTACGCCACCCTGAAGACCAACCACGGCGACATCGAGGTCCGGCTCTTCCCGAACCACGCGCCGATCACGGTCAAGAACTTCGTCGAGCTCGCCAAGGGCGAGCGGGAGTGGACCCACCCGCAGACCGGTCAGAAGTCCACGGACAAGCTCTACGACGGCACGGTCTTCCACCGGGTGATCAGTGGCTTCATGATCCAGGGCGGGGACCCGCTGGGGAACGGGACCGGTGGGCCCGGCTACCAGTTCGAGGACGAGTTCCACCCCGACCTGCGCTTCGACAAGCCCTACCTGCTGGCGATGGCCAACGCCGGTCCGGGCACCAACGGCTCGCAGTTCTTCATCACCGTCTCCCCGACGGCGTGGCTGAACCGCAAGCACACGATCTTCGGCGAGGTCACCGACGCCGCGAGCCAGAAGGTCATCGACAGCATCGCGTCGACGCAGACCAACCCGCGTACCGACCGTCCGCTGAAGGACGTGGTGATCGAGTCGGTCCAGATCCGCGAGGGCTGAGCGCACCCCGGAGCGCCAAAGCCCCCGAAGGGAACCAATCGCCCCGCTCATCCGTAAGGATGGGCGGGGCGTGCCTTTTTCCACACGACGTAGGGGATCCCATGGACGACCAGGCTGCCGGCGGCCCGCAGGGCGCCCAGCGCGTCCCTGTCTGCTATCGCCACCCGGACCGCGAGACCGGTATCCGCTGCACCCGGTGCGAACGGCCGATCTGTCCGGAGTGCATGGTCAGTGCCTCCGTCGGATTCCAGTGCCCGGAGTGCGTCCGTGGCGGGTCGGGCACCGGACACTCGCCCGCGGCCTCGATGCCGCGCACCATCGCCGGCGGGACCGTCGCCGCCGATCCCCGGCTGCTGACCAAGATCCTCCTCGGAATCAATCTCGCGGTGTTCCTCGCCGTGCAGATCCGGCCGTCGTTGCTGGACCCGCTCGTGCTGGTCGGTGTCTGGCCGCCGGAGCCCTTCCTGCCCACCGAGGGCGTGGCCGAGGGCGAGTGGTACCGCCTGTTCACCTCGATGTTCACGCACGAGGCGATCTGGCACATCGGCTTCAACATGCTCGGTCTGTGGTGGCTCGGCGGCCCGCTGGAGGAGGCTCTCGGCCGCGCCCGCTACCTCGCGCTCTATCTGATCTCGGGGCTGGCGGGCAGTGCGCTGACCTATGTGCTGGCCTCGGGCTCCACGGCGTCACTCGGTGCGTCCGGCGCGATCTTCGGTCTGTTCGGCGCGATCGCCGTGCTGATGCGCCGGCTCAACCAGGACATGCGTCCGATCATCGCCCTGCTGGTCATCAATGTGATCATCACGTTCGGGTGGGGCAACATCGCCTGGCAGGCGCACCTGGGTGGGTTCGTCGCCGGTGTGGTGATCGGGTACGCCATGGTGCACGCCCCGCGGAACCGGCGGGCGCTGGTGCAGTACGGCACATGTGCGCTGGTGCTGGCCGTGGTGGTGCTGATGACCGTGCTCAGGACGGCGCAGCTCACCTGAGGGCCGAGGTTGTCCACAGTTCGTGGCGGATCTTGTGCACAGGGTGCCGGGAGGCCGGGACTTTCACCGATCGACCGGTGTTTGCGCAGGTCAGGCGACTTGCGAACATGTTTTCGGTTGCCAGTGTTTCTGTCACACCGGCGTCAACCTTCGAAGGGTTATCCACAGATCGGGTTCCCTATCCACATGTGGACAAGGGCTGTGGATAACTCAGTGGATAGTCCTGCCCAGAGCTGTGGGAACAGCTCTGGGCAGAGCAGCGCTCACTGTGCGGAGTGCGCTACTTCCACTGCGTGGAGACGCCGAATCCGGCGGCGATGAACCCGAAGCCCACGACGATGTTCCAGTTGCCCAGGGAATCGATGGGCAGGGTGCCGTCGGTGACGTAGAAGACGACGATCCAGGCCAGCCCGATGAGGAACAGCGCCAGCATCACGGGCGCGACCCAGGCGCGGTTGGTCAGCTTGAGGGCCGTCGCCTGCTTCGCCGGCGGCGGCGTGTAGTCGGCCTTCTTGCGGATACGTGACTTCGGCACGAGGGTCTCTCCTGTCGATGCGCTGCGTGGCCGCGCAGGGAACTGGGTCGGGCTCGGAGCAGCGTACAAGGGGACTCCGAGGGCTCCCCCGGGCGTCCGTTAGCGTAGTCCTTCCACGGCGCCGAAGGAGATAAGGGTACGTTGAGCAATTCTGCCGACTTCCCCGGACCGGAATCCAGTCCCGTCCGCCGACGCCGTGTCCGGCCCGTGCGGATCCTCACCGCGGGCGTGTTCGCCCTGGCCGGGTTGATCTTCTTCACCAGCTTCGACACGGCCAAGGGCACCGACATCCGTACGGACGCCTCACTGCTGAGGCTGTCCGACCTGATCCACGAGCGCAGCCGCGAGAACGGGAAGCTCGAGGAGTCCAACGGCGCGTTGCGCGAGGACGTCGAGTCGCTGGCCGAGAGGGACGACGGCAGCACCCGGGCCGAGGACGAGAAGCTCGCCGACCTGGAGAAGCGCGCCGGCACCCAGGAGCTCAAGGGCGAGGCGGTCACGGTCACCCTCGACGACGCCCCGCCGGACGCCACCGCCAAGCTGCCCGGCTATCCCGAGCCGCAGCCCGACTATCTGGTCATCCACCAGCAGGATCTCCAGGCCGTGGTGAACGCCATGTGGGAGGGCGGCGCCGAGGGCATCAAGGTCATGGACCAGCGGCTGATCTCCACCAGCGCGGTGCGCTGTGTGGGCAACACCCTGATCCTCCAGGGGCGCGTCTACTCGCCGCCGTACAAGATCACCGCGGTCGGGGATCCGGCGAAGCTGAAGAAGGCGCTCTCGGCCTCGCCGGCGATCCAGAACTACATGGTGTACGTCAATGTCTACGGGCTCGGCTGGAAGGTCGAGAACCACGGAACGGTGACCCTGCCCGGCTACTCCGGCACGGTCGATCTGCACCACGCGAAGCCCGTGGACTAGCGGTCCGCACACCGGCGGATGCCGCCCCCCGCCGATGTTTCACGTGGAACATGCTCCGGCGTGAGGCGTTCGGCCCCGCGCCACGTACATACCGGTGCACGCGGCGGGACTCGTACGGACTTCGCACACCCCGTGGAGGCCGGGAAAACGGAGGGGGCGCGCCGTTAGTCTGTTGGCGTACGGCGTGGGTCTGGTGCCGTGGTACGACGGAAGGGACGGC
Source organism: Streptomyces speibonae (assembly GCA_000715605.1). Taxonomy (GTDB): domain Bacteria; phylum Actinomycetota; class Actinomycetes; order Streptomycetales; family Streptomycetaceae; genus Streptomyces; species Streptomyces speibonae. The sequence goes on along the minus strand of KL568532.1, from coordinate 107,188 downwards.
ATGTACAGCTGGATCTGGCGGCATCTGCCGGGCAACGGATGGGTGCGGGCGCTCATCTCACTGGTGCTGATCGTCGCCGTGGTCTACGTGCTCTTCCAGTACGTCTTCCCGTGGGCCGAGCCGCTGCTGCCCTTCAACGATGTGACGGTGGACAACCAGTGAGCGCGCGCATTCTCGTCGTCGACAACTACGACAGCTTCGTCTTCAACCTGGTCCAGTACCTGTACCAACTGGGCGCCGAGTGCGAGGTCCTGCGCAACGACGAGGTGTCGACGGCGCACGCCCAGGAGGGCTTCGACGGAGTGCTGCTGTCCCCGGGCCCCGGCACCCCCGAGGAGGCCGGGGTCTGCGTGGACATGGTGCGGCACTGCGCGTCGGCCGGGGTGCCGGTCTTCGGCGTCTGTCTCGGCATGCAGTCGATGCAGGTGGCGTACGGCGGCGTGGTGGACCGGGCGCCCGAGCTGCTGCACGGCAAGACCTCACCGGTGACGCACGAGGGCAAGGGCGTCTTCGCCGGCCTGCCCTCCCCGTTCACGGCGACGCGCTACCACTCGCTGGCCGCCGAACCGGCCACCGTACCGGCGGAGCTGGAGGTCACGGCCCGGACGCCCGACGGCATAGTGATGGGTCTGAGGCACCGTGAACTGCCCGTCGAGGGCGTGCAGTTCCACCCCGAGTCCGTGCTGACCGAGCACGGCCACCGGATGCTGGCCAACTGGCTGGTGGAGTGCGGGGACCAGGGCGCGGTGGCGAGGTCCGCGGGGCTCGCCCCCGTGGTGGGCAGGTCCACGGCGTGACGGCGCTGCGCCCCGAGCGCGAGTCCGGCGCCTACGGTGCCGGCGACCAGGGCACCTCGTACGGCGGGCAGCCGTACGGGGCGCCCGGTGCGTACGGAGCGCCAGGCTCGTACGGGGATGGCTGGTACGACGGCACGCAGGCTTACGACGGCACGCAGGCTCAGCCCTACGTCCCCGCCCCGCAGCCCGAGTCCTACCCGCAGCCGGAGCCCTACCCGCAGCCCGATGCCTACGGCGGCGCGTCCGACGCCACCGCCACGCTGCCGCCGGTCGACGAGGAAACCGTGGCGCTGCGCATCCCCGAGCCCCCGAAGAGGACGGCCCCTGCCGAAGCCACGCCGGCGCCGGGCGGCCGGGCGGCCCGCAGAAAGGCCGCCAGGAAGCGTCAGGGGCGCCGTGGAGGCTCCCACAAGGCCGCGGAGGGCCACGAGGCCGCCGGAGGCCGCGAGGGGGCGTCAGAGGCCGCTGAGGAGGCCTCCCGGGCGCCCCTGTCCCGTGTGGAGGCACGCCGACGGGCCCGGGCGCGCAAGGCGAGTCCGGCGGTCGTCGCCAGCCGGGCCATCGGTGAGGTGTTCATCACCTGCGGCGTCCTGATGCTGCTGTTCGTCACCTACCAGCTGTGGTGGACGAACGTGCGGGCACAGGCGCAGGCCGGCAAGGAGGTCAGTGACCTCCAGAAGGACTGGGCGGACGGAAAGCGTCAGCCGGGGGCGTTCGAGCCGGGACAGGGCTTCGCGCTGCTGCACATCCCGCGGCTCGACGTGGTGGTGCCGATCGCGGAGGGCATCAGCAGCAAGAAGGTGCTGGACCGGGGCATGGTGGGCCACTACGCGGAGGGTGCCCTCAAGACGGCGATGCCGGACGCGAAGACCGGCAACTTCGGGCTCGCGGGCCACCGCAACACCCACGGGGAGCCGTTCCGGTACATCAACCGGCTGGAGCCGGGCGACCCGATCGTCGTGGAGACCCAGGACAGCTACTTCGTCTACAAGACGGCGTCGATGCTGCCGGTCACCCCGCCGAGCAACGTGAGCGTCCTCGAGCCGGTCCCGAAGGGGTCGGGCTTCACCGGGCCGGGGCGCTACATCACGCTGACCACGTGCACCCCGGAGTTCACCAGCAAGTACCGCTTGATCGTCTGGGGCAAGATGGTCGAGGAACGGCCGCGCAGCAAGGGCAAGCCGGATGCGCTCGTCAGTTAAGGGCAGAGGAAACGTGGCAGCGACCGCCGACGACACCGCACAGCACTCCGACCCGCCCGCATCCGCGCCGGCGCGCCGCCGCCGCCCGGGGCCGGTGGCGATGGTGGTCAGCTTCTTCGGGGAACTCCTCATCACCGCGGGCCTGGTGATGGGGCTGTTCGTCGTCTACTCGCTGTGGTGGACCAACGTCGTCGCGGACCGCGAGGCGGACAAGCAGGCGGACAAGGTCCGCGACGCCTGGGAGCAGGAGTCGGACGGGGGCGGCAGCAGCGGCGGTCCCGCCTCCTACGACAGCAAGAACGGCATCGGCTTCCTGCACGTGCCCGCGATGACCGGGGACGAGATCCTCGTCGAGAAGGGCACCTCGATGAAGGTCCTCAACGACGGGGTCGCCGGCTACTACACCGACCCCGTGAAGGCCACGCTGCCCACCTCCGGCAAGAAGGGCAACTTCTCCCTGGCGGCGCACCGGGACGGCCACGGCGCGAAGTTCCACAACATCCACAAGGTCGAGAAGGGCGATCCGATCGTCTTCGAGACGAAGGACACCTGGTACGTCTACAAGACCTTCGCGACCCTGCCCGAGACCTCGAAGTACAACGTCGGCGTCCTCAAGGGGATCCCGGAGGAGTCCGGCAGGAAGAAGGCCGGTCACTACATCACGCTGACCACCTGCACGCCGGTGTACACCAGCAAGTACCGCTACATCGTCTGGGGCGAACTCGTCCGCACGGAGAAGGTCGACCAGGACCGGACCCCGCCGGCGGAACTGCGCTGAGGTCCCGGGGGACGCCCCCGCGCATACAAGGGGACGCGCCCGCGCATACAAGGAGCCCCGGCCCTCTCGGTGGAGGGCCGGGGCTCCTGTCGTGCGGGGCGGGGGAAGGTCCCCTCGTGCGGGTCAGTCCTCGTTGCCGCCGGTGAGGCCGCCGAAGAAGTTGCTGTTGTCGCCGCCGCCTCCGCCGCCGCCTCCGTTGCCGCCCAGGGTGGTCAGCGTGATCTGCGTGGCCGCCGGGTTGTCCACCTCGGTACCGGGCTGCGGGTTCTGCTGGACCACCAGGGAGTTGTCGTTCCCGGCACCCGGGCCCGCGACCTGGATGTTGGTGAAGCCCTGCTGCTGCAGTTCCTGCCGGGCCTGGGCCAGCGTCCGGTTGCGGACCTCCGGCACCCGCACCTTCTGCTGCTCCTTGGCCTTGCCGACGACGATCTGAACCTGGGAGTTCTTGTCGACCTGGGTGTTCGCTCCCGGCGTGGTGCTGATGACCTTGCCGACCTGGTTCGGGTCGTCGGTCTCCTGCTCGGTGCAGTTGCCGGTGAGGTCGTTCGCCGTCATCTGCGCCTTGGCCTCGTCACAGGACTTGCCGAGGACGTCCGGAACCGTCGACTTGGCCTCTTCCTTGGCGACGGTGAGGGTGACGGTGGTGCCCTTCTCCACCTCTTCGCCCAGACCCGGGTCCTGTTCGAGGACCGTGCCCGGCTCCTGGGCGTCCACCTTCTCCTCGACCTCGACGACGAACTCGTACTTGTCGCCCTCGAGCTCGGCCTTGGCGTCCTCGAGCTTGTCGCCGACGACGCTCGGCACCGCGACCTTCGGCGCCCCCGTGGAGACGACCAGGGCGACGGTGGAGTCCTTGTCGACCTTCGTACCGGCCTCCGGGTCCTGCGAGCAGATCTTGCCCTTGCTCTGGTTCTCGCAGGGTTTCTCGTCGAAGCTGAGCTTCAAGTCGCTGTTGGCGGCGAGTTTTTCGGCGTCGGCTTTCGTCTCGCCGACGAAATTCGGGGCCGCGACGGTGTCGTTGCCCACGCCGCCGCTGCCGCTGATGGCCCAGCGGCCGATCAGGACCGCGCCGATGAGGACCAGGACACCCGCCACGACCAGCAATATCGTCGAGGTGTTGTTCTTCTTCGGAGGGCGCCGGCGGCTCTGGCG
>KL568532.1:99507-103127 GCA_000715605.1 Streptomyces speibonae | reverse complement strand
GGCTCTGGCGTTCGTCGTAGCCGTAGCCGCCGTCGTCCGGGTTCATGGGCGGCAGCATCGAGGTGGCGGCGGCCCCGCCGGCGTCCGCGCGCAGCGCCTGGGTCGGCTGGTCGTCCGGATAGCCGCCGTAGCCGACGGCGCCCAGGGCGGCGGTCGCCGCGACGGGCTGGCCGTCGAGGCACGCCTCGATGTCGGCGCGCATCTCGTCGGCCGACTGGTAGCGGTAGTCGGGGTCCTTGACCAGCGCCTTCAGCACGATCGCGTCCATCTCGGGCGTGATCTCGGGGTCGAAGACGCTCGGCGGCTGCGGTTCCTCCCGGACGTGCTGGTAGGCGACGGCGACCGGGGAGTCGCCCACGAAGGGCGGGCGGACGGTCAGCAGCTCGTACAGCAGACAGCCGGTGGAGTACAGGTCGGACCGCGCGTCGACCTGTTCGCCTTTGGCCTGTTCCGGCGAGAGGTACTGCGCGGTGCCGATGACGGCGGCGGTCTGGGTCATCGTCATGCCGGAGTCGCCCATCGCGCGGGCGATGCCGAAGTCCATGACCTTGACCTGGCCGTTGCGCGTCAGCATGACGTTGGCGGGCTTGATGTCACGGTGGACGATGCCGGCCCGGTGGGAGTACTCCAGCGCCTGGAGGATGCCGATGGTCATCTCCAGCGTCCGCTCCGGCAGCAGCTTGCGGCCGCTGTGCAGGAGCTCACGGAGCGTGGAGCCGTCGACGTACTCCATGACGATGTACGGGATGGAGACCCCGTCGATGTAGTCCTCGCCCGTGTCGTAGACCGCGACGATCGCGGGATGGTTGAGCGAGGCGGCCGACTGGGCCTCCCGGCGGAACCGGGCCTGGAAGGACGGGTCGCGCGCGAGGTCGGCGCGCAGCGTCTTCACTGCCACGGTGCGGCCGAGACGGGTGTCGTGGGCGAGGTAGACCTCCGCCATTCCACCGCGACCGAGCACCTGGCCCAGTTCGTACCGGCCGCCGAGGCGACGCGGCTCTTCCATAGCTACCTACCAGCCCTCTCCGTCGGTCCCGGGCGGCACACGCGTGCCGCCGGAGGCTGCCGTCCGGGCCTACCGTACCCGGCTCGCTTTGTGTGACCTGGCCAAGTGCGTCAGCCGATACAGGACCGGTACCGCAACGTGCACCGATGTGAAGCAGACGTGATAGGCGTCACTGCTTGCTGTTGATGACCGCCTCCATCACGCTCTTGGCGATCGGTGCCGCGAGACCGCCACCGGAGATGTCACCGCGCACGGCGTCCTCGTCCTCGAGCACGACCGCGACCGCCACGGGCGAGTTGCCGTCGTCGCTCTTGGCGTAGGAGATGAACCACGCGTAGGGGTTCTTGCTGTTGTTCTCACCGTGCTGGGCGGTGCCCGTCTTGCCGCCGACCGTGACGCCGGGGATCTGCGCGTTGCTGCCGGTGCCGTCGTTGACGACGGTCTCCATCATCGACTGCAGGATCTGGGCGTTCTTCGCCGACATCGGCTCGCTCAGCTCCTCCGGGTCCGTCTTCTCGATGGTGTCGAGGCCGGGGGACTGGAGCTCGTCGACCATGTAGGGCTTCATCAGCGTGCCGTTGTTGGCGACGGCGGCGGAGACCATGGCCATCTGCAGCGGGGTGGCGGCGGTGTTGAACTGGCCGATGGAGGAGAGGGCCACCTGCGAGGGCTCCATGTCCTCGGAGAACACGGAGGCGCTGGTGCGGACCGGGGTGAACTGCTCCTCGGTGAAGCCGAACTTCTTGGCCGTCTCCAGCATCTTGTCGTTGCCGAGGTCGGAGCCGACCTTGCCGAAGACGGTGTTGCAGGACACCCGCAGCGCCTCGCGCAGGGTGGCGTCCTCGCAGGGCAGGTTGCCGTCGTTCTTCAGCTCGGTCGTGGTGCCGGGCATGATCCACGGCAGCGGGGTCTCGGTCTTCTGGTCCGCGTCGTCGACCAGCCCGTGCTCCAGCGCGGCGGCCGCGGTGACGACCTTGAAGGTCGATCCGGGCGGGTAGACCTCGCGCAGCGCCCGGTTGAGCATCGGGTCGTCGGGGTTGTTCTTCTTCTGCAGCTTCTGCCAGTTCTTGGTGTCCGTGTCGAGGCTGTTGCCGGCGATCGTGGACGGGTCGTACGACGGGAAGGAGGCCAGCGCGAGAATCTTGCCGGTGGACGGTTCCAGGGCGACGACCGAGCCCTTGCCGCCCTGCTTCTTCAGGCCCTCGTAGGCGGCCTTCTGGGCGGCGCCGTTGAGGGTGGTGACGACGTTGCCGCCCTCCTTGTTCTTGCCCGTCAGCATGTCGAGCGTGTTGCGGAAGAACAGGCGGTCGTCGTTGCCGGTGAGGATGCCGTCCTCGATGGCCTCCAGCTGGTTGGCGCCGAAGGCCTGGGAGACGTAACCGGTGACGGGCGCCCACATGGCGCCGTCCTTGTAGGTGCGCTTGTAGGCGAAGTCGCCCTTGGTGGCCTTGTGCCCGGTGATGGGCTCGCCGTCGACGATGATGTCGCCGCGCGGCGAGGCGTACCGCTCGATGGCGACACGGCGGTTCTTCTCGTCGGTCCGCAGCTTGTCGGCCTGGGCGTACTGGATCCAGTTGTTGCGGACGAGGAGAGCGAGCATGAGCAGGCCGCAGAAGATCGCGACCCGGCGCAGGGGCTTGTTCACGGGCGGACCACCTGGGTCATCTCGGCGTCGGGGTTGGCAGCGGGAGCGGGCGCCGGGCGGCGGGCGGTGTCGCTGATTCTGAGCAGGATGCCGACCAGCGCCCAGTTGGCGATGACGGAGGAACCTCCGTACGCCAGGAAGGGCATCGTCATACCGGTCAGCGGGATGAGGCCCATCACACCGCCGGCGACGACGAAGACCTGCAGCGCGAAGGCGCCGGACAGGCCGATGGCGAGCAGCTTGCCGAACGGGTCGCGGGCGGCGAGGGCGGTGCGCACGCCGCGCTCCACGATCAGTCCGTAGAGCAGGATCAGGGCCATGACGCCGGCCAGGCCGATCTCCTCGCCGAAGGTGGCGAGGATGAAGTCGGAGTTGGCGGCGAAGCCGATGAGGTCGGAGTTGCCCTGCCCCCAGCCGGTGCCCATGGTGCCGCCGGAGCCGAAGGCCCACAGGGCCTGCATGGCCTGCTCGGAGTGGACGACGCCGTCCTGGACCCCGGCGCGGCTGAGCTCGAACTCGCGCATGGGGTCGAGCCAGGCCTGCACTCGCGTCTGGATGTGCGGCTCGAAGCTCGCCACGCCGACGGCGCCGGCCGCGGACATCAGCAGACCGAACACGATCCAGCTGGTCCGCTCGGTGGCGACGTACAGCATGATCACGAACATGCCGAAGAACAGCAGCGAGGTACCGAGGTCGGTCTCGAAGACCAGGATCAGGATGGAGATGATCCAGACGACGATGATCGGACCGAGGTCACGGCCGCGGGGCAGGTAGAGCCCCATGAAGCGGCGGCTGGCCAGGGCCAGGGCGTCGCGCTTGACCATGAGGTATCCGGCGAAGAAGACCGCGAGGACGATCTTGGCGAACTCGCCCGGCTGCAGGGTGCCGAGACCCGGGATCTTGATCCAGATCCTGGCGCCGAAGACGTTGTGGCCGAGGCCCGGAACGAGCGCTGTCTCTTATACACAT
>KL568532.1:96766-99261 GCA_000715605.1 Streptomyces speibonae | reverse complement strand
AGCAGCACCAGCGCACCCGCCATGGAGATGTAGGTGTAGCGCTGCAGGACGCGGTGGTCCTTGAGGAAGAACAGCACGGCCACGAACAGGGCGACCCCGAGCGCCGAGTACATCAGCTGCCGCGGTGCCGCCTCGACGAACGTCCGGCTCGCCTGGAGGCGGTCGGACTGGTCCAGGCGCCAGATGGCGACCAGCCCGATGCCGTTCAGCAGCGTCGCGAGCGGCAGCAGCAGCGGGTCCGCGTACGGCGCGAGCTTGCGTACGGCGAGATGGCCGAGGCCCGCCATGATGCCGAGTCCGATGCCGTAGCTCAGCAGCCCGGCCGGCACCTGGCCGTCGAGGGCCAGGCCCACGTTGGCGTAGGCGAAGACCGGGATGACGACGGCGAACAGCAGAAGCGCCAGCTCGGTGTTGCGGCGGCTGGGTGCGCCGATCGCGCCGATCGTGGACGTGTGGTGCGTCGACGGGTTCGTAGTACTGCTCATCGTGTGACAGGGCCTCTCACGGCTTGCCTACTGCTTACCGCACAGCGAGACGACCTTCTGCTCTTCCTCCGAGAGGCTGGGGCCGGGGCTGGAAGTGGGTGCGGTCGTGGACGGGGGCGTGGACTCCGGGGCCTTCGACGGGTCCGAGGGATCCGGCGTCGGCGACTCCTTGGACGTGAAGGAGGCGGGCGTGGTTCCCGTGGTGCCTCCGGCCTCGCCCTCGCCGGTCTTCGCGTTCTTCTCGCTCTCGGCCGTACGCCGCTCGGCCTGCTTCTTGCACGCCGAGGCCTGAACCGACAGTTCCTCGATCTTCTCCCGCGCGCCGTACAGGTCGCCTTCGACGATGGTCGCCTCGACCAGCTTGCGCTGGTAGGGCGGCAGGTACTTGAGTTCGATCTCGGGGTGGTCCTTCTCGACCTTCGAGAGCGAGACCCAGGCGAGGTCCTGGTTGATGCCCCGGTACAGCGCGACGTGTTCGCCCTTGGTGCCGACGTAGTACTGGGTCTGGGTCCACCGCCAGCCGCCGTACAGGCCGCCGCCGACGACGGCGAGCGCGAGCAGGCTGTACACGGACCGCTTGAGCCACCTGCGGTTCTTGGCGGGTTTGACGAAGTCGTCGTCGCCGTAGGAGAGGCCGTCGGTGGGGACGAAGCCGGTGACGTCGCCGCTGCCGGGCGGGCCGAACTCGCCGCCGCCGCCCTGGGAGCGCCGGCGGCCGAGGCCGGAGGCGCGGCCGGCCGGGGTCTGCATGATGCCGTTGTCGTGCAGCTGGTTCTGGTTCTCGGCGACGGCGCCCACCACGACCGGGGTGTCGGACAGCTGCCCGGCGAGGGTGTCACCGGTGTCGAGGTCCAGCACGTCGGCGACGATCACGGTGATGTTGTCGGGGCCGCCGCCGCGCAGCGCCAGCTCGATCAGGTTCTGGACCGTGTCCTCGGGGCCCTGGTAGCTGGCCAGGGCCTCTTCGAGGGTCTGGTGGGAGACCACGCCGGACAGGCCGTCGGAGCAGATCAGGTAGCGGTCGCCGGCCCGGACCTCGCGGATGGAGAGGTCGGGTTCGACGTGCTCGCCGCTGCCCAGGGCCCGCATCAGCAGGGACCGCTGCGGGTGGGTGGTGGCCTCCTCCTCGGTGATCCGGCCCTCGTCGACCAGACGCTGCACCCAGGTGTGGTCCTGGGTGATCTGGGTGAGGACGCCGTCGCGCAGGAGGTAGGCGCGGGAGTCGCCGACGTGCACCATGCCGAGGCGCTGACCGGTCCACAGCAGGGCGGTCAGGGTGGTGCCCATGCCCTCGAGCTGGGGGTCCTCCTCGACCATCATGCGCAGCTGGTCGTTGGCCCGCTGGACGGCCGTGCCGAGAGAGGTGAGCACGTCGGAGCCGGGTACGTCGTCGTCGAGGGCGACGATGGTGGAGATCGCCTCGGAGGAGGCGACCTCGCCGGCGGCGGCGCCGCCCATGCCGTCGGCGATCGCGAGCAGGCGGGGACCGGCATAACCGGAGTCCTCGTTGCCCTCCCGGATCATGCCCTTGTGCGATCCGGCGGCGAAGCGCAGGGACAGACTCATGCGCACCTCGCCCGTCGGCTCCGGGTACAGCCGGTCGTGTCGAGCCACACTGCCCACCCTCCGGTCGGGAGCGCGCCGGGACCCTGGGTGGGGACCCCCACTGCGTGCTCGCTCCGCTCGCTCATTGTCGTACTACTTCCGCAGCTCGATGACGGTCTTGCCGATGCGGATCGGGGCTCCCAGCGAAATCGGCGTGGGGGTCGTCAGCCGGGTCCGGTCCAGGTACGTGCCGTTGGTGGAGCCCAGGTCCTCGACGATCCACTGGCCGTCGCGGTCCGGGTAGATCCTGGCATGGCGGCTGGAGGCGTAGTCGTCGTCCAGCACGATTGTGCTGTCGTGTGCCCGGCCCAGGGTGATGGTCTGCCCCTGGAGGGCGACGGTGGTGCCCGTGAGGGTGCCCTCGGTCACAACCAGCTTGGTGGGGGTGTTGCGGCCGCGGCGGGC
>KL568532.1:95992-96527 GCA_000715605.1 Streptomyces speibonae | reverse complement strand
GTCTGCTGGCGCTGCGGGGGTGGTGCCTGGCGGGCGGGCTGCTGTGCCCGGCCGGATTCCCGCCGGGAACCGCGCTGGGTGACGCGGGTTCCGAACAGGTCACTTCGGATGACCTGCACGGCCACGATCACGAACAGCCACAGTACGGCCAGGAACCCCAGCCGCATGACCGTGAGGGTCAGCTCTGACATTGCCCCCGCTTCACCCTTCGGCTTGCCTATAGATAACGGTGGTGCTGCCCACGACGATCCGCGAGCCGTCGCGGAGCGTAGCGCGGGTGGTGTGCTGTCCGTCCACCACGATGCCGTTGGTGGATCCGAGATCCTGGATCGTCGAGGGCGTTCCGGTCCGGATCTCGCAGTGCCGGCGGGAGACGCCGGGGTCGTCGATCCGCACGTCGGCGTCGGTGCTGCGGCCCATCACCAGGGTGGCGCGGGAGATCTGGTGGCGGGTGCCGTTGATCTCGATCCAGTAGCGGGTGCGTCCGACTGGGGCGGCCGGGGGCCGGTGGCCGCCCGCGGGCTGCGGGTAACCG
>KL568532.1:91726-95679 GCA_000715605.1 Streptomyces speibonae | reverse complement strand
GCCGCCGCCGGCTCCGGGGGCCTGGCTGGCGGAGGAGGCGAGGGTGCGGCTGCGTACCCGGTACAGGCCGGTGTCGAGGTCGTCCGCCTTCTCCAGGTGCACCTTGATGGGGCCCATGAAGGTGTAGCGCTGCTGCTTGGCGTAATCGCGCACCATGCCGGCGAGCTCGTCGCCGAGCTGGCCGGAGTACGGGCTCAGCCGCTCGAAGTCCGGGGTGCTCAGCTCGACGATGAAGTCGTTGGGCACGACGGTGCGGTCGCGGTTCCAGATGGTGGCGTTGTTGTCGCACTCCCGCTGGAGTGCTCCCGCGATCTCCACGGGCTGAACCTCGGACTTGAACACCTTGGCGAAGGTGCCGTTGACCAGACCTTCGAGACGCTGCTCGAACTTCTTCAGGACTCCCATGGGGCACCTCCTCCGTCGCCGTTGTCCTGTGTACTGCCCCGTGCACGGTTCCGTGCACCGCTTACCTGGTACTGCTTACTGATCGTATCCACGCGCCGCTCGATCGGCTGGTTCCCCCTGTCCGCCCGGCCGACGGTGTCGACGCGCTGTCGAGGCGCCCTTCGCGGCCCCTCCTTCGGGCTCCTCGTGCCGTGCTCGTGCGCGCCGTTCCGCCATGGATCGTAGAGGGGGACGCGGACCAGTGTCCCGCACCCGGCTGTGGACTCCGTCCTGCTCCTGGGGAGACGGGGACGACCGGTACGAGGTTGATACGTGAAGCAGTCGTGGTCGTTGCACGACGCCCGGCGGGGACGTCACCGCGACCGGTGGTGGGACGTCATGGCCGGTGGGGCCGGTGCCGGGAAAAGGGATGTGAATCCATCCCGACCAGCGTGCTAATGTTCTGGTGTCGGAAGGCGCACCGCCCCCCGGGGCGAGAGCGCGAAGACACACCCAATGCGCGGGTGGCGGAATAGGCAGACGCGCTGGATTCAGGTTCCAGTGCCCGCAAGGGCGTGGGGGTTCAACTCCCCCCTCGCGCACACCGTCGAACGGGCGGCATCCTTCGGATGCCGCCCGTTTCGCATGCCCGGGGGCGGTACGGGGCGGGGTTCCGTGTGAGGAACATCTCATGATCATTTCAGTCCGTGGAGCGGTGTGTGGCCTGTTCGCGAGGGCGTAACGGGTCGTCCGCCCGGTTTTCTGGGTCGGCCGGTTCGGGGCCTCGGGAGAAGTTAAACCGACTATCCGGTTTTATTTGTCGCGACGTGCTGCCGGTACCAGCGCGCCGATCGGGCGAAGGCCGCGGCGAAACCCTCGCCCGGTGTGCAGTCCAGGTCCTTCCAGAAGGCGTCGTCCGTGAACCAGTGGTCCGCGGTGAGCATGTCGAGGTGATGCAGTGCCCACGGGGAAGCGGCGGCTCGTGCGCGGGCGGTGGGCAGGTCCAGCGGCGTGCCGTCGCCGGGGCGCTCCACCTGCTCGTACACGGCCGTGAGCAGCTCGGCGGCGGGTACGGGGTCCGGGTGGGCGACGTAGTGCGTGCCGGGACCGTGGTGCGGTGACAGGGCGGCGGCCAGCACCGCCCGGCCCAGGGTGCCGACGTCGATCATCGAGTGGAGCGCCCCGCAGCCGGTGAGGGGCGCGGACAGCTCGCGCAGCAGGCTGACGAGCCCGGGGATCACCCAGCGGTCGCCCTCACCGTGGACCAGATGCGGGCGCAGGACGAGTCCGCCTGCGGCGAGCACATGGCGTTCCGCCGCCGCGCGGGAGCGGCTGGTGGCGGAGGCGGGAGCGATCGGTGCCTCGCCGGGCCGCACGCCTCGGAAGGGGCCGCGGCCGTGGACGGCGGCGGTGCTCACGTACACGATGCGGCGCACCCCGCTCCGTACGGCCTCCTCCACCAGGGCCTTCGTGCCCAGGTCGTTGACCGCCGCGACGGCCTCCGGGTCGCCGCTCACGCGGGAGGCGCAGTGGACGAGGACGTCGACGCCGTCGCAACTGCCGCGCAGCGTGCGGGGGTCGGCGAGGTCACCGGGCACGGTCGTGGTTCCCGGCACCGTCGTGCTGCCGGGCTCGGTCGGGGTGGGCGGCTCCCCGCGCGGTGCGCGGCGGGACAGGGTGCGGACGCGGACGCCGGGATGCTCCCGGGCCGCCGCGGCGACCCGGCTGCCGATGAAGCCGGTCGCGCCGGTGAGCAGGAGACCGGCGGTCACGGGAACGCCCGTACCGGCGCGGCGGGGGCGCGGGTGAGCGTGGCCGTGAAGACGGATTCGCCCTCCTGCCGTCCCGCCACCCGGACCGTCACCTCGCCCTCGTCCTTCTCCAGGACTTCCGTGTCGATCCAGCAGGGGCTGTCCAGTTCCGCGTAGCGGCTGAAGGAGACGGACAGCTCGGACGGCAGGAAGGGCCGCCGGCCCGACGCCGCGGTCGCGGCCTGGCGTGCGGCCTCGAACAGGACCATGCCGGGGACGTGGTCGTTGGGGCGGCAGAAGAGCACCGGGTGCGTGGTGTCGACGCGCAGGAGCCAGGTGCCGGGCCGGTCGGCGGGGGCGAGGACGACGTCCTCCGCGCGGTGACGTCCCACCCGATCGGGCGGAACCGGTGCCGGCAGCGGTATTCGCGCCCCCTGGGCGGCCAGTTGGCGCGCCCGCAGGCGGCGGTAGGCGGCCGGTGAGGTGCAGCCCGTGCTGCCGGTGCCGCGGGCGACGAGCCGGCCCGCGCGGTGGAACTCCATGGTGGTGCGCATGCTGTTCAGGCCGCGGCCGCAGCGGCGCACCTCGGAGCACACGACGTCGACGGTGACCGGCTCGGCCGCCTCGGCGAGCAGCAATGCGGCGGGATCGGTGGAGACCTCCAGGTCACGCATGACGAAATGGGTGTCGGCGGGGGCGTCGAACTCGGCGTGGGCGAGGGTCATCGCGATCTGGCGCAACGTTTCGCCGACGATCATCGGATCGTGGTGGCGGTCGTCGACGGGGCCGAAGAAACGGTGCTCGGCCGGCCAGCGCGCGGTGACGAGGAACCGGTCGTGTGGGAACCGCACCCATTCCTTCGGGAAGACGTCCGCCGTACAGGGACGGTGGGCGAGCTCCGGTGTGACGAGGGAGCGGGCGGGGGCGGTGCCCGCGGTGTTTGCGGGCGGGCCCTGCTCTCCGGTCTGATCCTCCCTGGGTGCGCTCGATGAATCCGGCTGCAGCATGGGGAACCCCCGGGATCGGCAATCTGGCTCCGGTCGGTTTCGCACTAAGATACGGACGAGACGGTTTTTTTCCAAGGGTGATCCACATCGCCGGATTCCAGCCCGAGCGCGACAGACGGACCGCACGGCGGCTGCACGCCGACGGCACGGTGACCGCACGGTGCGACCCATGAGACCCACGAGGATCCACGCAGATCAGGAGGCACCCGATGGCGCGACAGGAGCGCGCGATCCGCACGCGGCGGACCATTCTGGAGGCGGCGGCGGCCGTTTTCGACGAACGCGGCTACACCTCGGCGACCATCGGGGAGATCCTGGAGCGGGCCGGGGTCACCAAGGGTGCGCTCTACTTCCACTTCGGTTCCAAGGAGGAGCTGGCCCTCGGGGTGTTCGAGGAACAGCTGGCGATCTCCCTGCCGCCCCAGTCCGCCAAGTTGCAGGAGCTGGTCGACTCCGGTCTCGTGCTGGCGCTGCGGCTGCGGACCGAGCCACTGGTGCGGGCGAGCGTCGGGCTGGCGCTGGACCAGGGGGCGCTGGGCCTGGACCGGACACCGGCGTTCGGCATGTGGATCGACCAGACCACCCGGACGCTGGCCGAGGCCAAGGCGTGCGGTGAACTGCTGCCCCACGTCGATGTGACGGAGACGGCGGAGCTGCTGGTCGGCAGCTTCTCCGGGGTGCAGCTGCTGTCCCAGCTGCGCTGTCAGCGGCAGGATCTGGAGCACCGGGTCGTCGTGCTGTTCCACCACATGCTCCCGGGCATCGCGGTGCCCGCGGTGCTGGCCCGCCTGGACCTGTCTCTTATACACAT
>KL568532.1:91176-91518 GCA_000715605.1 Streptomyces speibonae | reverse complement strand
GGGGGGGCGGAGCCTGCCGGTGGCGGCGGAGGACGTGGCGGAGGCGGGGTAGGCGGGCGAGGCGCGCGGCGGGTCGGGCGCCACCAGGGCGAGGCGCGCGGCGAGCTGGGCGCCAACCGGGCGGCCTGGTTGTCCACAGGCTGTGGGTTGTCCACAGGGCCTGACGCCTTTCGGTCACCGGTTGTACGGTCGGCACGATCACTGTCGAGCGTGTGTACGTCAGGTACAGGGGACGGGGGCGGTCGAGGATGACCGAGTTCAACGCCGGGACGGCCGGGACCCACGGCGCGGCCGGAGCGCCGCGGACCGGAGGGACGGGTGCCGCGGGCGAGGGGCGGCGGC
>KL568532.1:77611-90979 GCA_000715605.1 Streptomyces speibonae | reverse complement strand
GATGTGTATAAGAGACAGAGGCAAGGCCCTGCGCCGTCGGCTGCCGCGCAGCGCGCACAGCGCCCTCCACCTGGCCGCTTCCCGCCCCGACGCCGTGAGTGCCGTCGAGGAGTCCGGCCGCGGCCGGCTGCCCGAGCTCACCCCGATCCGGGTCGGCAGGATGGCGGCCACACCGTTCGCGTTCCTGCGCGGCTCGGCCGGCCTGATGGCGTACGACCTGGCGCGCACCCCCATGACGGGCATCGGCGCCCAGATCTGCGGCGACGCCCACGCGGCGAACTTCGGCCTCTACGGTGACGCGCGCGGCGGCCTCGTCATCGACCTCAACGACTTCGACGAGACCGTCCACGGTCCCTGGGAGTGGGACCTCAAGCGGCTCGCGGCCTCGCTGGTGCTGGCCGGGCGGGAGGCCGGCGCGGACGAGGACATCTGCCGCGCGGCCGCCCACGACGCCGTCGGCGCCTACCGCCGCACCATGCGGCTGCTCTCCAAGCTGCCGGCCCTGGACGCCTGGAACGCCATCGCGGACGAGGAACTGGTCTCCCACACCGACGCCCACGACCTGGTGGGCACTTTGCAGCGGGTCTCCGAGAAGGCCCGCGCGAACACCAGCGGCCGGTTCGCCGCCAAGTCGACCGAGCGGACCGAGGACGGCGGGCGGCGCTTCATCGACGCGCCCCCGGTGCTGCGCCGAATACCGGACGCCGAGGCCGCGCTGGTAGCCGCCTCCCTGGAGGAGTACCTCGGCACGCTCCCGCCGGACCGTCATCCGCTGCTCTCCCGCCACGCGGTGCACGACGTGGCGTTCCGCGTCGTCGGCACCGGCAGTGTGGGCACCCGCTCCTACGTCGTGCTGCTCCTCGACCACCGGGGCGCGCCCTTGGTGCTCCAGGTGAAGGAGGCCCGCCCCTCGGCGCTGGTGCCGCACCTGCCGGTGGCCGGCTTCGACGTCCCCGACGCCGGGCACGAGGGCAGGCGCGTGGTGCACGGGCAGAAGCGCATGCAGGTCGTCAGCGACGGCCTGCTCGGCTGGACGACGGTCGACGGCCGCCCCTTCCAGGTGCGCCAGTTCCGCAACCGCAAGGGCAGCGTGGACCCGGCGGCGCTGGCCGCCGACCAGGTCGACGACTACGCCCGGATGACCGGTGCCCTGCTGGCCCGGGCCCACTCGCACAGCGCCGACCCCCGCCTGATCGCCGGCTACTGCGGCAAGAACGACGAGCTGGACGAGGCGGTGGCCGCGTTCGCCGTCGCCTACGCCGACCGCACGGAGGCGGACCACACGGACCTGGTGAGGGCGGTGCGCTCGGGCCGCATCGCGGCGGAGACGGGGGTCTGAGCGTCCGCCCCGGGGCGGAACGCGGGCGCCGGGGGCAGGACACGGGCGTCGGGGGCGGGACAGTGCGCCGCAGTACGTCGCGGGAGCGGGGCACGGGACGCGTGGGCCCCGACGGGTGCCCTACGCTGTCCGGGTGACGACCTCGGAAGGTGAGCAGGGTGACGGCGGCGCCGGCGCGGAGCGGACGCCCGACGGTGGTGCGGAGCGGCCCGAGGACCGGCTGGAACAGGCCGTGCGGGCGGCCGAGCAGGCGCTGATCGAGTTCGAGATCGCCGTGGAGACCTTCCGCGTCGAGGTCGAGAACTTCTCCCGGCTGCACGAACAGAAGCTCGGCCCCATGTACGCCCGTCTCGAGGAGCTCGACGCCCGGATCCTGGAGGCCAAGGCCGCCCGCAGCGACGATCCCGAGGACCGGCGGCGGGCCGACGAGGCGCGTGCCCGGCTCATGCCGATCCCCGGGGTCGAGGAGCTGATGAACGGGTGGATGGACGGGGACGGCCTGTTCCCGGAGGCCACCGCCATGCTCACGGACCAGCCGGTGCGGCCCCCGCAGCGGGTGCGGCCCAGCGAGGGGGCCCGCAAGCTGTACCGCGAGCTGGCCCGCAAGGCCCACCCGGACCTGGCCCAGGAGGACAAGGAGCGGGCCCGCCGCGAGGAGTTCATCACCCGGGTCAACGCCGCATACGCCCGCGGCAGCGAGGACGAGCTGCGGGAACTGGCCGAGGAGTGGGCCGCCGGACCGGAGCTGAAGCGCGTCCCCAGCGCGGCCGAGGAGCTCTACGCCCGCCTCGAATGGCTCTCCCGGCGCAAGGAACTGCTCACGCTCGTCGCCAGGGAACTCGAGGAGAGCGCCATCGGCTCCATGCTCCGCCTCGCCCCCGACGACCCCGACGCGCTGCTCGAGGAGATCGCCGGGCAGCTGAAGGCCCAGGTGGCCGAGCGCGAGGCCGAGCTTCAGGCCCTGCGGAGCTGAGGCGGCGCGCACGCCCGGTCGGGTAGCGTCGGAGACATGAATTTCGGAGCTGGTGTGCCCACGGTCCAGGTCGCGGACCTCAAGGACGGCGACTTCCTGCTGGATGTCCGTGAGGACGACGAGTGGAAGGCCGGCCACGCCGAAGGGGCGCTGCACATCCCCGTCAGCGAGTTCGTGGCCCGCTACGGCGAGCTGACCGAGGCCGCCCCGCAGGACGGCCGGATCCATGTGATCTGCCGGTCCGGCGGACGGTCGGCGCAGGTCACCATGTACTTGGCCCAGCAGGGCATCGACGCGGTCAATGTGGACGGCGGCATGCAGCTGTGGGAGGCCGCCGGCCGTCCCGTCGTGACCGACGACGGACAGCCGGGGCACGTCCTGTAGCCGGCCACCTCCTGGAGCCGTTCGCTACCGGTCGAAGTCCAGCTCCACCGTCTCCGTGACCGGATGCGACTGGCAGGCCAGGACATAGCCCGCCCCGGTCTCCTCCGGCTCCAGCGCGAAGTTGCGGTCCATCCGCACCTCGCCCGAGACCAGGAAGGCGCGGCAGGTGCCGCACACCCCGCCCTTGCAGGCGTAGGGCGCGTCGGGCCGATTGCGCAGCACGGTGTCCAGCAGGGACTCCCCGGACCGCACGGGCCAGGTGCCGCCGCGTCCGTCGAGCCGGGCGGTGACCGTGCTGTGCGCCGGCGCGGACGCCGTGACGGCGGGCGCCGTACCGGCGTCGACATGGAAGATCTCCTCGTGGATACGGGCACGGGGGACGCCCAGGCCGCGCAGCGCCCGCTCGGCGCTCTCGACCAGGCCGTACGGCCCGCACAGGAACCAGCCGTCGACCTGCTCCACGGGCAGCAGCGCCGGGAGCAGCCCGGTCAGCCGCTCGGAGTCCAGCCGCCCGGACGGCAGCCCCGCCTGCTGTTCCTCACGGGAGAGCACCGTCACCAGCTGGAACCGCTCGGGGTAGCGGTCCTTCAGGTCGGCGACCTCCTCCAGGAACATCGTCGAGCCCGTGGTGCGGTCGCTGCGGATCAGGCAGAACCGGGCGCGGGGCGCACGGGCCAGGAGCGTCGAGACGATCGACAGCACCGGGGTGATGCCGCTGCCGCCGACGATCGCCGCGTACCGGCCCGGGGCGGGCGGGAGCGTGAAGCGGCCGGCCGGGGTCATCACCTCCAGCTCGTCGCCGAGGTCGATCTCCTTGAGCGCGTAGGTGGAGAAGGCACCGCCCTCGACCAGCCGCACCCCGACCCGCAGTGTGCTCGGTGCCTCGCCGTCGGGCGCGGGGGAGCAGATGGAGTAGGTGCGCCGAATCTCCCGGCCGTCGGCGGTGCGCCGCAGGGCCAGATGCTGGCCGGGTGCGTACCGGTACTCCTCGCGCAGGTGCGGGGGGACGTCGAGGGTGAGGGCGACGGAGTCGTCGGTGAGCCGGTCGACCGCGGCCACCCGGAGCCGGTGGAAGCGGGCCATCACAGCTCCTTGAAGTGGTCGAACGGTTCGCGGCAGGCCAGGCAGCGCCGCAGCGCCTTGCACGCGGTGGACGAGAAGCGGCTGAGCAGTTCGGTCTCGGTGGAGCCGCAGTGCGGGCAGGGCACGGGCGCCGGTTCGTCCTCGGTGGGCGGTGTCCCGCGGGTGCGGGTCGTTCCGAGCTCCACCGGGACCGGCCCCGAGGAGGTCCGCGCGCGCGGCGGGGCGATGCCGTACTCCCGCAGTTTGCGGCGTCCTTCCTCCGTGATGTCGTCGGTCGTCCAGGCGGGGGCGAGCACGGTGCGCACGGTGACCTCGCGCACGCCGTGCTCGCGCAGGATCCGCTCTATGTCCAGGCTCATCGCCTCGAGGGCAGGACAGCCGGTGTACGTCGGGGTCAGCTCGACCTCGACGGTGTCCGTCCCGCGGGCGTGCACCGCGCGGACGACGCCCAGCTCGCGCAGGGTCAGCACCGGCAGTTCGGGGTCGGGCACCGAACCGGCGAGTTCCAGCAGCTCCGCCTCCAGGGGGGTGACGGTCACCATGACGCCCCCGGGTGGCTGCGGTGCAGGTGCTGCATCTCGGCGAGCATCCGGCCGAAGGGCTCGGTGTGCAGGCCCTGCCGGCCCGCGCCCGCCGTCCACGCTCCCGTGCGCGGGCCGTCGGGCACCGCGAGCGTGGCCCGGCGCAGTACCTGAGTGGTCCATTCCAGCCAGGCCGTCTCCAGGCCGGTCCAGTCGACGTCGACGCCCTCGACCGGCTGGAACATCTCGCCGGTGTAGCGCCACAGGGCGTCCACGGCCCGCTGCATCCGTGTGTGGCTCTCCTCGGTGCCGTCGCCGAGTCGCAGGGTCCACTGCTCGGCGTGGTCGCGGTGGTAGTCGACCTCCTTGACGGCCTTGGCCGCCAGCGGCGCGAAGGGCCCGTCTCCGGCGGCCAGTTCCGCGTACAGCCGGTACTGGTGGGCGGAGAAGAACAGCTGACGGGCGATGGTGTGGGCGAAGTCGCCGTTGGGCTGCTCCACCAGTTGCAGGTTGCGGAAGGCGCGCTCCTCGCGGAGGAAGGCCAGTTCGTCCTCGTCACCGGCCATCGACAGCAGCACCCGGGCCTGGCCGAGCAGGTCCAGTGCGATGTTGGCGAGGGCGACCTCCTCCTCCAGCACGGGCGCGTTGCCGGCCCACTCGCCCAGGCGGTGGGAGAGCACCAGGGCGTCGTCACCGAGGGCGAGCGCGGCCGCCGTGACGGCGGTGTCCCCGGTGGTGTCCTCGGGGAGGTCCCTGGCGGATGGCGTCGTCACAGGTGCTGCACCCCCTCGGGGATCTCGTAGAACGTCGGGTGCCGGTAGGGCTTGTCGGCGGCCGGTTCGAAGAACGGGTCCTTCTCGTCGGGCGAGGAGGCGGTGATCGCGGAGGACGGCACGACCCAGATCGAGACGCCTTCGCCGCGCCGGGTGTACAGATCCCGGGCGTTGCGCAGGGCGAGCTCCGCGTCCGACGCGTGCAGGCTGCCGGCGTGGGTGTGGGACAGGCCCCGGCGCGAGCGCACGAAGACCTCCCACAGGGGCCAGTCGGTGTGGGTCATGCTCGCGTCGCTCCTGTCTCGCCGGTGTGGTGCCTGGCCGCGTGGGCCGCTGCCGCCTCCCTGACCCAGGCGCCCTCTTCGTGCGCCGTCCTGCGCCTGTTCAGCCGCTCTTCGTTGCACGGGCCGTTGCCCTTGAGGACCTCCCAGAACTCCGACCAGTCGATCGCGCCGAAGTCGTGGTGCCCGCGCTCCTCGTTCCACTTCAGGTCGGGGTCGGGCAGGGTGAGGCCGAGGGAGGCGGCCTGAGGGACGCAGATGTCGACGAAACGCTGGCGCAGCTCGTCGTTGGAGTGCCGCTTGATCTTCCAGGCCATCGACTGCGCCGAGTGCTGGGACTCGTCGTCGGGCGGGCCGAACATCATCAGCGACGGCCACCACCAGCGGTTCACCGCGTCCTGCGCCATCGCGTGCTGCTCCGGGGTGCCGTTGCTGAGGGCGAGCAGCAGCTCGTAGCCCTGGCGCTGGTGGAAGGACTCCTCCTTGCAGATGCGGACCATGGCGCGCGCGTACGGCCCGTAGGAGCAGCGGCACAGGGGGACCTGGTTGGTGATGGCCGCGCCGTCCACGAGCCAGCCGATGGCGCCGACGTCCGCCCAGGTGAGGGTGGGGTAGTTGAAGATCGAGGAGTACTTCTGGCGGCCGGAGTGCAGCTTGTCGAGGAGCTCCTCGCGGCTGGTGCCGAGCGTTTCGGCGGCGCTGTAGAGATACAGGCCGTGCCCGGCCTCGTCCTGCACCTTGGCCATGAGGATGGCCTTGCGGCGCAGGGAGGGCGCGCGGGTGATCCAGTTGGCCTCCGGCTGCATGCCGATGATCTCGGAGTGGGCGTGCTGCGCGATCTGCCGGACCAGCGTGGCCCGGTAGGCGTCCGGCATCCAGTCGCGCGGTTCGATCCGCTCGTCGGCCGCGACGGCCGCGTCGAAGGCGTGCTGGTGGGCGGCGGTGTCGTCCGCGGCCATGACGTCGTACGCCCGGCTGCCGGCCGTATCGCGGGCGGCTGCTGTCGCCATGAGGTCCCCCTCGACCTGGATGGTTCCCGGAGCACGCTCCCGACCGATCGTTCGGTTCGTGCGGTTCCATGGTCGGACGGGCGCCGCGAGGTGTCAACCGCTGTGGATAACCTGCGTGGACCGTCTGTGGACAACGGCGCTCGGTCCGGGGATGTGGTGACGGCCACGCAAGCGGGTCCCGAGAGGACTGTGCCCCGGCGGCCGGTGCTGAGTACCGTTCCGTGCGACGCGGCGGATCGGACGCGCGCGGCGGTACGGAGCCCTCGCGGAGGGGGCGGCAGCAGGGACGGACCGGGAATCGGTGGATCGGGGCGGGATGAACGCGCACGACAAGGGCTCCGACGCCCGGCACGGGACTGCCGGGCGGGACCTGCCGGACCCCCGCCCGGCCCCGCCCCACTCCCCCGGCACCGGTGGCGACACCGTTCCGGACAGCCGCCCGGGCCCTCACCCCGGCACCGGCTCGGCGGACACGGGCCCCCTGACGGACCGCTCCGCCGGCCTCCGTACCGGCGCCCCCTCCACGGACCCCGCCTCCGCGTCCGGCCCGCCCGCCGGCCTCCGTACCGGCGTGGCCGCGCTCTCCCTGCGCTATCAGATCGGCGCCGCGGCGGCCCTCGCGATCGTCGCCGTCGCGATCTGCGTGCACCTCGGCATGACGTTCCTGCACGTCGCGCCCTCGAACACGGTCAGCAAGCAGCACAGCGAGGCCATCGAGAACTGGATCTACCCGGAGTTCGAGCAGAACTGGAAGCTGTTCGCGCCGAACCCGCTGCAACAGAACATCGCCGTCCAGGTGCGCGCCGGCATCCGCACCGCGGACGGCGCGTCACGGACCACCGGCTGGTACGACCTGTCCGCCGAGGACGGCCGGGCCATCGACGGCAACCCGGCGCCCAGCCACACCCAGCAGAACGAACTGCGCCGGGCCTGGGACTTCTACGTGTCCACGCACGACGACGACAACCGCCCGGTGGGCCTGCGCGGGGCGCTGTCCGAGGCGTATCTGCGCCGGATCATGGTGATGCGGCTGGAGCGGGCGGGCGCCGCCGGCGAGGGCGGTGTCCTCGACCGGGTCCAGATCCGCTCCCGCACCAGCAACGTGCCCCCGCCGGACTGGAGCGAGGAGAAGGTCTCCACCGAGCCCGTGTACCGCACCCTGCCGTGGTGGCCGCTGCCCGAGGACGAGACCCGGGGAGGCATCGGGTGAACCGTCTCTCGCTGGGGCTCTCCCGGGTGATCGCCCGGGTCACCGACTCCGCGCTCGGCCCGTACCAGACGGCCGTGATACGCATCGGCTTCGGCCTGACCTGGCTGCTGTTCCTGCTGCGCGAGTACCCCCACCGCCAGGAGCTGTACGGCCCCGACGGGCCGTGGGAGTGGGATCTGGCCGATCAGCTGGTCACGACGAACGACGCCTTCACCGTACTGCTCTGGTCGGACAGCCAGGTGTGGTTCGAGGCGGTCTACGCGCTGGCCGTGCTGTGGAGCGTCCTGATGCTGCTGGGCTGGCGCACCCGCACCATGTCGGTGCTGTTCATGGTGGGCGTGCTCGCATTGCAGAACCGCAGTGTCTTCATGGGGGACGGCGGCGACAACGTCCTGCATCTGATGGCGATCTACCTGGTGTTCACCCGCTGCGGTCTGGTCTGGTCGCTGGACGCGCGGCGGGCGCGCCGCGTGGCGGAGGCACGCGCGCGCGGGCAGCGGCCGCGCGACCGGGTCGGTCCGGCCCTGTGGGGCGTGCTGGGCCTGGTGCTGGCGGCGGCCACACTGGCGGGCCGGACGGACAGCGACCGGTTCGTACCGGCGCTGCTGTGGACGGTGTGGCTCGGTCAGGCGCTGTGGTGGGTGGTCGGGCGCCGCGCGAGGACGGGGCAGCCGCGGATCCTGCTGGACGTCGTGGCGAACATCGTGCACAACGGCGCCCTGCTCGTGATCATGGTGGAGGCCTGTCTGATCTACGCCACGGCCGGCTGGTACAAGGTGCAGGGCTCCCGCTGGCAGGACGGCACCGCGGTCCACTACCCGCTCCAGCTGGAGTACTTCTCCCCCTGGCCGGCTCTGGCGGACCTGCTGGCGGCCAGCGGCACCATGGTGATGCTGGTGACCTATGTGACCGTCGCCGTGCAGGTCGCCTTCCCGTTCACGCTGTTCAACCGGCGGCTCAAGAACGTCCTGTTGTCCTTCATGATCTTCGAGCACGCGGTGATCGCCGTCGTGCTCGGGCTGCCCTTCTTCTCCCTGGCGATGATCACCGCCGACGCGGTGTTCCTGCCGACGTCCTTCCTGCGCCGGCTGGGCGGCCTGCTGGCCCGCGCGGGCGGCCGGCTGCGCCCGCGCGGGGTCCGGGCGCGGGTCCCGGGCCCGCGCCCCCCGGCGGACGCTCCCGCCGGGGCTCCGCCGGAGCCGGCCGCCCCGGCGCCGGGCGGGGCGCCGGGCCCGCGCACGTAGGCTGCGGGCATGAACGACCACGCCCGCACTCCGGGCCCCGAGAACCAGGCAGACCCCGTGTCCGCCTGGCGCCGGCTGGCCGGGGGCGCCGTCCTGCTCGACGGATTCCACGCCCTCAAGCACGCGGTGCGCTTCGGGGCCGAGGTGCGCATCGCGCTCGCCGCGGACCGGGGCGCGGCGCTGGCGCTCGCCGACGAACTGGCTCCGGACGTGCGGGAGGCGCTGGCGGCGCTGCTGACCGAGGTGCCGCACGCGACGTACGCCTCACTGGTGCCGCGCCCGCACCCCACCGCCGTGGCCGCCCTGGCCGTACGCCCCTCCCGCGCGGACCACCTCGCGCGGCTGGCGCACAGGCCGCGCACCGCACCCGTGGTGGTCCTGGACAACCCGCGCAACCTCGGCAACGCGGGGGCCGTGATTCGGCTGGCCGCCGGCTTCGGGGCGACCGGCGTGGTCACCACCGGCACCCTCGACCCCTGGCACCCCACGGTGGTGCGCGGCGGGGCGGGGCTGCACTTCGCCACCGCCGTGGAGCGGCTGACCGTCGCGGAGCTGCCGCCGGGGCCGGTCTTCGCGCTGGACCCGGAGGGCGAGGACATCCGCTCGCTGAAACTGCCGGACGACGCGCTGCTCGCGTTCGGCTCCGAGCGCAACGGGCTGTCGCCCGAGCTGCGCGCGCGGGCCGACCACCTGGTGGCGCTGCCGATGCGCCCCCAGGTCTCCAGCTACAACCTCGCGACCAGTGCGGCCATGACGCTGTACCACTGGAGCGCCACCGGGGGCGCACCCGCCTGAGGCGGCTCAGGCCTGTCGGCGGACCTCGACCACCCGGAACCGGTTGGCCACGAACGCGCCGTCGCACAGGGCCGCGTTGGCCGCCGGGTTGCCGCCGGAGCCGTGGAAGTCGGAGAAGGCGGCCGTCTGGTTGACGTACACCCCGCCGGTGAGGTTCAGGGAGAGCTGGGCGGCCTCCTCCAGGCAGACCTCCTGGACGGTCCTCTCGACCTCCGGGGTGGTCGTGTAGGCGCCGACCGTCATGGCGCCCTTCTCGCGGATCGTGCGCCGCAGCAGCTCCGCCCCGTCGTCGGCCGAGTCCACGGCCACGGCGAAGGAGACCGGGCCGAAGCACTCGCTCATGTAGGCGGCCTCGGCGTCCGGCTTCGACCCGTCCAGCTTCACGATCACCGGTGTACGCACCACCGCGCCGGGGAACTCCGGGTTGGTGATCTCGCGGGAGGCGAGAGCGACCTCGCCGAGCCCGGCGGCGGCCTCCAGGCGGGCTTTGACGTCCGGGTTGACGATGGCGCCCAGCAGCGCGTTCGCGCGCGCGTCGTCACCGAGCAGGCCGTCCACGGCCTGGGCGAGGTCGGCGGTGACCTCGTCGAAGGACTTGGGGCCCTGGTCGGTGGTGATGCCGTCGCGGGGGATGATCAGGTTCTGCGGGGTGGTGCACATCTGGCCGCTGTACAGCGACAGGGAGAACGCCAGGTTGGCCAGCATCCCCTGGTAGTCGTCGGTGGACTCCACGAGCACCGAGTTGACGCCGGCCTTCTCGGTGTACACCTGTGCCTGGCGGGCGTTGTCCTCGAGCCAGTCGCCGAACTCGGTGGAGCCGGTGTAGTCGATGATCCGGATCTCCGGGCGGGTGGCCAGCGTCCTGGCGATGCCCTCGCCGGGCCGCTCGGCGGCCAGCGCCACCAGGTTCGGGTCGAATCCGGCCTCGGCGAGCACCTGGCGGGCGGCCTGGACGGTGAGCGCGAGCGGCAGCACCGCGCGGGGGTGCGGCTTGACCAGGACCGCGTTGCCGGTGGCGAGCGAGGCGAACAGGCCCGGGTAGCCGTTCCACGTCGGGAAGGTGTTGCAGCCGATGACCAGGCCGATGCCGCGCGGCACCGGGACGAACTGCTTGGTGAGCGCGAGCGGGTCGCGCTTGCCCTGCGGCTTGGTCCACTCGGCGGTGTCGGGCGTACGGATCTGCTCCACGTACGCGTAGGCCACGGCCTCCATGCCGCGGTCCTGGGCGTGCGGACCGCCGGCCTGGAAGGCCATCATGAAGCCCTGGCCGGAGGTGTGCATGACCGCCTGGGCGAACTCCATCGTCCGGTCGCTGATCCGCTTGAGGATCTCCAGGCAGACCACCGCGCGGGTCTCCGCTCCGGCGTCGCGCCAGGCCCGCATGCCGGCCTTCATGGCGGGCAGCAGCGCGTCGAGGTCCGCGTGCGGGTAGCTCACGCCCAGCTCGATGCCGTACGGGGAGGTCTCGCCGTCCACCCAGCCGTCCGTGCCCGGCTGGCCGAGGTCGAGGCGGGTGCCGAGCAGGGCGTCGAAGGCGGCCTTGCCCGCCGCCATGTCCAGGCTGCCGTTCTCCCCGTACGCCTTGGGGTGCTCGGGGTGGGGGGACCAGTACGCGCGCGTGCGGATCGCTTCCAGCGCCTGGTCCAGCGTGGGACGGTGCCGGGCGATCAGCTCGTGCGCGGTGAGTTCGGCGGCCATGCGGGACCAACTCCTCGTCTCAGGAACTCTTCGTCGAGCTCTTGGACCTGTGCGGAAACGTAGTCAGGAACGGGCGGTCAGAGTTAGAGTAACCGAACGATCGGTCGGGACAAGGGGGTCCGCCGCATCTGTGGACAACCGCGTGCGGGAGGATCGCGCCCATGACAGCACTCGACCTCAGCAGTCCCGTGGCCGTGGTCGGCACCGGCACCATGGGCCAGGGAATCGCCCAGGTCGCGCTGGTCGCGGGCCATCCCGTGCGGTTGTACGACGCCGCCCCCGGCCGGGCCCGGCAGGCGGCCGACGCGATCGGCGCACGGCTCGACCGGCTGGTGGAGAAGGAGCGGCTGACCGCCGCCGAACGGGACGCGGCGCGCGCCCGTCTGCGCCCCGTCGAGGAGCTCACCGGACTCGCCGGCTGCTCCCTGGTCGTCGAGGCAATTCTGGAGCGTCTCGACGTCAAGCAGGAGCTGTTCCGCGCGCTGGAGGACGTCGTCCCGGACGACTGTCTGCTGGCCACCAACACCTCTTCCCTGTCGGTCACCGCGATCGGCGGAGCGCTGCGGCTCCCCGGCCGCTTCGTGGGCCTGCACTTCTTCAACCCCGCGCCGCTGCTGCCGCTCGTCGAGGTGGTCTCCGGGTTCGCCACCGACGTCACGTGCGCCACGCGCGCGTACGAGACGGCCCGGGCCTGGGGCAAGACGCCCGTGGCCTGCGCCGACACTCCCGGCTTCATCGTCAACCGGGTCGCCCGGCCCTTCTACGCCGAGGCCTTCGCGGTGTACGAGTCCCAGGGCGCCGACCCGGCCACCATCGACGCGGTGCTGCGCGAGTGCGGCGGCTTCCGGATGGGCGCCTTCGAGCTGACCGACCTCATCGGCCAGGACGTCAACGAGTCCGTCACCCGTTCCGTGTGGCAGTCCTTCTTCCAGGACGTGCGCTTCACCCCGTCACTCGCCCAGCGCCGTCTGGTGGAGTCCGGGCGCCTCGGCCGCAAGACCGGACGCGGCTGGTACGACCACGGTGAGGGCGCCGAGCGCCCCGAGCCGCACACCGCGGAGCCCGCGCGGCCGCCCGCGTACGTGGTCGCCGAGGGCGATCTGGGACCCGCGTCCGAGCTGCTCGCCATGATCCGCGAGGCGGGCATCGAGGTGCGCGAGGAGGACGAGGACAACGGCACCCGTCTGGTGCTGCCGGGCGGCGGCCAGCTGGTGCTCGCCGACGGGCAGACCTCCGTGGAGTTCCGCGACGTCGTGTACTTCGACCTCGCCCTCGACTACCGCAGGGCCACCCGCGTCGCCCTGTCGCACGCCTCGAACACCTCGCCCGTGACCGTCGCCGAGGCCACCGGACTGTTCCAGGCGCTCGGCAAGCACGTCAGCGTCATCGGGGACGTCCCCGGGATGATCGTCGCGCGGACGGTGGCCCGCATCATCGACCTCGCCGTCGACGCCGTCGCCAAGGGTGTCGCCACGGAGGACGACATCGACACCGCGATGCGCCTGGGCGTGAACTACCCGCTGGGCCCGCTGGAGTGGAGCCGCCGGCTCGGCGGCGGCTGGGCCTGCTCCGTGCTGGACAACCTGCACGAGTGCGACCCGTCCGGCCGCTACGCGCCGTCCCTCGCCCTGTACCGCCATGCCTACGCCTCGGACCTGCGGGAGGGCTCCGCATGACCACCGCCAAGCGCGACACGTACACCCCGGAGACGCTGCTGGACGTCGCCGTGCGGGTGTTCAACGAACGCGGCTACGACGGCACCTCCATGGAGCACCTCTCCAAGGCCGCCGGCATCTCCAAGTCGTCGATCTACCACCACGTGGCGGGCAAGGAGGAACTGCTGCGCCGCGCGGTGAGCCGCGCCCTGGACGGGCTCTTCGGCATCCTCGACGAGGAGCGGGCGGGCACCGGACGCGCGGCCGAGCGGCTGGAGTACGTCGTGCGGCGCATGGTCGAGGTGCTCATCGCCGAGCTGCCGTATGTGACGCTGCTGCTGCGGGTGCGCGGCAACACCGCGACCGAGCGGTGGGCGCTGGAGCGGCGGCGCGAGTTCGACC
>KL568532.1:73848-77355 GCA_000715605.1 Streptomyces speibonae | reverse complement strand
GCTGAAGGCCGCGGCCGCCGACGGCGACGTGCGCGAGGACATAGAGGTGCGCCTGGTGACCCGGCTGGTCTTCGGCATGATCAACTCGATCGTGGAGTGGTACCGGCCGGACGGGCGCGGCATGAACGAGCGCGAGGTGGCCGACGCCGTGGCGCAGCTGGCCTTCGGAGGGCTGCGCAAGGCCGGCTGACACCGTCGCGCGGGGATCCCGGGGCTCGCGCCGCACGGCCGGGAGCCGGTGTCAGCTCTGCGGCTCCAGGTCCTCCTCCTCGAACACCAGCAGGGTGCGCGTGCTGAGCACCTCGGGGATCGCCTGGAGCCGGGTCAGGACCAGTTCGCGCAGCGCCCGGTTGTCGGGCGTGTGCACCAGCAGCAGCACGTCGAAGTCCCCGCCCACCAGGGCGATGTGCGAGGCGCCCGGAAGCTGCCTGAGCTGCTCGCGGACCGTGCGCCAGGTGTTCTGGACGATTTTCAGGGTGATGTACGCCGACGTCCCGTGACCGGCGCGTTCGTGGTCGACGCGGGCCCCGAAGCCGCGGATGACGCCGTCCTCGACGAGCCGGTTGATCCGTGCGTACGCGTTCGCCCGGGAGACGTGCACCCGCTCGGCGACCGAGCGTATGGACGCGCGGCCGTCCGTCTGGAGTATCCGCAGGATGTCCTGATCGATGCCGTCCAGGGGCCGCGGGGGAGGCAGCGGCCCGGTCTCCTCCTGCGCCTCGGCCATTTGTTCAGATGCCACCCGCCCCCACCTCTCCGCCGTGGACGTACTGCATCCATCTCAAGTTGTGGAGAACCGTTTGTCCACAGGCTGGTGCCAGCCATAGCCAAATTGTGCCGGCGACCGAACAATCGGTTGGTGAGGCGCGTCACAGATGCCGCGCCTCCGACATCCCACGAGGAGGTGCCGTCATGACGGTCATGGAGCAGCGGGGGACCTACCGGCCTGCCCCGCCGCCCGCCTGGCAGCCCCGTACCGACCCCGCGCCCCTGCTGCCGGACGCGGAGCCGTACCGCGTCCTCGGCACCGAGGCGGCCGCCAAGGCCGATCCGGAGCTGCTGCGCCGGCTGTACGCGGAGCTGGTGAAGGGCCGCCGCTACAACGCGCAGGCCACCGCCCTCACCAAGCAGGGCCGTCTCGCGGTCTACCCCTCAAGCACCGGCCAGGAGGCCTGCGAGGTCGCCGCCGCCCTCGCCCTGGAAGAGCGCGACTGGCTCTTCCCCAGCTACCGCGACACCCTCGCGGTCGTCGCGCGCGGTGTGGACCCGGTCGAGGCCCTCACCCTGCTGCGCGGCGACTGGCACACCGGCTACGACCCCTACGAGCACCGCGTGGCGCCGCTGAGCACCCCGCTCGCCACCCAGCTGCCGCACGCCGTCGGCCTCGCCCACGCCGCCCGCCTCAAGGGCGACGACGTGGTCGCCCTGGCCATGGTCGGCGACGGCGGCACCAGCGAGGGCGACTTCCACGAGGCGCTGAACTTCGCCGCCGTGTGGCAGGCCCCGGTGGTCTTCCTCGTCCAGAACAACGGCTTCGCGATCTCCGTCCCGCTCGCCAAGCAGACCGCGGCCCCGTCGCTGGCCCACAAGGCCGTCGGCTACGGGATGCCCGGACGCCTGGTCGACGGCAACGACGCCGCGGCCGTGCACGAGGTGCTGTCCGACGCCGTACGGCACGCCCGCGCGGGCGGCGGACCCACCCTGATCGAGGCGGTCACCTACCGTGTGGAGGCCCACACCAACGCCGACGACGCCACCCGCTACCGCGGCGACGCCGAGGTCGAGACCTGGAAGCAGCACGACCCGATCGCGCTCCTGGAGCGGGAGCTGACCGGTCGCGGACTGCTCGACGAGGCGGGCGCCGAGACCGCCCGCCGGGACGCCGAGACCATGGCCGCCGACCTGCGCGCACACATGAACGAGGACCCGGCGCTCGACCCCATGGACCTCTTCGCCGACGTGTACGCCGAGCCCACCCCGCAGCTGCTGGAGCAGCGGGAGCAGCTGCGGGCGGAACTGGCGGCCGAGGCCGAGCAGGAAGGGGTGCAGGGATGACCACGGTCGCCGTCAAGCCGGCCACCATGGCGCAGGCCCTCACGCGCGCCCTGCGCGACGCCATGGCCGCCGACCCGTCGGTGCACGTGATGGGTGAGGACGTCGGCACCCTCGGCGGTGTCTTCCGGATCACCGACGGACTCGCCAAGGAGTTCGGCGAGGACCGGTGCACGGACACGCCGCTGGCCGAGGCGGGCATCCTCGGCACGGCCGTGGGCATGGCCATGTACGGGCTGCGCCCCGTGGTGGAGATGCAGTTCGACGCCTTCGCCTACCCGGCGTTCGAACAGCTCGTCTCGCACGTCGCGAAGATGCGCAACCGCACGCGCGGGAAGATGCCGCTGCCCCTCACCATCCGCGTCCCCTACGGCGGCGGCATCGGCGGGGTCGAGCACCACAGCGACTCCTCCGAGGCGTACTACATGGCGACTCCGGGGCTCCATGTCGTCACGCCCGCGACCGTCGCGGACGCCTACGGGCTGCTGCGCGCCGCCATCGCCTCCGACGACCCGGTCGTGTTCCTGGAGCCCAAGCGGCTCTACTGGTCGAAGGACGCCTGGAACCCGGAGGAGCCGGCAACCGTTGAACCGATAGGCCGTGCGGTGGTGCGGCGCTCCGGCCGGAGTGCCACGCTCATCACCTACGGGCCGTCCGTACCCGTCTGCATGCAGGCGGCCGAGGCGGCCCGGGCCGAGGGCTGGGACCTCGAGGTCGTCGATCTGCGCTCCCTGGTGCCGTTCGACGACGGGACGGTGTGCGCCTCGGTACGGCGGACGGGACGCGCGGTCGTCGTCCACGAGTCGGGCGGCTTCGGCGGCCCGGGCGGGGAGATCGCGGCCCGCGTCACGGAGCGCTGCTTCCATCATCTGGAGGCGCCGGTGCTGCGCGTGGCCGGGTTCGACCTGCCGTATCCGCCGCCGATGCTGGAGCGCCACCACCTGCCCGGTGTGGACCGGATCCTGGACGCCGTGGGGCGCCTGCAGTGGGAGGCCGAGAGCTGATGGCACAGGTGCTGGAGTTCAAGCTCCCCGACCTCGGTGAGGGACTCACCGAGGCGGAGATCGTGCGCTGGCTGGTCGAGGTCGGCGATGTCGTCGCCGTGGACCAGCCGGTCGTCGAGGTCGAGACGGCCAAGGCGATGGTGGAGGTGCCCTGTCCCTACGGCGGTGTGGTCACCGCCCGGTTCGGTGCCGAGGGCACGGAGCTGCCCGTCGGCGCTCCGCTGCTGACGGTCGCGGTGGGCGAGGCGGCCGAGGGCCGCCCGGCCGGCGGCGCGCACGGCACCGCCACCGCCGGCACGGCCGATACCTCCGACGCCGTGTCCGCCGCGGACGCGGGGGAAGCGCGCGGCAGTGCACCGGCCACGGAGGGCTCCGGCAACGTCCTGGTCGGCTACGGCACCTCCGAGGCACCGGGCCGTCGCCGCCGCATACGACCGGCGGGGCCCGCTGC
>KL568532.1:72066-73651 GCA_000715605.1 Streptomyces speibonae | reverse complement strand
GGCCCGCTGCCGCCCCGGCCACCCCGTCCGCCACTCCCACGGCGAACGGGCGCGTCAGGCCCACCGGGGCGACGACCCCCACGGAACCGGCCGGTCCACGGGACCGCGCCCCTTCCGCACCCGCGGACGGCCCCGTCCCCGTGATCTCCCCGCTGGTGCGCCGGCTGGCCCGGCAGCACGGGCTGGATCTGCGGGAGATGACCGGTTCCGGGCCCGACGGGCTGATCCTGCGGGCCGACGTGGAGTACGCGCTGCGCGCCGCCGCCACGCAGGGCCGCACCGGCCGCGAGGCCGGCGAACCGCGGACCACCTCCGCGACTCCGGCACCGGTGGCCGCGCCGGCGGAGGCTCCCGCTGCCACCCGTGTCCCCCTCAAGGGCGTCCGCGGCGCCGTCGCCGACAAGCTCTCCCGCAGCCGCACCGAGATACCGGACGCGACCTGCTGGGTGGACGCCGACGCGACGGAGCTGATGCGGACCCGCGCGGCGATGAACGCGTCCGGCGGGCCGAAGATCTCCGTGCTCGCCCTGCTGGCCCGGATCTGCACCGCCGCGCTCGACCGCTTCCCCGAGCTCAACGCCTCGGTGGACACCGAGGCCAGGGAGATCGTCCGGCACGGCGCCGTGCACCTCGGTTTCGCCGCGCAGACCGACCGGGGGCTCGTCGTCCCCGTCGTCCGGGACGCGCACACGCGGGACGCGGAGGCGCTCACGGCGGAGTTCGCCCGGCTGACCGAGGCCGCTCGGGCCGGGACGCTGACACCCGCGGACCTCACCGGCGGCACCTTCACGCTGAACAACTACGGCGTGTTCGGCGTCGACGGTTCCACGCCGATCATCAACCATCCCGAGGCCGCCATGCTCGGCGTCGGCCGCATCGTCCCCAAGCCATGGGTGCACGAGGGCGAGCTGGCGGTGCGCCAGGTCGTGCAGCTGTCGCTCACCTTCGACCACCGCGTCTGCGACGGCGGTACGGCGGGAGGCTTCCTGCGCTACGTGGCGGACTGCGTGGAGCAGCCGGCGGTGCTGCTGCGGACTCTCTGAGTCCACCGCACAGCCCTTCGCGGGCCTTTCCCCGACTCCCGGGCCGTGTCCGCCCGCCCCGCGTTCCCTGTGATCGCGGGGGGCACGCATACTCGGGGGGTGACCGAGTTCCAGCCACCCGGTGATGCCTTCGACGGCCCTCCTGGTGGCTCCGATACCGCGTACGACGCCGTCGTGCTCGCCGGTGGTGCCGCCCGGCGGCTCGGCGGCGCGGACAAGCCCGGTGTGCGCGTCGGCGGCCGGGCGCTGCTGGACCGGGTGCTCGCGGCCTGCGCCGGCGCCGCGACCACGGTGGTCGTCGCCGGCCCCCGCCCCACCGCCCGGCCCGTGGTCTGGGCCCGGGAGGAGCCCCCGGGCGGCGGCCCCCTCGCCGCGCTCGACGCCGGGCTCCGGCACACCACCGCCGGCCAGGTCGTGCTGCTCTCCGCCGACCTGCCGTTCCTCGGCCGGTCCACCGTCGAGGCGCTGCTGGCGTCCCTGCGCCGCGGTACGGCCGACGGTGTGCTGCTGACCGACTCCGACGCTGTCTCTTATACACATCT
>KL568532.1:69874-71879 GCA_000715605.1 Streptomyces speibonae | reverse complement strand
CCCTGCGCCGCGGACTGGCCGAGCTCACCGGCCGGCACGGCGAGCTGACCGGGCTGCCCCTGCGCCGGCTGACCGGCGCGCTCGGCCTCACCCGTCTCTCCGACCCGGTGGCGTCCTTCGACTGCGACACCTGGGACGACATCGCCACTGCCAGGGCACGCATCAGGGAGCATGGACACGTGTTGGACGAATGGATCTCCGCAGTCAAGGACGAGCTGGGCATCGACCTGGACGTCGACACCGGCGTACTGCTCGACCTGGCCCGTGACGCCGCCCACGGCGTGGCCAGGCCCGCCGCTCCGCTGACCACCTTCCTCGTCGGGTACGCGGCCGCCCGGGCGGGCGGCGACCGGGACGCCGTGGCCGAGGCCGCCCGCAGGGCAGCGGCCCTGGCCGCACGCTGGGCCGACGAAGCCACCCCGGACAAGGCCGCCTCGGACGCATCCTCCGCCGCCACCGCGGACACCCGTGCGGAAGCAGAATGACCGCGCGTGCCACCCGGGCCGATGAGGACGCCGATGACCTCGACGTCGAGGAGGCGCTCGCCCTCGTGAAGGAACCATCCGACCGCCCCGGCGACGGCCGGGCCCCGGGCCCCACCGGCCGTCCGTCGCGCCACCACGCCACCGACTGGGGCGAGGCACGGGACATCGCCGCACGCGCCCCGCGCCACGGTGCCACCGGACGCACCGGCCATCTGCCCCCGGAGCCCGTCCCCCTCGACTCCGCCCTCGGCCTCACCCTGGCCGCCCCGCTCACCGCCCTCACCGACCTGCCCTCCTTCGACACCTCCGCGATGGACGGCTGGGCGGTCTCCGGGCCCGGCCCCTGGGACGTACGGGAGAAGGGCGTCCTGGCCGGGCACGCCGAGCACACACCGCTCACCGACGGCGAGGCCGTCCGTATCGCCACCGGCGCCCGCATCCCCCCGGACACCACCGCCGTGCTCCGCAGCGAACGCGGACGCACCGACGGCAAGGGGCGGCTGCACGCCACGGCCGCCGACCGGTCACCGCACACCGTCAGCCACGGCCAGGACATCCGGCCCCGCGGCCAGGAGTGCCGCAGCGGCGACCAGCTGCTCCCCGTGGGCACGGTGGTGACCCCGCCCGTCCTGGGCATGGCCGCCGCCGCCGGATACGACTCCCTCGTCGCCGTTCCGCGGCCGCGCGCCGCCGTGTTCGTCCTCGGGGACGAACTGCTCGGCGCGGGGCTGCCGCGCGACGGGCTGATCCGGGACGCGCTGGGCCCGCTGCTGCCGCCCTGGCTCCGCGCGCTCGGCGCCGAGCTCACCGACGTCCGCCGGGTCGGGGACGACGCGGAGGCACTGCACGAGGCGATCACCGGCTGTGACGCCCATGTCGTCGTCACCACCGGCGGGACGGCCGCCGGCCCGGTCGACCACGTCCACCCCACGCTCCGCCGCATCGGCGCCGACCTGCTCGTGGACGGCGTCACGGTGCGTCCGGGCCACCCCATGCTCCTGGCCCGCACCAAGGAGAACCAGCACCTCGTCGGCCTGCCCGGCAACCCCCTGGCCGCCGTCTCCGGTCTGCTCACCCTCGCCGAGCCGCTGCTGCGGACCCTCGCCGCCCGCCCCGCCCCGGAGCCGTACGCGCTGCCGCTGCGGGACGCGGTGCAGGGGCACCCCCACGACACCCGGCTGATCCCCGTCGCCCTGCGCGGCGACCGGGCGCTGCCGCTGCTCTACAACGGTCCGGCCATGCTGCGGGGCATCGCGGCGGCCGACGCGCTCGCCGTCGTACCCCCCGGCGGTTCGGGGCCCGGCGAGGAGGCGGAACTGATCGACCTGCCGTGGGCGTCCGGGGGAATCGGGGTGTGTTTCACGTGAAACTTCCGGGCCAGGACGCCATCGCTCGCCAGGCGGACGAACATCTGGTGACCCATCGGGTGAGACTCCCGAGGAAAATGGTGGAGCATCCGATCCGCCAGGTCACCAAGCGGCTGTCGATGGCCCTGGTGGTGCTGGTCGTGACGGCGCTCG
>KL568532.1:63530-69703 GCA_000715605.1 Streptomyces speibonae | reverse complement strand
CACCAAGCGGCTGTCGATGGCCCTGGTGGTGCTGGTCGTGACGGCGCTCGTCGTGTACGCCGACCGTGACGGCTACACCGACAACTCCGACGGGTCCCTCGATCTCCTCGACGCCTTCTACTATGCGACCGTCACCCTTTCCACCACCGGGTACGGAGACATCACACCGGTCACCGACGGCGCCCGGCTCACCAACATCTTCGTCATCACGCCGCTGCGCGTCACGTTCCTGATCATCCTGGTCGGCACCACCCTCGAGGCCCTCACCGAACGCACCCGGGAGGAGTGGCGACTGAGCCGCTGGAGGTCCATGTTGCGCCATCACACCGTTGTCGTCGGGTTCGGCACCAAGGGCAGGTCGGCGATCAAGACGGTCTGCGCGACAGGGCTGCGCAAGGAGCAGGTCGTGGTGGTCGACCCCAGCGCCAAGGCCATCGAGGCCGCCACGGCGGACGGCTTCGCGGGCGTCATAGGCGATGCCACGCGGAGCGAGGTACTGAAACGGGCGGAACTGCAGCGTGCGCGGCAGATCATCATCGCGACGCAGCGCGACGACACGGCCGTCCTGGTCGCGCTGACGGCCCGGCAGCTCAACCGGGGCGCGAAGATCGTCGCCGCCGTGCGCGAGGAGGAGAACGCGCCGCTGCTGAAGCAGTCCGGTGCCGACGCGGTCATCACCAGCGCCAGCGCCGCCGGGCGGCTGCTCGGGCTCTCGGTGCTCAGCCCCTCGGCCGGCATGGTCATGGAGGACCTCATCCAGCAGGGGACCGGACTCGACATCGTGGAGCGCCCGGTCATAAAGGCCGAGGTGGGCAAGACCCCGCGCGAGACGGACGACCTGGTGGTGAGCGTCGTACGCGGGCACCGGGTGCTCGGCTACGACGATCCGGACGTCGGGACGCTGGAGCTGACGGACCGCCTGATCACGATCGTGCGGGCGACGCCGGGGACCCAGGTCGCCCCCGACATCCGCCCGCTCCCCCGGGGCTGAGCCGCGTCCCTTCGTCCACCGGCAGCCCCGGCCCGCTACTTCCGGTTGTACAGCCGCATCGTGATCGGCCCGAAGACCGCCACGAACAGCGCGGACCAGCCCAGCGACCAGGCGATCTCGTCGGCCGGCCAGTCGCCTGCCATCAGCCCGCGCACCGCCGACGCGAGATGGGTGACGGGACTGTTGTTGACGAACGCCTGCAGCCAGCCCGGCATGGTGCTCGGGTCGACGAAGACATTGGACAGGAAGGTGAGCGGGAAGATCACCATCATGCTGACGCCCATCACCGACTTCTCGGTGCGCAGCAGCAGCCCGAACATCGTCCAGATCCACGAGAAGGCGAACGAGAACAGCACCAGCAGCGCGATCCCGGCGAGCACGCCGGCCACCCCGCCCTGGGCGCGGTAGCCCAGGATGAGACCGACGGCCAGCATCACGAGCGACGCGAGGGTGTAGCGCAGGGCGTCGCCGAGCAGATAGCCGACCATGGTCGACGGCCGCCAGATCGGCAGGCTGCGGAACCGGTCGAAGACACCCTTCTCGATGTCCGTGTTGACCGAGACACCGGTGTACATCGTGATCATCACGACCGACATCACCAGGATGCCCGGCAGCAGGAACTGGATGTACTCCTTCGGTGAGCCGGCCAGCGCCCCGCCGAACAGGTACGTGTACATCAGCACCATCATGATCGGGAACGCCGTGACGTCGAAGAGCTGCTCCGGCACGTGCTTGATCTTGAGGACGGCGCGCCAGCCGAAGGTCAGCGAGGCCGACCATGCGCTCGGCCGCGGCGGGCGCTCCTTGGCGACGAGCAGGTCGGCCAGGGAGTCGGTGCGTACGGGGGCGAGCTCGCCGCTTTCGACGGTGGTCGTGGTGCTCATGCCGCCACCTCGTCCTTCGGGTCGTGGGCGTCGTCGGATCCGGGCAGGGGCTGCTGGGTGTCGCGGCCGGTGAGGGCCAGGAACACCTCGTCCAGGCTGGGCTGGCCGAGTGAGAAGTTGTCGACGGTGATGCCGGCGCGGGCCAGTTCGTTCAGCGCGCGGGCGGCCTGCTCGGCGGCGGTGTCGTTGCTCGCCGCCGTGGTGAGCCGGGCGGTGAGCGCCACGGAGTCGGGCTCGAGCTGCACCTGGGCGTCGAGCGTCCGGCGCAGCAGCTCCGCGGCGAGCGGCCGCTGCTCGGCGTCCCGCAGCCGCAGATGGACGGAACCGGCGCCGACGGACGCCTTCAGCTCGCCCTTGGTGCCCTCGGCGATCACCCTGCCCTGGTCGATGACGGCGATCCGGGAGGCCAGCTGGTCGGCCTCGTCGAGGTACTGCGTGGTCAGCAGCACCGTGGTGCCCTGGGCGACGACCGCGCGCACGATGTCCCACACCTGGTTGCGGCTGCGCGGGTCGAGGCCGGTGGTCGGCTCGTCGAGGAACAGCAGGTCGGGGGTGTTGAGGATGGACGCGGCGATGTCGATGCGGCGCCGCATGCCGCCCGAGTAGTGCTTGACCTGCTTCCCGGCCGCCTCGGTGAGGCCGAACGCCTCCAGCAGCTGGGCGGCCCGGGTGCGGGCGGCGACCTTGCGGTGACCGAGGAGCCGGGCCAGGAGCACCAGGTTCTCGGTGCCGGTGAGGTCCTCGTCCACGGACGCGTACTGGCCGGTGAGGCTCACCCGGCCGCGCACCTCGTCGGCCTCGCGGACGATGTCGTGACCGAAGACCCGGGCCTCGCCGCCGTCGGGCCGCAGCAGGGTGGCGAGCATCTTCACGGTGGTGGTCTTCCCGGCGCCGTTCGGCCCGAGGACGCCGTACACCGTGCCGGCCGGCACGGTGAGGTCGACCCCGTCGACGGCCCGTGTCTCACCGAAGGTTTTGACCAGGCCCGTGGTCTCGATCGCCGGGCCGGACGATTGGGTGCTCATGCTGAGGTCCTTCCGCGTGCTCGGGCTACGCAGGGGGAGACCTACACGGTCGCGCAAACTCATCGGTCGCGCAGGCACATTTCCGCCGGCCGCACATCCGAGCCCCTCACGCCTCCGGAAGCGCCGGCTTCGGCGCTCTCCGGGAGTCCTGGCGTCGGCGGCCCGGGTGTGCCGGCCTTGGCGGCCCGGGCGTGCGGGTTCTGGCGGGTCCCGGGCGTGCGGGTTCTGGCGGGTCTCGGGCGTGCCGGCCTTGGCGGTCTCCGGGCGTGCGGGTTCCGGCGGGTCCCGGGCGTGCCGGTTCTGGCGGGTCCCGGAAGCGCCGGCCCCGGCGGCCCGGGAGTGCCGGTTCTGGCGGGCTCCGGGTGTGCGGGTTCTGGCGGGTCCCGGGCGTGCCGGTCCCGGCGGGTGGGAGTGCCGGCCTTGGTGGGCTCTGGGAGTTCTGGTCTCGGCAGTCCCGGAAGCGCCGGTTCTGGTGGGCCCCGGGAGTGCCGGTCCCGGCGGCTCGGGAGCGGCGGCCCTGGGCCCCGACGACCGCGGTCTTCGCGGTCCAGGAGTTCCCTCCGCCGCGTGCGGGAGTTCCGCCCCCGGCGGCCCGGAATCCGCACCCCGGGCGGTCGGCCCTGCCGTGGCCGTGCAACGGGGTGCCGGGGACGTCCTCGTGGGGCATCTCCCGCGCGTGGGTGGTGTCGGTGGAGACGATGCGCGCGAGTTGCCGCCCCCTGGGACCCCGGAGACCCCCGCGACGTCACTCGCCCCAGGCGCCATGGGCTGCCTCGTCCCAGGAGTACCGTCCCCTCATGCATGCGATCACGATTCCCGAACCCGGTGGGCCCGAGGCTCTGGTGTGGGACGAGGTGCCCGATCCCGTGGCAGGCGAGGGCGAGGTCCTGGTCGAGGTGGTGGCCGGAGCGGTCAACCGGGCCGACATCCTCCAGCGGCAGGGCTTCTACAACCCCCCGCCGGGCGCGTCCCCCTACCCCGGCCTGGAGTGCTCCGGACGGATCGCCGCGCTCGGCCCCGGGGTGAGCGGATGGGCCGTCGGCGACGAGGTCTGCGCGCTGCTCGCGGGCGGCGGCTACGCCGAGAAGGTCGCCGTCCCCGCCGGGCAGCTGCTGCCGGTCCCGCAAGGGCTCACCGTCGACCAGGCGGCGGCGCTCCCGGAGGTCGTCTGCACGGTCTGGTCCAACGTTTTCATGGTCGCCCACCTGCGCCCCGGCGAGACCTTCCTCGTGCACGGCGGCTCCAGCGGCATCGGCACCATGGCGATCCAGCTCGCCAAGGCCGTCGGCGCGAAGGTGGCCGTCACCGCGGGCACCGCCGAGAAGCTGGAGCGCTGTGCCGAGCTCGGCGCCGACATCCTGATCAACTACCGCGAGCAGGACTTCGTCGCCGAGGTGAAGCGGGCCACCGACGGGGCGGGCGCGGACGTCATCCTGGACAACATGGGCGCCAAGTACCTGGACCGCAACGTCCAGGCCCTCGCCGTGAACGGCCGGCTGGCGATCATCGGCATGCAGGGCGGGGTCAAGGGCGAGCTGAACATCGGCGCCCTCCTCGCCAAGCGCGGCGCCATCAGCGCGACCTCGCTGCGGGCCCGGCCCCTGGGGGAGAAGGCGGCGATCGTGGCGGCCGTACGGGAACACGTCTGGCCGCTCGTCGCCGCCGGCCACGTGCGTCCCGTGATCGACCGCGAGATCCCGATGCCGGACGCGGCCACCGCCCACCGCGTGGTGGAGGACAGCGGCCACATCGGCAAGGTCCTGCTGGTCACACCGAGCTGAACCGGCCGAGCGGCCCGGGGCCCCGGCGGTCCTCAGCCGGACGCCTGGCGCATGCGCAGGGCGATGAACGCGAGGCCGAAGCCGAGGCCGATGAGCACCAGGCCGCTGCCGAGCGGAAGGATGCGCAGGACGGGCCCGGTGCCGGCGACCGTGCCGGGTGCCGCCGTCCGCGAGGTCGCCGAGGGCACCGGGACCGCCTCCTGGGACGTCGGCGTGCCGCCCCCGGGTGTCCGGGACACGGCCTGCTCGCCGTCCGGGTACGGCGTCTGTGACCGGTCGTCCCGGCGGCCGTCGGGACCCGGGCCCTCGTCGTGCGCCTCGGCCTCGCCCCGCTGCTCCGGCCCGCGCGGACCGGCGTCGCGCGACTCCTCGGCCCGCTCGGGCCGGCCGGGCCGTTCCCGGTCGTCGCCCGGCCGGGACGCGTCCCGCGAGGACCGCCCGGAGGGCGACGGGGAGGGCCGCGCCGAGGACGGGGAGGGGGACGCGTCCGGTGCCGAGGGAGAACGGGAGGCGGGCGCGGCCCCGTACGCGGCCGCCGCCCCGTGTCCCGGCACCCCGTACGCGGCCGCCGCCGTACCGGAGATCCCCGTCCCGGTGCCGTACGGCAGGACCGCCGCCCCCGCCCCCAGCACTACCGTCGCCCCCACTACACGCAGCCATGGAGTCACGACCGTGACCTCCCGCGCCGGCCGGTGCTCGGTCGCACCGTCGGCAAGATGGGCCGGATGGACGCCCAACAGCCTCGCATTCCCGAATCGTCCCGGCATTCCGGATACCGCCGTCGGGTGGATCCCCCGCCGGCCGTCACTTCCGGGGGCGCCGCCGAGGCGTACCACGGGTGTGCGAGACAATGAGGGCATGGAGATGCCGAGGAAGGAACGGTCGCCGGAGAACCCGCAGATCCTGGTTGTCGGTCAGGACGGCATGGCGCTCAGCGGCGGCGACGGAGACGACGACTCCCGCGAGACCCCGGTGACGGAGCAGGTCGAACAGCCGGCGAAGGTCATGCGGATCGGCAGCATGATCAAGCAGCTGCTGGAGGAGGTACGAGCGGCTCCTCTGGACGAGGCCAGCCGGGCCCGGCTCAAGGAGATCCACGCCAGCTCGGTGAAGGAGCTGGAGGACGGTCTGGCCCCGGAGCTGGTCGAGGAACTGGAGCGGCTCTCCTTGCCCTTCACGGACGAGGCCACGCCGAGCGACGCCGAACTGCGCATCGCCCAGGCCCAGCTGGTGGGCTGGCTGGAGGGCCTGTTCCACGGCATCCAGACCACGCTCTTCGCCCAGCAGATGGCGGCGCGCGCCCAGCTCGAGCAGATGCGCCGCGCGCTGCCCCCGGGCGTCGGCGAGGGCAACCCGGAGGACCCCCACCTGGGCGGCCGCTCCGGCGGTCCGTACCTGTAACCGTCCCCGACCCCGACCGACCAGCACGAACCGACCAGCACGAACCGACCAGCACGAACCGAACGGCACGAACCGAACGGCACGAAGGGGC
>KL568532.1:60915-63307 GCA_000715605.1 Streptomyces speibonae | reverse complement strand
CCCCTTCGCCGTGTCACGGGCCGCGGCTCGCCGTACCGCGTGCCGCGGAGGTCAGGAGGGCGGGTTGCCCGTGGAGACCTTGAGGGTGATCTCCGGCATGTTCTCCGGGTCGACGTCCGTTTCGGCCGGCGGGAACTGCTCCCGGACGGAGCCCTCGCCGTAGGTGTTTTCGTCCACGTAGACGATCTTGAAGTCGCCCCAGCCGGCGGCCTGGAGGCACTCCTTCACCGACCCGATGTACTTGAACTTGAAGTTGGGCAGCCGGATCTTGTCGGGGTCGTTGTACGACTCCCGCGGCTCCTCGCAGTCTTCCTTGTCGATCGTCTTGGAGGTGTCCGGCCCGCGGTGGCCCGGCGCCTTGCTCGGTGACGCCGCGACGCTGTTGCCCCCGCCGGCCTCCGGGTCCTCGTCTCCTCCTCCTCCGCCGTTCATCAGCAGCGCCGCGACCAGGCCGCCCACGGCCAGGA
The DNA here is from genome assembly GCA_000715605.1 of Streptomyces speibonae. Classification (GTDB taxonomy): domain Bacteria; phylum Actinomycetota; class Actinomycetes; order Streptomycetales; family Streptomycetaceae; genus Streptomyces; species Streptomyces speibonae. The sequence goes on along the minus strand of KL568532.1, from coordinate 62,840 downwards.
CCGAGACGGCGACGGAACCGATGATCACCGGCTTGTTCCGCCCGCCGCCCCCCGAGCCGCCCGCACCGGACGTCTGCGGCGTGATGTTGTACGGCGGCGGGGTCGACGCGCCCTGCGGCGAGTACGCCGACGGGGCGGGCGTCTGGGCGGGCGTCGGGTAGCCCCCCTGCTGCGGATATCCGTACGACGCGGACGGCGAGGGGACCGGTGTGCCCGGCGTGCTGTACGGGTTCGGCGGCGGAGTCGGCTGGTACGGCGTCTGGACGCTGCCCGACGGCGCCGGGGTCGCCTGGTCGACCGGCGGGAACACGGCCGAGCCCACGCCCGAGCCGCTCTGGCCCGGCGCGCCCGGCACGATGCTCGGCGGGGCCGGCTGGAAGGACTGCGCCACCCGCAGGCACTCGCCGCGCATGGCCTCCGCACTGGGGAAACGCTCGTTGGGGTTCTTCTTCAGCGCGCGGCTGATCAGCGCGTCCACGGCCGGCGGCAGCGAGCGGTTGATCGAGGAGGCGGTCGGCGGCTCCTCCTGGACGTGCGCGTAGGCGATGGCCAGCGGCGAGTCCGCCTCGAACGGCAGCCGCCCGGTGACCAGCTGGAACAGCATGATGCCGACCGAGTACAGGTCGGAGCGCGCGTCGACGCCCCGGCCGAGCGCCTGCTCCGGCGAGAGGTACTGCGGGGTGCCGACGACCATGCCGGTCTGCGTCATCGACGTCACACCGGACTGCATGGCGCGGGCGATGCCGAAGTCCATCACCTTGACCACGCCGCGCTTGGTCATCATGACGTTGCCCGGCTTGATGTCCCGGTGGACAAGGCCCATCTCGTGGCTGATCTCGAGCGCCGCCAGCACGTCGGCGGTGACCTTGAGCGCCTTGTCGGCGGGCATCGCGCCCTGCTGCCGGATGTCCTCCTCGAGCACGGAGCCCAGCGGGCGGCCCTCGACGTACTCCATGACGATGTACGGCGTCGTCATGGAGTCGAGCTCGTCCTCGCCGGTGTCGAAGACCGAGACGATGTTGGTGTGCGTGAGTTTCGCCACGGACTGGGCCTCGCGGCGGAAGCGCTCACGGAAGGCCTGTTCCCGGCCGAGTTCCGTGTGCAACGTCTTGATGGCGACCTGACGGTCGAGCACGCTGTCGTAGGCGAGGTGCACCGACGCCATTCCGCCCTGGCCGAGCAGGTCCCGCAGTTGGTACCGTCCGCCGGCGAGCGCCCGCCCCGCGTACTGGCCCTGTGCGCCGTCCTGGCTCATGTTCCGCGTCCCCCGTAGCCTCTCCGGCGCCGCCGTCGGTGGCTGCTTCGTCGGCTGTTTCGTCGTAGATCCAATGTGCTATTCCCGGCCAAGTCTGCCCCAGGGCACTGACACGTCAAGCGCGGTGCCCGTTCCGTGACCGTACGCGAATGAAGCGTCGCGGAAGCGTTACAGCGGTCGTACGGCCGGTACACGGAATTTGCACGACAGTACGTACAGCGGGTTTCATGACCGGTCCGTCTCGTGCCGGTCCCGGCAGCCCGTCTCGGACCAGAGCCTTGTGCAAAGGCTGTAGCGTGGCCGACGGAGACCGTAACAACACCGCGCGCACCGCGGGCAGAAACGACGGCGAGGACTGATGGCACAGCAGCAGCGCGCTCAGGGCCCGTCCGAAGACCCCGAGGCGACTGGCGGCGGCATGTCGGACGCGCCGGACAACTGGGGCAACGGCGGGCTCGTCGGCGACGGCCGGTACCGGCTGACCCGCAGACTCGGCCGTGGCGGCATGGCCGAGGTGTTCGCCGCCGAGGACGTGCGCCTCGGCCGCACGGTCGCCGTGAAGCTGCTGCGCAACGACCTCGCCGAGGACCCGGTGGCCAAGGCCCGCTTCACGCGCGAGGCGCAGTCGGTGGCCGGTCTCAACCACCACTGTCTCTTATACACATCTCTG
>KL568532.1:56407-60694 GCA_000715605.1 Streptomyces speibonae | reverse complement strand
GCGGCCAGCCGGTGCCGTACATCGTGATGGAGATCGTCGAGGGGCGCACCATCCGCGACCTCCTGATGAACGCCGAGGCGCCAGGGCCCGAGCAGGCGCTGATCATCGTCTCCGGTGTCCTGGAGGCGCTCGCCTATTCGCACCAGCACGGCATCGTGCACCGCGACATCAAGCCGGCCAACGTCATCATCACCAACAACGGCGCGGTCAAGGTGATGGACTTCGGCATCGCCCGCGCCCTGCACGGCGCGTCCACGACGATGACGCAGACCGGCATGGTCATGGGCACCCCGCAGTACCTCTCCCCGGAGCAGGCGCTCGGCAAGGCCGTCGACCACCGCTCCGACCTGTACGCCACCGGCTGCCTGATGTACGAACTGCTGGCGCTGCGTCCCCCGTTCACCGGTGAGACGCCGCTGTCGGTGGTCTACCAGCACGTCCAGGACATCCCCACGCCCCCTTCGGAGGCCTCGGACGCCTGCCCGCCGGAGCTGGACGGCCTGGTCATGCGCTCCCTCGCCAAGGAGCCCGACGACCGGTTCCAGACGGCCGAGGAGATGCGCGGGCTGGTCCAGTACGCGCTGCAGATGCTCTACGACCAGGGCGGCCACACCGGCACCTGGAACACGGGCCCGGTGAACATGCACGAGGGCCCGCCGACCCCGGCGGCCGGCTTCGCGGGGACGGCCGTGATGCCGCACCAGGACGCCGCCGGTACGACGGCGATCCCGCAGCCGATCCTGCCCAGCGGCTACGGCGGCGGGGACGACGGCGGCTTCGAGGGCAACGGCAACCGGGGCAACGGGCGCGGCAAGCTGTGGATCCTCGCGGTGCTCGCGGTGATCGCCGTCGCGGCCGGGGTCGCGCTGGCGCTCAACAACGGCGCCGACGGCGGAGGCGGCACCGACACCGACAAGTCGCCGTCCGTCACGCAGTCCACGGAGGACGACAAGGCCAGCCGGTCCCCGAGCGACGAGGAGACCGAGGAGGCACCCGACCCGAACACCGACCCTGGCAACGGCTCGGGCGGCAACGGCGAGTGGACGCCGACCTACGACCCGCCGGAGGCGCCGACGCAGTCGGAGACCCAGCCGGAGACGCCGACCACCCCGCCGTCGACCAACTCGCCGAGCCAGCCGGGCGGCACCGACGCCGGCACCACGGAGGGCGGCGGCAACGAGGACGGCGGTACCACGGAGGGCGGCGGCAACGAGGACGGCGGCACCACGGAGGGCGGCGGCAACCAGGACGGCGGCACCACAGAGGGCGGCGGCGCCGAGAACGCCGGTACGGCCGGCCTTCCCGGTGGTTCGAACTGACCCGCTCCGTACCAGCTGACCGCCCCCTCAGGCACGGCGTGACCTCCCGCGCGGCACGCCGTGCCGTCACGGCGCCGACTCTTCCCGTTCCCGGGGTGGCCGGGATAACGTGCCGTTGCTCCGGCCTCCTGCAAGGCTGTGACCAGCACGCCGTCGAGGCCTAGCCCGATTTACTTGGAAATCCAAGCAAAATCGCAGGTCAATAGGGGTTTCACAGAAATGTGGAGCACTGGGTACCGTGCCTCTTGCAGGGCGCTCGCCGGGGCACCTGTCACGCCTGTTCCCGGCCGAGTGGCACCCACCCCGTGCCCGGTGGTCGAGTAGCAGGTGAGCCGCACTGGCCTACCGGCAACCCCGGGGGCCGGACCGACGGAGGAGCACACGTGACCGTGGAGAGCACTGCCGCGCGCACATCGCGACGCAGCGCCGGAAACAAGGCCGGCACCACCGGCACCAAGCGCACCACCAGCACCGCCAAGAAGGCCGCCGGCGCCAGGAAGAGCACCGAGCCCGCCCTCGTCCAGCTGCTGACGCCCGAGGGCAAGCGCGTCAAGAACGCCGAGTTCGACCCGTACGTCGCCGGCATCACCGCCGAGGATCTGCGCGGTCTGTACCGCGACATGGTGCTCACTCGCCGATTCGACGCCGAGGCCACCTCCCTGCAGCGCCAGGGCGAGCTGGGCCTGTGGGCCTCGCTGCTCGGGCAGGAGGCGGCGCAGATCGGCTCCGGCCGGGCGCTGCGCGACGACGACTACGTCTTCCCCACCTACCGCGAGCACGGCGTCGCGTGGTGCCGCGGGGTGGACCCGACCAACCTGCTCGGCATGTTCCGCGGTGTGAACAACGGTGGCTGGGACCCGGGCGGGAACAACTTCCACCTGTACACCATCGTCATCGGCTCCCAGACGCTGCACGCCACGGGCTACGCGATGGGCATCACCAAGGACGGCGCGGACAGCGCCGTCATCGCCTACTTCGGCGACGGCGCCTCCAGCCAGGGCGACGTGGCCGAGGCCTTCACCTTCTCCGCGGTCTACAACGCGCCGGTGGTGTTCTTCTGCCAGAACAACCAGTGGGCGATCTCCGAGCCGACCGAGAAGCAGTCCCGCGTGCCGCTGTACCAGCGCGCGCAGGGCTTCGGCTTCCCCGGCGTCCGGGTGGACGGCAACGACGTGCTGGCGAGCCTGGCCGTCACCAAGTGGGCCCTGGAGCGGGCGCGCGCCGGTGAGGGCCCGACGCTGGTCGAGGCGTTCACGTACCGCATGGGCGCGCACACCACCTCCGACGACCCCACCCGCTACCGCCACGACGACGAGCGGGCCGCCTGGGAGGCCAAGGACCCGATCCTGCGCCTGCGCCGCCATCTGGAGTCCGCACACCACGCGGACGAGGGATTCTTCGCGGAACTGGAAACCGAAAGCGAAGCGTTGGGCAAACGAGTGCGCGAAGCGGTCCGTGCCATGCCCGACCCGGACCATTTCGCCATCTTCGAGAACGTGTACGCGGACGGCCACGCGCTCGTGGACGAGGAGCGGGCGCAGTTCGCCGCCTATCAGGCGTCGTTCGCGGACGAAGACGGGGGTGAGTGACATGGCGCAGACCGTGACATCGAAGAAGATGGCCCTGGCCAAGGCGATCAACGAGTCGCTGCGGCGGGCGCTGGACGCGGACCCGAAGGTCGTCGTCATGGGCGAGGACGTCGGCAAGCTCGGCGGCGTGTTCCGGGTGACCGACGGGCTGCAGAAGGACTTCGGCGAGAGCCGTGTCATCGACACGCCGCTCGCCGAGTCGGGCATCGTCGGCACGGCGATCGGCCTGGCCCTGCGCGGCTACCGCCCGGTGGTGGAGATCCAGTTCGACGGCTTCGTCTTCCCCGCGTACGACCAGATCGTCACGCAGCTCGCGAAGATGCACGCCCGCTCGCTGGGCAAGGTCAAGCTCCCGGTCGTCGTGCGCATCCCGTACGGCGGCGGCATCGGCGCGGTGGAGCACCACTCCGAGTCCCCGGAGTCGCTGTTCGCGCACGTGGCCGGTCTGAAGATCGTCTCGCCGTCGAACGCGTCGGACGCGTACTGGATGATGCAGCAGGCCATCCAGAGCGACGATCCGGTGATCTTCTTCGAGCCGAAGCGGCGCTACTGGGACAAGTCCGACGTCGACACCGAGGCGATCCCGGGTCCGCTGCACGCCGCGCGCGTGGTGCGGGCCGGCACGGACCTCACCCTCGCCGCCTACGGCCCGATGGTGAAGCTCTGCCAGGAGGTCGCCGACGCGGCCGCCGAGGAGGGCCGCTCCCTGGAGGTGCTCGACCTGCGCTCGGTCTCCCCGATCGACTTCGACGCCATCCAGGCGTCGGTGGAGAGGACGCGTCGGCTGGTCGTGGTCCACGAGGCACCGGTGTTCTTCGGTTCCGGCGCGGAGATCGCCGCGCGGATCACCGAGCGGTGCTTCTACCACCTGGAGGCCCCGGTGCTGCGGGTGGGCGGTTACCACGCCCCGTACCCGCCGGCCCGTCTGGAGGAGACCTACCTCCCCGACCTGGACCGGGTGCTCGATGCCGTCGACCGCTCGCTGGCGTACTGAGGAGAGGGTCGTGACGACGATGACGAACGCGTCCGTACGCGAGTTCAGGATGCCGGACGTGGGCGAGGGCCTCACCGAGGCCGAGATCCTCAAGTGGTACGTCCAGCCGGGTGACACGGTCACCGACGGCCAGGTGGTCTGCGAGGTCGAGACGGCGAAGGCGGCCGTCGAGCTGCCCATCCCGTACGACGGCGTGGTCCGCGAGCTGCACTTCCCCGAGGGCACCACGGTCGACGTGGGCACGTCCATCATCGCGGTGGACGTCTCGGGCGGCGCGGCCCCGGCGCAGGAGGCACCCGCCGCCCCCGCCGGAGAACCCGCCGGAGAGCCCGCCGAGGAGCCCTCCGGGAAGGGCGAGGAGCCGGCCACCCGCCAGCCCGTGCTG
>KL568532.1:53573-56224 GCA_000715605.1 Streptomyces speibonae | reverse complement strand
CCCCCCGCCAGCCCGTGCTGGTCGGGTACGGCGTGGCGACCTCCTCCACCCGCCGCCGCCCGCGCAAGCAGGCCCCGGACGCCACCGCGGCCCGGCAGACGGCGGAGGCGGTCCGGTCGGAGCTGAACGGCCACGGCGCCGCCCCCGCCGTCCCCCTGGAGCGGCCGCTGGCGAAGCCGCCGGTGCGCAAGCTGGCGAAGGACCTGGGCGTCGACCTGGCCACGGTCACCCCGACCGGCCCGGACGGCATCATCACCCGCGAGGACGTGCACGCCGCGGTGGCCGCGGCCGCGGCCGAGGCTCCGGCACCGGAGGGGGCGCCCGCGCAGGCGCCCGCCCCGGCCCAGGCTGCTCCGGCCGCCCCGGTGTCGTACGACACCGGGCGCGAGACGCGTATCCCGGTCAAGGGGGTGCGCAAGGCGACGGCGGCGGCGATGGTCGGCTCGGCGTTCACGGCGCCGCACGTCACGGAGTTCGTGACGGTCGACGTGACCCGCACGCTCAAGCTGGTCGAGGAGCTCAAGCAGGACAAGGAGTTCTCCGGCCTGCGGGTGAACCCGCTCCTGCTGATCGCCAAGGCGCTGCTGGTCGCCATCAGGCGTAATCCCGACATCAACGCGTCGTGGGACGAGGCGGCCCAGGAGATCGTGGTCAAGCACTACGTCAACCTGGGCATCGCGGCGGCCACCCCGCGCGGCCTGATCGTCCCGAACATCAAGGACGCCCACGCCAAGACGCTGCCGCAGCTGGCCGAGTCCCTGGGCGAGCTGGTGTCGACGGCGCGGGAGGGCCGGACCAGCCCCGCCGCGATGCAGGGCGGCACGGTCACGATCACCAACGTCGGCGTTTTCGGCGTCGACACGGGCACGCCGATCCTCAACCCCGGCGAGTCGGCGATCCTCGCGGTGGGCGCGATCAAGCCCCAGCCATGGGTCCACAAGGGCAAGGTCAAGCCGCGCCAGGTCACCACGCTGGCCCTCTCCTTCGACCACCGACTGGTCGACGGTGAACTGGGCTCGAAGGTCCTGGCGGACGTGGCCGCGATCCTGGAACAGCCCAAGCGGCTGATCACCTGGGCCTGACCCCCCGCACCTGGGTCTGACCCCGCACCTGGGCCTGACCCGCCGCACGAAGAACGAAGGCTCCCCGCCCGCCGGCGGGGAGCCTTCTTCGTCGGTGTGGTTCAGACCCGGCCGAAGCCGTAGGTCAGGATCTTCTTCGCGTCCTTCTCGCGCTGGGCGGCGGAGGACGACGCCAGGACCGTGCCGACGACCGTCCTTCCCTTGCGTGTCGCGGCGAAGACCAGGCAGTACTTGGCCTCGGGGCCGGAGCCGGTCTTCACGCCGATGGTGCCCTGGTAGCTGCCGAGCAGCGGGTTGGTGTTGGTCCACGGCGCCATCGTGCGGGTGCCGCCCGACTTCGTCCGTGTCTTCGCCGTGTACTTCTTCGTCTTCACGATCGAGCGGAACGTCGAGTTCTTCAGCGCGCTGCTCGCGATCTTCGTCAGATCGCGCGGCGTGGAGTAGTTCTTGCCGTTCCCGATGCCGTCGAACGAGTCGAAGTGGGTGTTCTTCAGGCCCAGTTTCTTCGCGTCCGCGTTCATCTTGCCGATGAACGACTTCACGCGGGCCGAACGCGTCCTGCCCGTGCCGAACGTGTCGGCCAGCGCGTACGCCGCGTCGCAGCCGGACGGCAGCATCAGGCCGTGGAGCAGCTGGCGCACGGTGACCTTGTCACCGACGATCAGCCGCGCGGACGAGGCGTTCTTCGACACGATGTAGTCGCTGTAGGCCTTCTGGATGGTGACCTTGGCGTCGAGGTTCAGGTTCTTCTGCGCGAGTACGACCTTCGCGGTCATGATCTTCGTCGTCGAACCGGTCGGACGACGCGTGTCCGCGGCCTTGGTGTACAGCGACCTGCCGCCCGTGTCGTCCATCACGAAGCCGCCCTTGGCGACGATCGTGGGCGCGGCGGCCGCCCGTACGGGACCGGTGGTCCGTACCGCGGGCGCGGCCTGCGCGGGCGCTGCGGGAAGGGCTCCGGTCGCGAGCACGGCGCCGGTGGTCACGGCGACGCCGATGGCTCCGCGGAGGCGGACGCCCTGAATGCCGATCTTCAAGTGAGGTACCCCGATGAGTTGAATGCCCCAGTGGTGCGGCGGAGTTGACATGCGGCTGTGGTGGGGCCGCACATGTCCGACTCCTGACGGTGGCGGATGGTTGCGCGCACTGTGGGGTGACTTTTCGGGGATGGGCCGAGTCCGCATCGTGGACGGGCGGCATGACGCGTACGTGTTGTATCTATCCTGTCCGCATGTCCAGCCTGGCCCATGTGAAGCAGCCGCCCGCCGCCGAGCGCGTCTACAGCCATGTCAAGCAGGCGGTCCTGGACCGCCGGTACGAGGGCGGCACGCTGCTCACGGAGGGCGAGCTGGCCGAGGCGGTGGGGGTCTCCCGCACCCCGGTGCGGGAGGCGCTGCTGCGCCTGGAGGCCGAAGGACTGCTCAAGCTCTACCCGAAGAAGGGCGCCCTGGTCCTGCCGGTCTCCGCGCAGGAGATCGCCGACGTCGTGGAGACCCGGCTGCTCGTCGAGGAGCACGCCGCGAAGAAGGCCGTACCCGCGCCGCCCGCCCTCGTCGAACGCCTGGAGCG
>KL568532.1:52174-53377 GCA_000715605.1 Streptomyces speibonae | reverse complement strand
AGCAGAAGGAGCAGGCCGCCGCCGGCGACTTCGCCGCCGCGGCCGTCACCGACCGCTGCTTCCACGCCGAGATCGTCCGCAGCGGCGGCAACGAGATCCTCTCCCGCCTCTACGACCAGCTCCGCGACCGCCAGCTGCGCATGGGCGTGGCCGTGATGCACTCCCACCCCGACCGCATCGCCAAGACCCTCGCCGAGCACGAGGAGATCCTCACGGCGCTGCGCTCGGGCGACGCGGACGCGGCCGTCGGGGTGGTCCAGCGGCACGTCGGCTGGTTCTCCCACCTGGCCAGGGGCGAGGTGCGATGAGCCCCGCCCCGCTCCGGTCCGCGGCCCCTTCGGCGGACCCTCCCGGCGGACGGCGGGCCCTCGCCGTCTGGGGGATCGGCGTCTCCGTCTATTTCGTGGCCGTCATCTTCCGTACCTCCCTGGGCGTGGCCGGCCTCGACGCCGCCGACCGCTTCGGCGTCAACGCCTCGGCCCTGTCCACCTTCTCCATCCTCCAGCTGCTGGTCTACGCGGGCATGCAGATACCCGTCGGGCTGCTCGTCGACCGGCTCGGCACCAAGAGGGTGCTGGGCATCGGCGTCGTGCTGTTCACGGCCGGGCAGCTCGGCTTCGCCCTCTCCCCGTCGTACGGCATGGCGCTGGCCTCGCGGGCGCTGCTCGGCTGCGGGGACGCGATGACGTTCATCAGCGTGCTGCGGCTGGGCACCCGGTGGTTCCCGGCACGGCGCGGGCCGTTGGTCGCGCAGCTGGCCGGGCTGGCCGGCATGGCGGGCAACCTGGTCTCCACGCTGGTCCTGGCGCGGCTGCTGCACGGCGTCGGCTGGACGGCGGCGTTCGCGGGCAGCGCGGCCGCCGGGGTCGTGGTGTTCGTCCTGCTGGTGCTGTTCCTGAAGGACCACCCCGAGGGCCACGAGCCGGCGCCCGCCGGGCACCGGGGCGCCGCCTTCGTACGCCGTCAGATCGTCGCGTCCTGGCGGGAACCGGGGACCCGGCTCGGGATGTGGGTGCACTTCACGACGCAGTTCCCGGCGATGGTGTTCCTCCTGCTGTGGGGCATGCCGTTCCTCGTCGAGGCGCAAGGGCTGTCCCGGGCGGCCGCCGGTGAGCTGCTGACGCTCGTGGTGCTGTCCAACATGGTGTTCGGCCTCGTCTACGGTCAGACCCTGTCTCTTATACACATCTCTGAGCGGGCTGG
>KL568532.1:49723-51957 GCA_000715605.1 Streptomyces speibonae | reverse complement strand
CTGCCGCTGGCGCTCGGCACGGTCGCCGCGACGGCGGTGCTGTGGGCGGCGACGCTGGCCTTCCCGGCGGACACGGCGCCGATGTGGCTGCTGGTGGTGCTGTGCACGGTGCTGGGGGCCTGCGGGCCGGCCTCGATGATCGGGTTCGACTTCGCACGGCCCGCCAATCCGCCGGAGCGGCAGGGGACGGCGTCCGGGATCACGAACATGGGCGGCTTCACGGCGTCCATGACGACGCTGTTCGCGATCGGGGTGCTGCTGGACGCGACCGGCGGCGACTACGCCGTCGCGTTCTCGTCGGTGTTCGTGCTCCAGGCGGTGGGCGTCTCGCAGATCCTGCGGCTGCGCAGGCGGGCGGCGCGGGCGGAGCGGGAGCGGTTGGTGGCGAGCAGGGTGACGTCGGTGCACGTGCCGGTGTAGGGACGCTGCCCGCGGGCCGTCGTGCCTCCCCGAAGCCGGGAGCGGGGGAGGCGCCCCGCACGCGCCGGGCCGCGCATCCCACCCCCGCCCAGCCCTCTACGGGCCGCCGCTACGGCGTCACCGCGAAGTCACGGAGGATCGCCGCCGCCAGGTCCTGGTCGCCCTCCGTCTTCACCCGGTCCGCCACCGCCTCCGCGGTCACCCGGCCGCAGGCCAGCCGGACGTACGTCTCCCAGTCGAGGGTGAGGGTGACGGCCGGGCCGAGGGCCGGGGCCGTTTCCAGGGTGCCGCGGCCCTGGATGTCGACGCGCACCGTGCGCAGGAACTCCACCGGTCCGTGCACATCGATGACCACGGCCGAACTGCGCGGCGCCCCCGCCAGCTCGGCGACCACGCGCGGCAGCTCGGCGAGCAGCACGTCGCGGGCGATGTGCGCGCCGGGGGAGTCGAGGTTGCCGGGCCGGCCGAGGGCCGCGCGCAGATCCTGCTCGTGCGCCCACACGTCGAAGGCGTGCCGGCGCATGGACTCCTCCAGCGTGAGCTCCGTGCCCAGCGGGCCGCGCACCTTGGTGCCGGGCTCGCGCGACTCGTTGCGCAGCTGGCGGTTGCGGCGGATGATCATGAGCTCCAGCTCGGAGGTCATCTCCGGCGCCGTGTGGTGGCGGCGCACGTCGACCTGCATCTCCATGTACCGCTGGTGGTCGTTGGTGACGTGGAACAGGTCGCGCGGCAGCGTGTGGATGGGGCGGGGGTCGCCGTACATCTCGGAGTCCAGGCCGATGACGTGCGACACGACATCGCGTACGGACCAGCCGGGGCACGGCGTCCGCCGGTTCCAGTCGGCCTCCACAAGCGGCTGCACCAGCTCGGATATCGCCTCGATGGAGTGGGACCAGGCGTCGGCGTAGGGCTGGAGGGCGGGATGCAGACTCACGGAAACGGGACCCCTCGGCGGTCGGTACACGGGCAGGTTGTGGCGGCGGTGCCAGTGGGCGGTGGCTGCACTGCGTGGGTGTCTCGGGTCGCTAAGTTACGCTGCTCCGAGGCACCCCGGCAGTGCTTTCGTGTGACGATCGTAGGCCCGCGTGCGCGGGTCGAATGCCAGGACGGTGGTAGTGTGCGCGCTTCCTTGCTCCAAGTCGCCGTGAACGAGGACGAATCGGTCGAATCGCGTCGGCGTCGGGTCGCCGCGATGGTACGGGATCAGGCCGGTGTCGATCTGGTCGTGCTCCCGGAGCTGTGGACCACGGGCGCGTTCGCCTACGACGCGTTCGGCAGTGAGGCGGAACCGCTCGAAGGGCCGACCTTCGAGGCGATGGCCAAGGCCGCGAGCGACGCGGGCGTCTGGCTGCACGCGGGCTCCGTGCCCGAGCGCGACGCCGGCGACGGCACCCTCTACAACACCTCCCTCGTCTTCTCCCCCTCCGGCGACCTGGCCGCCGCCTACCGCAAGATCCACCGCTTCGGCTTCGACAAGGGCGAGGCCGTGCTGATGGGGGCGGGCGAGGACCTGGTGACGGTGCGGCTGCCGCACACCGTGCTCGGCGTGGCCACCTGCTACGACCTCCGCTTCCCCGAACTCTTCCGCGGTCTCGTCGACGCCGGTGCCGAGGCCTTCGTGGTCCCGGCGGGCTGGCCGGAGCGCCGCCGGTCGCACTGGACGCTGCTGGCGCGGGCCCGGGCGGTGGAGAACCAGGCGTTCGTCCTCGCCTGCGGAACGTCGGGGACGCACGCGGGAGTTCCGCAGGCCGGTCACTCGATTGTGGTGGATCCCTGGGGCGAGGTCCTGGCGGAGGCGGGCCCCGGCGAGGAGG
>KL568532.1:47541-49541 GCA_000715605.1 Streptomyces speibonae | reverse complement strand
GGTGGATCCCTGGGGCGAGGTCCTGGCGGAGGCGGGCCCCGGCGAGGAGGTCCTCACCGTCGACTTCGACCCGGCGTCGGTGGCGGGCACCCGCGAACGCTTCCCCGCCCTCAAGGACCGCGTCCTGGGCCTGGCCGCTCCCCGGCGGCCCCGCGCGTAGCCGCCCCGCCACCGGGAGAACCCGGGGCGGGACGGCACTCGGCGCTCGGCGCCGCCGGTGCGGGACGGCGCGGCCGTGCGGGTCAGCGCCGGGTCAGCGCCGGATCAGCGCCGGGCCGAGGACAGCAGCATGCGCAGCGGGACGGCGCCGGCCTCGGCCTCGTGGCCCGCCTTGTTGACGTGGATGCCGTCGCCCACGTCGTACGCCTTGTTGATGCTGTTGGGCGCCACCGGGTCCAGGATGGCGTGGTCGAAGTCGATCACGCCGTCGCAGTCGCCGCCGCAGTTGCCCTGGTCACCGGCGTAGGCGCCGACGTCCCAGCGGTAGCGGTTCATCTGGTCGGTATAGATCGGGCGCGGCGTGCTCGGCACGACGTACACCTGGATGCCCGCCTCGTGGAGCCGTGCGAAGACGTCCTTGTAGCTGTCGATGATCTGGGCCGACGTGCACTTGTTCTGGAGATCGTTGGTGCCGTAGAAGTAGATCACCCCGGTCACGCCGTGCAGCGCCAGGACGTCGCGCTCCAGCCGCGGTCCGGCCTCGAGTCCGGCGACGGAGTCCGGGGCCTGAGGGCAGCCGACCGCGCTGTGGGTGCCGTTGATGCCGGCGTTGGCCACCGCGAGCTGCTGACGCGCGGGCAGTTCCTCGGTGATGCGCCGGGCGAGGACGTCCGTCCAGCGGCTGTTGTTGCCCCAGCCGTCGCAGCCGGGACCGCAGTCGGTGCTGCCCGCGCCGTCCACCACGGAGCTGCCGTACCCGACGATCGTGCCGCGCAGTCGCGGGTTGCGTACGTCCACCGCGCTGACCAGGTACGTCGACCCCACGGTCCTCGTGTAAGCGGCCCCGTCGGTGTCGGCGGTGTGGTCGCCGCCGCCGGGTTCGGTGAGGTAGTTGTCGCGGTACGCCGCGCTGTGCTCGCCGGGGCGCGCGGTGCCGGGCACGTGGAGGCTCACCGCGAGGTCGCTGTGCGCTGCCGTCGTGAGGGTGACCGGATCGCTCCAGACGTCACCGCCGGCCGGCACGGTGACCCAGGCGCGGCCGTGGAAGGTCAGGGGCCGGACGGTGCCGGCGCGGACCGCGGCGCTGCTGCCGTCGCTGAGGGCGACCGTGCCGCGCCCGATCTTCAGCGGCTCGGTGCCGAACTCGTTCTGGATGCGCACCCGCAGGGCCTTGCCGCCCTGGCTCAGACGGGCGATCGACCGCACCGTCTGGTCGTCGAGCGTGGTCGGTGCGAGCCGCTGCTGGGAGTTGGCCCAGACGGTGTGCCAGCCGGCCCGCGCCGGCGCGGCCTTCGCCCCGGACGGGCCGGAGTCCACCGCCGGTGTGGCCGGCGCCGCGCCGACCAGAGTCGAGAACAACGTTGTCATCGCCACCAGGGCCGCGGCTCTTCTGCCGCGGAAGCCCTTCTTCCTGATCCCTTGTCCGCCGCCGAGTATTCGCCTGATCGTCACCGGTTCGTCCTTCCGTGGTCGGCTCCGTGCGGTCACTGGCGATGAATGCCCACAAGAAGCGCGTGTTGCACCCCCGCCCCACGCGGCCCGCGGCGAACGGCGCTCCCGGCTACTCCTCCCGTTCCTTCTCCGCCAGGTGGATCACACACACCGCGACGGCGATGAGCAGCGCGGGGTCGGCGTCCTCCCGTACGACGTCGACGCCGTAGGTCTCGCGGATGCGCAGCCAGCGGCGGGAGATCACGGCGAGCACCTCGCCGTCGTACTCCACGACGAACTCCCGGTCCAGGACGCGGCCGCTGACGTCCAGTTCGGTGCTGCCGTCCGCCAGCGCCACCCGGTAGTGGTTGCGCAGCAGCGACAGCCGTTTGCGCCGGACGGTGGCGAGC
>KL568532.1:43590-47335 GCA_000715605.1 Streptomyces speibonae | reverse complement strand
CCATCGTGTCCCGCAGGGCGAGCATCTTCTGGCGGATGTCGATGAGCACCCGGCCCTCGGCGTCCTTCAGTTCGAAGGTGTCCCGCAGCCGCATCGCCTTGCCGTCGACGAGGAAGACCTTGTTGCCCCGGTCGTCCTCGATCCAGTAGTCGTCCCCGATCCCGAGGATCCGGTCCCGCACGAGAAATCTCATGCCGTCACGGCTTCCCCCCCCCCCCCCCCGGGACCCCCCGACTGGGCCGACGGGCCGAGTTCGTTCACCCGGCCTCGTGCGGCTCCGGCCGCGGACCAGGAGCGCACCCTTACACGCGGTCGTGCGTCAGCACTGGAAGACCTCTGCCACGCGATCGAATCGCGACGTGGACAGGTCTGCGCGGGGAATGACCCAGTAGATGCAGCCTTCGCCGCGGTCGAACACATAGGAATAATTGGCGTCGGCCAGCGGTGTCCAGGTGGCGGCCTCCCCCTCGTCGGCGCTGACTTCCTCTTCGACGGGATCCTGCTCGGGATAGGCCACTCCACCCAGTTTGATGCTCCCACCGTCCCTCTCGAAGGGGAGGGGGCCCAGGTGTCCGGCGAGAGATCTGTACTCCGCTATCGCCTGTGCGAGAGCAGGGTCGGAGAGGGTGTCCGATTCCACGTCCCAGGGGAGACCGCCGAATTCGTCCAGAGCGACGTCCCAGGTTGCTGTGGCGTACAACGTCCGGGGCTCGATCTTCAGGTTCTCGTCGTAGTACTCGGTCGTGGACCAGTCCCGCCGCACCGTTTCCGTTCCGGGCGGAACGTGCAAGGCGTGGGAGAACTCATCCGGCCCGACGGTCGTGACGCACTCGTACCCGCCATTGCAGAACAGCAGGAGGCGGCCGTCCCGGGGCAATCCGAGGTCCAGCGAGTGCGGCGGGAGGGCGGCGAGGTCGATCGAGGCAACGAACACCCGTGCGCCGTCCCACGGGACATCGAGGGGCAGTTCGGGGTCCCCTCCGAGCCTTCCGGCTTCGGTCCCGCCGTTGTCCGGGTGGTCGTAGAGGTCGTAGGCGGGGCGCAGATGGTGCAGGATCCGGTCGATGGAGGCGTCGGAGACGCCCAGTTGACGCGCCTTCGCCCGAAAGACTTCACGAGTTGTCATGCGGCCGATTGTGGCCCGGGGCACTGACAGCCGAGTCCGCGGAAGGCGCGGGAGAGGTCCGCTCTCCCGCGCCCTTGTGCATGGCGGCCGCCCCCTGGGTGCGCCTGCTGGTCAGACCCCGTACCCGTCGCTGTAGCCGTCACGGGTGGGGTGGTGGGGCCGGGTCGTGTCGTCGACGACCGGGGTGGCGGGGGGTACGACGACCCGCCGACGCCGGGCGATGCTGCTGAAGGTCGCGACGCCGATCAGACCGACGATCATGAAGATGATGCCGACCAGGTCAAGGTTGACACCCTGCATGTCCCAGTCGGTCGCGAACGTGAGGATTGCTCCCACGGCGATGAGGATGATGCATCCGCCGAGGCCCATGAGTGTCGCCTCCCTGTCCGGTGTTTCCGGTGCGCACCGGGTACCCGGGCAGGCGGCCGTCATGCGCCGCGCGGCGCATGACGGCTGACTAGCCCTCAAGAAACGCGACGAGTGCGTTCGCCAGCAGGAACGGGTCGTTGGCCCCGCACAGTTCGCGTGCGCTGTGCATCGACAGGATGGCCACGCCGATGTCGACGGTCCGGATGCCGTGCCGGGCCGCGGTGATCGGGCCGATGGTGGTGCCGCACGGCATCGCGTTGTTGGAGACGAAGGACTGGAAGGGGACGTCCGCCTTCTCGCAGGCCGCCGCGAACACGGCGCGGCCCGAACCGTCGGTGGCGTAGCGGTTGTTGACGTTGACCTTGAGGATGGGGCCGCCGTCGACGCGCGGGTGGTGGGTGGGGTCGTGCCGCTCGGCGTAGTTGGGGTGGACGGCGTGACCGGTGTCGGAGGACAGGCAGACGGAGCCGGCGAAGGCGCGCGCCCGGTCCTCGTAGGAGCCGCCGCGCGCGAACACCGAGCGCTCCAGGACGCCGCCGAGCAGCGGTCCGTCGGCGCCGGTGTCGGACTGGGAGCCGTTCTCCTCGTGGTCGAAGGCGGCGAGGACGGGGATGTGGGACGGGCCGGCGCCCCGGGCCGCGGCGGCCAGCGCCGCCGTACCGGCGTGCACGGACAGCAGGTTGTCCATGCGCGGCCCCGCCACGAGCTCGCGGTCGCGGCCCAGGTAGGCGGGCGGTTCCACGGAGTGGACCATCAGGTCCCAGCCGGTGACCTCGCCGGAGGGGAGGCCGGCGGCCTCCTCCAGGAAGGCGATGAGCTCGCCGTCGCGGACGTCGCCGCCCATGCCCCAGACCGGCTGCATGTGCCGCTGCTTGTCGAGCTTGAGGCCGTCGGCGTTGACCGAGCGGTCCAGGTGGATGGCGAGCTGGGGGACGCGCAGCAGGGGGCGGTCGACGTTGACCAGCCGGGTGGAGCCGTCGCGCAGCGACAGCCGGCCGGCCAGGCCCAGGTCGCGGTCGAGCCAGGAGTTGAGCAGCGGACCGCCGTAGATCTCCACGGCCACCTGGCGCCAGCCGTGCGCACCGCTGTCCGGGCGGGGCTTCACCCGCAGGTTGGGGGAGTCGGTGTGGGCGCCGACGATCCGGAAGGGCGTGTGCGCGCTCGCGCCCTCGGGGACGTACCAGGCGATGATCGCGCCGCCGCGCAGCACGTACTTGCCGCCCGACGCCCCGTCCCAGGCGTCCGTCTCCGCGACCTGCCGGAAGCCCGCCTTCTCCAGCCGCTCGGCGGCGTTCGCCACGGCGTGGTACGGCGTGGGACTGGCCGCCAGGAAGGACATGAGGTCGTCGGTGTGACCGCGATCGAAGCGGGGGGGTTCGCTCATGGGGTTCACCTTAACGAGGGGCCGGGGAGGCTTCGCGGTCCAGCCGGGCGGTGGGGGAGCGGCCCTCGCGGGCCTGCCGGGTGCGGTCGACGAGCAACCGCGTCACCTGCCGGACGAGCGTGTCGTCCACGGCGTCGGACCGGCCCATGATGGCGGTCCACAGCACGGTGGTGCCCACTCGCACCACCGTTTGCGCGCTCACCTCGTCACCCTTGGCGGTGCGGGCATAGGTGCGCTGGTCACCGAGCGGGCCGAGGGCCTGGGACCGGGGTCCCGTGACGCGCAGGGCGGCGAAGACGGTTTCCGCCTCCTCGGCCGTCCGGCTCGAGAACGCGGCGAGCGTGAGGCTGGCGGTCTTCGCCTCGACATAGGTTGCCGAGCCCTGAGCCGCCACTCTCGCGCAGGCCTCCGCCCCGATGACGGCGGTGCACCACTGCGCGCCGTCGTCCGTGGGAGGGCCCACGGCCTTCCAGCCGGGCAGGGCCCGCGCGTCCGGCAGTACCTCGAGGATGTGCCGTGTCTCCAGCACGTCGACGGGCCGTCCCCGGCCCTGGGTGCTGCCCGCGGAAACGCTCGGCGACGCGGACGTCCCGGGGCCGTCGGACCCGCGTTCCGCCTGCCCGCCGCACCCGGCCAGCAGCAGCACCGTCAGGGAGCAGCCCGCCATCGCGCGGGCCCGGCGTCCGCCGGCCTTGTTCACCACTGCCCCACCCCTTGGTCGCGTCCCTGGTGCGCGCCGATCATACGGACGGCCCGCTCGTACGGACGGCCCGCCCCCGGTGCGGGGAGCGGGCCGTCACAGGACGCCGTCACACAGGACGCCGTCACACAGGACGCCGTCACACAGGAAGCCGTCACACAGGACG
>KL568532.1:39281-43394 GCA_000715605.1 Streptomyces speibonae | reverse complement strand
GCCGTCACACAGGACGCCGTCACACAGGAGGCCGTCACACAGGACGGGGTCAGAACGCCGACTCGTCCAGGGTCATCAGGTCCAGGTCGACGCCCTCGGCGATCTTGCGGGCCAGGGTGACGCCCGGGAGGACGTTGGCCGCGAAGAAGCGGGCCGCGGCGATCTTGCCGGTGTAGAAGGCCTGGTCCTTGGCGGGGGCCGTGGCCAGCTTGTCGGCGGCGACCGCGGCGCCCTTGAGGAGCAGGTAGCCGACGATCACGTCGCCGGAGGCCATCAGCAGGCGGGTGGTGTTCAGGCCCACCTTGTAGATGTTCTTGACGTCCTGCTCGGTGGCCGCCAGGTCGGTGAGCATCAGGCCGACGATGGCCTCCAGCTCGACCGCCGCCTTGGCCAGGTGCTCGCGGGCGTCCGCCAGCTCCTCGCCGCCCTCGCCGAGCGCCAGGAACTTCTTGATGTCCTCGGCGAGCGAGTTGAGGGCCGCGCCCTGGTTGCGGACGATCTTCCGGAAGAAGAAGTCCTGGCCCTGGATCGCGGTGGTGCCCTCGTACAGGGTGTCGATCTTGGAGTCCCGGATGTACTGCTCGATCGGGTACTCCTGGAGGAAGCCGGAGCCGCCGAAGGTCTGCAGCGACTGGGCGAGCTGCTCGTAGCCCTTCTCGGAGCCGTAGCCCTTCACGATGGGCAGCAGCAGGTCGTTGAGCGCGTGCTCGGCCGAGGCGTCCTCGCCCGCCGCCTCCTTCACCGCGATGGAGTCCTGGACGGACGCGGTGTAGAGGACGAGGGCGCGCATGCCCTCCGCGTACGCCTTCTGCGTCATCAGCGAGCGGCGCACGTCGGGGTGGTGGGTGATGGTGACCTTGGGCGCGGACTTGTCCATGAAGTTGGCCAGGTCCGGGCCCTGGACGCGCTCCTTGGCGTACTCCAGCGCGTTCAGGTAGCCCGTGGACAGCGTGGAGATCGCCTTCGTGCCGACCATCATGCGGGCGAACTCGATGATGCGGAACATCTGGCGGATGCCGTCGTGCCTGTCGCCGATCAGCCAGCCCTTGGCGGGGTGCTTGTCGCCGAAGGTCATCTCGCACGTGTTGGAGGCCTTCAGGCCCATCTTGTGCTCGACGTTGGTGGCGTAGACGCCGTTGCGCTCGCCGAGCTCGCCGGTCTCGGCGTCGAAGAGGTACTTCGGGACGAGGAAGAGGGACAGGCCCTTGGTGCCCGGTCCCGCGCCCTCGGGGCGGGCCAGCACGTAGTGGAGGATGTTCTCCGACATGTCGTGCTCACCGGAGGTGATGAACCGCTTCACGCCCTCGATGTGCCAGGAGCCGTCCTCCTGCTGCACGGCCTTGGTGCGGCCGGCGCCCACGTCCGAGCCGGCGTCCGGCTCGGTGAGGACCATGGTCGAGCCCCACTGCTTCTCGACGGCGATCCGCGCGATCTTCTTCTGCGCCTCGTTGCCCTCGTCGTAGAGGATCCCGGCGAAGGCCGGCCCGGAGGAGTACATCCACACGGCCGGGTTGGCGCCCAGGATCAGCTCCGCGTACGCCCAGATCAGCGAGGGCGGGGCGGTGGTGCCGCCGATGGCCTCGGGCAGTCCGAGACGCCAGTACTCGGAGTCCATGAAGGCCTGGAAGCTCTTCTTGAAGGACGGCGGGACCGGCGCCGTGCCCGTCTCGGGGTCGAAGACCGGCGGGTTGCGGTCGGCGTCGGCGAAGGACTCCGCCAGTTCGTTCTCCGCGAGCCGGGTCAGCTCGTCGAGGATGCTCTTCGCGGTCTCGGCGTCCATCTCCTCGAACGGGCCCGTGCCGTACAGCTTGTCGCGCCCGAGTACTTCGAAGAGGTTGAACTCGATGTCGCGGAGATTCGACTTGTAGTGCCCCATGGCGACGGCTCCGTTAGAGAGAGATCGGCGAGGCACTGACTCCTCGCACCTAGTTCACGTACCAACAAGTAGCTACGATGATGCTACCCGTCGGTAATAAGAAGCAACCCCGATCCGGACATCTGTGACCCAGCCCTCCCGGCGGGTCAGTAGTCTGTGCGGCATGTACGGCTACGACCAGAGCGCGGGGACACAGCAGGGTTACGTGCCGCCGCAGCAGCAGATGCCGGGCGGGTACGGACAGCAGGCGCCGGCCTATCCCGAGCCGTCCGCACCCTCGCTCGCCGACGCCGTGCGCGCGTTCACCTCGGGCCAGATGGCGGCCGAGGACTTCCAGCAGATCTTCGCCACGTCCAAGGTCTACTGCCCGCGCGGTGACAACCCCGGATTCCTCGCCCTGCACAACACCCAGCAGCCGGTGATCCCGATGTTCACCTCGCTCAAGGAGCTGCGGCGGTACGCGGGCAAGGAGTCCAAGTACTTCGTGATCACCGGCGCCGAGGTGATCGACCTGCTGCCGACCGGCTACGGCTTCGTGCTCGACATGGAGGGCGAGCACCGGATGGTGTTCGACGCCAAGGCAGTGGAGCAGATGGTCGAGTTCGCCATGCGCCGGATGTACGGCTGATGCCCTTGCCGCGCAGACGGCGAGGACCGGTCTGCGCCCGAACCGAGCCCGGAGGGAATGCCCTCCGGGCTTTCGCTGTTCCGGGTGGCGGAAAGTTCAACGCTCAACTAAACTGGGCGTACCCGAGGAGGTACCGACATGCCTGCAGTGACCGTCGAGAACCCGTTGACGCTGCCCCGAGTGACGGTGGGCGCCGACGCCGTGGCCCGTCCCGTGCTCGCCGTCACGACCGCGCCGAGCGGGTTCGAGGGTGAGGGCTTTCCGGTGCGCCGGGCGTTCGCGGGGATCAACTACCGCCACCTCGACCCGTTCATCATGATGGACCAGATGGGTGAGGTGGAGTATGCGCCCGGGGAGCCGAAAGGCACCCCCTGGCACCCCCACCGCGGCTTCGAGACCGTCACCTACATCATCGACGGGATCTTCGACCACCAGGACTCCAACGGGGGTGGCGGCACCATCACCAACGGCGATACCCAGTGGATGACGGCCGGTGCCGGCCTGCTGCACATCGAGGCGCCGCCGGAGCACCTGGTCGTCTCCGGCGGGCTCTTCCACGGCCTCCAGCTGTGGGTGAACCTCCCCGCCCGGGACAAGATGATGGCGCCGCGCTACCAGGACATCCGCAGCGGCAGTGTCCAGCTGCTCACCTCCCCCGACGGCGGCGCGCTGCTGCGGGTCATCGCCGGTGAGCTGGACGGCCACGAGGGCCCCGGCATCACGCACACGCCGATCACGATGATCCACGCGACGCTCGCCCCGGGCGCCGAGGTCACCCTGCCCTGGCGGGAGGACTTCAACGGGCTGGCGTACGTGCTGGCGGGCAGGGGCTCGGCCGGTGCCGAGCGCCGCCCGGTCCACCTCGGCCAGACGGCGGTCTTTGGAGCGGGCGGCTCCCTGACCGTGCGCGCGGACGAGAAGCAGGACTCCCACACGCCGGACCTCGAGGTCGTCCTGCTCGGCGGCCGGCCCATCCGGGAGCCCATGGCCCACTACGGCCCGTTCGTCATGAACACCAAGGACGAGCTGATGCAGGCCTTCGAGGACTTCCAGAAGGGCCGCCTCGGCACGATCCCGGCCGTGCACGGCATGACCGACGAAGGCCCGACGGCCGGCGGCGACGGCGCCTGAGCGCCGCACCGCACCGGCAGCACCCCCGGCCGCCGGCGACCGGGGGTGCGCGGACAGCACGGGAACGTCCCGCGCATCTCAGCGGTGCCCCGCGCCGTCCTTCTCGTACAGCTCGAACCAGATGCACTTGCCCTCGCCGCGCGGGTCGACGCCCCAGGTGTGCGCGAGGAGTTCCACCAGGACCAGGCCCCGGCCGGACGACGCCAGCTCCCCCGGCCGGCGCAGATGCGGCAGGTCGTCGCCGACGTCGGTGACCTCGACGCGTATCCGGCGGCCGTCTCCCCCGTCGGTGACCTCGGCGAGCAGCAGGGCGTCGGTGTCGGTGTGCACGAGGACGTTGGTGAGCATCTCCGACAGCAGCAGCACCGCCGAGTCCACCTGGTCCGCCGAGGGCCAGTCGTGCAGCAGCTCGCGCAGCTGTTGCCGGGCCACGGCGACCCGCTCGGGCTCGGCCTGGGCCACGGTCAGCATCGTGCGG
>KL568532.1:35158-38994 GCA_000715605.1 Streptomyces speibonae | reverse complement strand
GACAGCAGCAGCACGGCGATGTCGTCCTCGCGCCGGTCGGCCAGCGGTCCCGTGGTGTGGTGCGAGGAGGGGCCGTGCACCGCCTGGACCAGGGCGTCGGCCAGTTCCTCCTGGTTGCCCTTGTGCCCCTCGAGGATGGTACGCAGCCGCTGCCAGCCGGTGTCCAGGTCGTGGCCGCCGGTCTCGATCAGCCCGTCCGTGCAGATCATCATCGTCTCGCCGGACTCCAGGACGATCCGCGTGGTGGGGTAGTCGGCGTCCGGGTCGATGCCGAGCGGCAGCCCGCCCGCCGTCGGCCGGGTCAGCACCGTCGCGTCGGCCATGCGGATCACCGGGTCCGGATGTCCGGCGCGGGCGATCTCCAGGACCCCGCTCGCGGGGTCGACCTCGGCGTACAGGCAGGTCGCGAAGCGCAGTTCGCTGGGGTCCGCCTCGCCGATGCCGTGCAGGAAGCGGGAGGCGCGGGCGAGTACGGCGTCCGGCCGGTGGCCCTCGGACGCGTACGCCCGCAGGGCTATCCGCAGCTGCCCCATCAGCCCCGCGGCCCGTACGTCGTGGCCCTGGACGTCGCCGATGACCATCGCGAACCGTCCGCTGGGCAGCGGGATGACGTCGTACCAGTCGCCGCCGACCTGGAGGCCGCCGCCGGTGGGGACGTAGCGGGCGGCGACGCTCATGCCCGGGATGCCCTTGCCGAGCTTCGGCATCATCGAGCGCTGAAGGCCGTCGGTCAGCGCCCGCTCGCTCTCTGCGGTGCCCGCGCGGGCCAGCGCCTGGGCCAGCATCCGGGCCACCGTGGTCAGCACCGACCGCTCGTCCGGGGTGAAGGCGACCGGGTAGGCGAAGGCCGCCAGCCAGGCTCCCATCGTGCGGCCGGCCACGGTCAGCGGCAGGAACGCCCAGGAATGGCGGCCGAAGCGCTGGGCGAGCGGCCACGTGAGGGGGTAGCGGGACCTGTACTCCTCCGGGGAGGAGAGATAGACCGCCCGGCCCGTGCGCACCACCTCGGCGGCCGGGTAGTCCGTCTCCAGCGGCATGTAGGTGAAGGGGTTGTCGGCGCCGGGTTCGTGTCCGTGGTGGCCGATGATCGTGAGGTGGTCGCCCTCGACTCCGAAGACGGCCAGTCCGTCCGGTGAGAAGCCGGGCATCGACAGGTTGGCCGCGACCCGCAGCACCTCCTGCGTCGAGCGTGCCTCCGCCAGCGCGCGTCCCGCGTCCAGCAGGAACGCCTCCCGTGAGCGCCGCCAGTCCCCGGTGACCGCCCTGCGCCCGGCGGGCGTGCCCGGCATCGGCTCGGTGACCTCCTGGAGGGTGCCGGTCAGGACGTAGGCCTTGCGGACGCGGTCGAAGGAGGGCTTGGAGCGGCTGCGGACGACCCGGACCACCCGCTGCCGCTCGTCCATGATCCGGATGCGTACCTCGGCGAGGGTGCCTTCGGCGACGGCGAGCTGGATCACTCCTCTGATCTCGCTCCAGTCCACGGGGTGCAGCCGGGAGCGGATCTGCGCTTCGGTGAGGGTGGCCTGCTGGGCGGGCAGCCCCAGCAGCCGCGCCGCCACGGTGTCGACCGTGACCAGCCCGGCGGCGGTGTCCCAGTGCCACAGTCCGGTGTCGAGGGCGGCGAGGACGTCCCCCACGGCGGGCAGGGGCTCACCAGTGCGCATTGCACCACTTTATGAAGATGCTGTCGAAAAGTTCCACTGAAGGGCGGTGCCCGTCCGGGAGGTAATGGCGGAGAAGCGGGGCCGGCCCGGCCGGTAGGCTTGGGGGAGTTTCACGTGAAACAAAGACCCCGATCCGCGAAGGCTGGATGAACGACGATGCATCGGTACAGGTCCCACACCTGCGGCGAGCTCCGCGCCTCTGACGTCGGCACCGACGTCCGGCTGAGTGGCTGGCTGCACAATCGGCGCGACCTGGGCGGCATCCTCTTCATCGATCTGCGCGATCACTACGGCATCACGCAGTTCGTGGCGCGACCGGGCACGGAGGCGTACGAGGCGCTGGACAAGCTCTCCAAGGAGACCGTGGTCCGCGTCGACGGCCAGGTCGTCTCCCGCGGCACGGAGAACATCAACCCCGAGCTGCCGACCGGTGAGGTCGAGGTGGAGGTCGGCGAGGTCGAGGTGCTCGGCGCGGCCGCCCCGCTCCCCTTCACCATCAACACCGAGGACGGTGTCAACGAGGAGCGGCGTCTGGAGTACCGCTTCCTGGACCTGCGCCGCGAGCGCATGCACCGCAACATCCTGCTCCGTACGTCGGTGATCTCGGCGATCCGCCACAAGATGACGGCGCTGGGCTTCAACGAGATGGCGACGCCGATCCTGAGCGCCACCTCTCCCGAGGGCGCCCGTGACTTCGTGGTCCCGTCCCGGCTGCACCCCGGCAAGTTCTACGCGCTGCCGCAGGCGCCGCAGCAGTTCAAGCAGCTGCTGATGATCTCAGGCTTCGACCGCTACTTCCAGATCGCGCCCTGCTTCCGCGACGAGGACGCCCGCGCGGACCGCTCGCCGGGCGAGTTCTACCAGCTCGACATCGAGATGAGCTTCGTCGAGCAGGAGGACGTCTTCCAGCCGGTCGAGAAGCTGATGACCGAGCTGTTCGAGGAGTTCGGCAACGGCCGGCACGTGACGTCGCCGTTCCCGCGCATCCCGTTCCGCGAGGCGATGCTGAAGTACGGCTCCGACAAGCCGGACCTGCGGGCGCTGCTGGAACTCGTCGACATCACCGACGTCTTCGAGGGCTCGGAGTTCAAGGCGTTCGCCGGCAAGCACGTGCGGGCGCTGCCGGTGCCGGCGGTCCAGGACCAGCCGCGGAAGTTCTTCGACCAGCTCGGGGACTACGCCGTCTCGCTGGGCGCGAAGGGCCTGGCCTGGGTCCGTGTGGCCGAGGACGGCTCGCTGACCGGCCCGATCGCGAAGTTCCTCACCGAGGACAACGTGGCCGAGCTGACCAAGCGGCTGTCGCTCGCCCCCGGCCACGCGGTGTTCTTCGGCGCGGGCGAGTTCGACGAGGTCTCGAAGATCATGGGCGCGGTGCGGGTCGAGGCCGCCAAGCGCGCCGGCCACTTCGAGGAGAACGTCTTCCGATTCTGCTGGATCGTCGACTTCCCGATGTACGAGAAGGACGAGGAGACCGGCGCGATCGACTTCTCGCACAACCCCTTCTCGATGCCGCAGGGCGGCCTGGAGGCCCTGGAGACCCAGGACCCGCTGGACATCCTCGGCTGGCAGTACGACAT
Source organism: Streptomyces speibonae (assembly GCA_000715605.1). Classification (GTDB taxonomy): domain Bacteria; phylum Actinomycetota; class Actinomycetes; order Streptomycetales; family Streptomycetaceae; genus Streptomyces; species Streptomyces speibonae. The sequence continues at coordinate 35,753 of KL568532.1, read as the reverse complement.
CGTCTGCAACGGCGTCGAGCTGTCCTCCGGCGCGATCCGGAACCACGAGCCGGAGATCATGCTCAAGGCGTTCGAGATCGCGGGCTACGACCGCGAGACCGTCGAGGACAAGTTCGCCGGCATGCTCCGCGCGTTCCGCTTCGGCGCCCCGCCGCACGGCGGCATCGCGCCCGGCGTCGACCGCATCGTCATGCTCCTCGCCGACGAGCCCAACATCCGCGAGACCATCGCCTTCCCGCTCAACGGCAACGCCCAGGACCTGATGATGGGCGCCCCGACCGAGCTGGAGGAGTCCCGCCTGAAGGAACTCCACCTCACGGTACGCAAGCCGCAGCCGAAGTAACGACGACGCCAACGAGGGCCCGGAACCTGTCCCGGTTCCGGGCCCTCACCCGTCCTCCGCCGGGCCGTGTACGCGTCCAGGAGCGGACACAGAGTGCAACGGTGTCAGCACCAGGGCTCGTCGGGCGGAGGCTTCCGGGCCCACTCGGAGTCGGCCACGGCGGGTGAGCGGGCCAGGTCCTCGCGGAGCCACGTGTACTCGGTGAGTGCCTCCTGGAGGGGCGGCGCCCGAGCGTCGTGCCCGGGAGGACAT
>KL568532.1:25388-34930 GCA_000715605.1 Streptomyces speibonae | reverse complement strand
GGCGGCGCCCGAGCGTCGTGCCCGGGAGGACATCGGCGAGCGTGACACAGAGGTCCGGATCGGCGGTCGGTTCGGGAAGATCCACCCGGCCGATGTGGCGCGAGAGGACAGGTATCGGAGAAGGTGGCGTACGGCCCCGCCCTTGGGGCGATCTGGTGCCGAGTGGAGTCTTTGCGTGAGCAGGCAACGGCGAGCGTGATGGGCTCGGGCGGCCGCGTCCGGTTCGCCTGAGCCGATGAGGTCTCGGCGCCCGGCACACGTCGTGTCGCAATGACGACTCGTACAGGGAGACACAGCATGACGGAACCCCGCATCATTGTGATCACTGGTGCGAGTTCGGGTATCGGACTGGCCGCGGCGGAACAGTGCGCCAAGCAGGGTGACCAGGTCGTGCTGGTCGGCCGAGACGAACATCGCCTCGCGGCCGCTGTCGATCGCGTCCAGGCAGCCGGGCCCGGGGTGAAACCGGAACACTTCCGGGCCGACTTCGAGCGATTGGCCGACGTACGGGCGCTCGCTGACCACCTGCTGTCCACATACCCGAAGATCGACGTGTTGGCGAACAACGCCGGCATGATCGCCACGTCCTACCGGCGGACCGTGGACGGCCACGAGGCCACCATCCAGGCCAACCATCTGGGCCACTTCCTGCTCAGCAAGCTACTGCGGGACCGGCTGCGCGGTGGCCGGATCGTGAACACGTCGGTGCGCCCCGGTCCCAATGTGCGCATCGATCCGGACCGGTTGGACGGCGACAGGCAGCGTTACAAAATGATCCCCGCCTACCAGAGCGCCAAGGCCGCCGGCGTGCTCTTCGCGATGGAAGCAGCGCTGCGATGGCCCGACATCCTGAGCCTCAGCCTGCACCCCGGCGTGGTCCGGACCGATATCGGCCGCGACACCGCGTTCCGCTTCGTCTTCCGTTACGCCCCGTTCCTGATCAGTCCGGAAAAGTCAGCCCGACGCCTGGTGCGACTCGCCACGGCACCGGCCGACGAGCTGACCAACGGTGCCCTCTACGGCACTGGCGGCCCCCTTCATCCGGATGCGCGGATCTTCAACGCGGAGAACGCGGCGCGGCTGTGGGCGGCGTCCGAGGCGGCCGTCGCATAAGGGGCGGAAGGCGGTGATTCCGCTGACGATCGCGGCGCCAGGTCAAGCCCGCCGCTCTTGTCAGGAGCCCTGAATAGCAGTCCCCTCTTCCCCGGGGAAGAGGTCCTCCGTCCTGGCGGCCGTCAAGGAGCGGTCGAACCAGGTGGTGAGTGTGTCGAGGTCGGAGCAGCCGAGGATGCGCTCCCGGATGTCATCCGGTACGGGAAGCCCACGCACCTGCAGCACACGCAGGATGTCCTCGGCCTTTCCCTCGGCCTTTCCTTCAGTCTTTCCCTCGGTTTTGCCTTCCAGGTACTTTTCCTCGAAGAGCGTTCCGTGCCCCGGGAAGTGGGTGACGACGTCCTGCATCAGCTTCCTCCAGTTCTCCCTGGCCGGAGTGGACGTCCGCCTTCGCGGGTGGCGGCAGTCCCAGTGCCTCGAAGACGGGAGCGAGGGCCTCCGGGTGTTCCTGGAAGAGCCGGTGGGAGGCCTCGTGTGTCGCTGTGACCATGTGCGTCAGCCTGGTACGCGCGTGGCCTATGCGTTCGGCATATGTGGCGCGTTCACCCGATCGAGTCAGCGGGCTACGAACTGGGTCAGGATGGCCTGGACCTCATAGATGTCGACGCCCTTGGTGAAGGTCTTCTCGATGGGGGTCTGGGAGCTGGAGAGCCAGATCTTCAGCTCGGCGTCCAGGTCGAAGTGTCCGGCCGTTTCCACGGCGAAGCGCGTGATGCTGCGGTACGGGATCGAGTGGTACTCGGTCTTCTTGCCGGTGATGCCCTGCTTGTCGATCATGATCAGGCGGCGGTCGGTGAACAGGATGGTGTCGCGGATCAGCAGGTAGGCCGCGTGGACCTGCTCGCCGTGGCCGAGCAGACGCGCGTAATCGTGCTGCGCCTGGGCCGGGTCGATGCTGTGCGCGTTGCCGAAGAGTGCCATGGAACGAATCCCCCACGTGAGCTGTGGCGGCCGGATGTCGGGCGCCTTGGCGCGATCGTCGCAAAACAGAGGGCCCGGGAGAAGATCCGTTCCTCTCCCGGGCCCTTGCTGTAGCGAGCGCGTTACGCGGTCGGCTTGTCCTCGAGACGTGGGAAGAGGACCGCGCGCTGTCCGGGCTCCCGCCGAGGGAAGCAGGGTCGGACCGAAGCCCGTTCGATGGGGTGGGCGCTCCGAGCGCCATGTGCGTCGGCGTGCTGCCGTCAGTACCCCAAGTAGGTGATCTGGACGATGTAGACACGTTCGCTGCGTACGACGACCTGGTATCTGAACATGCCGCCGGGGACGATGACGTCCCCGCCCTTCGGGTCGACACCCTCGTGGGCCCGGCCATGAATGTGGACGGCTTCGGCGGCTCTGACCAGCTCGTCCGCCTTCCTCTTCACACTGGCGAGAAAGGCGGCGGGTGCGGTGCGGGCGGTTTCCTCCGCACCGAAGGCGTACTCCCACTTCCAGCTCAATCGCGCACTGCTTTCATGGCCTCGTCCAGGACGGCGCTCAGTTCCCGCAGAGCCTCCTCGGCGATGGCGGGATTTTCGTGCTCGAGTCTGCTCTGTGCCTGCGCGAAGCGGGAGGACAGAGCAGGACGCCGGGCGATCTCGATGTCTCGGGCCCAGGTGAGGACCCAGCTCCGCACAGGGCTCAGGGACTGCCACTCCACGGCTTTGGCGAAGGCGTCGTCCTTTGTGGCCTGCATCTCGTCCAGGCGTCCCGGATCGACCACCGCGAGGGCCGTGCGCAGGGCGTCAGGAGTCTGCTCGGGACGTGGGATCAGCTCGTGTCCGTGATCGGCCTGAGTGCTCATGGTGTCCTCCACAGGGTGCCGCGGCCAGGGTATCCGGACGGGGGCGCGGAGGAGCCGGACCGAAAACTGGGCAGGCCTCGGGCGGCCTGTCACGGTCGGCCCTGTTCCACGAGGGACGGCTCGACGGTTCCGGTGCCGGGGGCACCGGAACCGACACGCGCTGAGGCGCAGCCCGGGCAGTGGTGGGGGTCGGGGCCGCGGTAGCCGTGGTCGCAGGTCGCGCAGTTGCGGAGGGGATGCCGGACGGGCGGCGGCTGCTCGGGGGCGCGGTAGGGCGGGAGGGGCGGGAGTTTGGCCGTCAGGCGGTGGGCCAGGAAGGCGGCGGGCCGGATCAGGGGCTCCAGCGGCAGGTCCCCGGCCAGGGCCTTGCGCACGGCGGTGGGGGTCAGGTCGCGCTCCAGCCAGGCGACGACACCGGGCGCGAGGTGTTCGGCGTCGGCGGCGGAGAGCAGCAGGCGGGGGTCCTCGCGGCGCAGGCCGGCGAGGACGTCGGTGGCCGTCCGGAGGAGGTCGGGGGACGTGTGGCCGGGCTTCGGTACGGCGGGGAGAGCACGGCGGCGTGGGGGTTCCTGCTGCGGGGCGGTGGCTGCGCGGCGGGCCGGAGGGGTGGGCTTCTCGTTCGTTCCGGACGTGGTGTCGCGTCGGCCGGGCTGGTTGCAGGAGACGGTGCGGGTGACGATGCGGCCGGTCGGGGTGCGTTCGCGGGTGCGGCGCAGGTAGCCGTGGGTCTCCAGTTCGCGCAGGGCGGCGGCGATCCGGGCCGGGCCCTCGGGGAAGCGGGCGGCGAGGGTCTTGATGTCGACGGGGGTGCCGGTGGGGAGGGACTGGATGTGGCACGCCAGTCCGATCGCCAGCAGGGAGAGGTCCGGGTGCTGGGCGAGGTGGTTGCCGATCACCGTGAAGCGGGTGGTGTGGCGGGTGTTGTCGTGGGTGACGCCGCCGGGGTGCCGCTTCGTTCGAGGGTGCCCGGAGGGGTGGTTTTTCCCGTTGTTACGAGACTGGGCGTGCGGGGGCACGCTAGTGTTTTGGATGTCCATCGGGAAGCCCTAACTTCCTTGGTGGTCAGGCCCTCGCAACGGGACGTCACTCCCGGCGGGGGCCGTTTGCGTGTCTGGGGCTGTGCCGTGCTGCGCCGAGCGTAGGGCAGGCAACCTGTGGCATATCCACTCCAGTTGGTGATGTTCACCCACGCGAGTGAGCATGCGGCGTGGGCGGGAGGGGTGGGGCTTGGCAGGGTTTCTTTCTCTCCCGTGGTCCTTGGGAAAGACGGCCGACGGCACCGGAGCACACGCGGCGGGGTTCCGGTGCCGGTGTCGTTTCCGCTGGTCAGCGTGGCGGCAGATCGAGTTCCGCCCATACGGTCTTGCGGGGGACCGGTCCGAGGGCCACGCCCCAGCGGTCGGCGAGGGCCTCGACGAGGAGCAGGCCGCGTCCGGACTCCTCGTCAGGGGCGGGCACGCGGCGGTGCGGGAGGGCGTCACCTCGGGTGTCCGTGACCTCGATGCGCAGGGTCGCGCCGTCGGTCAGGAGGGCGAGACGGAAGTCGCGTCCGGTGAGCCGGCCGTGGGTGGCCGCGTTCGCGGCGAGTTCGGCGACGAGGTGTTCGGCGGCCTCGGTGGTGCGGTGGGGCAGGTCCCGGTCGCGCGTCCAGTCCGTGGCGAGCAACCGGGCGAGGCGGGCACTGCGGGGTGTGGGTGACAGGAGCACGCTGAAGTGGTCGGCGGGTGACAGAAGGTGGGTGGTCTTTTCGCTGTTCACGTGACCGAGCGTGGCCGGACATGCTTACCGTGAATAGTGACAGTGCCGATACGTAGGGTGACTGTCGGAGCTTGTCGGCCGCTGTCCGAACCGTCGGAAACCGGCCGGCGAGTACGGGCGTTGAACAGCACGGCGGTACGACGGAGGGGTGCGGCATGTCGGTGGACGGCGAGGCGGTACGGCTGCGGACCGGCGCCGAGGAGGACGAGCCGGGGTGGGAGGTGGACCCGGAGGACGAGTGGGGCATGGCCGTACTCGCCACGGTGGGGCGTCAGTTGAGGCTGCGGCGGGAGGCCGTGGGGATGCGGGTCGCCGACTTCGCGGCGGCGGTCAAGTACGGGGACGACCTCGTCTACAAGATCGAGGGCGGGAAGCGGATTCCCCGACAGGAGTATCTGGCCAAGGCCGACAAGGTGTTGGGCGCGGGTGGGCTCATCGCGGCGGCTTGGGAGGACGTGAGGAAGGTCCGGTATCCGAAGAGTGTGCGGGCGCTGGGCAAGCTGGAGGCGCAGGCGGTCGAGGCGGCGCTGTACAGCAACCACAACATCCACGGTTTGTTGCAGACCGAGGAGCACATGCGGGCGCTCTTCGAAGCGTGGCTTCCTGCCTACTCGGATGAGGAAACGGAGCGCATGGTGGCCGCGCGGATGGCCCGCCGTTCGATCTTCGAGCGGTCACCGGCGCCGACGCTGAGTTTTGTCCAGGAAGAGGTGACGCTGCGGCGCCCGGTCGGGGGCAGAATGGTGTGGCGGCGGCAACTCGAACGCCTGTTGGAGCTCGGGCGGTTGCGGAACGTCTCGATTCAGGTGATGCCGACTGACTGCGAGGATCACTTCGGCACGGGCGGGTTGATCGAGGTGCTCAAGTTTCCGGACGGCACTGCGGTGGGTCGCTCCGAGGGCGCGTTCAGCGGCCGCCCGGTGTCCGAGCCGAAGCAGCTCAGGATCCTTGAACTGCGCTATGGAATGATCCGGGCGCAGGCTCTCACGCCCCGAGAGTCGCGGGCCCTCATCGAGCAGATGCTTGGAGAGACATGATCGGCACCTCCACCGGCCACGACGCTTCTGCACTGGTCTGGTTCAAGAGCAGCTACAGCAGCAGCGGCGACGGCAACGACTGCATCGAGATTGCTACGCCCCCCGACGTGGTGCACGTCCGCGATTCCAAGCAGATAGGTGGTCCTCAGCTCGTGCTGACGCACCACGCGTGGGCGGACTTCGTGGCGCACGCGTCGGGGAGCTGACCGAGGCCCGGAAACACGGCGTTTCCGGGCCTCTGGACGTACGCGATGCGTCCTACGCGGTCGGCTTCTCCTCGAGACGGGGGAAGAGGACCGCGCCCTTGGTGACCGTGGAGCCGGCGGGGAGGAGACCCCAGGTGCCGGACTCCTGGACCTTCTGGTCGGCGAGCGGGCCGAGCCCCGCCTCCGCGCCGAGGGAGTCCCAGAGCTTCCGGGAGGTGTCCGGCATGATCGGGTTGAGCAGGACCGCCACCGCGCGGAGCGACTCCGCGGCCGTGTAGAGGATCGTCGCCAGGCGGGCCCTGCCCTCCTGCGAATCGTCCTTCGCGACCTTCCACGGCTCCTGCTCCGTGATGTAGCCGTTGACCTGCTTCACGAAGTCGAACACCGCCAGGATGCCGCCCTGGAAGTCCAGCTCGTCGCCGACGCGGCGGTCCGCCTCCGTGACCGCCTTCGCCAGGCCGTCGTGGAGCGCCTTCTCCGCCTCGCCGTCGGCCGTCGCGGCCGGCAGCTCGCCGCCGAAGTACTTGTTGACCATGGCCGCCACGCGGGAGGCGAGGTTGCCGTAGTCGTTCGCCAGCTCGCTGGTGTAGCGGGCCGAGAAGTCCTCCCAGGAGAAGCTGCCGTCCTGGCCGAAGGCGATCGCCCGCAGGAAGTACCAGCGGTACGCGTCCACGCCGAAGTGCGAGGTCAGGTCCTGCGGCTTGATGCCGGTCAGGTTGGACTTGCTCATCTTCTCGCCGCCGACCATCAGCCAGCCGTTCGCGGCGATCTTCCCGGGCAGCGGGAGACCCTGCGCCATCAGCATGGCCGGCCAGATGATCGCGTGGAAGCGGAGGATGTCCTTGCCGACCAGGTGCACGTCGGCCGGGAACGTCGACTCGAACTTCTCCGGGTTCTCGTTGTAACCGACCGCCGTGGCGTAGTTCAGCAGCGCGTCGATCCACACGTAGATCACGTGCTTGTCGTCCCACGGGACCGGCACGCCCCAGTCGAACGTCGAGCGGGAGATGGACAGGTCCTGAAGGCCCTGCCGGACGAAGTTCACGACCTCGTTGCGCGCGGACTCGGGCTGGATGAAGCCCGGGTTGGCCTCGTAGTGCGCGAGCAGCCGGTCGGTGTACTCGCTGAGCTTGAAGAAGTAGTTCTCCTCGCTGAGGATCTCCACCGGCTTCTTGTGGATCGGGCACAGCTTCTGGCCCGCGTACTCCCCCTCGCCGTCGATCAGCTCACCGGGGAGTTTGTACTCCTCGCAGCCCACGCAGTACGGGCCCTCGTAGCCGCCCTTGTAGATCTCGCCCTTGTCGTACAGGTCCTGCACGAACTCCTGGACGCGGTCGGTGTGCCGCTTCTGCGTGGTGCGGATGAAGTCGTCGTTCGCGATCTCGAGGTGCTCCCACAGGGGTTTCCAGGCCTCCGTGACGAGCTTGTCGGCCCAGGCCTGCGGGGTGACCCCGTTCGCCTCGGCCGTGCGCATGATCTTCTGACCGTGCTCGTCCGTGCCGGTGAGGTACCACACCTTCTCGCCGCGCTGGCGGTGCCAGCGGGTGAGCACGTCGCCTGCGACGGTCGTATAGGCGTGGCCCAGGTGAGGAGCGTCGTTGACGTAGTAGATGGGGGTCGAGACGTAGTACGCCTTCGCCCCCTGCTTCTCTGATCCAGTGGCCGCCATGGTCGAAATCCTACTGGGCCCGCGGAGATCGACTCACACGCGTTTCGGGGCGGGCGGGCCGTCCGGCCGGGGCGGGCGTCCACTCCGGCCGTCCGCCCGCCCCGGGCGGGGGTTACGGGCGCCAGGAGGCCAGGACGCCCTCGTACAGCTCCTTGTCCGTGAGCTCGCGCGGGGTGGGGCCCGCGTGGAAGAAGGAGGTGTTCTCCGTCTTCAGCTTGCGGAGGTAGTCGAAGGCCTTGTTGTCGTGCTCCCCGAAGGCGACGAAGGAGAAGAACACGTGGGGGTGGTTCTTCGCCGCGTCGGCCAGGGCCTGGGTGGCGGGTGTCTTCGCGTCCGGGGCGCCGTCGGTCTGGAAGACCACCAGGGCGGGGGTGCCGGCCGGCTCCTTCGCGTGCTGCGCGAGGACCGCCTCGACGGCGGCGTGGTAGCTGGTACGGCCCATACGGCCGAGCCCGGCGTGCAGCTCGTCGATCTTGTTCTCGTGGTCGGTGAGGGTCAGCTCACCGGTGCCGTCGAGTTCCGTGGAGAAGAACGTGACGTGGAGGGTGGCCTCGGTGTCGACGTGGGCGGCGAGGGCGAGGGTCTGCTCGGCGAGGGCCTGGGCGGAGCCGTCCTTGTAGTACGGGCGCATGCTCGCGGAGCGGTCGAGGACGAGGTAGATCTTGGCGCGGGTGCCGGTGAGGTCGTGCTTCTTGAGGGTGGCGCCGGCGGCCTTGTAGGCGGTGGTGAGGGTGGTGTTGCGGAGTTTTGTGGCGGGGGTGGCGGGTTTCGCTGCGGCGGGCTCGGGGGTGGTGGGTTCGGCCTCGCCTTCGGCTTCGGCCCGGGTTTCGTTCCCACCCGCACCACCCGTGCTGCTCTCGTTGTCGAGTGCGGGTGGCCCCTGTGGGGCCTGCTCGCCGTCGGCGGCTGCGGGAGAGTCCTCGGCGGGGGAGGGCTCCGGCTCCGCCTCGGCCTCCGGGGCGGGCTCGGGGGCCTTGGGCTCCGGCTCGGTCTTCGCCTCTGGCTCCGCCTCGGCCTTTGCCTCCGGCTTGGCCTCCGGTTCCGGTTCGGGTTCCGGCTTTGTCTCGGGCTTCGGCTCCGCCTCCAGGGAGGGCTGGGGGGCGGCCTGCGCTTCGGCCTCGGCCTTGGGCTCGGGGGCTGCCTCGGCCTCGGCTGTCGGCTTGGGCTCGGGGGCGGGCTCCGTCTTGGCCTCCGCTTCGGGCTCCGTCTTGGGTTCCGGGGCGTCCGAGGGGCCCTGGGCGGGGACCGTGATGTTGTCGAATGCGGCGCTGACGAGGTCGTGCTCGTCGCGCGGTTCCGGGACCGACGCCGCGGTCTGCTCCGGGGCCGGTTCCGGGGAGGGGGACGGAATCGTCGGGGACGCCGGTGTGCTCGCGGTGGGTTCCGGGGCCGGTTCGGGCGCCGTCGGAGCGGCCGTTTCCGTCGCCTCGGCGGCCGGTGCCGCACCCTCCGCTTCAGCGGTCCTCGCCTTGCGTGACCGTCCGAACGCGTTCCGCAGGAGAGTGAGAATGCCCATGTGAGCAACCCTTCGCGTGAGTTGATGCCCGTCAATCCCTGGCCAGGACGGACACGTAAGGTTAGCGGCCCGCAAGGGCGATCTTGGGCAGGGTTGGGTTTGCGGAATCGTATATGTCAAGGGGGCGATCCGGCCCCCCGGGACGGCGATTCGCAGTCACCTGCGCACCTTCCCGAACGCTGCCGCGGGTTCACTCGCCGTTCATCCGGGCGCCCGGCTACCGCACATATGTGCTCCTACGGTCTCGCTGACACCACGGGCATCCAAGGAGGAACCACGTGCGAAAGCTGCTGCCGTTGATCGGAACTCCGTCCGATTCCCATCCTGGCGGCCGGTCCGCCCTGACCTGTCGTTTCCGGTGTGGTGACGCCTGCTTCCACGAGGTGCCCAACACCAGCTCCAACGAGTACGTCGGCGACGTCATCGCCGGTGCCCTCAGCCGCTGTCTCTTATACACATC
>KL568532.1:23991-25138 GCA_000715605.1 Streptomyces speibonae | reverse complement strand
GATGTGTATAAGAGACAGACCAGGGTCACGGTCACCACGGCCACGGGCACCACGGCCACCACCATCACCACCGCAAGAGCGCCCGCGGTCTGCGGTTCACGCCCGTCGCGCCGAACACCGACGACGCCGTCACGGTGCCGGAGGGCTACCGGCAGAACGTCGTCATCCGCTGGGGCGAGCCCATCCTGCGCGGTGCGCCCGCCTTCGACCCCGAGCGGCAGAGCGCCCGTGCGCAGGCCGGCCAGTTCGGGTACAACTGCGACTTCCTCGCGCTGCTGCCGCTGCGTGGCGAGCGCGGCCGGCAGCTGCTCGTCGCCAACCACGAGTACACCGACGAGATCCTGATGTTCCGGGACTACGACCCGGAGAACCCGACCCGCGAGCAGGTGGAGATCGCCTGGGCCGCGCACGGGCTCGCCGTCGTCGCCGTCGAGGAGGAGCGGCGCAGCGGCAGGCTGACGCCCGTGCGCCGGCACCACCTCAACCGGCGGCTCACCGCCACCTCCGAGTTCCGGCTGACCGGCCCCGTCGCCGGGTCCGACCTGGTGAAGACCTCCGCCGACCCGAGCGGCACCAGGGTGCTCGGCACCCTCAACAACTGCGCCGGCGGCACTACGCCCTGGGGCACGACCCTGCACGGCGAGGAGAACTTCAACCAGTACTTCGCCCACGGCAGCAGCGCGACCGACAAGCGGTACGGCATCGGCGGCGGAGCCACCGAGCGCAAGTGGGAGCGGTTCGACAAGCGCTTCGACCTCGCCCAGGAGCCGAACGAGGCGCACCGCTTCGGCTACGTCGTCGAGCTCGACCCGTACGACCCCCACTCCACCCCGCGCAAGCACACCGCGCTCGGCCGGTTCAAGCACGAGGGTGCGACCGTGCGGCTCACGCACGACGGGCGTCCGGTCGTCTACACCGGCGACGACGAGCGGTTCGACTACTTCTACAAGTTCGTCGGCAGCAAGCGGATGCGGCACGGCAACAGCCGCTGGGCGCGCGAGCACAACCTCTCGCTGCTCGACGAGGGCACGCTGTACGTCGCCAAACTGACCGGTGACTCGCCCGCCATGGAGATCGACGGGACGGGCCGGCTGCCCGAGGACGGCGAGTTCGACGGCGGCGGCCGGTGGATCCCGCTGGCCACCGC
>KL568532.1:22414-23827 GCA_000715605.1 Streptomyces speibonae | reverse complement strand
GGCCGGTGGATCCCGCTGGCCACCGCCACCGCCGACGGTGCCGTCTCGCACGTCGAGGGCATGACCGCCGAGGAGGTCTTCGTCTTCACGCGCCTCGCCGGTGACAAGGTGGGCGCCACCAAGATGGACCGGCCCGAGGACATCGAGCCCAACCCGGTCACCGGCAAGGTGTACCTCGCCCTCACCAACAACTCCAACCGGGGCAGGGACGGCAACCCCGCCGCCGACGAGGCCAACCCGCGCAACGCCAACAAGCACGGCCACGTGCTGGAGCTGACCGAGCGCCGGAACCGGGCGGACAGCACCACCTTCGCCTGGTCGCTGTTCCTGGTCGCGGGCGACCCGGAGGACCCGGCGACGTACTTCGCCGGATTCCCCAAGGACTCCGTCAGCCCGATCTCGTGCCCGGACAACGTCGCCTTCGACGACCACGGCAACCTGTGGATCTCCACCGACGGCAGCGCCCTCGGCTCGCACGACGGCCTCTTCGGCGTCGCCACGCGCGGTCACCGGCGCGGTGAGCTGAAGCAGTTCCTCACCGTGCCGAACGGCGCGGAGACCTGCGGCCCGGTCATCCAGGACCGGCGGGTCCTGGTCGCCGTGCAGCACCCGGGCGAGGTGGACGGCGCGACCGTCGACAACCCGGGGAGCGCCTGGCCCGACGGGCCCGGTACGTACGTCCGGCCCGCCGTGGTCGCGGTGTGGCGCGCGGACGGGCGGGACATCGGGGTCTGACACCGGCCGTTCCGGTGAGGGGGCGGCTGGGGGGCGGGCTCGATCAGGGGCCGGGTACCAGGTCCTCCAGCCACTCCCGGTAGGCCGGTGCCTGGAGTGCCACCTCCCGGTAGGCGTCGGCCAGGTCGGGATAGACGCCCTCCAGCTCCGTCTCCGTACGGGCCGCCAGCAGCAGCCGTACGCCGAGCGGATCGCCGTGCAGGCGGCGGACGGCCGTCTCGGGGCGGGAGGGCGACGTCGGCTGGCACACGGTGACGACCTCGCCGGTGGCGACCAGTGACGCGGCGGTGTGGTAGTCGCCGTGCAGCACGCGCGGGCTGATTCCGGCGGCGCGCAGCATCCGGCGTACGGCGTCCCACTCGCCGTCGACCGTCGGGTCGATCATCCAGCGGTCACCGGCCAGGTCGGACAGGTGGACGACCGGGTGCGCGGCGGCCGGATGGTCGGCCGGCAGGGACACGAACTGGGGCTCGCGCTCGATGAGGACCCGGGTGCGCAGGCCCTCCGGGACGCGCAGCGGGCAGCCCTCCACCTCGTGCACGAACGCGACGTCGAGCTGACCGTCGGCGACCATGCGCAGCAGGGCGTTGGGGGAGACGTCCATGTGGAGGGTGGGTTCCTGCCAGTGCCGGCGCAGTCGGCGCAGCCAGCCGGCCAGCGCCCGGCTGGCGGTGGAGC
>KL568532.1:21489-22189 GCA_000715605.1 Streptomyces speibonae | reverse complement strand
CCGATACGCAGCTGCCGGCCACCGACCGCGGCCGCCCGGGCCTCGGTGACCAGGGAGCGCAGCTCGGTGACGAGCGGACGGGCGCGGCTGAGCACCAGCCGGCCCAGTGGGGTGGGGCGGCAGCCGGTGCGTGCGCGTACGAACAGGGCACCGCCCAGCTCCTGTTCGATGCGCCGCAACTGCGTGCTCAACGAGGGCTGGGCCACGCCGAGTTGGCGTGCGGCGCGGTGGAGACTGCCGGTGTCGGCAATCGCGCACAGCGCCCTGAGGTGCCTGACCTCGAGCTCCATGCCCTGGGAGGGTAAGGCGGAAGTTCACGTTTCACCAGACATACAAATCCCGTCCGTTCAGGCGGAGTCGGGCGGGCGCGGCGGTTGGCCGAAGTGCGCCGATAGCACGGTCCTATCACCGGTTGCCATCATCACAGCCGCCGTACGGGCGCGGACACTCACCGGTGACACGTGACTCACCCCCACCGAAGGAGTCATCGATGCGCATGCGCATGCCCATGTCCGTTCTCACCGCCGCGGGTCTGAGCCTCACGGCCCTCGGCCTCGGCACCGCCCCCGCCACGGCGGCCCCCGCCCCCCTCGACCACGGTGCGTCCGCCTCGATCGCCGCGTACGACGGTTCGTCCGGAGAAGCGGCGGCGAACCGTGCGTTCTTCGAGGCCGTGCTGAAGCTGTCTCTTATACACATC
>KL568532.1:20710-21271 GCA_000715605.1 Streptomyces speibonae | reverse complement strand
CCGCGACCCGTCGAGCGCGGCGGCCGTCACCGTCGTCTACAACGCCTCCCGGGCGCCCTCGTTCGCCTCGCAGATATCCCGCAGCGCGCAGATATGGAACAGCTCGGTCTCGAACGTCAGACTCCAGGCCGGCACGTCGGGCGCGGACTTCTCGTACTACGAGGGCAACGACTCGCGCGGTTCGTACGCGTCGACGGACGGTCACGGCCGGGGGTACATCTTCCTCGACTACCGGCAGAACCAGGTCTACGACTCCACGCGCGTGACCGCGCATGAGACGGGGCACGTGCTCGGGCTGCCGGACCATTACTCCGGGCCGTGCAGTGAGCTGATGTCCGGGGGCGGGCCCGGTCCTTCCTGCACGAACCCGTACCCGAACTCCGCGGAGCGGTCGCGGGTGAACCAGCTGTGGGCGAACGGGTTTGCCGCGGCGTTGGACAAGGCGGAGAAGGCGTTGCAGAAGTCGCGGTAACCGGTAGCCGCCCGGCGTGGGGGTGGCCCGGGGGGTGTTGCGCAGCCCGGCGATAGCGGGGTGCCTCCCCCACTCTCGGCTCCTCCCCC
>KL568532.1:20165-20448 GCA_000715605.1 Streptomyces speibonae | reverse complement strand
CCCGCAGCTACGCGTGGAGGGTCAGGGTCACTGTCAGGGCCCTGTGGTCGGTGTTGGGGAGGCTGAGGAAGCGGGCCTTCTCGGCTGTGAAGTCCGCTGAGACCAGGACGTGGTCGATCTGGGCGCCGAATGCGGGGGTCGTCCGTGACGGCCAGGTCGGGGTGCGGTCCGCGCCGTCGAGCCGGGCCGCGTCGCGCAGACCGGTGTCGAGGATGCGGCGGAACGCCGCGTGGTCCTGGGAGGCGTTGAAGTCGCCGGCGAGCACCGTCGGGGTGTCCTGATC
>KL568532.1:18073-19920 GCA_000715605.1 Streptomyces speibonae | reverse complement strand
GCCGAGCTCCCGCTGCCACAGCCGCACCTGGTCGGGCAGCGGCGGCATGGGATGGGCGAGTTGGAGCCGTACGGCGTGCCCGTCGACGTCGGCCACGGCGCCCGGCATGCCCATGGTGCCGCGCACGCCGTCGGTGGGCTCGAGCGGGAAGCGGCTGAGGATGACGGAGCCCTCGGAGCCGCCGCCCGCCACGGCCTGCCGGTGCGGGTAGGCCTTCGCGAGCTCCCGCTTCAGGGCCGCGTCACAGCGGTACTCGCACTCCTGGACGAACACGATGTCCGGTTTCTCGCGGCGCACCGTCTCGATCAGCGCGTCGGCGGCCCGCCCGAACTCCACGTTGGAGGTCAGCACCCGCAGCTCGGCGACGGGGCGGCCCGAGGGGTCGACGTTCTTCCCGTACGGCTCGATGAACCACGCCAGCAGGCCGAGGAGGATTACGCCCCACACCGCCCCGGTCCACCAGCGGGCGAGCAGGGTGAACAGCAGGCCCGCGGCGGTGGGGACGAGCAGCCAGGGCATGAAGGCGAGGAGCTGGGGCACGGGCGTGATGCCGTCGGTGTCCGCGGTGCGGCAGCCGACGACCACGCTCACCCCGGCGAACAGCAGCGCCGCACACCAGGCGCCGAACCGCCGCCCTCCCCCGCCGCGCGGTCCCGCTCCGTCCCCGGTGACCGTCGGGCCGGCAGTCGCAGTCTCCAACGTCCAGGCCCTCCGCTCGCGGTCGCGTTGACACGCATACTTCCCTAAGGACGTGGCAGCGTGGCGGGCGGTTGCCGGGACGGGCCGTCCGGGGCGGTGGGGGCAGTGGGGGCGGTCGGCGACCCGGAGCGGTGGCGGGTGCCGTAGCGGCCCGTCAGCCAGGAGAGCAGGGCCACCGTCAGACCCACCGCGAGCAGGAGCCAGGCGGCGGTGCGCAGGGTGGCGGTGAGGGCGTCGTAGATCGCGCCCGCCGCCGGGCGGTGGTCGTGGTCGGGCAGGTCGGCCAGGGTGAGCCGGCGGCCGATGGCGACCGCCAGCACGAGCAGGGCGCCGCCGAGCGCCGTACCCAGCCCGGTGGCCGTGAGCGCACGGCGCCGGCAGGCGGCGACGGCGATCCCGGTGACGGCGAGGACGACGGTCGCGAGCGGCAGCCAGAAGGCGGCGGCGTGCAGCACCTGGTACCCCTTCCGGAGTCCGGCCACCTCCTCGGCCGGCACCACCGCGACCTCGGTGTGCTCGACGGGGATGCGGTGGGCGTAGGGCATGTGGTCGGCGGCGAGGCGCTCGCGCAGCTGCGCGGTGACCGGTGCGAGGTCCACGGTGACGGGGCCCCGGACGGCCGTGTCGTCGCGCAGGGCGTGCAGGACCGCGTCGTGGACGGCCCTGTTCCCCGTCTCCCAGGCGGCGCGGAACGCCGGTGTGCCGGTGAAGGAGCGGACGGCGTCCCGGACGAAGGGGGCGAGGACGGAGCTCTGCGCGCCCTGGGCCTCCGGGGCCAGCTTCCGCAGGACCTCCTCCTCCACGGTGTCCGCCACGGCGGTGCGTACGGCCGGGTCGGCGGCCAGGGGGGCCATCGTGTCGACGTAGCGGGTGGTGTCCGCGAGGGCGAGGGTGGCCCAGGCGGAGAGGGCGGTGCAGGGGGTGAGGAGGCAGGCGAGGGCCACGAGGGCGGCGGACAGGGAGTCGCGGAGGCGCACGGTTCCAGGCAAGGGGGCGGGGGTGCCGTGCGCCACTGCTGCGCGGGCGTACGGGTGAGGGCGGAGCCGGCGGAGCTGCGGCCGGGCGGGGGCGGGGATACGCAGCCCGGCGACAGCGGGGTGCGGCCTGCGCCCACCCTCCCCCACTCTCGGCTCCGCTCGAGCGGGGGG
>KL568532.1:16736-17805 GCA_000715605.1 Streptomyces speibonae | reverse complement strand
ACCTCCCAGGCCTTTGAGGCACTGGGGGAGGCACGACTGCCCGCAGGCTAGGTCATGCGATGACCTTCCGCGTCCTCGTGGGTGTAGAAGCGGTAGAACATCGTGGCGAAGACGCCCGCCGCGACCGCCAGGGACAGCGCCGCGGAGCGCAGCACGCTCCCGCCGGACTGGCTGAACAGGAAGCCCACCGCCGCGCCGCTGAACACCGCCCACACCACCGCGTGCAGCTCCCGGCGGAGCTTCGGGGCGAGGACGAGCAGCGCCATGAGGACCGCGGCGAACACCAGCGCGGTCAGGAAGCCGAACAGGAGGTTCCAGCCGGTGATGGGACCGCCGTAGCGCCGGTTGGCCGCCGCCCAGTAGCCGTAGACCAGCCCGAGGAGGACGGGCATCACGACCCGCGCCGCCCTGTGCGCCCGCGGGCTGAGGACGTTCGTCGTGCCGCCCCGTTCGCCGCCCCGCTCGATCGCTTTACGGGCCCGGGGTGCCGCATGCGCCATGAGAGCACTCCTCTCTCCTCGCCCCCGCCTACCAGGGCACACCCACCGCGCCCCCCTGGCAAGTCGGCCGCACCGACCCGTGCCCCGGGACCGGATGCGGGGTGTGCGGCCCCGTGTTTCGCTGGGGCCGTGAGTCCGGGGAGCGGAGGGCACGGCCTGCACGACCGGTACCCGCTGGCCGGCCGTCGGGACGTCGTGCACCGGCAGGAGATGCTGCGCGCGCGGGGCCGCAGTGTCGCCTGGGTGCCGCCGCTGCTGCTGCTCACCGCGATCGCCGTGGCCGACTACAACACCACGGGCGAGTTCCGGATCCTCTCCTGGATCGTGCTGGTGCCGGGCATCGCCGCCGCGATCTGCGGGGTGTGGGCGACGGCCCTGTTCGCCGTGGCGTCGCTGGGTGTCTACACCCTCGTGGACAGCGCCTGGCCGCACCAGTTCCAGGCGGGGCTGCCCGACTTCATCCTCGTCGCCCTCGGCGGGGTCCTGGCCACCCTGGCGTGCATCGTGCGGGTACGCGGTGAGCGCCGCGCGCTGCACATGCGGGACGTCACCGACACCATCCGCCGTAC
>KL568532.1:15467-16559 GCA_000715605.1 Streptomyces speibonae | reverse complement strand
GCCTTGCCAGCCCGCTCAGAGATGTGTATAAGAGACAGGCGGCTGGGGCGGCCTGGAGCACGCGGGGATCTACCTCACCGCGGACACCGAGGCGCGGGTCGGCGGCGACTTCTACGACATCCAGCCGGGTCCGCACGGCACCCGCGTCTTCGTCGGCGACGTGCAGGGCAAGGGGCTGACGGCGGTGGAGACGGCGGCCGTGCTGCTCGGCACGTTCCGGGAGGCGGGTTACGACGAGCGGGAGCTGACGGCCGTGGCCGACCGTCTGGAGACCCGGATGCGGCGGCACCGCGAGTACACCACCGCCATCGGCCGGGCCGACGGCGACCGGTTCGCCACCGCCGTGCTGCTCGGCTTCCCCGCGGACCGGGACGACGTCGTGGACACCATCGTCTTCGGGCACGAACCGCCGCTGGCCGTCTGCCCCGACGGCGTACGCGCCCTCCCGGTCGCCGGGGGGCTGCCGCTCGGCTACCGCGACCTGGCACCCGGGCGGCCCAGGATGTGCCGGGTGCCGCTGAAGAGCGACGAGACGCTGCTGGTGGTCACCGACGGGGTGACCGAGGCGCGGGACGCCGAGGGGCGCTTCTACCCGCTGGTCGACCAGGTGCGGCGGGCCGTGGCGAGGGATCCGGGGCTCGCCGCACCGGCACGGCTCGTCTCCTTCGTACGGGACGGCACGCTGCGGCACTCCGGGGGACATCTGGCCGACGACACCACCGCGTTCGCCGTGCGGCGGACCGGGGCGCCGGTGGGCGAAGGCCACGAAGGGGGACGTTCGCCGCACTGACCGCACCCTGTGCGGCAGCAGCGGTTACCGTGCTGCGTGGATGATCGACAGGGGGAGGGGACCATGCCCGGAACCGTGCTGCTGCTGGCGGCCTCGCCGGTGGGCCGCGGGCGGCTGGTGGACGCGGCGTCCGTGCTCCCGGTCCTCGCCGCGGTCCCGCCCGCCGTGCTGTCCGGCACGGACACCGCCAACGTCGTCGAACTCGCCGACCCGCTTCAGCCGCAGGCCGTGCTGACCCGGCTGCGCGCGGCCGCCGCCGCGCCGGGACCGCTGACCGTGTACGTCACCGGGCAGCTCCAGCC
>KL568532.1:14670-15267 GCA_000715605.1 Streptomyces speibonae | reverse complement strand
CGGACGACCGCGTCCACCGTGCGGTACACGGGCCTGCCCTGGCACTGGTTCCGGGAGGAGCTGCGGCTGCGTCCGGCGGGCGCGACGACCCTGATCCTCGACCTGCACGCCGACGCGGAGACCTGGCCGTCGCTGTCCGCGCCGCCGCCGGGCGGCCCGGCGCCGCTGGACTGCGGGCGGGACACCGCCGTGTACGGCCGTATCGCACCGCCGCCGTCCCGCCGGACGGTCGCGGCGCCCGTGTACATGAAGGCGGTCGCGACGATACTGCGCGGCGGGCGGCGTCCGCCGGACGAGGAGCTGCACCAGCGGGCGCTGACCCGGGTCGCGGCGGACGGCGGGGACCCGGGGCTGGTGCTGGCCCGGCGCGGGCCACTGCCGGGTGACCCGCACGCGGCCGTCACCGCCGCGGTCAGGGCCGGCCGGCACGCGGAGGCCGACGCGCTCGCCGCGCGGCTGGAGCAGGCGGCCGGTCTGGCGCACGGGCCGGTCTCCGAGGAGGCGATGCACTGGACCGAGGTACGGGCGGACCTGGCGATGCTGGCCGGGGACGCGGCGCGCAGCTGCCGTGCCTGGTCTGTCTCTTATACACATCTC